>NZ_RYFD01000001.1 GCF_004138135.1 Candidatus Oscillochloris fontis
CTCCGTTGGTCGTTACGCTCGCCAGTAGGCGGGTTGGGCCAAGAAGCCGCGCCACTTTAGTGGCTGCGGAGTGTCACAACACCTACTCCTCAACCGCGCTGATCAGGTGATCGAGGCGTGCAATCCGCCCTTGCGAGTCAATCTCTACCGCAATCAGATCGATGCGGCACACAGTGGAATCGGGCAGATCGGTTTGGCTGAGGTAGGTCATCGCGAGGCGCATGAGCCGCTGGCGTTTGAGGGGGGTAATGCTCTCTTCGGGGCTGATCGAGCTAGAGGCGCGGCGGGTTCGCACCTCAACACAAACGATCTGGTCGCCATCGTGGGCGACCAGATCGAGCTCACCGTACTGACAGCGCCAGTTGCGGGCTAGGATGCGATAACCCTTACGCAGCAGATGGGCATAGGCGGCCGCTTCGCCAAAATCACCCAGACGGCGCTTAGATGAAGGCATACTTACGCCAGACATCGTGGCGTTCCATCTCGCCAAGCAGGGCAAAGGCCAAGTACTGCGGCTGGCGCGGCGTACTCAACAGGTGCATCCCGGCCTGTTCGGGGGTGCGCCCGCCCTTACGGTGGTTGCAATCACGGCAGGCGGTGACGAGGTTTTCCCAGGTGGTTGGCCCTCCCTGTGAGCGCGGGATCACATGATCCATCGTGAGCTGGTGCCGCCCCGGCTGCTCACCACAATACTGGCATGTCTCACGATCACGGGCGAAGATGCCGCGCCGTGAGCAGGGCAACTTGAGCCGCCGTGGAATGCGGATATAGCGCACCAGACGGATCACCAGGGGAACCGCCAGTGTGACCTGAAGCGCCCGCAGTTGTTGCTGGGCCGCCTCGATCAGTTCGGCCTTCTCCTGAAGTAACAGGATGATTGCCCGACGTACCGAGATGAGTTGTAGCGGTTCGTAGCTTGCGTTGAGGACGAGGACTCGCTGGCCCAAGGCATCCACCCCCCTCTCAGAACCGTTTGTTTGCATAACAAACGCTCTTTGCGGGGAGGTTCGGCCTCCCCGCCTAACGAGTTAGGCTTTTAGTACGTCCGGCAGAAGCCGCCGTCCGTAGCGTACACATCACGGCAGAACGGGCAAGCCCGGTACGAGATTTCGTACCGTCTGTGCATGCACCGCTGGTGGGACGCTCTTCCACCAGATGCGCTGCATCTTGGCCCGATTTCTTGAGGTTGCCGATCTGCATACATACTCCCACCGAGTGTTCTTGCACGAACACCAGAATAATCCTCACAACGTGTATAAAGTAGCACGTCTTGTTGGGAATTGTCAACATGCGTTAGAAGGGGCGTAGGGCATGTGCAAAGTCACCTCCGGTGGGGGGCGGGGGCGCAGCATCGCCCTACATGAACCCCCGCCCGATCCCGTGGTGGCACGGGTGCCCCGCCCCGTGCCGCCACGGGTGCCCCGCCATGCCCCGTCATAATGAACCCCCGCCCCGCCTCGTGCCGCCACGGGTGCGCCACCATGCCCCGCATGTCCGTAGGGGCGAAGCATCGCCCACCATGTGGCCGGGGAAACCCCACCCATGTTGGGGGGCGATGCTTCGCCCCTACATGAACCCCCGCCCCGTGCCGTGCCGCCACGGGTGCGCCACCATGCCCCGTCATAATGAACCCCCGCCCCGCCCCGTGCCGCCACGGGTACCCCACCATGCCCCGTCATAATGAACCCCCGCCCGATCCCGTGGTGGCACGGGTGCCCCGCCCCGTGCCACCACGGGTACCCCGCCATGCCCCGTCATAATGAACCCCCGCCCCGCCCCGTGCCGCCACGGGTGCGCCGCCATGCCCCGTCATAATGAACCCCCGCCCCGTGCCGCCACGGGTGCGCCGCCATGCCCCGTCATAATGAACCCCCGCCCCGTGCCGCCACGGGTGCGCCGCCATGCCCCGTCATAATGAACCCCCGCCCCGCCCCGTGCCGCCACGGGTGCGCCGCCATGCCCCGCATGTCCGTAGGGGCGAATCATCGCCCACCATGTGACCGGGGGAACCCCAACCATGTTGGGGGGCGATGCTTCGCCCCTACTTGCACTCAGGTGCGCCAAATCCAACACCTACTGGGTGGCTTTGGATACCATCGCTAGGTACAATAGAAGCAGGGCCACGTTGTCGTTGGCCAAGCCCATAGGAGCCGATCATGATTGAAGCCTCGCAACTGAGTAAGCAATTTGGTGCCTTCCAAGCGGTGCGCAGCATCGATCTCAATATTCAGCCCGGTGAATTGCTGGCCTTGCTGGGGCCAAATGGGGCCGGAAAGACGACTACGGTGCGTATGCTCGGCGCGATCCTCAAGCCGAGTAGTGGCTATGCGCGTATCTGTGGCCACGATGTGGTGCGCGAGGCCGAAGTAGTCCGTAGTAAGGTCGGGTTGCTGACGGAGTACCCCGGCCTGTATGGGCGGATGGCGGCGATGGAGTACCTCGATTTCTTTGGCTCGCTGCTGGGTCTCGAAGCTCAGGCCCGCCAATCGCGCGCCGAACTGCTGTTGCGCCAGTTTGGCATGTGGGAGGCGCGTGATCGTAAGCTCGATGGCTATTCTAAGGGGATGAAGCAGAAGATCGCGCTGGTGCGTGCCCTGATCCACGATCCGCCGGTGCTCTTTTTGGATGAGCCGACGACTGCGATGGACCCGCAGAGTGCGCGCACGGTGCGCGATGCGATCCAAGATCTGCGTGCCGCCGACCGTTCGATTTTGCTCACCACCCATAACCTGAGTGAGGCGGAGGTGCTGGCCGACCGGATTGCGATTATTCGGAGCGGCCAGATTATTGCCCAGGGGACGATAGCGGAGTTGACCCGCCAGCTTCTCGGTGCGCCGATCTATGAATTACGCTTGGCCGCTCCACTTCCGGCGAGTGCGGCGGCTTCCATCCTGGCCGATCTGATAACGGTGGAGAGCCAGAGCGATACCGCGCTGCGTTACCGCTGCTCCGAGCCGCATCTGCTCAACCCGCAGATCCTGAGCCGCTTGGCGGCAACCGGTCTGCCTGTGGTCTCGCTGGCCGAAGTGCCCCAGCGTCTCGAAGAGGTCTATCTGCGGATTGTCGCGGACTAACTATGAACATCACGACGATTACCACCATTGCCCGCCGCGAAGTACGCGATACGCTCAAGGATTGGCGTATTGTGGCTCCGATCCTTTTGCTCACCTTCATCTTCCCCCAGTTGTTGGTGGCCGGGGCCAGCCAAGTCGTAGACTATGTGGAGGCAGATAATCTGGCCGAGCGGCTGGTGCCCTTTGCGGCGCTGCTGGTCGGCTTTATTCCGGCTAGTTTCTCGCTGATTACCGCCCTCGAGTCGTTTGTGGGCGAGCGCGAACGCAACAGCCTTGAATCGCTACTCTCGATGCCACTCTCGGATGGCGATCTCTACCTGGGCAAACTCGCCTCCTCACTCTTTACGCCCTTGATCTCCAGCGTGATCGCTATGCTGGTCTTTCTCTTAATGCTGATCGGCTTCCAACCCGATCTCTACTACCCCGCCTTTACCCTGAGTCGGTTGCTGCTGATCTTCCTCGTTGTGAGCAGCTTGGCGTTGGTGATGGTCACCAGCGCGGTGGTGATCTCGGCCCACATCACGACGGTACGTGCCGCCAATCTGATGTCGAGCTTCATTCTGTTACCGGCGGCGTTGGTGGTGCAGTTGGCGGCGGTGCAGATCATCAATAACCGCTGGGGCGAGTTGTGGCTGGTGGCGGTGGGCCTCTTTACGCTGGCGGCGCTGCTCATGCGGATCGGGATGAAGACCTTCAACCGCGAGGAGATCTTGTCACGCGAGCATACCCAGGGTTCGATCCGGCTCTTCGCGTGGCAGGCGGCGCGCCCCAACAAGTTGCGGTTGGGGCGGGGTCGGGGGCGGCGCGATGGTGGGCTGAGTTCGGCGCTGGCGATTGCCCAACGCGAACTGCGCGAGATCATGACCGATTGGCGCGTACTGATTCCGCTCGCGGTCTTGACGATTGCGCTGCCGGGTGGTTTGGTTGCGGGCACCTCGTTTGCGCTCGGCTTTGTTGAAGATCCGCTGGTGCTAGGGCGCTTGGTGCCCTTTGCCGCCCTGCTGATCGGCTTTGTGCCCGCCAGCTTCGCCCTGATTACGGCGATTGAGTCGTTTGTCGGCGAGCGCGAACGCAACAGCCTCGAATCGCTGCTGGCCATGCCCATCTCTGACCGCAGCCTCTACACGGGCAAGTTGCTCTCGGCGCTGATCGTGCCGCTCGCAGGTAGCCTCATGGCCATGCTGGTCTTCCTCAACATGATGCGGATGGTACATCCCAGCATCTACTATGACAGCATGACCCCGCTGCTGCTGCTCCAGATCACCCTTATGATTACGGTGATCAGCCTGCTGCTGGTGGCGGGGGCGGTGGTGATTTCGAGCCACACCAGCAGTATCCGCGCTGCTACCCTGCTCGCCTCGGCGGTGCTGGTACCCACAGCGGTCACGCTCCAGGTACAGGCCGTCCTCTTCATTGCACAGCGCTACGACATGCTCTGGTATGTGATGGCGGCGCTCTTCGTGATCGCCATCGCCCTGATCCGCAGTGGGCTGATGAGTTTCAATCGCGAAGAGATCCTCTCCCGCGAGCACGAAGATCTCAACCCGCGTCAGATCCTCAACACCTACCTCAGATTCTACCGCGAGCATCGTCCGGCGGGCACCCAGCCCAGTCAGTATGCGGGCCGCGCCTTTTCGGTGCGACGTTTCTACACCCATGAACTGCGCGAACTCTTGCGGGAACTGCGCATGCCCCTCGGCTTTGCCAGTTTTGCAGCGCTAGGCGGGTTACTTCTCGGCGCATTCCTGGGCGAACGCTACCACATCTGGATCTTCGAGCAGGCGATTGCCAACCTGGGTAACCCACCCCAAGCCTCGCTGCTGCTCACGCTCCAGATCTTCGCCAACAACATCCGTGTCTCCATCCTCTCCAACCTCTTCTCGACGGTCAGTTTTGGCCTCTTCGCCTTCCTGGTGCCAGCGGTAGCCTTCGCTCAGATCGGCTTCATCTCGCACCTACTGGCGGTGCGCGGCGGCAGTTGGCTTATTTTGGGCATCGCCAGCCCGCTTCAGTTTGTGTTGGCCTATGTGCTGCCCCATGGTATCATCGAGCTACCCGCCTTCATTCTCAGCGCGGCCTTAGGGCTGCGCATCGGAGCGGCGATGTTGGCCCCGCCACCCGGTTTCACCACCGGCCAGAATCTGCTCTGGGCCTTGGCCGCCTTCGCCAAGATCTGGGTCTTTGTCTTGTTGCCCTTAGTCACGCTCGGATCATTGATCGAAGGCTTCGTGACGCCACAGATCATTGCTGCATTCTATCAATAAACCTATGCCATCTACCAACCATCGCGGCCACACCCTGACCTGGGAGGAACACAGCCAGGGTGACACGACCTTCATCTTCATCAATGGTTACTCGGCCAACCGCTCCATTTGGCACCGTGAAGTGGCCCACATGGCACCCTACGGGCGCTGCGTGACACTTGATCTGCCCGGCCACTACCCGGCGCAGGTACCGCCCGATTATCGCGAACTGACTCAGGAGATGCTGATTGATCTGGAGCTACACGCCATCCGCGAGATCGCCAATGGCCAACCCGTCACCCTGATCGGTCACTCGACCGGCGGGATGGTGGCGTTGGCCATGGCGTCGCTCTACCCCGAACTGGTTCAACGGGTAGTGGCGATTGCGCCGGTCGTGTGGGGGCCACTGAGTGGATTCCTGGGGCTGTACCAGCGCCAGATGTATCTCTTGGGTGGCTACGGCTTCTACTGGCTCAACTACCGCGCCACCCAACGCTCACTGCCCTACATTAAGTGGGGGATTGGACAGTTCTACAGTGGAGACGCGGCGGCCTACCGGCGCAACCCGATTGCCAAAGCTGCGGTGGAGCATTGGCACGCTGACTACCAACGCTCCTCGATCCGCAACTTTGCGATCTTGCTCAAGTTGTTGGCGCTGTGTGACATCCGCCCGCTCATGGCTCAGATCCGCTGCCCGCTGCTGATCATCGCCGGTCACCGCGATCCGGTCGTACCGATCCAGCAGGCCCACTGGCTACACGCCCAGGTTGCGGGGAGCCAGTTACTTGAGGTGCCCAAAGCGGGCCACCTCCCGCACTGGGAGGCTGCATCCATGGTTGACGCGGCGATTACGGAGTGGATGAGCTAGGCCATATTGCTATGATCGTTGTTGCCCAACATGTTCAGCGAGACACGCAACATATTCAGGTCATCATTTGAAGTACGTGCTAACGTGGCATCATCGGGGAGAACGGCACCAGTGAAGAGGAGCATCGCCCGCAGCGCGACTGGCCATGTGGAATCGCCGGCTGAATCGGCGGCCTGCCCATGCCAGCGCTCCACGCCGGGAGGCAGCAGGTGATGGGTATGGTGCGTAGATCGAATCGGTGGCATGGTGACTCCTCGTAGGGCTTGGTGTTCTATCATGAAATTGTAGAGCGAAGCCCGTTTCTCGTCAAGAGAGAAGTAGGGGCGAAGCATCGCCCGCCAACCTCGTTCGGGTGCCTCTGCCATATGGCGGGCGATGCTTCGCCCCTACAATAGATCCTCGGCAATGTAGGTGGGCTGATAGGGTGCTGTCGCCAGATCAGCGCGGCGGCTATCGCCCGTAAGCACCAGCAGCGTATCCATGCCCGCCGCAGCCCCCATCGCAATATCGGTATGTAGGCGATCCCCAACCATCAGGCAGCGCTCTGGTGGCACACCTAGTTGGGTACTGATAGTGCGAGCCATAATCGGTGAGGGTTTGCCAACATTCACACTACAGCGGGTGTTCGTACATGCCTCAATCGCCGCAATGATCGCCGCCGCATCGGGTTCACCACCCCCCGGCACCGGGCAGAAGCGGTCGGGGTTGGTGGCGACCAACTGAGCACCCGCCCGAATGGCATCGAAGGCGATCTGGAGCTTGCGGTAGACGAAGGTGCGGTCGAAGGAGGCGATCACATACTCGATCTCGCCCGCCCGCTCACTAATCGGGAACCCGGCGGCGCTGAGTTCATCAATCAACGGTTGCTCACTCACCGGGTAGACCGTCGCACCGGGGGCATTGCTCTTCAGCCACTCGACCATCACATAACTGGTGTTGATCACCTCGTCGAGGCTGGTTGGGATGCCCATCTGGTTCAACTTGGCGACATACTGCGCCCGGTTTTTGGTGGGATTGTTGGAGAGAAAGGCTACCTTCCGCCCATCACGTCGCAGTTGGGCAAGCAGATCAACTGCCCCTGGTAAGATCTGGTCACCCAAATAGATCGTCCCATCAAGATCGAAGATGTAGCCATCATAGACTGGGAGTTGCACCATTGGCTCCTTATAATCTATCGGCGGAGGGCGGACATTGCTTACACTCTACTAGTATAATCGAAGGATGTTGCCATCACATGGCGCACCACCGTGCGCAGTTCATTGATGGACAATGGCTTCGCTAGATAGGCCGATGCTCCCGCTTGTAGTGCGCGATATTCAGTTGCAACCTCAGCCGAGATCATAACGAAGGGGACACTCGAATACTCACGCAGCGTGGTCAGCAACTCCAGACCACTCATGTTGGGCATACGGTTATCACTGATCACTAGATCGAATGGTTCAGCCAGAAACTCAAGTAGCCCTTGGTTCCCATCTATCGCCGAGATAACCTGCGCATGGGGCAAGAGCAGACACATCACCCGGCACAGAAAGCTGCGTACCGCTGCATCATCTTCAACAATGAGAACTCGCATATATGTCACTCACTCTCTATGGTGGGTGGTGTCGAATTGCTTGGCTTAGCCAGGGTTTATATAAACGCGGGCATACTATTTTTTTGTGGCGGATTTATTCTATAAAAATGGTTAATATTTAAAAATGGAGGCTAGAGATACAAGATCTTGCGTCTCTCTACTTCATACCCAACCTGTGGTATATTTGTGCTGCCAGACTCGCAGCGATAAGGAGGCACTATGCAGCAACGCACCCGCCTTGGCGTCATCACCAGTGGTTCGCTCAACACCGGGCTTACCGCCCGTCTTGAGGCACGTGAGAGTGTCGAGGATATGCGAGTCGGGCAGTTTGTGGTCGTCAATGGTGAGAAGAACGATTTCTTCTCGATGATCACCGATGTGGCTTTGGAGGCGACGAACCAGAAGGTGTTGATCGATCCGCCCAAAGCTGATGCGTTTATCCAGGCGGTGCTGGCGGGGACGGCTACCTACGGGACGCTTCAGGTGCGCCCGCAGCTTATGTTGCCGCACGATCCTACCGCGCAGTTGTCGCCGGTGAAGACCATCCCGCGCCACTTTTCGGCGCTCTACGAGGCGCAAGAGGCCGATTTTAGTCGCGTCTTTGGTGAAGCAGATCGCACCCACTTTGAGATCGGTAAGCCCTTGGACATGGAGGTGCCGGTCTGTATTGATCTGGAGCGCCTGATTGAGCGTTCCAACGGCATCTTTGGTAAGAGCGGTACTGGCAAGAGCTTTCTCACCCGGCTCTTGTTGTGTGGCACCATCCAGTCCGGCATCGCCTCCAACCTGATCTTCGACATGCACAATGAGTATGGCCGCGATGCACGTGCCGAGGGCAACGTCTTTGTGAAGAGCCTACGCCAACTCTTTGGCAGCCAGGTGCAGGTCTATACCCTCGATCCCGATGGTGCCCAGCACGGTAGCTATGATGGCGAGGTGGTGATTGGCCTGAATCAGATTGAGATCGAGGATGTCATTCCCCTTCAAGACGAGTTAAATCTGAGCAGCACCGCTGGTGAAACCGCCTCGCTCCTTGCCGATCACTATAAAGATCGCTGGCTGACCCAGTTGCTCGACATGGACAGCGCCGAGATCAAAGAGTTTGCTGAAGCCCATGGTGCTCACGCCGGTGCTATTGGGGCGCTCAAGCGCAAGCTGGCGCAGATTAGTCGCCTCAAGTTCATCCACAAACAGGCCGATTTTTCGGTGATTGATCGGTTGATTGATGCCCTAGCCGCCAAACGTCATGTGGTACTCGAATTTGGCCAGCATAGTAGCAGCCTCGCCTATATGCTCGTGGCGAACATCATCACCCGCCGCATCCATCGGCGCTGGATGGAGAAGAGCGAGACCTACAACCGTACCAAAAATGCCGCCGACCGCCCGCATCCGCTGATGATCACAATTGAGGAGGCGCATAAGTTCCTCAATCCTACCAATGCCAAACAGACGATCTTCGGCATGATTGCGCGTGAGATGCGTAAGTATAGCGTTACGCTGCTGGTGGTAGACCAGCGCCCCTCCTCGATTGACAACGAGGTGATGAGCCAGATCGGTACCCGCATCACGGCGCTGCTGAACGATGAGCGCGATATTGACGCGGTCTTTACCGGGGTCAGTGGCGGTACCGCTCTCAAGGCCGTTTTGGCGACCCTCGACAGCAAACAGCAGGCGCTCGTCTTGGGCCACGCGGTGCCAATGCCGGTGGTGGTGCGTACCCGCCCCTACGATGAAGCTTTCTATAAGGCGATGCAGCAATCGAGTAAGGGCAAACCTCCCGTTGCGCCGCGCACGGTGGATGAAGAGACCGATGATCTCTTTCCGGATTGAGTTGGTGTTGTATAGATGGCAATTGGAGTATTTGTAGTTATTACATGAGGAGTTTATGGCAGGCAAAAGCATAAAAAACGACATACTTATTGATATGATTCGCAGTTTCAGTGTTCTTTATATTGTCGGGTATTGGCATCTTCTAGATTATACGGCTTTTTATGTTAGCAAAGACCCCTATATTACAAGATTGACGGTTATTATTCTTGGTTTGTTCATGCTTATATCTGGGTATCTCATAGGGATGCGTCGGACATTTCAAACAGTAAGTGATGTGGTGCAATTCTATAAATCGCGTTTTCTTAGGATATACCCGCCTTATGCACTTGCTTGTTTATTATTCTGGTTTACGGGATTAGGAACTCAGATATCTGTATTTAAAAGTATTGCTTTGATTTCGGTATTTTCTTTCTCTTCATTGCGGACATTATGGTTTATTGCAGTTCTAGTGGTTTTTTATGCAATAACACCTTTGATGGTGGTGATAAGAAGACATCAATTCGTTTATATTTTATTTTGCTTAAGCATTGTCTTCGTAGGTTTATTGGGTGATTTTGTATTCTTTACGTTTGATCCGCGATTTTTTCTTTACTTCTTGCCTTTTTTTGCAGGAATATATATTGCTGGCCACCAAGAATTACTATATAACCGATATTTCATCGCAACCAACTATTTGCTTCTTGTAGTCTCTTGGTTCTTTTCCTTTCAGGGATTAGAATTATTAGAGTTTTCCGCTTTCGCTACTCCCTTAATCTTGTTTGGTTCATTGGTATTTTTTCTGACAACTATTAATCTAAGGCTATTTCTAGAGAAATACTTAGTACAGCAATATATAAACTGGTTTATTCGTACTATAAGCTTTGCCGGTTTCTTTATGTACCTTTCGCATCGATTAATATTTCTTGCATTGACAAATGCCTTTGGGCCTAAACCGGAGATCGCTCAGGTATTGTATATGCTGTGTTTCTGCTTGCCAGTGGTGATTATCCTCTCTTGGTGGGGGCAGTTTGCCTACAATAAGATGATCGGGCAGAACTGAAGCGCATTTAGAGATTCGCCGCTGCATCGGTGTCCAACATCCACACCACCTGCCCATTGGTGGGGTGAATGATCTGGGCCGGAATATCCGTGGGGGTGTGCGGGCCATGCAGGGCCGCCGCCAGCATCGCCGCCTTGTCGGCCCCAGCAACGAGGAACAGCACCAACCGGCTACGATTTAGCACACTTGGCGTCAGGCTTATCCGGGTTGGTGGCGGTTTGGGTGCATTGCTCACCGCGATGACGTGCTGGTTCGCTGCCGCGTTGAGCGCCGGATGGTTGGGGAAGAGCGATGCTGTATGGCCATCCGCCCCCATCCCCAGGATGGCAATATCTATCTGCCCGCCATGGGTGGCTAAGAGGGCTTGGATCTGGCGATCATAGACGGTAGCGGCAAGCTCCGGCGTGGCATAGTAGGTGGGGACAGGGTAGATCTGATCCGAGGGGATGGGGATGTGATCGAGTAGGGTCTGGCGGGCGAGTAGGTAGTTGCTGTCGGGGCTATCAAAGGGGACATAACGTTCATCCACCCAGATAATGCTCAGTGCGTGCCATGGAATTTGGGTACGCAAGGGGAGGATGGAGATGATGTGATGAACCCGTGGAGGGATGTTGCCTCCTGAGAGGGCAATCAGGCAGTGGCCCCGCTCTTGCACGGCGGCTTTAATGGCGGTGGTGATCTGAACTGCCGCCGCCTCAGCGAGTTCATCTAGCGTTGCAAAGATAAAGGTCTGTGGTGCATCCATGGCTAACGCTCCTTATGCCACATTCGGGAGAGTTCGGAGTTGACGCACTTTAGTCATGCTCATTTCATTCGGCAAAAAGCTTGGTAACTAGCGCACTTATACCGCTACCAGCCGCGATCCTCGTTCTGAAGCGACCAGTTCCTCCATCAGCCGGAGGGCTTCGGTACGGGCGGCCTCGTGGGGTTCAGCGTACATATAGCGGCGGCAGGCTTCCCAGTAGTTAGCCAGCAGTTGGAGCAGCGGTAAGCGTCGCCGTTCGGCTTCGCTCAGTGGCCCCGCCGATTGGTAACCATCCAGTAGACCCTCGCGCCATGCCTCCGGGTGTGCCGCGCATAGGCCACACGCCAGATCATAAAGCCCGTCGCCCCCGATATAGTGGCCGGGGTCAATCAGCGCCTCTAGATGCACATTCCCACTTGAGGTACACCGCACCGAACGTGGACTGAAGCGCCCGTGGATGAGCATGGGTTGCTGACACTCAAGCATGGGGCTGTCGAGCAGATTGGTGATGATGCGCTGCTCGTGGCTACTGAAGATCAGCGCATCCGCAGGTGGTGCCGCGATCCTTCGCCCGATCTGGCGCAACACCACGCGCCAGTTTTGTTGCGGCCAACGCCCCGATGCAGTCGGGCGTCCGGCACTTGTCACCGGGATGCAGTGCATTCTGCGCAAGGCTCGCCCGGCCTGGCGGCCTGCCCCACGTAAGAGTGGCGGATTGTGGATCTCTTCGGCATGTACGCCAGGGACATACGATTCGAGCGTAAACGCGAAGGGGACGAGGCTGCGCGAGAGATCGCGCTGGATGATCTTGGGTGCCGGGATGTTGTGGCCGCTGAGCGCACGGATCTGGTAGACATACGCCGCCAGATCATCTTCCGGTGCGACACGGAGGATCAGGTAGGAACTTGGTAGGCTGATACGTACCAGAATGTGATCTTCGGTCTGAGTATACAGGCTAACGTCTAATGGACGCAGATTGAGTGAGCGAATCAGGATGGCGCTGTAGTCGCCCAATCGTCCGAGCGAACGGCGCCATGCATCACTCAATCCGGCTTCGGCTGAGGGCGAAATGTAGTGATTGAGGTGCGCGTAAGTGTTCATGGAATGGCTTGTACTTCAGGCAAGACAAAGCGCAATGCTCGCGATTCGTTGCGATCAATGACCCACACACTACCATCTGGGCTTACCCCGATCCCACTTGGGCTGTTTAGGGCAGCGAGGCCGCTCCCTGGCCCACCCCAACGCAGTAGTACGTCGCCACGCAGGTTGGCTGCGAGTACCTGTTGGCGGCTGGGGATGCTGACATAGATGGTTCCATCGGGGCTGGCGGCAATTGCTGGATCATCATAGGTGTTTGGCATCCAACCACGTACTGGCCACGTAATGATCGGGATGGGGCCGACTTGGCCGGTGCCATCTGGCGCAAAGACTTGCACCCGGCTGTTCCATGTGTCGGCGACATAGACGTTGCCCTGCGCATCCACCGCAACGCCTACCGGTTCGTTGAAGGCTCCTAGTTCTGCACCGGCGTAGCCCCATTGGTAACGGTAGTTACCCGTAGTGTCGGTGACGACGATGCGCTTGTTGCCGGTGTCGGCAATGTAAAGATTGCCCTCAGCATCGAGCGCTAAGCCGCGTGGCCCAAATAGGCCGAGCGGGTTTTCGGCATTCTTCACCGGATCGCCATCGGTGATCGTCGCTTTGCGCCCATCGCCCAGATCTTGCGTACCGCTGCCCCAACTTCCCACCACTTGCAGTTGGGCATTATACTTCACAATCCGTGCATTCCATGTGTCGGCTACATAGATGTTGCCCTCAGCATCTACCGCGATCCCGCGTGGCTCGTACAGGTAACCCAATTCGGTGCCGAAGCTGCCGAAGCTGCGGGTCAGGCTGCCGTCGGGGCCAAAGATGTGGATCTGATGCGCTCCGCTATCGGCGATGTAGAGGTTACCCTGCGCATCCACCGCCGCGCCGGTTGGCCCCGTACCGCCGACCGGCAGGGTGGCTGCGTTCTGGGCCACGAGGCGCAGATCGCTGCTGGCGGTGGCGGTCGCCTCGTTCTGGCCTACACCCCCCGCAAGATCGCGGCGAATCCAGACCTCCATCTCGCGCACACCGGGGCTGAGCGGTTCAGGTAGTTCGCGGTAGATCAGGTAGGGGTAGAGCCAGGCCCAGTTTTCGCGCTGGAAGGGCCACAGGATCGGCGCGAGTGGCCCGTACACTTCGGCGCTGATGTCGCGGCCACACCCGCCGCGCCCGCCATCCTCGGTGGGTTGCGCGGTTAGAATGGCGTCTGAGGTCCAGCGGCTATAGTAGAAGCGCTTGTACCCCGGCGCATCCGGGCTACACTTCTGGCCCTCCGGGAACCACCAGTTGAAGACGCCTGTGGCACCGTAGGGCTGCACATAGTTGGCCTCTAGCGCTTGGCGCACCTCACTGCTCACATGCGGTTTGTAGAGCAGCACAATCGGGGCTAGGCCGCGACTCCCATCGGGTAAATCCACTTCAAAGGTGGTCGGGCCGGGGTTGGTCTGGATGGCATCCTTCTTCATCCACACGAGGCGCTTGAAGTCGCGCAGGTACCACTGCAACGGCCACGCCAGCGAACCATCCCCGTTGGCATCGCCACTATCAATGATGATCGGTAGGCTGATCTCGCCCGCCACATCCTCCGCACTGCGTTGGTTACGAGTCAGGTTGATTGCTAACTCGTGGATGTCGGCCACGTAACGCGGTACATCGGGGGCGGTCTGGGTATAGACGAGCAACTCAACCGGGGTGTCGGGGTGTTCATAGACCGCCATCCAGGTGGCGCGCAGGGTGTACGTACCGATCAGCCCCGCGATGGTGAGGCTGGCGAGGGCCATGACGACACGCCCGCCGATCTGATTGGCGATGGTGAGCATGCCGTAGATCACCGCCCCCGCCACAATCAATGGCACGAGGCTTTGCAGCAGGTTGCTCTGCGCCGTCTGCCCGGTCGCGGGCATCCCGGCGCGCCAAAACGCAACCCCCAGGCTGATCAGAATGAGGAGCGTACCGATGGGGATGAGGAAGCGCGCCGACGGCGCGGGCTGGGCGGGGTTGTGCGCAACCTGCACCAGCCGCCCCAAGACCCACGCGGCCAGCAGGTTGCCGGGGAGTGCCATATGCACGAGTAGCCAGGGCATCTTCTCGCCCGCCCACGAGAAGAGGATCACTGCCGTGAAGAACCAGAAGGTGAGGAGCAGCGGCGCGAGCGACCAGGGGGGGAGCGTGGGTGGCGGTGCAACCGCCACCAGTTCGGCTTCTTCTTCCTCCTCCTCCTCCGCCACCACCACCGGAGCCACCCGTCGGCTGCGCAGCACCCGCCTCACCACCGCCGTGATCATGGCCACCACCACGCCGAAGCCGCTCAGCACCGCCAGTGGCTCATAGAGCGGCAGTTGCATCAGGTAGTAGTACCAGGGCTGATCGCCGCGTGCATACTCCTGCTGGCTACCTAACCAGTAGGCCAACCCCGCATAGAGGCCGTCAATCGCCCCCGGCGGGTAGGTCAGGAAGGTGGTGTAACAGACCAGATAGATCCCCGCTAAGATCGCCAAGGCGACCCAGATGCTCTGGCGATCCGCCTGCCATGTCGTGCGCAGACGCTCACTCAGCAGCGGGTGCGGGTCCCACAAGCCCTGACAGATCCACGCCAACGCGAGCGCCGAGGCGACCAAAAATGCCTTCTCGCCCAGGTAAAGCCCCTGGCCAACCGGCAGCGGTGGATTGAGTACCATCAGTACGAGACAGAGCGCAAAGACCGCGATCAGCCCCCAGTGCAGGTAGCGCGAGAAGCGGCTTTCGCTGAGCAGGCGCATCACGAGAAAGACGCCAAAGATGAAGAAGAGGATGTAGTAGAGTTCGTGGGTGCCAATCGCTAACGCCACGGCGGCGGCGACGAGGTAGAGCCAGCGCGCCTTGCCACTCTCTAGCCAGCGCATAGCCCCGATGAACATCCAGATCTCCCACAGCACCATGAGGCCATCGTGGCGGGCAAAGCGGGTGAAATAGAGCAGCGAGGGCGAAAAGGCGAGCAGCGCCGCCGCAATCAACGCCCCGCGCCGCCCCAGGAGGGGCCGCAGCCACCACGCCGAGGCCACCATCCCCACCCCGGCCAGCGCCATCGGGAGCCGCGCCTGCGCGTCACCATCACCAAACAAAAAGTAGGCCGCGAAGGTCAGAATATAGAGCACCGGCCCGTGATAGACCGGATCATAACAGTAGGTCGGAGCGGTAGCACCACCCCAACAACTAAAACTGCCCGCCCCAGTATAAAAGCGCCAACTCGACCACGCATGGATGCTCTCGTCATGGTGCATGGCCATGCGATCCAGCCCCCATAGATGGGCCATCAGGCTGAGTAGGACGATAAGGATGTAGGTGACGACTTCCCCGTTGATGCGTCCGAAGCTCAGGTGGTGATCGAGGAGTGAATCCTCTTCTCTGTGGGCTGTGTATGACATAGCGTGATGGTATTTATTTCTGGTTCAAACTTCCACCCAAACCAATCCCAATCTGATTGGCCAATTCGGGACGTACCGCGATATAAAAATCCGAAGAACCCAGCGGATAGCCCGGTTCACGGAAGATGAGGTAGTTCCAGATGCGGACGTGGATATGGCGATCCAGCGGCGTGCGCAAGAACTGGCCGAGCAGCGAGGTTGATTCGAGCGGCGCGTCACGCCATCCCGGGGCCAGCCGGTAGATCTGGTCTTCGGGGAACCACCAACGTAACGGGTAGCGCTGAATGACAAATCCATCCAGGAATTGCCGGTTCTGCGGGTTCTGGATCATATTCTCGTCGAGCAGCAGCACCGCCATGATCTCTTCAGCAGGTGGGGCGCTCAGATCGCCCCCAATCCGCTCGGCCTGGGCGAAGTCGCGCAGATACCAACTCCAGACCGTCTCGTTATCATAGAGGATCGGCATGGATAGCCCGTAGCCACGCCGCCGCGAAGCCTCTTCGAGTTTACGCACCACCCGCATCACATCGGGCGAGGTTTGGGTATAGACGAGCATTTCGCGGGGGATGTCGCCATTTTGGTAGGCGAGGCGGAAGGCGCTGCGGGCCGTGTAGAGGCCGCCCGTCACCGCAATACAGGCCGCCAGCAGCGCAAGTGCCCAGCGCAGATTCCAGCGCAGCGCAAAGCCCGCCGTCAGCAGGGTGAGCAGGAGCAGGAGAAAGAGCAGCACCATCCAGGGCGGGATGAGCGACTGATCAATAAAGCTCATGATCGCCGTCATCAACACAAAGCAGAGGCTCACAATCAGGGTGAAGATGGCGATAAAACTGGCCACCGCAGTTGGTGGGGGTAGCTCATCACCAGAACGCAGCCCGCGCAGACTGCGTTGCAACGCCCAGGCCGCCAGCAGCACCAGCGGCAGCGCGATATGGGTAGTCAGCCAGGGCATCTTCTCGCCCGCCCAGGTGTAGATGAAGGCCGCACCGAGTGACCACCAAGCGATCAGGCGGATGGCCCAATAAGCGCCGGCTTCAACTTCACGCCGCAGATAGTCTATGAGCAAGAAGATCAGCCCAATCCCACCCCAGAGCAGCAACAATGGCTCGTAGATGATCAACTGGATGAGGTAGTAGTGAGCAGGTTGCCCGCCACGCTCAACATTGTGTTGAGCCAGCCAGTAGAGCAGCGAGCCGGTCGTGCCGCTGATGGTGCCGATCAGGTTGGTGAAGTAGGTGCTGAAGAAGAGTGCATAGATCGCCAGGAAGATTGCCAGCGCCACCACCCAGCGCCGATTCTGTGCCAACGAGGCATAGATCGCCACCAGCGGTTCCCCGCCTTCGTGGGCCGCCCGCCAGCGACTCTGCGCACCGCGCCCCCAGATCAGCCACCCCAACACCCCCAGCGTCCCCAGGCTCACCGCCAGCGCCGACAACACTGCCGGATGCCCAAAAAAGAGCCACAGATCGTGCAGGTAGCGCCCCAGGTTCTCGATCAAGCCACGCCCTCCATCCGTATCCGAGCGGTTGCGGATGCGCAGCGCATAGGAATTATCTTCGGTCTCCAGCGGGTACCAGCCAAAGATCGGCCCAGGAGTATAGAGCATCGCCTGGGTTTGCGGATCGCGCTGGGCGGTGTGGCCACCATCCACCTTGGCCTCACCCGGCAGCACAAAGATCAGGCCGATCAGCAGCAAGCCCGCACCGAGCAGCAGCGCCACACCGGGCCGGTAGATGCGCCAGAGGAAGGTGAGAATGAGCGGCACGGCCATGATCAACAGGAAGAGGTAGCTCGTCTCCTGATTGACATACATGAGCGCGAAAGCAACCGCCCCCGTGTAGAGCCACAGCGGACGGCGGGTGCTGGTATAGCGCACAATCGCCGCAAAGACCAACATCTCGCACAGGAGCGAATAGATATCGTGGCGAATGAAGCGCCCGTAGTAGAGAAAGACCGGCGAGATGAGCAGATAGAGCGCCGCCAGCAGTGCCGCCAGCCGCCCCAATTCACGCCGAATGAGGTAGGGCGTGAGAGTCAGCGCACTCCCCGCCAAGGCCGCGCCCAAGCGGGCGGTCGTATCGTTATCGCCAAAGATCCAATACGCCAACGCCCCAATATTGTAGAGCAACGGCCCATGTAGCAGCGGATCGTGCATATAGCCACGCCCACTGAAGAGATACCATGAATAGGCCGCATGCAATGTCTCATCGTGGTGCAGAGCGCGATCACCCAACCCCCACAGATGAGCCAACAACGCGAGAACCGCCAAACCCAGGTAGATCACCTGCTCAACACGCAATGAGCAAACCTGGGTCAGGCGGGGATTGGTACTATCTGCGGCTATAGCCGCCTGCGAACGGGGCAGATCGAGGCTTGACATGAATCCTCGGTGTGCAGGGTTGCGATTCGGCGATTCCGCAGCATATTGTACACGAACTATTCAATATACGTGGGGTAAACGAAGGGTTCACTCCTACGCGGAATCTCTTTTTGACGCGAAGACGCGAAGACGCGAAGGGTGCGCTTGCTTACGCAGTTAAAAGCTTTGCGCCTTGGCGTCTTTGCGTCAAAATCTGGACTCTAGGTGAATGAGCATCTATTCAACCGTAAACCGGATGGTATACGAGACGTCGTTATTGACCTTATCGTTCTGGGAGCTACGGGCGGCCATGGTGTAAAGCCCGCGTTGGGCGCTGGCTGGAGCAATCCACGTCCATCGCACCACCCCATCGCGATCCGCAATCAGTTCGCGGTCGAAGCGGATGATTGTCCCATCGGGCTGATTGAGCCAGTAGCCAACCCGCTCATCCTTCTCATAGCCACTCGCGGTAAAGGTGAAGGTGGTACCGGGAGCGCCGCGCTCCGGGTTCACCGAAGCCCCCGGCCCACTGGGGGCTTCGGCATTCATGATCGTAAAGGGGATGACCCGCTGCACCCGCGACGACTCGCCCAGCGCGACGGCCTGCCACTGGCCACCGAGGGCATCTTTAGGCGCGGTCCATGTCCACGTCACCCGGTTATTGTTATCGCTATTCTTCGGCTCCGGGCCATCCACACTACGCCCATTGGGATCAACAAACCAGAAGAAGACCTTCTCGTAGTCATCCAAAAACCCTTCGGCGCTGAAGGTGAAGGTGGTACCGGGCGGGCCACTGCTGGGTGTGACCCGCGAACTCGGATCAGCCGCCTGCACGGTGAAGGTTGCCTGGGCACTGCGCCGCGAATCATCACCGCGCACCGTCATTGTCCACACGCCCGCCAGCGCATTTTGCGGCACCTGATACTCCCAACTGGCTGCGCCCTGGCTGTTGGCACCGATCTTCGTCTCACTATGCACCGGCAGACCATCAGGACGAGTGGCCCAATAGCTCAGTTTCTCATCGGCAGCAAAGCCACTCGCCTCAACCCTGATCGTATCACCGGGGCGCACGTTGCTGTTGCTCAGGCGCACCTGCACCACGTTGGGATCGGGCGGGGTTGCATTCGTACCGCCCACCGTAAAGGGCAACACCACCTGGATCTGACTATCCTGGCCTTTCGTCACCGCCTGCCACATGCCACTCGGCGCATCGCTCGGTGCCGTCCATGTCCACGTCACCACCCCCTGAAGATTGGCGCGCAGGTAGGGGGTTGCCGCAACCGAACTCCCATCGGGGCGCGTGAGCCAACTCCCGGCCTCTTCTTCCGGGTTCAAGCCGCCCACCACCACCGTAAAGGTGGTTCCGGGCGGGCCAGCCGCCGGTTGCACCGAGCGACTGGGGCCAGCCTGTGGCTCGCCGGTGATTACAAAGCCAACACTCACCTGGCGCCCGCTATCGAGGCCGCGCAGAGTAGCCTGCCACTGGCCAAGTTGGGCATCGCGCGGCGCAGCCCAGAGCCAACTGGTTGAGCCGTTGTTGTCGGCGTAGGCGCGGAACTCCTCACCGGGTACGAAATCGCGGCTGCGCCCATCGGGTTGGGTGAGCCACGCGCCTAAACGCTCGCCCGGTACCATCCCACCCATGGTAAAGCTGAAGGTAGTACCACGCGGGCCACTACTGGGCGTGACACTGGCAGGTAAGACCACAGCGGGCACATCCACCAACGTGAAGGAGATCTCCACCCGCTGGTCGCTATCCGTCCCGAAGGCGGTCATCGTCCACTGACCATTCCGCATTCCAGCCTCCACATCCCACGACCAGACGACGCTACCGTCCGTCTCGGCCTTGAGTGAGGGGTAACGCGGATAGCTGCGGCCATCAGGGCCGGTGGCCCAAAAGTGTACCCACTCGTGGGCGGTAAAGCCCGTGGCGGTGAAGTGGAAGCGCGTACCAAGACCACCCGCACTCGGTGTCACCGTACCACCTGCGGCACGTACTGGTGCGACCGCCAGCAAACTCCCGATCAGCGCCACGAGGGCAATCACGGGCAGAAGGGATATATAACGTTTAGCCATTCAATCCTCACACAACTGTCACAATGAAACCACTCCCACACAATTGACGAAAACCCTTTGCATGTTCCCACACAATTGACTCGGAGGCAAGAGCGATTTGGTTCACTGATGCAGTATACTCTCTACTATACCCGTGTACCGACACGCACCACGGATCACCATGATGCAACACACCATCGAAGTACCCGCCGAATGGTCGAGTATTGCAACCCTCATGGCCTTCACCGATCAGATTGAGGCTGACCTAGGGTTGACGGCTGATCAGAGCTATTTGTTGCGCTTAGTGATCGAAGAGATCGCCACCAATATTATCAAATATGGCTACTGTGAGCAGGGTTGTGGCCGGATAGAATTGCAGTGCTGCTACGAACAAGACACGTTGCGGATCACTATTCGGGATCATGGGACTCCGTTTGATCCTCGCGACCATCCCGACCCCGATATAAGCACTGATGTAGTGGACGAGCGTCAGGTGGGGGGATTGGGGCTTTACTTCGTCCGTGAATTCGCAGATCAGATCTCCTATCACCACGATGAAACCAGTGGATGGAACGAATTGATCGTGATCAAAGGGCCATAAATCAATGTTGCAAGATCTCCTCCGCACGATTCCCTGGTTCATGCACCTTGACGCCGCACAGCTTGACTCGATGGTCACCAGTATGGAACAGCGTCACCTTGCTGCGGGCGACATGCTCTTCCATCATGGAGAAGAGAGCTACGACTGTTTCATCATCATCGAAGGCTCGGTCGAGGTCTTAATCTTCGTCAATGGTACCGAGCACCGTCTGGAGGTCTACAACGCCGGTGATATTGTGGGGGAGATGGCCCTGATTGATCGCAGCCCGCGTTCAGCGAGCGTGCGGGCGATCAGTGCCTGCCACCTTGTTGTCATCACCGAAGTGGAATTCAAGACCATGATCGGTGCCAACCCGGAGTTGGCCATGCGGGTGCTACGCAACAGTACCACGCGGGTGCGCAACACCAACCAGCGCATGATCAGTGATCTCGAACGTAAAAATAATGAACTGCTCAAAGCCTACCAGCAACTCAAAGCGGCCCAGAACGATCTCATCCGCCTGAATCGGATGGAGCAAGAGATGGCCGTGGCGCGCCAGATTCAAGAATCATTCCTACCGCGTCAACTCCCCCAACTCCCTGGTTGGGAGATCGGAGCTTACAGCCGGGGTGCCCAGGCGGTGGGGGGCGATTTCTATGACTGCATCGAACTGAGTGATGGACGCATCGGCTTGGTGGTGGCCGACGCTTGCGGCAAGGGGGTCACCGCCGCACTCTTTGTGGCGCTCAGCCGCTCGTTGCTGCGGGCCGCCTCCCAAGCGCCGTGGATCTTCCAGGGTGGGGCGGTACTGGATGCCGAGAGTATCCTCACCGGGGCACTCTGGTTGGTGAATGACTACATCTGCCGCGAACATGGCGACAACAACATGTTCGTCACGCTCTTCTATGCCGTGCTCGACCCCAAGAATGGCGATCTGGTCTATGTGAATGCCGGCCACAACCCGCCGCTGCTGCTTGATGCTCAGTGCGAGAACCTGTATGAACTGCCGGAAGCCACGCTGCCCATCGGCATCATGGCCAACCAGACCTTTCCATCGCAGCGCACCTGTGTCGAGCCGGGCTACCGGCTGATTCTCTTTAGCGATGGCATCACCGAGGCCATGAATTCGGCTGGGCAACCCTTTAGCGATGATCGCTTCCATGATGTGCTGCGCGAAGATGGCTACTTAGGGGCACAGAATCTTGTCTCCATGATTATTGCCCAAGTGGACGCTTATGCCGAAGGGGCACCCCAGGCTGATGACATGACACTCATGATCATTACCCGCGAGGCATAGACACAAGGGCACATGCTATAATAGAAACCCTGAAAGCTCCGCTGCGCTGCACCCTTGATGTGGAAAGGGGTCTCTCCCGTGAATGTAGAGCACATTGACGATGTTCTGGTAATTGCGTTACCTGCCCGCCTTGATGCTGTGGGAGTTGCTGCGATCGAAAACAACCTGAAAGAGATCGTCACTAACCACAAGGGCAAGGTGATTGCCGACATGAGCCATGTGGATTTTGTGGCCAGCCTTGCCTTGCGGATGCTGCTCACCAACCTGAAGGCGGTTCAGCCCTTGGGTGGCGATCTCCGCTTGGCTGGATTGCAGCCCCAAATTGCCGAGATCTTCCGCAAGAGCCGCTTTGATACACTCTTTAAGATCTACCCGGATCAGGAATCGGCACTGGTATCCTACCGTTCAGTATAGCAACGGGTCGGAGCAATAGTTGTGTAGAGGGGCGGCATGGGCCGCCCTTACGTGTTGATCTTTATAGACCAAGACTTAGGGAGTATTCACCGTGTCTAGAGTGGCACATTGCCCGCGAAGTTCTTCCATCTATTCTATCGCAGCGATACTAGGGATCTGCATGCTGCTGGTTGGCTGTACCCTGCCGGAACCGCCACCGCGCAATCTGCCCACCCTCCCCGCTGTGCTCGATATTATTCCTGCCCCGACGCTCGATATTGATGCCACGGCGACGGCCTATGCGAGTGAGGTACGCCCCTCCGCAACCGCTGCGGCCCTCTACACTGTGCAGGCAGGCGATACACTGAGCGGCTTGGCCGAGCGCTTCAACACTAGTGTTGAGGCGCTGGCTGCCGCCAACGGAATCACCGATCCCAACTCACTTCAGCCCGGCCATACGTTGATCATCCCGTCGTTATTGCGCACGCCGGTACCGGCCACCGCCACCCCAACCATTTCGACCCCGTAGAGCCGCACAGGGCATGTGCAAAGTCACCTCCGGTGGGGGTTCGGGGGCGGCTTCGCCGCCCCCGAAGATCTTTTTTGTTGTTTTTTGGCGGCTTCGCCGCCAAAAAACAACAAAAATTGGGGTTTGGGGCGCAGCCCCAATGACTTTGCACATGCCCTGTAGAGACGCAAAATCCGTCTTGACACCCCCGAAAAAACTCGTTATAGTACCTATGTCGGCACATTCAACACATGCCATACAGGCACGAAGGAGGTGATGCCCATGAATAGTAAGCGTATGGGTGTCACCGCTGGTGAGGCTCATTAAGATCCGCCACCAACGGTGACGCCCGATCCCTTCTCAAAGGCTCCTGCCATATGGCAGGAGCCTTTGACATGCCTGCATTGGCTGCGGTACTATGGGCATATGATGGAATGTGGCACACGCCACGCACCAATCTCGACATCCTGCGTCAACGCTATGCAAAGGAGCTGGCGATGGGCGATTCATCAGCGGAGCCTTCTACCGGGCCGAACGCCCTGGCAACCTTGGCGACCTTCCTGACCGCCGACGGATGGCGACCACAACGGATCGTGGGCCGACGGGCGTTTGCGTTGACCTATGTGGGCGAGCATGGAAACATCACCTGTTTGGCCGAATTGCGTACCGAGGCACAGCAACTGATCTGCTATGCGCTGGCCCCTTTGGTGGTGCCTCCGGCAACCATGGCGGCAGCGGCTGAGTTTTTGATGCGCGCCAATTATGGTACCTACATCGGGAACTTCGAGTTAGACTATCGGAGCGGGGAGGTGCGCTGTAAGTCGAGTATTGACTTTGAGGGTGAGATTCTCACCGAGCGCCTGATTCGGAATACCATCTACCCCGCAGTTCGACTGATGGACACCTACCTCCCCGGCCTCGTGCGGGTGATCACCAAGGGGATTGCCCCGCGTGAGGCCATCAACGAGATTGAGCAGTCATGATCAGTACCGAACACTTGGGCCGCCGTTTTGGCCCCTATGTCTACCCCGTTGAGCGGGAGCGTATTTCTCAGTTGGCCGCTGCGGTGGGTGAGTTGCATCCCTGCTACCATGATCTTGCTGCGGCGCAGGCCGCCGGGTTGCCCGATCTGCCCGCGCCGCCGACGCTGGCCACATGCTATGGCCTGTGGGCCAACGTGGCGCTCCTCCATGAACTGGCCGAAATCCATGCCGTCCTCCCGCGTATGCTGCATGGCGAACAACACTATTCCTACCACGTCCCTGTCTATGCCGGCGATACGCTCACCGCCACGGTGGAGATTACCAGTATTGTGCATAAGCACGGCCAGTCTGGCCCCTTCGATCTGCTGACGCTCGAAACTCAGTTGGTGAACCAGCACGGTGTGTTGGCGATCACCGACCGTTTGGTTGCGGTGGTGCGCCCGGATTACAACGCGCTGCCCGTCCCGCCACTCCAACCTCCGGCGAGCGTATCACCTACCCCACTGCCAGGAGCGACGGTCTTGCCCCCTGTGAGCGAGCTTGCAATCGGGGTGATCTTGCCCACCTTCCACGCACCGTCGTTATTGGCCGAAGATATGGTGCGCTATGCGGCGGCTTCACTCGACTATAATCCGCTGCATACCGATGCGGAATATGCCCATTCGCTGGGCATGGATGGGGTGATCGCCCACGGTATGTTGGTGATGGGCCAAATGGCGCGCCTCGCCACCGCCTTGGCTGGGCCGTTAGGGCTGCGTAGCCTCAGTACACGCTTCCTTGGCCCGACCCATCCCGGCGATGCGCTTGGCTTTGGGGGCATGATCACCGCCGTAGCTCCCGAAGCCCCCCCGCAACTTGTCGAGGCGGAACTGTGGGCCATGACGGCTGATGCGACCCCGCGTGCGCGCGGGGTGGTGCAGGTGGCGCTGGCGGAGTAAGTAGGGATGACGGAAGATCTTCGGGGGCGGCAAAACCGCCCCCGAAGATCTTTTTTTGGTATTGTTTGAGGCACCACCCCAAAGACGATGTTCAAGATTTTTGGTACAATAGGCACTGCTCGCCAACTATGGGCGGGCCATATCCTGAAGGAACGCACCAAACGTTTATGGACGCGATCTTTACTACCTCAAACATGCTCGCCCTGCTCACGCTGACGGTTCTGGAGATTGTCCTCGGTGTTGATAACGTCATCTTCATCAGTATTCTCGCTGGTAAACTCCCGGTTGAACAACAGGCCAAGGCGCGTCAGACGGGCCTGGGTCTGGCGCTGATCACCCGTATTCTGCTGCTGCTCTCGATTAGCTGGATCGCCAGCCTGACCAAGCCGCTCTTTGAGGTCTTGCACCACGAATTTTCCGGGCGCAGTCTGATCCTGCTGGCAGGTGGACTCTTCCTGATCTACAAGGCGACCCACGAGATCCACGAGAAGTTGGAGGGTGACGAGAGCCACGCCGAGACGAGTGGCAAAGCCTCGTTCGCCTCGGTGATCATCCAGATCTTGTTGCTGGATGTGGTCTTCTCGCTCGACTCGGTGATCACCGCCGTGGGCATGGCCGATGCGCTGTGGGTGATGATCACCGCCGTGGTCATCGCGGTGGGGGTGATGTTGGTTCTGGCTGGCCCGCTGAGCGAGTTTGTCAATCGCCACCCCACCGTCAAGATGCTGGCGCTCAGTTTCTTGCTGCTGATCGGCTTCTCGTTGGTGGCCGAGAGCCTCGAATTCCACATCCCCAAGGGTTATATCTACTTTGCGATGGGCTTCTCGGTGTTGGTTGAAGTGCTCAACCTCCAGATAAAATCGAAGAGCAAGCCCGTCCAACTGCGTGGTTCAACAGTGCCGGACAGCATGACTAAGTAAGCGCAGCCTTTCTTGACGCAAAGACGCGAAGACGCAAAGGTTGTGATTGATTATACTATTCAAGACTTTGCGCCTTGGCGTCTTTGCGTCAACACCTGGATACGAGAAGAAGTGTGATGTGTTACGCATTTAGGGGCATTAGGACGTGCTGAGTACCTTCCACCTGCGCACCTTTCTGGCCGTCGTTGATGAGGGGAGTTACTCAGCGGCGGCCCAGAAGTTGCACATGTCGCAACCGGCGGTGAGCCAGCAGATCCGGGCGTTGGAGGAGCAGCTAGGGCATGTGCGTCTCTTTCGGCGGGTGGGCCAGCGTATGCTCCCGACCCATGCCGGGGAGGAGTTGCTGCCCAGCGCCCGCGAACTGGTGACGTTGGCTGAACGGGCGGCGGAGAATATTAGCGCCCTACGCGGCCACGTTACTGGGCGAGTGGTGCTTGGTTGTACGCCGAGTAGTGGCGAGCGCCTACTGCCCCGGCTGTTGGCCGAATTCCACACTCAGTTCCCGTCGGTCAATTTGGAATTAGAGATCGCCCCCACCGAGAGCCTCTTCGATGGCCTCGGCGAGCGGCGCATCGCGCTACTCTTTGTGGAGGAGCCGCAGCGGCGGCGCGGCAATGAAGTGGTAACGCTGGGCAGCGAAGCACTGGTGCTGGTGGCCCCCACCAGCCACCCACTCCTCAAACAAGAGCAGGTGCCACCGGGGGTATTGCGCGAAGAAGCACTGCTCCTGCCACGGGCAGGGTCGCCCTTGCGCCGGGTGATCGAAGAGAGCCTACGGCGGCGCGGCGTTGCGCCCACCGATCTGCGGGTGAGCCTGGAGAGCGACAGCATCACCGCACTGCTTCAGGGGGTGCGGGCGGGGATGGGGTTGGCCTTCATACCGAGCAGTTGCCTGCCGGAGCGCAATGATGGGTTGGGGCAGATTGATCTGGCGGGGCAAACGCTTCAGCAGGAGTGGTGCCTCGTGCGGCTGCGCGAGCGCAGCCTGCCATGGGCGGTTCAAGCCCTCTACGACTTCCTGGCTGGCCCACAGGCACGGGCGTTGTTGTTGAAGGCGGGGGTGGTGGGATGATGCTATGGTTCTGGAATTTCTATGCCGCCAATGGCAAAACTTCGCGCTCAATGACCTCTTGCCCTACCAGTTCCGACTCGGTCTCAGCGCGTAGATCTTCTAACATCATCTCTAGTGCATCTCGTAGATTTACACGCGCCTCTTCCATCGTTACTGCTTGGGTATTGACACCGGGCATCTCGGCAATCCATGCAGCAATCCATTCTCCCTGACGCACGTAGACAGCAGTCAGATTCATTGAGAACCTCCTTACTCTCATTTCTGTATCTATAGTCTTGACATTATACTACCCCCAACAAAGATTCATACACAACTCTAATATGCCGCTAGTGTGCCACATGCGCAAACCCTGTACACTAGGGTAAGGAAGTAGCGGCCAGCCGTATGGGTTGGCTCACAATGAATTGACGACACAACTCTATTGGAGGAGAAGATAATGGCTAAGATTGTTGGTATTGACTTGGGAACGACCAACTCGTGTGTGGCGGTGATGGAGGGCGGCGATGCCGTCGTGATCCCCAACGCCGAGGGCAATCGTACTACTCCATCGGTTATCGCCTTTGCCAAGAATGGCGAGCGTCTGGTTGGCCAGACCGCCAAGCGCCAGGCGACGATCAACCCGGAGAATACGCTCTATTCGGTCAAGCGCTTCATCGGGCGCGACTATGACGATACCACGAGCGAGCGCGAGATTGTGCCGTTTAAGGTCGCCAAGGGTGCGCGTGCTGATGTGCGGATTGCCGTCCCGCAGACGGGCAAGGACTATGCGCCGCAGGAGATCTCGGCCATGGTGCTCCAGAAGATCAAGGCCGATGCCGAAGCCTACCTGGGCGAGCCAGTGACGCAGGCGGTGATCACCGTACCTGCCTACTTCAACGACGCCCAGCGTCAGGCCACCAAGGACGCCGGGAAGATCGCGGGCCTTGAGGTGCTGCGCATCATCAACGAGCCGACCGCTGCCGCGCTGGCGTATGGCCTGGACAAGAAGAAGGACGAGACGATCCTGGTCTTCGACCTAGGTGGTGGTACCTTTGATGTCTCGGTACTCGAAGTGGGCGATGGCGTCGTTGAAGTGCGCGCCACCAACGGCGATACCCACCTGGGTGGTGATGACTACGATGCGGCGATTGTGGACTGGATCGTGGATGAATTCCGCAAGGATCAGGGGATTGATCTGGGCAAGGATCGTCAGGCGCTCCAGCGGCTCAAGGAGGCGGCTGAGAAGGCCAAGATGGAGCTGTCGAGCGTCAGCGAGACGGAGATCAACCTGCCCTTCATCACCGCTGATGCGAGTGGCCCCAAGCACTTGGCGATGCGCCTCAGCCGCGCCAAGTTTGAGCAACTGACGGCGGCGCTCACCGAGCGGCTGCGCGGGCCGGTGATTCAGGCGCTCAAGGATGCAGGACTGAAGGCCAGCGACATCCAAGAGGTGGTGATGGTCGGTGGCTCAACGCGCATGCCAGTCGTGCAGGAGTTGGTACGCAAGCTGATCGGCAAAGAGCCGAACAAGAGCGTCAACCCCGATGAGGTGGTTGCGGTGGGTGCGGCCATCCAAGCCGGCGTGCTCGGTGGCGATGTCAAGGGCGTGGTGCTGCTTGATGTCACCCCGCTCTCGTTGGGTGTCGAGACCCTCGGCGGGGTGATGACCAAGCTGATTGATCGCAACACCACCATCCCGACCCAGAAGAGCGAGATCTTCAGCACGGCTGCCGACGGTCAGACGGCGGTGGACATCCACATCCTCCAGGGCGAGCGCGAGATGGCGGGCGACAACATGACCCTGGGGCGCTTCCGGCTCGAGGGTCTCCCAGCGGCACCGCGTGGCGTGCCACAGATCGAAGTCACCTTCGACATTGATGCCAACGGCATCCTGCACGTCTCGGCCAAGGACAAGGCCACCGGCAAGGAGCAGCGGATCACGATTACCGCCAGCACCAACCTGAACAAGGACGAGGTGGAGCGGATGGTGCGCAATGCCCAGATGCATGCCGAGGAGGACAAGGCACGCCGCGAGCTGGTCGAGATGAAGAACCAGGCCGATAGCCTCGCGTACCAGAGCGAGAAGACCCTGGCCGACCTGGGCGACAAGGTGGACAGCATCGAGAAGGGGCGGGTCGAGGGGCTGATCAAGGATCTGCGCGAGGCGGTGGTACAGGAGAACCGCGAGCGCATTGAGGGGCTGACCAACCAGTTGCAGCAGGCGATGTATGCGATTTCGCAGAGCGCCTACAGTGAAGGTGCGCCCCAGGGCGCTGGTAGCAGCACCAAGAAGGAAGATGGTGTGGTCGAGGGCGAGTATACGGTTGAGTAGATCTCATGTATGGTGGTGTTTGGCGGCGCAGCCGCCAAACACCACCATACATCATTTTTCCGAAGTTGCGTATAATGCCGCCCTATGGTAAGATTTTCCCCGGTTCGATGGGCAGGTCGCATAGTCCGGTCTAGTGCGCGGCACTGGAAATGCCGTACAGCAGCAATGCTGTCGAGGGTTCGAATCCCTCCCTGCCCGCCATTTCTCCCCTTTCCCCTCTTCACATCACCAGATTAAACAAGTACCCAATCCCAATGATGCCTAGCCCGACCACCCCCACAAAGGTGGCGATCAGGCGCGGCTTGAGCACGCGGCGCAGGATGATCATTTCGGGTAGGCTCAGCGCCACCACCGCCATCATAAAGGCGAGGACGGTGCCGAGTGCTGCGCCCTTGGCCATGAGGGCTTGGACGACCGGGATGACTCCGGCGGCGTTGGAGTAGAGTGGAATGCCGAGCAGCACTGCCACCGGCACCGACCACCAAGCATCGGAACCCATCACCCCGGCAAGGGCATCTTGGGGGACGTAGCCGTGAATCCCCGCGCCGACGGCAATCCCGATTACCACATAGAGCCACACCTTGCCCACGATCTCGCGGGTGCTCGCCCACGCCTGGGTAAAGCGGTCGTTCCAGGTGAGGTGTTCTTCAGCCACACTGCCCCCGCCACCCTTGATCTGCCAGACAAAGTCTTCGACATGCTGCTCCATCTTCAGGCGTCCAATCACGACTCCGGCAATGATGGCCACGCTCAATCCGGCCACGAGGTAGAGCAATGCGACCCGCCAGCCAAACATGCCGAAGAGCATCACCAGGGCGACCTCGTTGACCATGGGGGCGGCGATGAGGAAGGAGAAGGTGACACCCAGCGGGATGCCCGATTCGACAAAGCCGATGAAGAGTGGCACCGCCGAGCAGGAGCAGAAGGGGGTGAGCACGCCTAATCCGGCGGCGAAGATGTTGCCCACACCTTCGCGCCGCCCACCGAGCAGAGCGCGGGCGCGTTCGGCACTGAAGAAGGAGCGCACGGTGGTGATCAGGAAGATCATGCCGCTGAGGAGCAGCAGGATCTTGGGTACGTCGTAGAGGAAGAAGGCCAGCGACTCGCCCAAGTGCGAGCCATGTTCGAGGCCCAATAGTCCATAGGTGAGCCATTCGGCCAGCGGCTGGATCAGGTTGTAGGCCAGCAGCCAGAGCAGTGCGGCGGCACTGACGATCCACCAGACGCGGTAGGTTGGCTGGGGTTGGGTGGTTATACTCTGTTCCATGGAGATTCCTTATATTCAAAAGAATGAATATATAACCTGATAAGAATGGGGGCTAGTGCCCCCAAGAAGAATGGTTCGCACGAAAAAATCCGGGATGCGCCACATGGCTTCGACAAGCTCAGCCAGCGGCGCGGTGGCGGTGGCTGAGCCTGCCGAAGCCACCGCAACACATTTCAGTTTTCCCAAGGCTTCTTCGCGCTAAGAAAGCATGCCGGAGAATTGCTCCTAAACCCCTGCCTTGAGCCAGCCAAGGATCTCGGCCTCACTGGGGATGCGGCCTGCCGCGACGAGCGTATCATCTACGACCAACCCCGGCGTGCGCATGATGTTCCAGCGCATCATCTGGGCATAGTCGGTCACTTTTTCTACCTCAACCTGGAGGCCGTGGTCGGCGACCACTTTGTGCACCAAGCCTTCTAGCCGCTTGCAGTTGGCACATCCCGAACCGAGTACTTTGACGTTGCGCATGGTAGACCCATCCTTATTCACTGATACATTTCGGGCAGTCACAGGCGTTCGCACGCGGCATGGGAGATGGTATGGGGATCTGGTTGATCGTGCGAGCCGCATCGAGCAGGGTGTAGATCTCCGGGCGCACCACGCGGTAGTAGCTATTCATGCCATCGCGCCGGTCACTAATGATCGCTGCGCTACGCAGGAGGGCGAGTTGTTGTGAGATGTAGGCTTGGCGCTTGCCCAGATGGGCCTCAAGGTGGCAGACACACTGCTCGCCATCGCGCAAGAGATCGAGGATGGCGATGCGGATCGGGTGCGCCAGGATCTTGAAGGTGGTGGCGATAAGATTTTGGGGCGCTGCGGTAGTCGGCATGGATGGCCTCGTGGTTGGTGATCTTGGCGGTACTATATCTCTTTTCTTGAATATAGTCAAGATAGTAAGGCATGATTGCACCCATATTGCAGTTTGGACTATCGTTTGGTACGCTGAATATGTGGTGCATAAGCAAAAGTGGGGAGGTGGTATGTCTCCACCAATATGGACAGCTACTCATGTTTTGGCCGAGTTGGCCCGTCATCGGGCACAACTCCAATCTCTCGGTGTGCGCTCGCTAGGTCTGTTTGGCTCGTATCGGCATGGAACTCCTCGTCCTGATAGTGATATGGATTTTCTCACGGATCTGGAGCATCCCTCGTTCGACAGCTACATGAACCTCAAGTTCTGGCTGGAAGATCGCTTTGGCTCTTCTGTTGATTTGGTCTTGATTGATAGCATCAAGCCCCGGATTCGTCCGGTTATTCTGCGAGAGGTTCTCTATGTCGAGGGATTATCGCCTTTATCTGGATGATATTCTGGAGGCGATCCAGAAGATTCGCCGTTATACCAGTGGGATTGACTTTACCACCTTCCGCACTGATGAGATGAGGATTGATGCCGTGGTGCGTAATCTTGAGATCATCGGTGAAGCAACAAAACATATTCCCCAAATACAGCGCGATTTGGTTCCTACCATTGATTGGCGGAAAATTGCAGGTTTGCGCGATATTGTTATCCATCAGTATTTTGGTGTTAACCTCGTGATCATCTGGGATGTCGTCGAAAATCACCTGGATGCCCTGTACCACGCAATCAGCGGGATACTTGCTGCTGAAGACGAAGATTAAGAGGAACCAACCCACATCCCCTATGAGGTCTGTTATACTAAACCCGTGCAGGAACCCGCCCCCACAAGAAGGAGTTATTTATGAGCAAGACGCTTGTCCAACTGATTCAGGAGAAGACCGGCATTAGTGAGGAGCAGGCCCAGGGTGCCTTGAATACGGTGATTGGTTTTCTCAAGGAGAAGTTGCCGGAGCCGCTCGCAGCCCAGCTTGATGGTGTCGTGAATAGTGATGTGAGCGCGGCGTCAGAGATGATGAATACCGTGACGAGTACGCTAGGTGGGCTTTTCGGCAAGAAGGAATAACACCCGCTGGTCTCCTTCTGGGAGTGCAGGTGGTGCGCTCCCGGCTTGTTGAAAATGGAGCAACCCCTATGGTTATCAGCGGCATCGTTCTGCTGATCGTCGCGGTGATCTGCTTCTTCGTGGCGCGCTCGAAGGCCAATGCGCTCCACGCAATGAACGCGGCGGACACCTATACGGCCCAACTGCTGTCCGAGGTGCATCGTAAAATTACCAGTACGCTGGGTGGCGATGGCTGGGCACAGCCGTGTGAGATCGAGGGCGTCATTGAGTGTGATTCACCGCTCAAAGGCCCGGTGTCGGGGCAACCCTGCGTGGCCTATCTCTATACCCAGTCACGCGAGTATGAGGAACGTGTCACCGAGACTGACTCGGAGGGCAAGCGTGAAACCAGCGTCCAGCGGCGGAGTGAGCAACTGCGCAGCGAGGATCGCCGGATCAAGTTCTCGATCCGTGATGAGACCGGCCAGACGCTGGTGCTGCCCGAAGGGGCCGATCTGGATCTGGTGGAGACAGGCAAGCGCTTTGATCAGGATGAGAAGCCCTGGACGGGTGCGACCCGCACGCTGGGCCAGTCGCATGTTGAGCAGAGTTTGGCCGTCGGCACCAAGGTCTATATTTTGGGCTGCGCGGTAGATCGTCAGGGTTCGGTGGCGATTGGCAAGCACCCCAGAGATTCCAAACACCGCTTTATGATCAGCCGCAAGAGCGAGCAGGAGTTGGCTAGTTCGGCGGCGTTCTGGTCGCGTAACCTCTACTATGCGGCAGGTGGTTCGGGGGTTTTGGGGGTGATTTTGGTGATTGTGGGGATGCTGGGCTAAGTTTTTGGCGGCGCAGCCGCCCCCTTCCCATACGCATGAAGTTACGCCTCACGGTGGAGGTTCGGGGGAGGCTGCGCCGCCCCCGAAGAACTTTTTTTCTCATACGTTGGCGGCGTAGCCGCCAACGTATGAGAAAAAAGCAGATCTGGGGCGCAGCCCCAGACCCTCCATTGGAGGTAGTGTTGCACCATCTAAGGATGGTGCAACACCACATTCTCCAGCACCAACTGGGGGTTGCCATTCTCGCGCAGTTGTTGGGCCGCCGTGCCGATGCGCTGCACGAAGGCATGAATGGCGGGGACGTTATGGCGGGTGGCGATGGTACTCAGTTCGTGACGGCGGTCTATGTTGACCACACTCGCCTCGCAGCCGGTGGCTACCAGTAGCACATCGCGCCACCAACTTTGCCACAGTTCGAGCCAGCCAAAGACACTCTCCTGTTCGCCGTTGCGATACTCCTTGGCGCGCTGTTCGGCCCAGCGTAGCCCCGCCCCGCGCCCTTGGCCTGCGAGGGCGAGGAGGGCACTGAGTTGCTCCTGGCGGGCGGCGATGCGCTCCGGGTTGGCGATGGCGTGGAGTGCCCAGCCGATGCGTCCGTAGCTCCATGCGGCCAGCAGTTCCGCCTCTTCAGCAACGAGGTGGCGAGCAATCAGTGCCTCGGTGACCTGACGGCGGGGGAGCGGGCGCAGGCGCAGCACGCGGCAGCGCGAGACAATCGTGGGCAGCAGGTCGGGGCTGTTGGCCACCAGAATGATCGTCGCGTAGTCGGGTGGTTCCTCCAGCGTCTTGAGCATGGCGTTGGAGGATTCCTCGTTGAGCCGCTCGGCGTCGTGGAGGATGAACACCCGGCGGCGGCCCTCGTAGGGGCGCAGGCTGATGTCGCGTTGCCACTCGCGGATGGTGGCGATCTTGAGTTCCTTTTGGCGCGCCGCTTCCTCGGCCTTGAGCGCGGCCCCTTGGGTCGCCATCCCGGCAATTCGCACATCGGGGTGATTGCCACGCGCAATGCGCCGACATGAGCAGCACTCCTGGCACGGCTCGCCCGGTGTCACCTCGCAGTTGAGCGCCTGGGCCATCTGGAGCGCGAGCAGCGCCTTGCCTAGCCCGGCTGGCCCACTGAAGAGGTAGGCATGGGCGTCGCTTCCGGCCAGCATACTGTGTTGGAGTTGGTTGACGGCCCACTCGTGGCCGATGATTGTCCAGGGCATAGGGGGTTACATCTTCCGCAAGACCAGCACCGAATTGACGCCACCAAAGCCGAATGAGTTGGAGAGCGCCACCTGAATGTTGGCTGGGCGCGCCACATTGGGGACATAGTCCAGATCACAGGCCGGATCGGGCTGCTCCAGATTGATCGTCGGCGGGATCAGGCTGTGGCGCATGGCCAGGATCGTCGCGGCGGCCTCGACCGCTCCGGCAGCGCCAGTGAGGTGGCCGATCATGGACTTGTTGGAACTGATTGGCACGCTAGAGGCATATTCACCAAAGACTTGTTTGATTGCCTTGGTTTCGGCCAGATCGCCGGCTGGGGTGGAGGTCGCGTGGGCATTGATATAGTCCACCTGCTGTGGATTGATCTTGGCGCGGTGTAGTGCGCGGCGCATTGCCCGGATCGCCCCGGCTCCCTCCGGGTCGGGTGCGGTGACGTGGTAGGCATCGGATTGGGCGGCATAGCCGAGGATCTCGGCGAGGATGGTGGCCCCGCGCCGACGGGCGCTAGAGCGGCGTTCAAGCACCAGCACTCCAGCCCCTTCAGCCGAAACAAAGCCATCGCGCAGCAGATCGAAGGGCCGCGAGGCACGTGCCGGATCGGTATTGAAGCCGGTGCTGAGGGCGCGAATGACCGAGAAGGAACCGAGGCTGAGCGCACTGATCGGAGCCTCGGCCCCACCCGCCAACATCACCTCGGCATCGCCCCGGCGGATGACCTCTGCCGCCTCGCCAATCGCCTGCGAACTCGCGGCACAGGCGGTGCTGATCGCCGAGATGTAGCCGCGCAGCCCCAACTGGATCGCCACCTGGCTCGATGGCATATTCGGTACCGCCGAGGGGATGAAGAAGGGGCTAATCTTCAGCGGGCCACGCTGCATCATCGTGATCACCGCCTGCTCCACATCGGGCATCGAGATCGTGCTAGAGGCAATCAGGGTACCAATCTCATCGCGGGTACCGGCATCAATCCGCAAGCCTGCCGCGTCCACCGCCATACGCGCCGCTGCCACCGCAAACTGGCTAGCCCGCGACATCCGGCGCGCCTCGCGCACATCCATAAACGCCTGGGGGGTGAAGTCGGGCACCTGGGCTGCAACCTGGCACGGAAAATTACTCGGATCAAAATGGGTAATCCGGCCCACCGCACTCTGCCCACGCGACAGCCCCTCCCAGAAACACTCGGTTCCTACCCCAAAGGGTGAAACCACTCCCATGCCGGTGACAACAATCCGGTTATCTTCGTTCTGTTCGCACGGGATGCTGGGCTGTGTCGCGGTGATGGGCGTCTCCTCAAGCACCTCCGCGAGCAGCATATCAATCTGAGCATCCAGATCAGCTTCGCTGGCATACTGAAAGAGCGCCTGCAATTGGGCACGCAGAGTCATTCGCTGGTTCGGCGCAGTGCGAGCCATATCTGTCACCTTGGGGTAGGAGCAGGTCTGATAGGCGATTATAGCATGCGGGATGGGTGCGGTGCAAAAGAAGTACATCCCGTAACAGTTCACAGTTCTCCTAGCATTCCGGTTTTGACGCCAAGACGCAAAGGCGCAAAGCCTTCAACAAAACCTTTGCGTCTTGGCGCCTTTGCGTCAATCAGAAGCTTCCTTTACCCCAAGTGTGAATAGTTACCACATCCCATCCGTGCTATAATCCAAGATCGAAACCGTGCCCAGACCGGGAGTCATTGGTGCCTGCACGTCCTTTTCTAAAATGGGTTGGCGGTAAGGGGCAGTTGCTGCCTGAGTTGCTGCGCCGTACTCCCCCCGCATTTGGACGCTATCACGAGCCGTTTGTCGGTGGTGGGGCGTTCTTTTTTAGTCTCTGGAATCAGCAGCGGCTACGCCAAGGCGCGGTGCTGAGCGATATGAACCATGACTTGATTGCCTGCTACTACACGGTGCGCGATCAGGTTGATGACTTGATTGCCATGTTGCAGGTACACCGCGCCCATGCCCACGACCGCGACTACTTCTATGATCTTCGTAGCTGGGATCGCGAGCCAGATTTTGAGCAGCGTACTGCGGTCGAGAAGGCGGCGCGGGTGATCTTTCTCAATCGGACTTGCTACAATGGCCTCTATCGGCTCAATCAGAAGGGCAAATTTAATACGCCCTTCGGCTACTACAAAAAACCGCTGATCGTTGATGAAGAGAATATGCGCGAGGTTAGCCGTGCATTGCAGGATGTTGAGTTGCGTCAAGGCGACTTCGCCGATGTCCTCGACCATGCCGAGGCGGGTGACTTTGTCTACTTTGATCCGCCCTACGTCCCACTCAGCCCGACCGCCTCGTTTACCCACTATACCCGGCGCGGCTTTGGTGAGGCCGAGCAACATCGGCTGGTGGAGGTCTTAGGCGAATTGGCCGCACGCGGATGCTATGTGATGTTGAGTAACTCCTCGACTGATCTGACCCGCCAACTCTATCACCCCAATACCATCCCTGGCCTCTGTGCGCAGACGGTACGCGCCAGCCGCAAGATCAATTGTGACGGCACTAAGCGTGGGTTTGTGGATGAATTGATCGCCTGTAATTATGATCTCAACCTGAACGAAGTGCAACAAGGAGTAGACCCATGCGTACCAGCATCTGGTTAGTGCGTCATGGACAGACCCAGGCCAACCGCCAGCGGCGCTACTTGAGCCACAGCGATAGCCCGATCACCAGTTATGGTGAGCAGCAGATTGCCGCGTTGGTGAAACGGCTGCGTCCTCTCCCCTTCAACTTGGTGATCACCAGCCCGCGTGAGCGTACCCAGCGCACTGCTGGGGCGATCTTGGCTGGCCGTGGGTTAGCCGAATTGCGCGAAGACCCGGCGTGGACTGAGGTGAGCCATGGCACCTGGGAGGGGCTGACTTACGCCGAGGTGATGGCGCGCTTCCCACAGCAGGCGCGGGCGCGCTGGGCGGCGGGGGTGGATGGCAAAGCTGAAGGTGGTGAGAGTCTGGTTGAAGCGAGTGCGCGGGTGCTCCGTTCCTGGAAGACTCTGTTGCATGAACATCCCGGCGGGCGCATCCTGATTGTCACCCACGCAACCCCCATCCAGATCGTGCTCTGCGCTTCCCTGGGGATGAATCTGCGCGACTATTGGCGTTGGCGGATTGATCTGGGGAGCGTGACATGTCTGGATGTCTACCCAACCGGGACGATTATGCGTATGGTGAATGAGGTGCCGGAGATTCGGTAGCGTAGCGACGCAAGATATTGCGTCTATGCCTCGGAGACGCAAGATATTGCGTGGAGACGCAAGATATTGCGTCTGTACATGCGTCTGTGCCTCGGAGACGCAACATCTTGCGTCTCTACCCCACCTGGCTCAACACATCGCTCAATATGGCAATCGCGGTGCGGTATTCGCTGATCGAGATATGCTCGTTGGGTGTGTGGTCGAGTTGCGAGTTGCCGGGCCCATAGGCCACTATCGGGCAGCCCCACGCCGGGCCGACCACATTCATGTCGGCGGTGCCGGTTTTGTGTAGGAAGCCGGGTTGGCCGCCTGCCTTGCGGATGGAGCGCATAAAGGCGCTTACGAGTGGGGTGGTGCGTGGGCTGCGGAAGGCCGGGCAGCCACCTTCACAGCGCAGGGTGGCGGGCATGGCCATGGCCTCTAGTTCATCGGCGAGGGCGGCGGGGTTGACCCCTTCGGGGAGGCGGATGCCAATGGTGGCCTCGACCCAATCGCTCATGCCGTCGCCTCCGCTGGCGACGCGGCGTAGTGAGGGGATCATCTGCTCGAAGAGGCGGGTGTGGCCCTGGTTGTGCTTGGCGCAGAGTGACTGCACCGCCGCCCAGAAATCGGTCATGTGCTCAGGGGCGGCGCGCTCTTCTCCCGCGCTGTGGGCCGCGTCCTGCTCGTAGTAGTAGTGGGCCAACAGACGCCCCTTGTAGCCCAGGGTGATGCGATCCCAGCCACTTGGTTCGCCGATCACACAGAACTGGGGCGCGTACTGATCCTTGGCGTAGTGGGCCCCCCGCGAACTGGCCGCCTCCTCCTCGGTTGCGCCGACGAGGGCGATGCGGCAGCGCAGGGTTCCGGCTAGTTGGGCGCGCCGGGCGGCCATGACGAAGGTGGCAAAGGGGCCTTTGGCATCAACCGAGCCGCGTCCATAGAGGAGATCGCCCTCGATCCGCACCGGAATATTGCCGGGTACGGTATCAATATGCCCCAACAACACGATCAGTGGCCCCGAATCGCCCAGGTGGCCAATCGCGCTGCCCGATGGGTCAACATAGGTTTCCCACCCGAACCCGTGCATCTGCGCAACCAAGAAGTTGGCAACTTCAGCCTCTTGCCCAGAGACGGAAGGGATGCGCAGCATGGCGGTAAGAAAGTTTACTTCATCTATGTCCATTGGTATTGCTCCTATGTATAGGGGCGATGCTTTGCCCCTACTCTTCCCAGAACTGGCGCACCCAGCCACGTTTGGCCAGATCCTCACGCAGATCGAGCATGGCGGTGTAGGTCGGCAACAGGTAGAGAGTCGCCCCGGCGGGTAACGCGGCCAGTGCCGCATCGAGCGCCGCTGGAAGGTGTTCATGGATCACCATCCGTTCGGGGTTCAAGCCGGCATACTTGAGGCGAACCGCCATATCGTCGGCGCGGGTGCCGCTTACGGTCATATGTGCAGCATCGGCCAGCGCCTCAAAGTCGGCGTCCCAGAGCCATGAGACATCGGTACCATCGGCGAAGCGGTCGTTAATGGCGATCAGTAGGTGCAGCCCGCGCCCCCCCGGTGCTTGCTCGACCAGCATACGTACCGTCTCGCTGGCGCCCACCGGGTTCTTGATCAGCGCGATGAGCATGGGTGCGCCACCATCCCCCGCCGTGACACGTTCAATCCGCCCGAAGGCGGCGCTGAAGGCTTCGAGGGCTTGGCGAGTCTGGGCGGCAGGGACGCCGAGGCTGTAGGCGACTGCGCTGGCGGCCAGTGCATTCAGCGCGTTGTAGAGGCCGGGGATGGGCAATGCGATCTCGACTGCCCCACCGGGGTAGGTGATCGCCAACTGGCTGCCGGTCGTCCCGTGCAGATCGAGCCGTGCCAGCGCCACATCGGGCTGGGGGCGCTGGTGGCCGCAGTGTGGGCAGCGGTAGTGGCCAATGTGGGCGTAGAAGGCATGGCTGAAGATGTAACGGGTTCCACAGCGGCGGCAGAATTGCGAATCGGCAATATGCGCGGCGGCACCCGTGGCATGACGGGTATCCTCCAGCCCATAGTAGACCACGTGCGCCGCCATGTCCCGCCCCAGATCGGCCACCGCCGGGTCGTCGGCGTTCAGCACCAGGGTGCTGGATGCGGGCAGTGTGGCGAGTGCGGTACGCCAGTTGGCGGCGACTGTATCCACCTCACCATAGCGATCCAGTTGGTCGCGGAAGAGGTTATGGATGAGCACCAGGCGCGGGCGCACCTCGGCGACAGCCTGAGGCAGCGCGGCCTCATCGGTTTCAAAGAGGCCCATACTAGCTTGGAGTTGACCGGCCCAGTTGGTGGCACTGATCACGGTGGTTGTCAGGCCACTGATCAGGTTGGCTCCGGCACGGTTATGCAGCACGCGCTCGCCGTGGGTACGCAGGATCTCACTCAGCATGCGGCTGGTGGTGGTCTTACCGTTGGTGCCACTCACCACCACTGCGCCGTGGGCCAGACGGGCGCTCAGGTTGCGCAAGATGCTAGGGGCCACCCGGCGCGCCAGCGTACCGGGGAGCGTCGTACCGCCTCCGGCTCCTAGGCGGCGCGAGAGTTGGCCAGCGAGTTTCCCTAGGGCGACCGCAATCAGGGTTGTATCAAGAGGCATGGGGGATGTTCCATAACGGGAATAACAGACATGCGCTTCATCATAGGGGAGGTTGAGGGTTTCGGCAAGTAGCGCCACAAGATAGTGCGGCGTAGCGCCGCAACGTAACGTAACTGTTCACACTTCTCCTAGCTTCCAGTTTTTGACGCAAAGACGCAGAGGCGCAAAGCCTGCAACAAAACCTTTGCGTCCTTGCGCCTTTGCGTCAATACGAGATTTCTTTTACCCCAAGTGTGAATAGTTACGCCGCAACATCTTGCGGCCCCCTACATTCCTCCTTCTGTTATACTAGTCTTAATCATACGATGTGTCATGTTGAGGATGACGTCTATGGCTACCTTCGCAGATCTTGAACTCGGAATGAACCGCCGCCCTGATGGTCGTTACAGTGTCGATCTGCGCTTTAATCAGCCCGATAGCGATACCGATATTCGCCTGATGCGCGATGAGGCCCAGCCAATTGAACTCGATCCGGCCCAGTTATTGGCGCTGAGTACTGATCCCATTGGCTATGGGCGTTATGTATCGCAGCAATTCTTTGCCGATGAGGCGCTGCGGCGGGCGTTCGAGCAGGCCCGTACCGCTGCGGCTAGTCTCGATGCGCCGCTCCGGGTGCGCTTGGCGATTAGTTCGAATGTGGCGGAGTTGCATGGGATACGCTGGGAGACGTTGCGCGATCCAGCGGATGATACGCCGCTGCTGACGAGTGAGCAACTGCTCTTCTCGCGCTACCTGACGAGTAGTGACTGGCGCCCGGTGAAACTGCGTCCGCGTGGTGATCTGCGGGCGCTGATTGCGATTGCCAACCCGCAGGGTCTCGAACGCTTCCGCATGGGCGCGGTGGATGTGGCCGCTGAGCAGTCACGCGCTTTGAGTGGTATGAGTGGGGTGCCTTCCACTGTTCTGGCAACACCGGGGAGCGCCAATCTCGACAACATCCTCAATCAGTTACGCAATGGGATGGACATCCTCTACCTCGTCTGTCATGGCTCACTGGTTAATGGTGAGCCATTACTTTGGCTAGAGGATGACAAAAACCAGATCGTGCGCGTCTCTGGGGCGGAGTTGGTGACGCGGCTGCGCGAACTGCGGCAGCGCCCGCGCCTGATCGTGCTGGCCTCGTGCCAGAGTGCGGGTACCGGCGCGGGCCAGGAGGCGTTGCTCGCGATTGGGCCGCGTCTGGCCGAAGCGGGCATCCCGGCGGTGCTGGCCATGCAGGGCCAGATCAGTATGGAGACCAACGCGGCCTTCATGCCGGCCTTCTTCCGCGAACTGATGCGTGATGGCCAGATTGACCGGGCGATGGCCGTGGCGCGTAGTGAGGTGAGCCATCGCCAAGACTCGTGGATGCCGGTGTTGATCATGCGCCTGAAGAGCGGGCGGATCTGGTATGTGCCGGGCTTTGCCGACGACAAAGCTAACTTCCAGAAGTGGCCCGCGCTGGTACGCGGGATCAAGTCGGGGCGCTGTACGCCCATTCTGGGGCCAGGGCTGATCGAGACGATCCTCGGTTCTTCGCGGGAGATCGCGCAGCGCTGGGCCGATGAGTACACCTTCCCGCTCGCCCCCCACGAACGCGAAGATCTGCCCCAGGTGGCACAGTATATCGCGGTGAATCAGGATGATCAGTTCCTGCGCGATGAGCTTGCCGATTCGATCCGGCGCGAGTTGCTGCGCCAGAATAGTACCTTGATCGGGCCAGGAAAAGAGAAGGCTCCGCTCAACGAATTGATCACCATTGTCGGTAAGGCACTGCGCAGTAGTGATGAGGCCGAACCGCATCGGGTTCTGGCCAACCTCAAGTTGCCGCTCTACATCACCACCAATTCTGATACCTTGTTGGAGGATGCACTGCGCGATGTGGGGGGCGAGCCACGTACCGTCCTCTGTCCGTGGAATGAGTATATCGAGCAGTCGCAAGCAGTGTATGACGAAGAGCCAGACCCTGAACATCCGCTGGTCTACCACCTCTTCGGTATTCTCGATGAACCCGACTCGCTGGTGCTGACCGAGGACGACTACTTCAACTACCTGATCGGGGTCACCAGCAACCGTGAACTCATCCCCGATGCGGTGCGCCGCGCCCTCACCGACACCGCCATGCTCTTCCTGGGCTTCCGCGTAGATGACTGGATCTTCCGCGTGCTCTTCCGCAGTTTTATGCGCGATCAGGGCGGCGGACGGCGGCGCAAGTATACCCACGTTGCCGCCCAAATTGATCCCGAAGAGGGGCGCACGATAGAACCCGAACGCGCCCGCAGTTACCTGGAGAGCTACTTCCAAGGCGAAGACATCAGCATCTATTGGGGATCGTCCGAGGATTTTATTCGCGATCTGGCCTCGCGCCTATGATCACGGTAGCAGGATCTTCTTATGCGCCAGAACCCCTATATTGGGCCACGTTCATTTGCCACTGGCGAACGCCTGTATGGGCGTGACCGTGAGTTGCGTCGTTTGCGTAACCTGCTGATTGCTGAGCGCATTGTGTTGCTCTATTCCCCGTCAGGTGCGGGGAAGACCTCGTTGGTGCAAGCGGCGCTTGTGCCCAGCCTGCGCGAAGAGGAGTTCCAGGTGCTCCCGCCCATCCGGGTGGGGGCCGAGCCGCCCGCTGCGCTCGCGCAGGCCAATCGCTATGTGCTCAGTACGATGCTCTCTATCGAGGGCCAACGCCCCGCCGAGGAGCAGATTCCTCTGGCTGAGTTGGCCAATCTGAGTCTCGACACCTACTTGGAGCGTATCAGCGATCCGGCGCAGGATGGCATCATCCTCATTTTCGACCAGTTTGAAGAAGCGCTGGCGGTGGTACCCAACGACCGGCCCGCCAAGCTAGAATTTTTCCACCAACTAGGCATTGCGTTGCGCAACCAGCAACGCTGGGCACTCTTCTCGATGCGCGAGGACTACATCGCCCAACTCGATCCCTTCCTGCGTGAGATCCCCACGCGCCTCACCCAGCGCATGCGCCTTGATCTGCTCGATGCCGAATCAGCACTGGCGGCCATCCAGCAACCCGCCCAAACCCAGGGCGTCACCTTCCTCAAGGATGCGGCCCAAAAGCTGATTGACGACCTGCGTATGGTGCGTATCCAGCGCAGCGATGGCAGCACTGCCGAAGAGATGGGCCTGTATGTCGAACCCGTGCAGCTTCAGGTGGTCTGCTACCGGCTCTGGAGCAACTTGCCCGCCGACGACTGCGAGATCTGTACGCAGGATGTGGCCAAGATCGGCGATGTGACGAGCGCCCTGCGTGCCTACTACGCCGAACGGATCGCGGGGGCGGCCACGAATGCTCAGGTGAGTGAGCGCCAGGTACGCGATTGGTGCGAAACCAAGCTGATCACGAGCCAGGGGTTACGTGGCCAGGTGTTGCGCGAGCCAGAGCAGAGTGGCGGGTTGCCCAATCGGGCGATTGCGGCATTGGTGGATAGCCACCTCGTGCGGGGCGAACAGATCCGGGGTGCGATCTGGTATGAACTGGCCCACGACCGCCTGGTCGCGCCGGTGCAGGCCGATAATGCCGAGTGGCGCAACGCCAACCTGAATCAACTTCAGCGCCAGGCCGAACTGTGGGAGCGCGAGGGGCGCCAGGATGGCCTGCTCTTCCGCGATCAGGCACTGGATGCAGCCGAAGCCTGGGCCGCTGAACATGCAGACGCGCTGAACCCAGTGGAGCAGGATTTTCTTGATCGCTGCCGGGCAGTACAGGCGATCATCCGCCGTGAACGACGCAATAACAAGTTGATCCGTGGGTTAGCCATCGTGGCCACGCTGGTTAGTATTGTCGCGGGGGTGCTTGCCTTCCTCGCGGTGAGTGCCGAACAGAAGGCGCACGTGCGCCAACTTGCCAGCGCTGCCCTCGCTGATGGCATGATCACCCCGCAACGTAGCCTGCTCCTCGCCCTCGCATCACAGCAGGTGGGGAATAGCACCATGGTTGATGGTGAAGAGGCACTCCAACAACTCCTCACCATCTCTGGCGGCCATCCCGAAGCCCTTGCCATCAGCCCGAACATCGCAACGCTGAATGCCGATGGCTCATTATTGGCGATCTACCATGAAGGTGATGCGGGGCAAAACCAGATCGTGCTACAAGCTATTGGCTCAACAGCCAGCTCAGTTCGCCAAACCATCACTATCACCACTGAGATCACCGATCTGGCCTTGAACCACGATGGTAGCCTGATTGCAGCGATCAGCAAGGATGGACAACTTCTGCTCTGGGGTGATGATGGTCACGTCCATCCGATCCAACTGCCGACCAATATCGGGAGTGTGAGTGCGCTGACATTCAGCCAGAATGGGGCTACGTTTGTACTAGGGAATGATAGTGGCCACATCTTTCTCTGGCCAGTAAGCAATCTCAATAGCCCACCGAAAGAATTGATCGGTGCAGATCAGTATGTCACCGCACTGGCAGTTAGCCCCAAAGGAGAACAGGTTGCGGTGGGCTATCTGAGCGGGGACGTTGAAATCATGAGTTTCCATGCTGGAAGCGCGCTGGTGCGTAAGTTCCTGCATCGTCATAGTGAAGGTATCAGCGTGGTTGACTATAGCCCCGATGGACAGCATGTGGCGAGTGGCAGTACTGATAGCTATGTTATCGTGAGTAGTGTTGAAAGCCGATCTGGAACCTTCACCTTCCGTGATCATACCAGCCCGATCTTCGGGTTGCATTTTAGCCCTGATGGCCACCAGATCATTAGTAGTAGCCGTGATGGGACGGCCCAGATCTGGTCACCCTTCAATACCAAGCAGCAACCCCGCATTCTGCGAGGTCATGAGGGCTGGGTACTCGATGCGCGCTTTGTTCCCGAAACCAATCAGGTGATCACGGTTGGTCGCGATGGGAGTTTGCGGCGCTGGAATGTGAACCATCCCCAAGCGACCACGATCATCTATCAACATACACGTGAAGTCGCTTCGGTGGCCTACAGCCCCGATGGCCGCTGGTTCGCGACGGGCAGTATTGATAAGAGTGTTGGTCTGTGGGCGGTCACTGGGGAGCAGATTGAACTCCAGCACCTCTTTGAGCGGACGGGGTCAGTCTGGTTGGTCGCCTTTAGTCCTGATAGCCGCTTATTGGCGAGTGCGAGTGAGGATGGCAACGTGCGAGTCTGGGATGTGGCGAATCCCACTCAACCCTTGCAGATGATCAATGCGCATCAAAATCGGGTGGCGACGGCGGTGGGTTTCAGCCCCGATGGGCGCTACATGGCTTCGGTTGGCTATGATGGCGGGTTCCATCTATGGGAGATCAGCCACCTCTTGAGTACGGGTGAGATGACCGAAGTGCCAACCGCCTTTACGCCGAGTCCCAAACCGTTACAGACGCTCGCTTTTAGTGAAGATGGGCGCTATGTGGCGATTGCGGGTGACAGTAGCGAGATTCAGATCTGGGACATGCAGAATCTCCAGGCTGCTCCCCAGCGGCTCCAAGTAGGTGACATCTACGCCCTGGCCTTCCGCCCTGGCTACCCCGGCCAACTGGCTGCGGCGGGCTTCGAGGCCAAGATCTACCTCTGGGATCTGAACGGGCCAGACCGCACCCCACGTGTCTATGTCGGCCACACCGACTGGATCATCGGGTTAGCGTTTAGCCCCGACGGCCAGACGATGGCCAGTGCCTCCAATGATAATACGGTACGGGTATGGAAGCCCGATCTCCCCGGTGGCGATTCGTTGGTGCTGCGCGGGCACAGCGCCGATGCCAAGACGGTCTCCTTTAGTCGTGATGGGCAATGGTTGGCGTCGGGTGCGCTTGATGCAACGGCAATCATCTGGCCACTTGATCGCCGGGTACTCATCGAGCGTGCGTGCCGTACTGCTGGGCGCAACCTCAGCCCCGCAGAGGTGGATCAGGCCGGTGGGGCGATTGGGGCGGAGCTTTGTCCGTAGGGCGGGATGTCGGTGCAGCCCCGCCATTGCAATAGCGCAATAAGGAGCTATGATAGAGCCTATGGACATACCTTCACTCCAACACATCAATCTGCCCTCTGGGCGGCTGGTGTACCGCACATACGGATCAGGCCCGCCGTTGTTGCTGCTCCATGGCTGGGGTGGCTCATCGCGCCACTGGCTCGGTGCCTTTGCCGTACTCGCCAACAACCACACCCTCTACGCCCCCGACCTGCCGGGGTTTGGCGAGTCGCCGCCCAGGTTGAGCAGTGGCGGGTTGCGTGGGTTGGCCACCACGGTTCTCGAATTCATTGATGCACTCGGCTTAGAAACGCTCAAACTCGCGGGCCATTCACTAGGCGGCGCGATTGCGCTGCTCGTGGCTGCTAGTCGTCCTCAGCGCGTGAGCCAACTCGCCCTAATCAGCTTTGGGCTACCCCGCACCTCCCACGAAGGTATCTATCATAGCGGGCTCAGTGTGCAACTCAGCCTCACCGTGGCGCTCTGGGCACCCTGGCTTTTAGCATGGCGCCCCTGGCAGAGCATCTCGCGGCCCTGGCGTGAAATGGCCTGGACGACCCCGCCGCTTCCGGCATTATTGGCCAAGCCGATGATTCACCATCTGCCCGAACCGGAAATGCTCTCGCTCGGAATTTCGGATCTGGTGGCGATGGATGCGCTCACGGCCCTCGAAGGTGCCGCCAGCCAGGGCGATCCTGCTGTCGGGCTTTCGTTGCCGAGGGCGACCATGCCGACCCTGATTCTGAGTGGCCGCCAAGATCCGATCTTCCCCCCGGCCAGTGCTACCGCGCTGGCTGCGGCACTACCGGGTGCCGCACTCGCCCTGATTGATGCGTGCGGCCATGTGCCGATGGCCGAGCAGCCGGGGGTGTGTTACCAGCACCTACGGGCGTTTTTTAGTACGGGGGGGTAGGTAAGAATAGGTTCAACGCGAATTGGCATTAACCCACTCATCCCAGATCTCGCCCGATCAACAACTCACCCAACTGGGCGTGGTGCGGACTCTTCATGGCCACAAACGATAGCATACGCCCTTTCTTGTGCTTCAGATGGCGTTCCGTGCGCTAGGGATGCGCCCTGTTGCCATCACGTGGCCGTAGCCGACATCAGGGAGATGCAACCGCCCAATGCGAAACTACTCATCCTTGGGTTCTGCAAGACGCAACTCTAATGGCTCTATCCTATGTGTAACTACTAGTGATGGTTTAAAAGAGATACCATCAGATGATACTCCAGCGGGAAGAGTGTTTAGTGTTTGTAAAATTGATGCAGCAAATTCACCAATATCCTCTAATATTACTAATAAACCAAATCCCGTAGTTTCACTTGCATTATAAACCCTATAAATATCATAACGTTCTAATTTAATTGCAGCTCGACGTAATTCTGATAAAGATACATGGATGGGATTGTCAAAAATTCCCGATGTAGTTTTTGCATCAACAAGTATGCGTTCTTTGCCATCAATACTATACCAAAAATCGAATGGACTAATTGCATCTACATATGAAGTCCAATGATATCCATGTATTGCACCAGATTCCAATCTCGAATGAAAATAATCTGAGACTAACTGTTCGCCCAATAAGCCTATACGACCTGCACTTTCTCTTGCTCGTTGCAATGAATCCAGGCTTACAGGTGCTCTGGAAGGAATAGTGAGTAGTGATTCTGTGGCTCGTTCACTCCCTAAAGCAACACTCTCCAACTCATTACTAAGTATGAAACCTCTTATAGAGTGATTTGAAGGAAGTGAGATACCTTGTACTACTTCTCCAAGATATGCAGAAGACACCTCTACCATGGTATTCGTACCAAGTATTATTGAAAGTGCGTGATGAATCTGTACATCATCATCAACTCCTTGAGCTATTAGTACTATTCGTAATGTTTCTGGTTCGGGTCCGATATTGAATTCCATCACAGCAATATCACCGGGTAATAAAATATTAAAACGATCTGGATTATTGTCTGGGTTATTTATGAGTTCTCCGTTCAAACGCCAATTCTTTTCTTGTAGCAAAATTTTTCGCTGGATATTTAATTCCCCAGCCAGACCAGGACCATAAAGATATAGGTCAATAGGATAACGTGTTTTTTGAGGAACTGTACGTAAGGCAGGAAAAAATAAATCTATAAAAACATCTTTATTCATATTTATCGCTTTTTGCTTTCCAGCTGGTGCTGTCCGAAACTGAAAAGCAAAGAGTGTCAAATCGGAGGCGGTGAGTCTCTTAAGAGCCATTCTGCCAGTCATAGCAATCTCCCCTGGATATTCTTTAGAATTACTTGAGCAATCGCATGAGATAAAATGGGAGGGACAGCATTTCCTATCTGACGAAATGCAGGGTTCATAGTGCCAAAGAACTGAAAACCATCCGGAAATGATTGTAACCGTGCAGCTTCTCGTACGGAAATAGTTCTTGCCTGATTACTGTCATAGTGGATGTGTGAATAACCATCTTTACCGAGGTGGGCCATAAGAGTTCTTGCTGGCTTGTTGGCTTCCATCTTGCGCCATTTATTTGGAAACTTGCTTGTATCATAAGGAGGAACTAGTTCCTTCCATAATTCTTTATACCGAGATGATTCACTTTCCAATAATATACCTGCGGAAGCAAGTTCAGCAAGTCGCTCGTGGAACATATTAACGGCATGTGCATATGCTTGAGGGTATTGATCACCTGGATTCATTCTTCGGAAAAGAGCATAATCACGAGGAAGCGACCGAATAACATGGTCGTAAATTCCTGTCCTACTTTCAAATTTTGGCCAATTACGCATTGCCCATGCATACTCTGATACTTCAACATCATCACGATACGGCGTAAGTTTATCGAAACGTCGTGCTCCTCGCCGTAACGTACCCTCTAAATGTAGGGTAATCGGTGGCAGATCGCCGATAGCTTCTTGTACCGTGATTGCTGGCTTCAGATCGGGTGTTGCAATAGGAGGTGGTTGAAAAAAGACTGTATTATCTGGGTTAAGCATATTAAGATTAACCGCTTTTAACGCTACTTGACGAGAACCCGCATAGCCTCGTGGTAAATCAATCCAATGGGTTGGTTCTGGGAATTCGATACTAACCTCTAGTTCTCGCGCATATGCCAAAAGAAACATACGTTCTCTCATTTGAGGCACACCATAAAAAGCAGCGTTGAGTAGTGTATATGCACATCTATAACCTAAATCAGAGAGAACCTCGCATATTTCTTGAGGAATGTTATGACCCCCATAATTAATTACATCAGGTACATTTTCGATAAGAATTGCAATTGGATTCAAGTGTCGTACATACGTTAAGTAGCGGAGATATAAATTACCTCGATCATCTAACTTAAATGCATCAGGATGTGCAGCTACTTCGCGTAACTTAGCACGACCTACTCGCGCAAAAGCTTGACAAGGTGGTCCACCTATAAGTACATCCACACTTTCACAAGCAGAAGAGTTTGGATATAGTTCTTTCAAGAGATCTTCGGGTTCAGTCTTTGTGATATCCCGATCCTGTGCGTGTATAGTTTCAGGCTTTCCATCAGGAGAACGATGAAAATTGAGGGCATGAGAATAGGCAGCCGTACTATCAAACTCAACAGCACCTATTATTTCAAATCCAGCAGCATCAAAACCTAGAGATAACCCACCACACCCGGAAAATAGATCGAGAACACGAATTGCTCCACCCTGGTGGATACGCTTGATCTTCAGTAGGCGCTGTTGGTGGCGCTGCGTCTTTTCATCAATTTCGATATGAAACAGCGAGGGCTGATGTACACTAATCAGTCTCGTTTCACAAAGTGGGGTAGTAGTCATAGTTTCATCTAGCTTCCAGAGAAACAGTCGTTGGAACGTCCAGGTCTCGTATCCATGAAGTACCGAAGTAATGTGCTTATATTATCTATTCTAACATACCGTTTCACTCGCCTTGGAAGTTATGTTCATCATTTCCCCGCTCCCGATACCACCCACACACCGCACGCAGTGGACACGCGGCATCGCTGGCTAAGTAGCTTTCGCGCCCGGCCTGTACGCTGTAGATGCGCCGCGCTGGGGGGCCGTCGCAGCGCGGGCGACTGCGGCAGTAGCGCACACACACCTCGTTAATCTGGGCGTGGAAGTCGGCATAGAAGTCGCGGCGCGGCATCCCGCAGATGATCGCGGCGCTCAGATCGGCCTCGATCAGAGTGCGCAGCTTTTCGTAGGGTGTGCGCCAGATCGGCTTGACCGCGTGCGTCTGCGGCCAGACGCGCTCGAAGAGGCGGCGGGTATACTCGTCAATCACGAAGATCGGGTGCTCCCCGGCGTAGAGCAGCACCACATCGCAGGTCTCAGGGCCAATGCGGGGCAACGCGAGCAGTTCGGGGCGTAGGGTTGCCGTGGGTTGGGCCAGCATCGTCGCCATCGAACCCGCATAGTGGGTGCAGAGGTGCTGGGCAATGTTGCGTAGCCCGTGCGCCTTCAGGGTGAAGAAAGCGGCGGGTCGAATCAGAGCCACGATCTCATCGGGGGGCGCGGTGGCCAACGCGGGTGGGTTGAGCATCCCCGCCGCGATGAGGCGCTGCATGGCCGCCTCGACCACCTCCCAGCGCGTTTGTTGCACCACCACCGCCCCAACCAGGATCTCAAAGGCGCGATCATGCCCGAAGATCGGCCACCAGGGTAATTGGGCCTCAGCGCCGTGCAAGGGGCCGAAGTGGGTGCGTAGGGGTAGGTAGAGATCAGCGAAGGGGAACATAAAACGCCTATGTGGCCCTCACCCCCCTAGCCCCCCTCTCCCGTTCGCTGCGCGAACAGGCGAGGGAGGAGTCGGAGTTGGTGTAAGGGATTTCTTGGAAATTCGGCTCCCCTCTCCTGTGGGCGAAGCCCACGGGAGAGGGGCTGGGGGTGAGGGCCGTTTCTCTAACTCCGCGCAGCGGGCATATAGAGCCGCTGCACATACTCGGCCAGCATGCGGCGGAAGCTAAACTGCGGCGCACAGGTCGCAATCGCCTCCTTGCAGGTCTGCACCCACGCTACCGGCACGCCCGCCTCGTTACGGTTGTCGTAGAAGCGCGGCACAATCTCGTGTTCGAGGATCTGGTAGAGCGACTGGGCATCGTCCCAGTCCTGTCGATCCTGATCGTCATACTCCCGCTCATCACCAATTGCCCAGCCATTCTTGCCATTAAAGGCTTCGGGCCACCAACCATCCAGGATCGAGCAGTTGGGGGCACCATTCAGGCTCGCCTTCATGCCACTGGTACCGCTGGCCTCGTGCGGGCGGCGCGGGTTATTGAGCCACACGTCCACCCCCTGGGTGAGGGCGCGCCCGACGGCCATGTCGTACTCCTCCAGGAAGATGATCCGTCCGGTCAGCCCTGGCTGCATTGCCAACTGGTAGACATGCTGGATGAAGTGCTTGCCCGGATCATCCTTGGGGTGCGCCTTCCCGGCGAAGATAATCTGCACCGGGCGGCTGGGATTGTTGAGGATCGCCTTCAGGCGCTCCATATCCTTGAAGATCAGCGTGGCGCGCTTGTAGGTGGCGAAGCGGCGCGCAAAGCCAATCGTCAGGATGCCCTCCTCCAACACCGGCCAGACCGTTGCGGGTTGGCCGAGGCGGCGGTAGTACTGGATGAGTCGGGTGCGGGCAAAATCAATCAGATCCTTCTTCAGGGCTTGGCGGGTATTCCAGAGTACCTCGTCGGGAACCTGATAGATCTTCTTCCACATCTCCGCGTCATCGAGGCTATCCTCCCAGTTCTTGCCCAGGTAGGAGTTGAAGAGTTGGCGGATGCTCGGTGCTAACCACGAGGCCGAGTGAACCCCGTTGGTGATGCCGACAATCGGCACTTCGTCTTGGCTCTTACCGGGGTAGAGCCACTGCCACATCCCGCGCGCCACATGGCCGTGCAACTGGCTCACCCCGTTGTGGTAGTCGGAGAGCCGCAGCGCCAGCGCCGTCATGGCGAAGGTGGGACCCCAAGCCTGCTCTTGCAGCGCAATTGCCATAAACTCATCACGGGTCAGGTTGAGTTGGGGCCAGTAGTTCCAGAAGAACTTCTCGATGAGTGCAACCGGGAAGGCATCGTTTCCGGCGGGTACGGGAGTATGGGTGGTGAAGACACAATGCTGCTTCACTTGGGCCATCGCGGCCTCGAAACTCATGCCCTCGACCACCAACTCACGGCACAACTCCAGCACCAGGAAGGCCGAGTGGCCCTCGTTCATATGCCAGACATTCGGTTTGTAGCCCAGGCGACGCAGGGCGCGCACCCCACCAATCCCCAACACCAACTCCTGCGACACGCGCATCTCTTGGTCGCCGCCATAGAGCCGCGCCGAAAGTTCGCGATCCTGCGGGCTGTTCGGGTGGATGTCGGTATCCATGAGCAACAGCGAAACCCGCCCAACCTGGAACTTGTAGACCTTGGCGTAGATGATGCGCCCCGGTAGTTCGACCTCGATCACCACCTCACGCCCATCGGGGTCGAGCGCGGGGATGGCCGGAACATCGGCGAAGTTGAGTTTGTTATACTCGGCAAACTGCCAGCCACTATGGTCAAGGCGCTGGCGGAAGTAGCCCTGCGGATAAATAAAGCCCACCGCGACAAACGGTAGGGCCATATCGCTCGCCTCTTTGACGTGATCGCCGGAAAGGATACCCAGGCCACCTGAGTAGATCGGCAACGACTCGTGGATACCAAATTCGGCGCTAAAATAGGCGATCTGGGTCTCCTTGGACTCCGGGAAGTGCTGGTTGAACCATGTCTGCTTCGTGCTCATGTAGGCATCGAAGTCGCGTAGTACCGCATCAAACTTCTTCAGGTAGGCAGGATTGAGGGCTGCCTCTTCCAACTTGGTTTGACGCACATCGCGCAACATATCAACCGGATTATGGTAGTCCAACTCCCAGAGATCGGGGTCAAGCTCACGATAGAGATCCTGTGCCTCAGGATGCCATGCCCACCAGAGGTTATAGGCCAACTCGCGCAACCGGGCAATCCGTTCAGGGATTGGCGTGAACAGGATTTCACTCTCCAGACGAACCATGTATCTGCTACTTTCTATGTACACGTAAAGGATTCCGGCAGATTGGAACACTCTACCGATTGTACGCGCTATGGGCGTATCTGTCTAGGATTATAGTATACCTTCTTAGGGCATGTGCAAAGTCACCTCCGGTGGGGGTGCGGGGGCGGCTGCGCCCCAAGGACTTTGCACATGCCCTGTATACCTTCTGCTACAATAAATGCCATGACAGCATCTAACCCACTTCTTACCCTCGCTCCGGCGGCACTGAGCCTGATCGCCGGGGATGCACGGCGCCACTTGGTGAACTACCTGAATCGCTGGGGCCATACTCAGACGCTCCTGGGCTACCTGGAGGCGTGGCTGGTTGAGCAACCCCAGAGCGTGACGTTGCGCGAAGGGCGGGCGCGGGTCTTGGCCGAGGTGGATCGGGCCGAGGAGACCTTGGCGATCCTGGCCCAGATTGATGCTGAGCGCCCCACGAGTGTGACGCGCCGCCAACTGCGGTTGCGGGCGCTCTTGGCCGCCGGGCACTATGCCGAGCTTGATCTGGCGCTCGATGCGCTGGCCGAAGATCCCAGCCAAGAACTGCTGGCTGGGTTACTGCGTGGCGATCTCTTGCACGCCCAAGGCGATCTGGAGGCGGCAACCGAGCAGTATCGGGCGGTGGCGCTGCGCGATCTTCACGGCTTGGCGGCGGTGCGCCGCTTGGCCGAGTTGGCGCTGGAGCAGGGCGACCCGGAGGCGGCACGTGGTCAGATTGATGCGCTCATGCTGCGCCCGGAGTTTACCCCCACGACCGCCGATCTTCAGATTCTGCTGCGGGCGGCAGAACTGAGTGATGATGCGACCAGTGCCGATGCCCTGCGCGCTCAGTTGGCCGATCTTGAACTGGCGGAACGCGGTAAGGTGCTGGCCGAACTCGGCATGCGCCTCGAACGTGCGGCGGTGTTGCCCGATCTGCCGGAGCCAGAACCTCCATCTGCGCCGCTGCTCCCCGATGCCGCCTACCAGATGCTGCGCGACTCCTTTGGGTTGCAGGATTTCCGCCCCAATCAGGCGCGGGTGATCCATAATGTCCTGGCGGGTGTGAATACCTTGGCCGTTATGCCCACCGGGGCCGGCAAGTCGCTCACCTACCAACTGCCCGCGCTGCTGCTGCCCCAGGCCACCGTCGTGGTCAGCCCACTGATCGCCTTGATGAAGGATCAGATGGATGGCTTGCCCGATCTTGTCCGCGAACGCGCTACGCTGATCAACTCGACTCTGACCACCCGCGAGTTGAGCGAGCGTATCCGGGCGATTGCCGCCGGTGAGTTCAAGCTGGTCTATATTGCCCCGGAGCGGCTGCGCCAGCGCGCCTTCCTGCATGCGCTCAAGCGCTGCGGGGTGGCGCTCTTCGTGGTGGATGAGGTTCACTGCCTCAGCCTGTGGGGCTTGAGTTTCCGCCCCGACTACCTCTTCATCGGGCGGGCGCTGGCCGAGTTGGAGCACCCGTTGCTGCTGGCGCTCACCGCTACTGCTTCGCAGGAGACCCAAGAAGAGATCCGTCAGGTGCTGGGCCAGAGTGCAGCGGTGCTCTCCTCGGTCTTCCGCCCCAACCTCTACTTCCAGGTCTCGCGGGCGGGCAACCGCGAGGAGAAGCAGCAGGCGCTGATCAGCCTGTGCCGCGAGATTAGCGGGCCGATCATCGTCTATGCACGGGCGCGCCAAGCCTGCGAGGAGTTGGCCGACATCCTGCGCGGGGTGGGTATCGCCGCCGACCACTACCACGCCCAGGTGGCCGACCGTGCCGCGACCCAGGAGCGCTTTATGCGTGGCGAGACCCGCGTCTTGGTGGCGACGGTGGCCTTCGGCATGGGGATTGATAAGGCCGATATTCGGGCGATCATCCACTACAACCTGCCCCAGTCGGTCGAAGCCTACTATCAGGAGGCGGGGCGGGCCGGGCGCGATGGCCAACCGGCGCGTTGCGTGCTGCTCTACGCAGGCAGTGATAAGGCGCGTCTGACCACCTGGTTGCAGGAGCAGGCGATCACCCGCGACCATCTGCGGGCGCTCTACAAGGCGCTGCGCCAGCAGATGCGTGGCACGGTTGATGTGATTGATCTTGAACGGCTGCAACGGGCGGTGAATGGCGATGACGACACGCTGGTGCGGGTGGGGTTGAGTATGTTGGAGCGAGTCGAATTGCTGCGCCGCCACTTCGATCTGCCCGAAACGGCGAGCCTGAGCCTGACCGGGGCCGCCGCGCCGGAGGCCGAGGCGCAGCGGGTGGCCGCGCTCGCTGGCTTGAGCGTGGGCGTCTGGCAGGAGGTGGATCTCCTGCGGCTCGCCACAGATGCGGGCTGGTCGCCCTCGGATCTGGAAGGCGCACTGCTGCGCTGGCATGACGCCGGATTCTTGCGCTACCGAGGCGGGCCGCGCCAAGTCCTGATCGAACTGCTCCCCGCGCCAAGTGATGTCGCGGCACGCATCGAGAGCCTCCTCCACGACTACCACGAGCGTCAGATGCAGCGGGTTGAAGCGTTGGCGCACTACGCCCGCGCCAACGAATGCCGCCACCGCAGCATCGCCGCCCACTTTGGCCAGCGCTTGGCGCGCTGTAAGAGCGGCTGCGATATCTGCGCGCCGGAGCTTGCGTTGAGCAGCGGAGTGCGCCGGGCGCAGCGCAGCGCCCCGCAGCCACTCCCCCCGCGTGACGACGAGGACCCGCGCAGTGATGTGCAGCGCACCCTGGATGGCCTGAGTCACCTACCGTTTGCGATGGGGCGCAGTGGGTTAGCGCGGGTGCTGAAGGGGGCCAGTAGCAGCCCGGTGGAGCCGGAGCGTTGTGCCGAGTTCGGGGCGTTGCGCCACCTCGCTCAGACGGCGATAGAAGAGTTGATCGAGCGGTTGGTGAGTGAGGGCTACATCCAGCGCGACGAGCAGGACGAGTACCGGCGGCTCTCGCTGACCCTACTGGGCACCAAGGCGCGCCGCGACCCGGCGTACTTGTCGGAGTAAGACTTTATCCATGCTCTGGTTACGATCTAACATTTCCATGCATGCCCAGGATCAGGTATAGTATAGATGTTGTGTTCGCAAGGAGGCCAGCATGAGTGAGACAATGATCGCGATAGAGTTTCACACACGCATCAAAGATGGGGCGATTGAAGTTCCTGCGGAGTACCGTGACCAACTCTTTGGTTCTGTACGTGTGATTATTCTACGTACAGAGCATCAGAAAACGAGTAAAATCATTGAGCGAGTACTCCATGATCCGATCCGTGATCCCACCTTTACGCCATTACGACGTGATGAAATCTATGATCGCCAAGAGCAGGAACCCACAGAACCGCTTAGCTCTAAGGAATAGAGTGTATGGCGACAAGTATGGTATATCAACCGGGATTTATTGATACCAATATTTGGCTATACGCATTTATTTCTGGACAAGATCCGGGTAAAGCACAAATAGCACAGGCATTGATTGCAGCAACCCGTCCTCTATTTCTGAGTGTGCAAGTAGTCAATGAGGTATGCACCAATCTCCTGCGCAAAGAACATACGCCCGAAGCGGATATCCGTAATTTCATTGATGATTTTTATGCTCTGTATCAGGTCGTCAATCTGGATCATGCACAACTCATTATGGCGTCTGATCTCCGAGTACGCTACTCCTTGTCGTATTGGGATAGCTTGATTATTGCGAGTGCCCTTCACAGTGGTGTACCAACACTCTATTCGGAAGATATGCAGCATCACCTCGTCATTGATCAGAAGCTTCGAATAGTCAACCCTTTTCTTAAGGGATCTTCATGCTAGGATTAAAAATCGCTCATTAGTATTTTCTTAGATCTACCCCTCGGTCAGATACCACAACCCATCCACCTGAATCACCGGAATACCGCCGTTCTGCTGGCCGATCACCTCGGTCAGCCCGCCGGTGCGCTCGCGAATCACCTCACCCTGCTCATTCAGCCAGCGCAGGTTGAACGAACCATCCACCACATGCACGAGTGCCTCATTGCCCTCACGGTTAAGGATCTCCAGGCGCGTGTAGGTAATCTCTAGCGTGGCGCGATTCCCGAAGATCGGGTTTCGCGACGTATCGGCGAAACCCGCCAGCATCTCACTAAACGCCACCCGCTGATCAACCCGCTCGCCGGGTGCAAAGTAGCCCGCCAAACGCTCGGCCCAACTGCGCTGCGTCGCCACATCCACAAGGCTAGGATCACGCATGGCGAGGTTCAGATCTTCTAAAAATCCATCAACCGCCGCCTCTGGGCTACTCCGCCCCACGCCCAACCCGGTATCATCGGCTGGGGCCGCGCAGCCTACCAGCACCAGCACACAGAAGATCCAGAACCAGCGCATCATGGCTGCACCGCAGGCGTCGGCGTAGCGGACTCTTCGCGGAAGGTGCGCGGCGGGGCGGGCAGTTCCGCACGCAGGATGTAGCGCCCATTGAGCATATAGATCAGTGTGCGTGGCCCATTAGAGACCACGACCATATCGCTGAGTTGATTCAGTTGGTACTCGCTATCTGTGCGCATGCGGATCTGTTGGATAATCTTGCCTGTCAACTTATCGATCTGGATAATCCGCGCATTGATTGGCTCAACCAGAAAGATCGAACCACCACCAAACCCATCGTTGGTGACAAAGAAGCGCGTCACCCCACTGATTACTGGGGTAATCGTCTCTGGTTTGATTTCACTGACCAAGCGGCCCTGACTAAAGACCAGCACGCCCCCATTCGAATTCAGGAGGTAGATCGCGCCATCTACGGTCATATCAACCACATTACTCAGATCAACATCGGCCAAACTCGCAGGATCGAGCCAATATTCGGGGGTATCGCCATAACTCCCCGAATTGAACTTGAGCACCTCATTTGGGACAGCCCCCCAGACATAGAGATTCCCGTCATACTCTGCAATGCGCAGATGGTCACGCACCTGCCAGATCTCACTCCCACCAAGCTTTGAGTAGTTCCACTGGTCACGATTGCGGAAATAGTAGCCAAAGCCCTCAGGAGCCTGATCAACCGCGACCACCTGATCAATACGCCAGAGCGCCGAGCGCATCGGCCCCACAATCGTCTCACCGATCTGGGTGCCGGGGTTGAGGTAGGGTTCAGGGGGGCCACCATCACGCGGGATGCGGTAGAGCGGCGTGTTGGCACGTTCCGCATCGAGCGTATAGATGTAGCGCATCACCTCCAACTGGTAGGGGTCGGTGATGGTCGTGGTGGTCGGTGGCACCACCAAGCCCTCAAAACTGCCCTCAGCGCTGGGGTGGGTGGAAATCAGGGTCGGGCTATCTATGAAGGTGACCCGCTGCACCGCCGCGAGGGCGCGTTCATACTCGCGCTGGATCTCCTGGTAGCGCAACCAGAGTGTTGGGTTGGTATCGGTCACCACCGCACTAGCGCGTACTTCATCAATCGCCTGCCGCGCCAACTCAAGTGACTCCAGCGCTAGTGTCTCATTCGTCGCCTCACGCACAGAGGCCAAGCGGGTTTCAGCGGCGCTAATGTACTCCAACGCCAATTGCTGATCATTCTCACGGGTCAAGTTCATGCCATAGAGAATGAGAATCACGATCAGCAGGCTCATCCCCAGGAGCATAAGCCAGGGGATATTGATCTGGTTGCGGCGGTAGGAGAGACCCTGGCCACGCATAATAGCAGGCGGCGTATTGAGCGGGCGCACGCGCCGCGCCCGGATAGCCTCATCGAGCGCCAGCCAGAGCATGCGGAAGGGCAGTAAGAAGCGCTCCTTCCAGGTGAGATCGACAAACGGGCGTTTTTCGTAGCGCGTGCGGTAGGGGCGGGCGGTGGCTTCTAATTCCGGCCCGTCACCCAGATCGATCCGCCGCGAGGTACTGAAGTAGTTCTCTTCACCCAGGAAGGTGGAGGGTGGGAGTTCAGGTTCGGAAATCTCACGCTCCTGTTTCGCCCGTGCATAGCGCGTGCCCAGATCCTCACCAATATCGAGCGGCGCTGGCCGCGCAATCGGGTTAGTCGAATAGGGCGACGGCGGTGGCAGCGTGGTGAGCGGGTCGGGGCGCGGGGCTACCGGCGGCGGCGTGGCCTGCGGTGCTGGCCTCCAGCGTGCCAACCATCCCGACCACAAAGGTGCGGGACGCGGCGGCACGGCGGGTGCGCTCGTCTCCTGCTGGATCGAGGCCGCCCGCCGTACCTCCAGACTTGCCACCAAGGCGTAGGCATCCACCAACCCATGCTCGTTGGCAATCTGGAGCAGGCGCTCCCCACTCGCATCTGGGTCACGCCACCGCAGAATCTGGTTCGTCTCTTGGCGCGTGAGCAACGGCGAAAAGCTACTCGAACAGAGAATCAGCGTCTCCCCGGCGCGTAACGTACAGCGGTAGAACTCCGGCTCAATAAAGAGACTCGCCCCCAGTGCTCCCGCCCGACTGAAGGGCGCGACACTCACATGGGCCGGGTCCCACGAGGGATGCGCCGGGAAGGCGCGCAACACCCCCTGGCTCAACACATACGCCTGCGCGGGTTGCACTTGGGCCACGTAGAGTTCACCATCCTTCAGGACGGCAATCGAGAGACCCACCGTAGCGCGTTGGCCCGCCGGCTGGGGAATATTCTCTTGGTAGAGCGCATGATTGGCGGCGGCTATCGCTCGTCGCATCGCGGCGGTAATGCTCGACGTGCTCTCATCGTAGAAGGCACGCTGAAGGGTTCGCGCCGCTAACAGGCATGCCTGACGGCTGTGCGGAACCAACGTATCGGGCTCGGTTAGAATATAGAGGCTGCCCTTGTGCGCTTCGGGGGTTAACGGAGAGCTAGGGACGGTGATGCTGATCAGATCGCTCTTCGATTCGACGACACCGTCTATCATGCCGATCTGGCGCACACGGGACTCAAGTTTTTGCATAGTCAAAGCCATCCTCGATTGGGTGAGGTGCGGCAGGATTATAGCACATGGCGTAGGGAGGCATCGCGATGCACCCACCGGAATAATCTGCGCAATCTGCGTAATCTGCGGATAAATAACGCAGGGAGGCATCGCGATGCACCCACCGGAATAATCTGCGTAATCTGCGTAATCTGCGGATAAATAACGCAGGGAGGGCTCGCGATGCGCCCTATACGCTTCGCCCCGCGCAGATGTGCTATACTCTCTTGCGCCAAGCAGAAAGGATTGACGAATGGCTGCACGGGGAGGAAATAAGCGCAGTGGTGGCAGCCGGAGCAGTAAGCCCAAGCCACCAGCCCGGCGCACTGCGAATAGAACGCAACGCTTCAGCATCTCGTTGCGGCCTGAGCACCAACGCGAACTCTTCGCGCTGGCGCTGATCACGGTGGCGCTGGTCACGCTGCTCTTCTTCCTCACTGGGGTGGCGGGTGGTCTCGGCGGAATGTACCTGGAAGTGGTGCGCTACGCCTTTGGCAGCGGGGCTTTGGTGGTGCCGATCACGCTGGGTCTGCTTGGCGGGGCGATTCTGATCCAGGAGCGCATGCAGGACGCTAAACTCAGCGGCGCGAATACGCTCGGTACGCTGCTGGTGCTGTTCGCCATCCTCGGTCTGTTGGAGTTCCCCTTCCACGACATCCACCTGCTTGATCGGCTCGATCAGGGTGGCGGATGGATCGGCTACTGGATCGCCGAACTGCTAGATCGCAGCATTGGCCGCCCAGCGGCGGTGCTCGTGGTAATTGTGCTCGGTCTCGCCGGGATCATGCTCACCTTCAACATTACCCTGCGCGAATTGTATACCGGCAGCAGCCTGCGCCTCGCCCGCTTCTGGACGATGCTGTGGAGCGCCCCGCGCCGTCCGGTGCGCTCGCGCCCACCCGCCGATGCCGATCTGCCCTTCCAGCCGCCGCCGCTGGGTGCCAGCGACGATCTGGTTCCGACGCCCATCGCCGCCCGCCCGACCAAGGCGAGTCTCTTTCAGCGCCCCGGTGTCGAGGCTCCGGCCCCCACCAAACCGGCGGCGCGCACCAAACCACCGGCGGCGCTCCCGGCACCCGTGCCAGTCAGCGCCAAGGCCACCCCGGAGCCGCCCCCGGTGGAGCGTCGCCCCCCGCCACCCAGCGAGCCAATCAACGCGACGGTGCAGGAAGCGCTGGAGGGCTTCGAGGTCTCGCCGGTGTACCGCGCATGGCCATTGCCGGTACTCGACATGCTCGATTCCTACCAAGGTAGTATTGAGATCAGCGATGATGACTTTCGTGCCCGTTCACGCTTAATCGAAGAGACCTTAGCCAGCTTCAAGGTTGAGGCCCAGGTGATCCATGTCAACCCCGGCCCCGCCGTGACCCAGTTTGAACTCCAGCCCGCCGTGGGGGTCAAGGTGAGCAAGATTACCGCATTGGAGAAGGATCTGGCACTCGCACTCGCGGCACCTTCGATCCGTATTGAAGCGCCCATCCCCGGCAAAGCAGCCGTGGGGATCGAGATCCCCAACTCAGCCATCGCCATGGTGGGTATGCGCGAGGTGATTGACAGCGAAGAGTTCGAGGCCCACCGGGGCAAACTCAAACTCCCCTTGGGCAAAGATGTCAGCGGCACCCCGGTCATCGCCGACATGACCAAGATGCCGCACCTCTTGGTGGCCGGTTCGACCGGCTCCGGCAAATCGGTGGCGGTCAACGCCTTCTTATGCGGCCTGCTGCTGCGCCACAGCCCCGACGAACTCAAACTCATCCTGGTTGACCCCAAGATGGTCGAGATGATCGTCTACAACCGGGTTCCACACCTGCTCTCGCCGGTCGTCACCGAGTTAGAACGAGTCGTCCCGACCCTCAAGTGGGCCACCCGCGAGATGGAGCGGCGCTACAAGATCTTCGCTCGCCACGGCTGCCGCAACCTAGAGAGCTACAAACAACTGGGGCGCAAACGCGCCGATCTGGAGCCGATGCCCTACATCATTATCATCATTGACGAATTAGCCGATCTGATGATGATGGCCCCCGACGAGACCGAGACCTACATCTGTCGGCTGGCCCAAATGGCGCGCGCCACCGGCATCCACCTGATCATCGCCACCCAGCGCCCCTCAGTAGACGTAATCACCGGACTGATCAAAGCCAACTTCCCCTCGCGCATCGCCTTTGCCGTCACCTCGCAGATTGACAGCCGGGTGATCCTCGACGGGCCGGGAGCCGAGCAGTTGCTCGGTCGGGGCGACATGCTCTACATGGCCGCAGATTCGGCCAAACTAGTACGCATCCAGGGCACCTTCGTCTCAGACCGCGAGGTAGAGCGGATCGTCGAGTTCTGGCGCAACGCGGTACCCCCCGCCAGCGAAGCCGAGGTCAAGGCGAAGCCGGGGGGATCGTTGGGGATGAGTGGGCCGGGGTACAGTGGCGCATTACCGGGGCCGCGCCCCACTGAGCCGACTGCGGCCAGCCAGAGCGACGAGAACTTCAGCCCACCCGCCGAGTTCCTCAGCGTAGACGAGCAGGACGAGTTGTTGGTGAAGGCCCGCGAACTAGTAGTGCAGCACGAACGCGCCTCAGCCTCGCTCCTCCAACGGCGGCTGCGCATCGGCTACAGCAAAGCCGCGCAGTTGATCGATCTGCTGGAGCAGCAGGGGGTGGTCGGGCCAGCGGAGGGCGGGCGTTCGCGAGAGGTGATAAAGAGGTAGGGGGGATCTTCACAGAGAATGTATGCGAATTTGCAGAAGACAAACAAAGCTGATATTATAGTATAGACACATGTTCTGTATGAACATGCAGTATTGCGGTATCCACAAGAGGCAAAGATGCTCTCACAAGCCGCTCCATTTGGTTTCAATCCCGGCTTTGTGCCATTGCCCGATAACGCTCGTCAGGCAGTTTATGATAGCCTGATCCAGCGCGGCTTTGCGCGTAAGGCTATTCTTGATTCTTACAATTTCACTAGCCGTAATGTTGATCTGAAACTCAATATGTTGGCCTTCGCTGATCCTGTTCGTCGTACTCCGGCAGAATATGCTGGATGCGTCGTGTACAACGCAACAAATGATCTTACTGAAAGAGAGATTGTTTCAGTTCTTGCCCCGACAGCAGCACCTTTTCATATTATTCATCGAGAAGACAGGTTCTCATTTTGGGCAAGTACATTAGATGGAAAGACCATACAACCCGTTGAGTTAGGTACTGCGATTTCCTATTCTCAGCTATCTCAAATACTTCAAGAATACAGAGTTGATTTTGCTCCTGAGCAGATCGTCAGTGTGAAACAGGGACGTAGTCAGTTCGTGCATCCCCACTTACGGAAGTTGGAACCACTTCAACTTGCATTATGGGCCATTGATATCACTCGTGACACCCTGGTAGACAAATTTGGACAAGCAGTAACACAATTGCGCAACGACATGGGTGATCGGCCTGATATTTCAGACCGCGAAATTACCGGTTTGGCAATTCAAATGCTTGGCGCAACGATTCTTGCTGATACCGGTATCTTTGACGAATCAATGCGGCAGCAGGGACTTAATCTGTCACTAGATCGATTGTTTTTCACTGCTGCCGAGCGATATCCGACCTATTTCCGTTCAAGACACTTTTTTCTGAGAAATTACGAGAAGATTGAACGTGCCTACACCATCTTGCGCCAAATATACTATTCTGCCTTTGTTCCCGACATGCTCAGTGCCCTTTATACCAAAGCCTATAGTAAAGAACAACGAAAGAAGTTAGGTTTCTACGATACTCCCCTCTATCTTACTCGTCGCATCCTGCAAAACATTCCTATTGAGTTCCTTCCGCCCGATCATCGCGTTATTGTAGATATGGGATGTGGATGGGGGAGTTTTTTGATTGCCGGGACTGAGCGATTGTCGCAACTGAGCGATATGCGTGGTCGTTCACTAAGAGAACATATTATCGGTAATGATATTGACACTTTTACAGCGCAGCTTGCTGGTCTGGGGCTTTTGCTTGCTACGTCAGAAGATAGTTGGCACATTGAGCATGAGGATGCGCGTCAATGGCCCTGGATTGAAACGCATAACCCGGGCATTATCGTTGGCAATCCACCCTTTAGGGGTAGGCGGGATCTGCCAGAAACCCTTGATGATCTTATGCCAACCGAAGGAAAACGAACGCGGGTTGAAGCCGCAAATGCGCACATAGATCTTGCCATTCGTAGGGTACGACCGGGTGGTTATATTGCTATGATTATGCCTCAATCATTTCTTATTTCTGAAGCGGCTCCTAAAATACGGCACAATTTACTCGAAAACTGTGATATTACTGAGATTTGGGAACTTCCAAGACGAGTTTTTCCTGATGCAAAGGTACATCCAATGGTGCTATTTGCACGTAAGGAATCTGAGAAGCGTAAAACTATATTCCCAATACGTACACGAAATATTCAGAATGGTACTATTGAGGAATTTGTAAAATCAGGTATTTTTACAGCTTCAAGTATTAATTCAGATATTTATCCATCAAAGAGTAATAAAGTTACGATTAATACAACAAAGAATGATATCATATCTAAATCTGTCATCTTGTCGAATTTGGATTGGAATATGATTCGCCAGAAATGTAATGATATTACATTATTAGCAACAATATTTCCTGGTACCATTCGAGGAATAAAAACCGAAAAGAAGCGATGGCTAAATTATTCAAGCCAAAGCAATATTTTATGGCTGACAGATGCTCGACGAATTATGTCGAGATCATGGTATATCAATTATGATGCGGCAATCAGTGCAACTTACCCAAGAGATTTTGAAGAGCCACGTCTTGAAAACAAACACCTACTTGACTCGGAAAAGATCATCATGATTGCTTCACCTAATACTAGTTGGGGTAGACGTGCTAAAGCTGTTGTTGAACGCAGAGGTTATCACGTCTCGCATAGTTTCTGGGTTGTGTCGCCTAATACAGAGACAAATCCCCACCTCTCTAAAGAAGCATTAACGGCCATCATAAACTGGCACGTTAGTAATGCTTGGATTGCTGAACATCGTAGTTATCCATGGATTGAACGACGCATTATTGATACCATACCTATTCCTTGTGATCTTAGTCCAGATGATTGTCGTAGCTTGACTGATGCTGTACAAAAGATTGAATTAGCTGCAAATGCTAACCAGCAACTACCGGAAGAAGCCGTTCAATCCATTGATACGATCCTTCGCAGAGCCTATGACCTAGACGATGCCACCTACGCACGACTACGTGCTATATCAGCGTGGGATGAGCGCCCTCAAATCACACTTGACCCCCAACCAGATCGTAGCATTGCTGATTATGTAGTTAGCGGTATCGTCGAAGACGTGCAGCCTGAGCAGGGAGTCGTGTCTCTCTGGATCAGTGACTTCGACGATATACAGACCGTGCCCATCGATCCCTTAATGCCTGGATGGATGCTGCGCCCAGAGACTCCCTTTCGAGCAAAAATACCGTTTGCCAACAAGCGCAAACGTTCACTTGATGGTGTTGTGTGGAATTCATTTGCTCCACAGCAGCACACATATCAAGATGAGAAAGAGCTTGTCCAAGAATTGAGCTATATTTTTGGTTCTGGCGGAGAACAAGACGGATGACGTTTCAGCATAGCGTCAAAATAGCATTCCTTGATGTAGGGCAAGGTGATAGTATCGTGGTGACAGTGCCGGATACCGGAGAAGCTGTCATTATTGATTGTCCCGAAGCAGATACAGTCATTGAGTACCTACGTGGTGAAAATATCCGCTTTATTCGTGCATTAATTATTACCCATCTGCATCTCGATCACTTTAAGGAATCTGTGGGTTTCCTTGAGAACTGTAGGCCACAGTTGGGTATTGAGTGTGAACGTCTTATCTTTAATTGGTTCTACAACCGTCAACCGCCACCCCCTGATGCTGATGAGCATAGTGAGATATCTAGTGATCTAAAGATACGTGAGCGGGTGCGACGTACAGCCTATCAAGAGTTGGTGACTTGGGCAGAGCAGGAACCTAACAAACTCTCTTGTATTCCATTATTGCGGCCTCGCAGTGGAGATCGTCTAGAGATTGAAGGGACGATCACACAAGCAATTAGAATTTTACAACCCTCGCATGCTCAGATGGGCAAGCTTAACCACCTTGGATTGAACAATACATCAGCTATTCTTCGGATAGAAAGTTCTGGATCTTCAGCCTTGCTTACGGCAGATATTGAACCAAGTGGATGGAACGAGTTACGAAGGCGTCATGCAGATTTGCGAAGTGACGTACTTAAATTTCCCCACCATGGTGCATGGAAAAACGCAAACCCTACCGATATTTTAGATGCAGTTGAACCTTCAATCGTGGTTGTATCCGTTGGAACAGATGGTAGTCGCTATGACCACCCCAATGATCATGTCTTTCATGCTATTCGTGATCTTTCAGAAATGCGATTGCTCTGTACTCAAGTAACAAGCCGTTGTGTTGAAAACCCTAGCTCTCACAAGGATGCTATTCAGGCCATTCTTGAAGCAGATGCTACTTCGCGTGGGATGAGGCATATACGTACACCGCGTGGCTGCCCTTGTGCTGGAACGATCATTATTGAACTGGGCAAGCACATAAAGGTTCTTCAGCCTGACACTTCAGTCCATCGCGATCAGATTATTCAAGGATTTCTTCATTCGCATCGGTGTGTCATATAAATCCAGCGCCACATTCGCTCATCTGTAGGTTGTGTGCAAAGCCTGAGGATCGCATAGCAGGCTTTGCGGCTTCAGAAAGACCTAACCGCCTGTTGCAGTTTGAGCAAGTAGCACACTGGCTATAGATGAGCGGCCACATTATCTATATCAATCATGCCCAGCAGTTGTTCAGCCGAGCATCAATAGCAACCTTCGCTTCTGCTACAACATCCTGAGTATCATCAAAGGCAGACACGCCATAGATGCCCAGGAGATCGAGAAATTCCCTCCGCGATATTCCGAGTAGTTCAGATGCTTTTCCTGACGAGAGTTTACCCAGATCATAGAGGCGTATAAATAATGCCTCGCGGGCTAACCCTTCAAGCTCCTGCCTAGACTGGGCCGTGGCTTCTAGTAGCTCTTCGGGGTACTCTATCTGTAGCATTGTCATAGTCAGATCCTTTCATTACCCCTAATTGTAGCAACTTACGACCTGCTATGTATACTCGGTTTGTATGGTAGCACCGACGCTGGTCGGTGGTCGCATCCCTCTGCACTCCTCCATCCTTCCTCTGCGCACCTCTGCGTCCTCTGAGGTCAAACCTCCGGTGGGCGCATCCCGATGCGCCCCTCCATCCTTCCCCTGCGGTCAAACCTCCGGTGGGCGCATCCCGATGCGCCCCTACAGATTCCCCCCGATCACCCTCAACATCCCATCCCTCTGCGCCCCTCTGCGTCCCCTGCGGTCAAACCTCCGGTGGGCGCATCGCGATGCGCCCCTCCATCCTCCCTCTGCGTTCTCTGTGTTCTCTGCGGCTAACCCTCCGGTATGCACCCCGAAACCTCACCCCCCGATCATCCTCCGCACCACCTCGCTGATCTGTATCGTAATCGGCAAGACGGTTGGCAACACCAGGGCGATCTGCTCGGCGGCCTGCTGGAGCCGCTTCAAGCTGTAGGCCACATCCTCGCGGTCGGGACGGGGCTTGGTGGCCTCGGCGACGGTCTGCTCGATCCGCTTGGCGGTCTGCTCCGCCGCCGCCGCGTGCGTGGCGGGTACCCGCTGAAGCTCGGTGCTCAGTTGATCTAGCAGCGTCTGCAACTGGGCCTTCGCCGCCGCATCCGCGTGCGGGGCCGCAGCGATGCTCTGGGTCACGTTGCTCAGGGTGGACTTGATGTTCAGCAGGGCACCGCTGAAGTTGCCGGACATCGTGAACTGATCGCCGCTCACAAAGGTGCCCCGGCGCTTATCAATACTCCCCTCGGCATAATCCCCGCCCCCGGTCTCCACACGGCGCACGCTGCTCTGCGCCCCTGGCCCAATGGCGATCCCCGTACCCCGAATGTCGCCGGTGGTGATCGTATCGCCGCCCACCACATCACCAATCGAGATGTCGCCATACTGCCCGCCATCGCCAAAGTGTACCCCGCCCTGCTGCCTGCGCTGATCCACGTTGACGTTGCCGTGAACATCACCGGCAATCGCCGCGCCGACCTGGGCGTTCCCACTGATGCGTTGCTGGTGCTGGCGCTGACGCAGCACCACCTGGCTGTAGGCCGGGTTGACCTCGCGTACAGCGGTGTCTTCGGGGGGCGAACTGGAGGCATCGAATGTGCCGAGGGTGGATGCGCCCCGGTAGAGCGCCACCGCGAACGGCCCGACGCCTTTGAGGATGGTCAGTTCTGGTTCCTGCTTCTCGCCATAGTGCTTGCGTGTCGCCACAGAGATCTGGCGCGTGACGCTCTCCTCAAGCGTGAAGTAGAGATGGGTATAGAGGTCGAAAATACTGATATAGCCATGGTTACTCACGATCCCCTTGCCCTGGAGGCCATCCACCAGCGCCTGGGTGAAGAGCGTGAGCGGGCCGGGGCCGATGAAGGCGTACTGGTTCTCACGGCACGCACTGATGATCACCCGCCCCTCGCCGGTGCCCAGCAGCGCCGCAGCGACGGGCGGCGGCATGGGGTTGCCGGTTGGTGGGGCATCCCCGGCGGCCAGAACGGGCGAGATTTCACCGGCGTGGCAGGCATTGACGATCAGCACCAGCCGCTTGGCCGGGATCGCCCGCAACTTCGCAATCAACTCGGCTTCGCGCACCCCCGTACCGACCACGACCTTCTTCCCGTCCATGCGGGTATCGTGGGTGGTCAGGTAGTAGCCATCATCGCCATATTCGCCATGGCCTGCATAGAAGATGAAGACCGTATCATCCGCATTCACCCGCGTCAACCCATCCAACGCAGCTAGAATCCCCGCACGGCTCGCGTCCGTATTGCTGAGCAGCGCCACCTGTTCCGAGGGGTAGCCACACAACTGCGGATCGCGCAGCACCGTCGCCACACTCGTGGCATCAGTGGCCGTGATCGGCACATTGAAGCGCGGCACATGGGCATACGTACCAACACCGATAACGAGGGCGTGGGCAGTGGAGAAGGGCATAGGGCAACTCCTACGCATACAAAACGGGTGTAGATCTATTCGCATTATAGCAAGAGGATGTGTAAAAATCCGGGTGACACACAAAGGAGCGAGGGCATTTCGCCCTCGCTCCTTTGTGTGTCGCCTGTATGCTGAAAAAGACCGTTAGCGCGAAGAAATCTTGGGATGCGCCGCATGGCTTCGACAAGCTCAGCCAGCGGCGCGTTGGCTGAGCCTGTCGAAGCCAACGCGCCGCGTTCCGGCTGTCCCAAGGCTTTTTCGCGCTAACAAAAGACCTCACCCCCCCGCCGACACCTCACAACTGATCGGCCCGCGTGCCGTATTCGCCACCACCCGCCCCGTCTCCGCGTCCACGTAAATCCGCCCGGTGTCCAGCGTCACTTCATAGACCATCATCCCCGCATAGCTCACCAAGACGGGCTGGCCTAAGACCCGCGCATCTGGCTCGTGCGAGAGGGCGATTGAACTCGCATTCTTGTAGGAGATCGGGTATTCCTTCAACTGAACCACGCTTGAAAAGTTCGCGTAGAGGATCGAAATCCCGTCGCTCACAAAGACCAAGGTTATCGCGATCATCATTGCGAGAAAGGTGCGGGTGGTGCGCTGGCGCATATCTATTACTCCTGTTCGGTCTTATTTGCTGTTCGTATGTGAACCTATGAACAGGATAGATCGGCTCTCTTGGAATTCTATTGGGAAACCCTCGTCGTTTACTCACGAGATGCTTAGGTTTCTTCACCGAGCCTAAGTCTTACCTCTGAAAGCTTATTGGGGGGTGTTTTGGCGGCGCAGCCGCCAAAACACCCCCCAATAAGCGAAATTTTCACGGGGGCCGCAGGCCCCCGAAGCCCCCGCTACGGCTTAGTCGTCGTCGTCATGCTCATCGTCATCATCATCACCCTCGCCGCCGCCATTGGTGTTGGTGGTGCTGCTATTGGGCACGGTGCTCGCCACTACTTGGCCGCTGGTTGCATCAACATAGACCATCCCTGTATCCAGTGTCACCTCGTAGACCGTTGCGCCCTGGTAGGTCACAATGACTGGCGTGCCCTGAAGGGTCGTACCGGGTGCAGTGGCAAGGGCAATACTCCCCGCCTGATCCGCAGTGACCGCGTAGCTGTTTGAAGGTACCGAAGTGGCATTTATTACCGGGGCGGTGGCTTGGGTTGTGGGGATGATAGCCGGGGCAACACTGGTGGGTTGGGTGGTGGTTGGGGCTGTACGACTCCCTTGGTTCGAGATCACCACTCCAATCACGATCAGCACTAGTGCGACCCCAACGGCGACGATGGTACGGCTTGAACGGGCATTCATGCTGGGAAACCTTCTGTTTTGTGGATGCGGACACCATGGGTAGCCTACTGCATTCTTCTTGGAATTGGTTAAGAACGATGTAGTAGGGGCGAAGCATTGCCCACGAATGTAGTCTGTGTTCTCCGTGCCACATGGTGGGCGATGCTTCGCCCTAGATTCAAAGCAATTTCCAAGCTTTGCGTTGTATCATCAGAAGTGTTCCCTAGTACTTATGAGGCTTCCAATGAGCATAGATCGTCGCTCGATCTTTTTTGATCTCACCCGTGCCGAAGTTTTGGCGCGTGGGTGTGTGCAGCCCGATGCTGGCCGTTGTGTGCAGTGTGGTATCTGTAGCCACAACTGCCCACTTGGCTTGGATGTGCGGGCTTATGCATGGCGCGGCATACCGATCACCGATAGCCAATGCCTTACCTGCGGCCAGTGTGTGGCCCGCTGCCCGCGTGGAGCGTTGGAGTTTGTGCCGTTACGCCCAGAGACATAGAAGTTAAGGATCGCCCCATGGCGACACAGTATGTAATTGTTGGATCAGGCGTGGCGGGCGTCTCCGCCGCTGAAGTGTTGCGTACCCGTGCCCCCCAAGCTCAAGTCACGCTGATCAGTGCCGAAGCTGCCGGTTTCTATTCGCGCCCTGGTTTGGCCTACTACCTGAATGGTCGTGTTCCAGAGCGCCAATTGATCCTGCGTTCCCCGGCTAGCCTGCGGGATCTGGGGGTGCGTTGGGTGCAGGCCCGCGTTAACCAGATCAATGTCGCCCAACGCCGCCTCAAACTGGCTGATGGCCAGGAGATCGCCTATGACCGGCTCTTATTGGCGACTGGATCGCGGGCGGTTCCCGCCGATATGTCTGGATCGGAGTTGGAGGGGGTCTGTTATCTCGATACGCTCGATGATGCCCGCCATTTAGTGCAACGGGCGCGGCGTGCCAAAACCGCCGTCGTTGTCGGCGGTGGGATCACCGCGCTCGAACTCGCTGAAGGACTGCATGCGCGTGGGGTGCATGTCCACTACCTCCTGCGTGGCGACCGGTACTGGGCTAATCTGTTGGATGCCGAGGAATCGCGTCTGGTTGAAGATCGGTTGCGTGCCGATGGCATCAGTATCCACTACCAGACCCGTATCCGCCAGGTGTTGGGCACACGCGGCAAGCTCGAAGCCATCGAGACTGAAACCGGGGAACGCATCGCATGCCAGATCTTGGCGGTGGCGATTGGTACCCGCCCCCAGATCGATCTCGCCCGCAACGCGGGTATCAAGGTGGATCGCGGCATCCTCACCGATACGCATATGGTGACGAGTGTCCCCGACATCCTCGCCGCCGGAGATGCGGCCCAGGTCTATGATCCTGTACTCGGCCAAGCTACCCTCGACACCCTCTGGCCGACGGCGCGTAACCACGGCTATGCTGCGGCCCACACTATGCTGGGTGCTCCGCAGCCCTATCAGCGCCATGTAGCCATGAATGTGACTCTGTTGGCCGGGATTCCGACCACGATCATCGGGGCGGTGGGCAGTGGCAGTGATACCGATCTGGTAACGATTGCGCGTGGCGACAGCGAGACATGGCGCCATGCCCATGCCAGTTGGGTGGTGGTGGAGCGCCACGCCGTGAATCGCATCCGTCTGATGCTGGGCGAACGCACGATCAGCGGTGCGGTACTGATGGGCGATCAGAGTCTTTCGCGCACGATCCAGCGTTTGATCCGCGCCCAAGCCGACATCAGCCCGATTCGTGCCGCGCTCATGCAGGAGAGCCATGCCTCTCCCAGCCTGCTTACCGATTTTGCTGCCTCCTTGGAGCATCTCTATGGCAACCACGCCACACGTTGACCCGCCTCGCCCGCTGCGCCAGACGACCTATGAGATCGAGATCTCACTGGTGGCGCTCGGTGCCATTACGGGGCTGTACCTTTGGCTCTCACGCTTCGGAACGCCCGCTGCGAGTGGCCTCGTCGGCCACAGCATCGGCATCATCGGTTTCGTGTTGATGTTGGCCACCGAAACGCTCTATTCCCTACGCAAACGCGCCCGCACATGGACCTATGGGCGGCTGAGTAGTTGGCTACAGTGGCATATTGTCAGCGGGATTGTTGGTTCGTATATGGTGTTGCTCCATACGGCATGGCAGTTTCGCGGCCTCGCCGGGGTGGTGTTGCTCCTCACCGTTGTCGTCGTGCTGAGTGGCGTGGTGGGGCGCTACTTCTACACCGCCATCCCGCGCACCCTCGATGGGGCGGAACTGAGTCTTGCCGACCTGGAGACGCAACTGGCGGCGGGCGCGGCGCGCCTAGAGATTCTCACCCGCACCCGCACATCGGGCGAGCCGGCCCCCGCCCTGGAGTTGCCAGCATTGGCGACGCCCCAGGGTGGCCCCTTGGCAAGTGTCTTAGTCCGGCCCTTGATCACCTGGCGGGATCGGGCCGCCCTCGAACGCGCCATGGGACAGCTTGGTAGTCAGGACCAAGCCACCGCGAGTGAGTTGCGCCGCATCATGCAGGAACGCCAGCGTCTACTGCGCCAGATCGAACGCCTGGATATGGCTCGCCGCTTGTTAGCCCTTTGGCATACTGTCCATGTGCCGCTCGGTGTGGCGCTCTTCATTATGGCCTTTGTGCATGTTGGCGGGGCCATGTACTACGCAACCCTGTTGCGTCTTTAAGAGACTATTATGAACCGCCTTGGCTGCCTCACGCCCTTTGGGATTGGTGCCGGGATCATTACCATCATTGGCTTGGTCGTCATTGGCTGGTTCAGTGGTGGTGCGATGTTTAGCCCTGGCCCCCTGAGTACACAACAGCGTAACGGAACCCCCCTTGGGGGTGTCGCCTCGCACGCCGCGATTGGTGGCGATTGTGGAGCGTGCCATACGGCTCCCTGGGAGGGGCGCACCATGGCTGCTGCATGTTTGGCGTGTCATAGCGACATCCAGAGTCAAATCGGCAATCCAGCGACGCTCCACGGGGCGCTTCCCGATGCCAACGTGTGTATGGGTTGCCACGTTGAGCATCGCGGCGAGTCGGCCAGCCTCACCGATGCGCCGCTGAATGAGTTCCCGCATGCGCAACTCGGTTTCTCGCTCGCGGCGCACCAGTTCACAGCGGGTGGGCAAGCCTTTGCCTGCGCTGATTGCCATACCCCGCTCAACCAGAATCCGCGCCCATTCAATGCCTATGATGCCGCTGCGGTGGATTGTATCGGCTGCCATACCCAGGATCAGCCCGCCTTTATGCCGCAACATCAGGCCGATTTTGGAACAACCTGCCTGGATTGCCACGATGGGGTGGATCGCTATAGAAACTTCGACCATGCCAGCCTGCGTTTTCCCTTAGAAGGGCTGCACCAGCAGGTTGAATGTGGCATGTGCCATACCAATACCCGCCATCCTGAGCAGTTTGCCACCACTGCCGATACCTGCCTCGCCTGCCACCATGAAGATGACGTGCATCAGGGGAGTTACGGCACTGATTGTGCGGCCTGTCATACCCCCTCAGGCTGGGCGCAGGTGACGTTTGACCATAGCCGCACAGCCTTCCCGCTGACTGGCGCACACATCCAACTGGAATGTGCCGCTTGCCACCAGAACCAGATCTATCAAGGCACCCCCACCACCTGTGTGGGTTGCCACGCTGAACCGCAGGAACACTTCGGTCAGTTTGGTACCGACTGTGCGAGTTGCCATGTGACCAGCAGTTGGAAGAATGTGATCTTTGATCATACCTTCCCGCTCAATCATGGTGGTGAAGGCCAGATCGCCTGCGCGACCTGCCACACCAACCCACCCCCCAACCAGTACACGACCTACACCTGCTACAACTGCCACGCGCATAGCGAAGCCAAGGTACGTGCCGAGCACCTAGAAGAGGGGATTACGAACTACCAGGATTGTATGCGTTGCCACCCGGATGGGCGCGAGTAGGCGGGTACACCATATCAACCGCAGAGGACACAGAGGTACGCAGAGAGATGGATTTTGCGCTACCTGTGGTTACGACCTCTGGTTCTTCCTCTGCGCTCCTCGGCGTCCTCTGCGGTCAAAAACCGGTGCGCAAACCGAACGCCAATGCGCCCCTACTTCCCCCACCCAATCGCCCGCGCCAATACCCGCTCGATCAGGCCGGGGAAGGCACGGGCCAACATGATTCCCACCCGATCCCCCCTGGTGACATAGGCTGTGCGTTGTTGGCGCTGCGCCACGCGCAGGATCGTGGCCGCCACGGTTTCCGGCGGTACGCCTTTGGGGGCCAAGCGACGCTGCTCCGCGCCCCCACCCAGCCGGTTCCGACTGAACTCGGTGCGGGTCGTGCCGGGGCGCACCACACTCACCGTAATGCCACTTCCCCGTAACTCCATGCGTAGCGCCTCGCTCATACGCTCCAGCGCCGCCTTGGCCGCCGCGTAGCCCCCCAGGTAGGGGAGGGTCTGCTCGGCGAGTACCGAGGAGACCATGATGATCTGGCCATGGCCTTGCCGCCGCATGATTGGCAGCACCGCTTGGCTCAGCCACACTGGCCCAAAGAGATCCACCGCAAAGGCACGCGCCAGATCGGGGGTGGCCAACTCGGCTACCGGCCCGGCCAGCCCCACCCCGGCGTTGTTGATCAGAATATCCACCCGCCCACAGGTGGCCTGAGTCTGCGCGATCAACTCCCGACACTGATCGGGGTTGCCCACATCACACGGGATGACCAGCGGATCACCGGGGAGCGTGGTGGCCAGCCGTTCTAGCGGCTCGCGGGAGCGCGCCGCCAACACCACCCGCGCTCCCGCCTGCGCGAAGGTGCGCGCTGTGGCCGCGCCGATCCCCGCCGATGCCCCGGTAATGATGACGATGCGCTCGGCGATCTTCATGGTTGCTACCCCGTAATATGCTTACAAATCCCGGCCTTGATCGTCTGCGAGGGAACTTCGTGGCCGAGCATCTCTTCCAGCATACGCGCTGTCTGCATCAGCGCCGGCAGATCGAGTCCGGTTTCGATGCCCATCTCGTGGAACATGTGAACCATATCCTCGGTACACAGATTCCCTGGTGCGCCGGGGGCAAATGGGCAGCCACCGATCCCGCCGATACTGCTATCGAAGGCATCCACGCCCAACTGCATGGCAGCGAAGATGTTGGCCAAACCGGCTCCCCGCGCACTATGCAGGTGCAAGCGCAAGGGCTGACGCGGGAAGCGCTCGTGGAAGGCGCGCACCACCTGCTGCACCAGCACCGGATGCCCCATGCCGGTCGTGTCGCCCAATGTCAGGTTCTCGGCCCCCAGATCGAGCAGCCGCGCACACAGATCGAGTACCCGCTCAATCGCTACCTCGCCCTCAAAGGGGCAGCCGAAGGCCACCGAAAGCACCGCATCAAAGGGCAACCCCGCGCCACGCACAATCGCCGCCATGTTCGCCACCTGCACCAGCGATTGTTCGATCCCCATATTCACATTGCTGCGGTTGTGGCTCTCCGAAGCACTCAAAAAGACCTGTACCGCATCAACGTTGGCCGCCACCGCTCGCTTGGCCCCTACCTCATTCGGCGCAATCGCACTGTAAATCACCCCGGGTTTACGCGCCAACTGCGCAAACACCTGCGGCGTATCCGCCATCTGGGGCACATTCTCCGCCCGTACAAACGAGCCGACCTCAATCTGATCCAGCCCCGTCGCATTCAACGCCGTGATTAACGCAAGTTTCTGCTCTGTACTCAGAATGCACGCCTCATTCTGAAGCCCGTCACGCGGGCCAACTTCACGGATGTGGACACGAGCGGGCAGAACCGGCAATCCTGGAATAATGGTCGGCATTGACACGTGCTCCTTATGCGAATAGAACCAGACCACCAATGGTCATCTTCTCAGGCATTGTAGCATCACTAGAGCCAGCAGACGTAACTCCGGTGTAACCTACGCAGATACGCTCAGATCAGTGCAACACCAAGAACGCAAAACCATACTGATGGTCATACTAAAGGAGAACCCGAATGGACTGGACGAAGCAGGCGAACGACATGATCAAGACCTGGACTGGCACGCAGCAGAAAGTATGGGATTCCTGGCTCAATTCGATGCAATTAATGTCCACCCCGCAGAGTCCCGAAACTTGGCAGAAGATGGTCGAGACATGGCGCGGCACGGTCAAGCAGGCGCTCGAGTCGCAGCTTCAGCTCACCCAGATGTGGGCCGAGAGCGTCGCTACCGCCTCCGTCAATATGCCGGGGATTCCGGGAATGCCGGCCATGCCCACGGTGCCGGGTATGCCCAGTAATGCGGTGGAGTTGACCCGTCAGGTGTTGGAGATGACCCGTGCCATGACCGATACCCAGGTGCGTTTCTCGGAGAATTGGTTTGACCTGCTCAAGAAGGCTGATCCCAGTAGCATGATGCAGGGTTGGGACATGACCCAGGCCCAGAAGATCATCACGACGTGGCAGGATGCCGCCCAGAAGGCGATTGATGCCCAGAACGAGCTTGGTCGTATGGTAACCAAGGCTGCCAACGAGGCCGCTAGCGCCGTAACCAAGAAGTAGTGACGTACCATTTTCGGTAGAGACGCAACATGTTGCGTCTCTACCGCCCTAAGAACCCCCGCACCGCAGCATCAAACATCTCCGGCAACATCAGCGTAAAGACCTGGCCCACCTGTACGATCCACCCGGCTAACAGCGATGTCGCGATGGCGGAAGACCAAGCTGGTGTCGGGAAGGTGATCATCCCGATCAGGATAATTGCCCCGGCTAAGATCGCCTGAATCAGGCCCAATACCCCACCCAGCAGATGATCGAGCCAGCCCAGGAAGAGCAACCCGGCGAAGATGCGTAGCAGGGACGCCGCAATACTGGCGATGCTGCTCACTAATACCAACACCGCCACAAAGCCCACAATCCCTGCTACCCGCGTGTCGCCAATAAACGAACTGAGCCAATCAGCCACACTGGGGCCAAACTGACCCGCCAGTGCGACCCCCACGATCAGGCCCACAATCGAGAGCACTTGGCGGATCAAGCCCCAATACATCCCCAGCACCACAAAGACCCCCGCACCGATCACGAGGCCAACATCCAGATTATTCATGGGGGGCCGTCACTCTCTGATTAACGCTGCTTCAATAGGTAGCGCAGCATCCCGGCAACACTCATGCGGCTCCAACTACGCGCCATCGGGCCAACCGGCCCCTCATCTTCATAGGGCACATAGTGCGCCGCCAATGCCTCCACATCGGGATCGCCGTCGGCTAAAGCGGCCTCCGCCAGCGCGACGAGCTCCTCCAAGCGTTCATGGGCACGGGCAAGTTGGAACACCACGTCATCATGTGGCCCGTGGTGGGTGACATAGATACGTGGGATGTCGTAGGTCTGGAGCATGGCGATGGTTGCGCGGTGCGACTTGAGGTCGTAGGTGGGCACCGGTGTTACCGGGAAGGCCATGCCCCAACGATCCATCACCAACCCGGCTGCATCACCAATAAAGAGGCCACCGCTCTTGCGCTCCCAGTAGGAGAGGTGATCGGGCGAATGGCCGGGAGTGGCAATGGCCTCCAGAACGACATCACGCCCCAGATCCAAGTGTAGATCCTGGGCTGGGCGCAGCCGTTCGATAGGAATCGGCAGCATATCGCCATGTAGCACCCATGCCTCTTCACCGACCGCCCGGCGCACACTACTCATCAGGCGGCTCGGCTCGGCCAGATGCTCGACCATACTGCCGTGGATATAGACCGTTGCACGCGGCAAGGCCGCCGCGAGGTAGCCCGCCCCTCCGGCATGATCCATATGTACATGGGTACAGAGAATATGCTCGACCTCTTCGGGGCGCACGCCCAGCCGCTCCAACCCCGCCAAGGTGTGTGGAACGGTGAGGGATGTTCCCGTCTCCACAAGTGCGCAGGTCTCGCCACGAACGAGGTAACTCACCCCAATTCCCGGCATCCCCAGCAAGTTGTGGTCAATCGCCGTAATATGATCATCAACCGGGATGATCTCCATAGTCAGATCCCTTCTTTCCTCAATCGAGTCGCTTATCGCCTCACCCTGGCTTACGGCGACGGCGGCGCTGCTGTGGCTGGTTCTCAGCCGCCGGTGGCGACGCCGTCGGTGGTGGGCGGCGTGGCGGATTGGCCGGGCGCTCGTCGGCAGCCTGGGGGGGGCGCGGAGTTTCACGGGCAGGACGCGGCGGGCGACGCTCCTCGCGCTGGGGTGGGGGTTCGGGAGTTGGCTTCGCTGTGCGATTCATCAGCATATCCAACTCACTCGGCTCATCCTCCAGCATGCTCAGATCTTCACCCATCTCATACTGATCAATCTCATCACGCAACTTGCGTCGTTCACCTCGATCTGGCCGTGGGCGCGGGCTGACTGGCGTGCTGCCTGCATCACTCTGACGTGAGCGGGCGCTGGTTGCCTCTTGGGCATTCACCACTTCAACACTCCCCACATCATAGGTCTCGATCATCCCACTGCCCGCCAGTTGCACAATCAACTGCTGCTTCAACACATGCTGGCTGATCACCTCACCCGGTCCATCAACCGTCTGCACCCAGGTACCTCGGCGGGGTAGTTCGGCCCGCATCTCCACATACTGATCGTGTTCATACGAGAGGCAACAGAGCAGCCGCCCACACACCCCGGAGATCTTACTGGGGTTGAGGGGCAGATCCTGATCCTTGGCCATCTTAATACTCACCCGCGCATAGTCGGGCAGGAACGAGGCACAGCAGAGCACCCGCCCACACGGGCCAAGCCCACCCAACAACTTGGCCTCATCACGCGGGCCAATCTGGCGCAACTCAATCCGGCTCTTGAAGGTACGGGCAAGATCGCGTACCAACATACGGAAATCAACCCGCTTTTCTGCTGTGAAGTAGAACGTCAGCCGCGAACCATCAAAACTGTACTCGGCCTTCACCAAGTTCATCGGCAGATCGTGATCGCGGATCTTCTCGGCACAACGCGCCAGAACCTCATCGTGGCGGGCTTGAAGGAGGCGTTGGCGCTCCAGATCACTCGCATCGGCACGCCGTACTACCGTCTTCAACTCGCCAATGATCTCGCTCTCGGCAACCTCCTGGCGCTCCGCGATCACCCGCGCCAACTCCAAGCCGCGCACCGTATCCACGATCACATAATCGCCTTGGCTCACCTCCAGATCACCCGGATCGAAGGAGTAGGTTTTGCCACTATCTTTGAAACGAACAGTAATAACGGTTGGCATGTTACTTCTTCGCCCCAAGCACCTTGAAGGCACTCACCAATTGTTGCTTGCCCTTGAGTTGCAGTTTGCCCATCTCTTGCAGATCAAAACTGGAGCGCACCATGTCGGCGGTGTCTTCCCCAATAAAGACACTCCCCGGCTCAGCGGCGCTTTCGAGGCGCGAAGCGGTATTCACCGTGTCACCGATGGCGGTATACTCCAGCCGGTGGCGGGTACCAAAGAAGCCGGTGTAAGCAGTGCCTGTATTGACCCCAATGCGGATCGTGAAGGCTTTGCTCGGTTCCCATTTACTAACCAAACGTTTCTGAGCGGCCTGCATCTCGATGGCCGCAGCGACGGAGCGCATGGCGTGTTGGTCATCAACTGGCTCATCGGGCAGGCGCGGGGCACCAAACACGGCCATGATACCATCACCGATATATTTGTCTACCGTCCCGTGGTAGCGGAAGATCACATCAGTCATCTCATGCAGATACTCGTTGAGGAGATCCTGCACCTCACGCGGCGAGAGCCGTTCCGAGAGCGATGTAAAGCCCTTCACATCGGCGAAGAGCACCGAGACGATCTGTTCCTGCGCTTCCCAGAGTTTGCCATGTTGGGCGACATACCGCGCCAGGGCTTGGGCCACATTGGGCGAGAGGAAGCGTTCGAGGTTCTGGCGCAACTGGCCCTGCTGGCGCAACTCTTCGGTTAAGCGGGCACGCTCAATCGCCACTGCCGACAGATTGGCAATCGCCGTCACCATATCGCGGTCGCGGATATTGAACTGCTCCCGCCCCGGCGAGTCGAGCAGAATGACACCCATCGCACTATGTTGGAGCATCAACGGGGCACAGATCGCCGAGCGAATGTTGGCACTAATAATGCTCTCCGAGCCGGCAAAATCGAGCCGCGCATCACTCGTCAGAACCGCCTCGCCACCCTCTAACGCCTTACGCACAATCGTACTCGATATCGCAACATCACCCGTTCCCGTAGGAAGAACCACCCGTGGCACCAGTTCATCACCCTTACGCAGCAGCAGAAAGCCGCGCTGGGCGGGCACCACGCGCATGATCTCCTCCATCACCAGATCGAGCAATTCACGAAAATCAACCACCTGGTTGAGACGCATGGCGATGGAGTAGAACTCCTGAAGATTGACCGCCTCAGGTGGCAACTCGTGGCCCTTAACCGCACGCACCTCGGTGGCGAGCGGGAAATAGCGGCTATCATCGAGCACCACACTCTGCGCAGCACGATCCTCAAACTGAAGCTCAAACGGCCCCACCCCAACCACATCACCGTCGTTGAGCTGCTCCTCCTTCACCCGCAGCCGGTTGACGGTCACGCCATTGCGGCTCTCCAGATCAATAATCCATGCCTGTCGTCCACGCAATTCGATCTGGGCATGCTTACGCGAAACAATCGCATGGTTCAACACAATCTCGTTATCGAGCTGGCGTCCGATGGTCAGGGCACGATTGTGAATTGCGAAGGTGCGCTGCTCGCCATTAATATTGACTGAGACACGGGCCATTGCGCGAATCCTTCCACTGTATGTCCGCTACCAACAGGGGTAGGGCTAGCGTGAGGTATCTTCCGCCATGATAGCAGACCGATTGGGTACGGGCAATACGCCGTAGGGGCGAAGCATCGCCCACTATAAGCAACCGAACCCTGTGGCGGAGCCGCAGGCGATGCTTCGCCCCTACACTACATTCCCCCCGCATCCACCAAACTAAGAATGAGTTGGCGCATCTGGCGCAGGCGACGATCCAGCCCCTCCGGGCGCAGGTAGAGATCATCACGGATCTGACCAATCTGGAGCCGGAAGGTATCAATTGGCCCCTTCTGCGGCTCACCACTCACCGCGTAGGCTTGGTCGAGCGAGCGCCGCGCATTGAGTAGTGCGCGCCGGGCCGCTTCCAGATCGTTGGTCTGCACGGCGAGCAAGGCGTCATCAATCTGGCTCGCGGTACGCAAGAGGTAGATCGCGCTCCACAGATGGCGATCCTCGGCTTCGAGATCGAGGAGCGCCAAACGCAACACGCGCTCATCGGCGGGCAGCGGCGACGGCTGCGGGGTGGGCGCGAGCCGTGTGGGGCTGGGGAGCGGGAGTGGGGTGGGGCTGGGAACGAGCGCCGGGGCAGGTTGGAGCAGCGTCATCTGGATCAGGAGGCTCACGAAAACCGCCGCAACTGCCGTGAGAAGATACGGCAGCGCGGCGCGGAGACGAGGTGGCGGAGGCGCCGAATCGCGCATTAGATCTCGTTGGCTAACAGGATGGCCTGCGCAATCTCCTTCATGGACTTGCGCGTATTCATCGAGAGTTGCTGGATCTTGCGGAAGGCTTCGGCCTCTTTTAGCCCCTGGCTGTCCATCAGGATGCCCTTGGCGCGCTCTACGAGTTTGCGCGTATCCAGGGTCTCCTTCAGATCATAGATCTGTTTGTCCATCTCCAGGAATTCCTGGTAGCGCGCCATGGCGATCTCGATGGCGGGGAGCAGCTCGGCTTCGCGGAATGGTTTGACGACATAGTTGACCACCCCGGCCTCTTTGGCCCGATCCACCAACTCACGATCCGAGTAGGCGGTGAGCAACAATACCGGGGCGATCTTCTCTTCGGTCAGAATCTTGGCCGCCTGGATGCCATCCAGTTTGGGCATCTTGATGTCCATCAGCACCAGATCGGGCTGAAGTTCCCGCGCCAGATTTATCACGCTGACGCCGTCGCCTGCCTCACCTACCACGAGGTAGCCCAGACCGACCAGCGTCTCCTTGAGATTCATGCGGATGATTGACTCATCATCGGCGATCACCAGACGTGTCTGCGCCATGGCGCCACCTTTCTCACTTTTCATTGATGGGGGCGAAATTATGCGGGCTTTCAAGGCTTTTGAATGCCCGATTCTACCCGTATACGGGATTCTGGGAAAGTATAGCATGCCCATAGAGCAAGGTCAACCTGAAGTCGTAGTGTAACTAGGGCATGTGCAAAGTTCTTGGGGCTACGCCCCAAGCCCCATTTTTTGGTATGTTTTGGCGGCGAAGCCGCCAAAACATACCAAAAAATATCTGCGGGGCGGCTGCGCCGCCCCCGAACCCCCACCGGAGGTGACTTTGCACATGCCCTGGTAGTGTAACTAGTGGGGGTTTGGGGCTTCAGTCCCAGGAAAAGTCAAAAGGTCACAAAAAACTTGACAAGAAGATTGAAAGGTGTTAATATCCTCTTTCGCAGTTACTAGAAACTAAGGTGGCCATACCCTTGTGTCAACCTTATAAGAAGTATCGGTTATTGACCGAGTTAGATCAAGATTTGTTGTTCGCTATGCGCCGTTCGGCGCTTTTTTTACGAATATTTGTTTTCATTCCGCCTCCCGCCAGTTCCATGGCCACCCAATGATGGGTTGGTGCCGAGAACCGGCGATTTCTGTTTTCCGCCTGCCGGAAGCCTGTACGCGCCAACGAGTAGTCGCTCGCTGAGGGCGCAACGACTGAGGAGAGGTGAGTATGCCCCCGTTGATTGAGAGTGTCGTGCTCCAGCCGCTGATCACCCCTGTCGATCCTGGCGTGAGCGGTCGCCGTGAGAGTCGCATCGAACGCCGATCTTTCGCCCGCATTTATGATGCGATTGATGTACCACGCCTGATCGAAACCCAGGTGAATAGTTTCGACTGGTTTAAGCGCGAGGGCCTGCGCGAGTTGTTTGATGAGATCTCGCCCATCACCGACTTCACCGGCAAGAACCTGGAACTCCACTTCCGCGAGTATGTCTTCGGTGAGCCACGCTTTACTGAGTTTGAGTGCCGCGAACGTGATTTGACGTATGCCGCACCGCTGCGGGTGAGTGTTGAACTGCGTATTCTTTCCACGGGTGAAATCAAGGAGAGTGAACTCTTCTTGGGCGATTTCCCCGTAATGACCGATAACGGGACCTTTATCTATAATGGCGCCGAGCGCGTGGTGGTTTCGCAGCTCATCCGCTCGCCCGGTGTCTATTTTAAGGATGATAAGGACCCAACCAGTGGGCGCTCGCTGCACTCCGCGAAGCTCATCCCGAACCGGGGTGCGTGGCTGGAGTTTGAGACCAATAAGCGCGATGTGGTGAGTGTGAAGGTGGATCGTAAGCGTAAGATCCCGGTCACGATCCTGATCCGCGCTATTCTGGCCTGGCAGGCCGATGAGACGGGTGAGGGCCACTGGGTGCCCGATAATGAACTCGATCAGCATGGGCATAATGAGCACGTGATCGAGGTGCTCAAGCATGTTGATACGGTTCACGAGCATCCTTATACCCAGGCTACCCTCGATAAGGACCCGGCACGCAATAGTAAAGAGGCGCTGATGGAACTCTACAAGCGCCTGCGCCCCGGTGATCCGCCAACGCTGGAGAATGCGCGCTCGCTACTCGAGTCGCTGCTCTTCAACCCGCGTCGCTACGACCTCGCGAAAGTCGGGCGCTATAAGCTCAATAAGAATCTCTGGGAGCGCGAGGCCCGCCGCGATGGCGTCTCCAATGCGCCCAGTATGAATGTGCGTGTGCTGCTGCCGCGTGACATCATTAAGATTGTTGAGCAGATTATCCATCTCAATAATGGCCACGGACGCCCCGATGATATTGACCACCTCGGCAACCGCCGTGTCCGCACGGTGGGCGAACTGATCCAGCAGCAGTTCCGCGTCGGTCTGCTGCGCCTGGAGCGCGTCGTCAAGGAGCGTATGTCGCTCCAAGATCCCGATGGCGCAACCCCCAATGGGTTGATCAATATTCGCCCAGTGGTGGCCGCGATGCGCGAGTTCTTCGGCGGTTCGCAGTTGAGCCAGTTCATGGATCAGACCAACCCGCTGGCTGAGTTGACTAACAAGCGCCGTCTCTCCGCCCTCGGGCCTGGTGGTCTCTCGCGTGACCGCGCCGGTTTCGAGGTGCGCGACGTTCACCACTCGCACTATGGGCGTATCTGCCCGGTCGAGACGCCGGAAGGCCCGAACATCGGTCTGATCGGTACGATGTCTACCTTCTCGCGGGTCAATGAGATGGGCTTCCTTGAGACGCCCTACCGCAAGGTCTATAACACGGTCGAGAATGCGCCGGTCTGGTTGGAGAAGGGTATTCTGCTGCGCGATGTGCGCGACTTGCGTACCGGCGATCTGATTGCGGCTAAGGGTACCCGTGTGGATCAGGCGATCAGCAAGCGGATTGCGATTGGCTTGCTGCGTGGCCAGATCTTGCGCGAGGATATTGTTGATCCCAATACGGGTGAGACGATTGCCGAGGCCGAGACCGAGATCAACCGCAATCTGGCCGAGCGTATCGTTGAGATGCCGATCAAGACGATCAAGATCCGCCCGATTGTCTCGCAAGAGGTGGATTACCTCAGCGCTGATGAAGAAGACCGCTTTGTGGTTGTGCAGGCCAATGCTGAGATTGATGAGCATAACCGCTTTATCAGCAATGTGGTGGCCTGCCGCTTCGGTGAGGATTTCGTCAGCGAGCGGATTGACCGCGTGGATTATATGGATGTCTCGCCCAAGCAGGTGGTGAGTGTCTCGACGGCACTGATCCCCTTCCTTGAGCATGACGATGCCAACCGTGCCCTGATGGGTTCCAACATGCAGCGCCAAGCTGTGCCGCTCCTCCGCCCCGACGCGCCGATTGTTGGCACCGGGATGGAGTTCCGCGCCGCCCGCGACAGCGGTCAGGTGGTGGTGGTCCGCAAGCCCGGTACGGTGCTGAGTGCCACGGGTGAGCGTATTGTGGTCGAGGAGGACGATGGGACGGAGCGCGAGTATCCGCTGCGTAAGTTTATGCGCAGTAACCAGGATACCTGCATCAACCAGCGCCCCAATGTGTTACGTGGTCAGCGGGTTGAAACCGGTGAGGTGATCGCGGATAGCTCCAGCACCGATTTTGGTGAACTCGCGCTCGGTCAGAACATCCTTGTCGCCTATATGCCCTGGGAAGGTGGCAACTTCGAGGACGCCATCCTGGTCTCGGAGCGCCTCGTGCGCGAAGATATCTTCACCTCGATCCATATCGAGAAGTATGAGGTTGAGGCTCGCGATACCAAGCTCGGCCCCGAAGAGATCACCCGCGACATCCCCAACGTCGGCCAGGATAGCTTGCGCAACCTGGATGAGCACGGCATTATCTATGTCGGTGCCGAGGTACAGCCCAACGATATCCTGGTGGGTAAGATTACCCCCAAGGGCGAAACCGACCTGACCGCTGAGGAGCGCCTGTTGCGGGCGATCTTTGGTGAGAAGGCACGTGAGGTCAAGGATAGTTCGCTGCGCGTCCCCAACGGTGTGCGCGGTAAGGTGATTGATGTCAAGGTCTTCTCGCGCAGCGAAGGGGCCGAACTGCCCGTCGGGGTCAATCAGACCGTGCGCGTGCTGCTCTGCCAGAAGCGCAAGATCAGCCCCGGCGATAAGATGGCCGGTCGCCACGGCAACAAGGGTGTGGTCTCGCGGGTACTGCCCATCGAGGACATGCCGTTCCTGCCCGATGGTCGCCCGGTGGACATCATCCTCAACCCGATTGGTGTGCCTTCGCGTATGAACATCGGCCAGATCTTGGAGACTCACCTGGGTTGGGCAGCGGCGCGGCTGGGCTACCGAGTGGCCACGCCCGTCTTCGACGGCGCCGACGAGAAGCAGATCAAGCAGATGCTGATCGACTCGGGCCTGCCCGCCGACGGCAAAGTGACGCTCTATGATGGGCGCACGGGCATCCCCTTCCACCACCCGGTCACGGTCGGCTATGCCTACATGCTCAAGCTGGCTCACTTGGTGGAAGACAAGATCCATGCCCGTTCGACTGGCCCCTACAGCCTCGTGACCCAGCAGCCGTTGGGTGGTAAGGCTCAGTTCGGTGGCCAGCGCTTCGGTGAGATGGAAGTGTGGGCACTCGAAGCCTACGGTGCTGCCTACATCCTCCAAGAGATGCTCACCGTCAAATCGGACGATGTGGTGGGGCGTGTCAAGACCTACGAGGCGATTGTGAAGGGCGAGCCGATCCAGGAAGCGGGTGTGCCCGAAAGCTTCAAGGTGCTGATCAAGGAACTTCAGTCGCTTGGTCTAAGTGTCGAAGTCCTCAGCGAAGACGAGAAGCCGGTGGAGCTATCCGACGATGCGGATGGCGACATGGCCGCCCTCGACGGCATCAACCTGAGTGGGATGGAGCGCGGCGAGTTCTAGGGGCAATGTCGGGGGAGAGCTACGCTCTCCCCTTGACAGACAATCCGAAAACAGGTACTATCTTCTCCAGTATATATGTTCTACTGGAGAACGATCATGCCTCGCACTGCACGTCCGATAGACTTCTTTCGGGTTTGGTCGCCGGAGATGGCCTATGTGCTAGGGTACTGGTGGGCGGATGGATATATGCGCCACCGCAGCGATAACGGAGCGCATATAGTTGAAATTGCCAGTATTGATCGCGACCATTTGCTCACAATGGCCCAGGTGATCGGTGGAAGTTGTAGTTTTCGGAAGGTGTCCGCCAAGGGCGATTGCTACCATATTGAATTTTGCAACCGAGATCTCTATAACGATCTCATATCACTCGGTGGAATGCCGAACAAATCCAACGTAATCGGCTTTCCTGTTCTACCCAACCATCTTCTCGTCCACTTTGTGCGTGGCTTTGTTGATGGTGATGGCACACTTTCATGGAATGGTGATCGGCCAGTTCTCCATATCTACTCAGGTTCGTACCAACTTCTGGCAGATATGGCCGTAGCAATAGCAGAACAGACCGGCATCCCCGCGCCAAACGTGGTAGCCAACCGTTCGCTTTGGTATATCAAGTGGAGCACGATACGGGCAAAGTGTCTGGCGGCTTGGCTCTATGTTGAGCATCCAGGTTTAGCCCTTGACCGTAAGGCTGCCATTGCAGCTACCTTTTTAGACTGGCAGCCGAAAAAACGCCCTGAGCGTGGCACAATCACAGAGGAGATGCGGGTGCAGTTTCACGCGTATCTGCCGCCACAGGAGTGAACCCCCATGCTTGAGATCAACGACTTCAACGCAATCCGGATTAGCTTGGCCTCCCCAGAGGATATTCGCGGCTGGTCGCACGGCGAAGTGACGAAGCCAGAGACGATCAACTACCGCACCTTGAAACCTGAGCGTGACGGATTGTTCTGTGAGCGAATATTTGGACCCACGAAGGATTGGGAGTGCTACTGCGGGAAGTACAAGCGGGTACGCTATAAGGGTGTGGTGTGTGACAAGTGTGGGGTTGAAGTTACCCGCGCTAAGGTACGGCGCGACCGTATGGGCCACATCACCCTGGCTTCGCCGGTGTCGCACATCTGGTTTGTGAAGGGCACCCCCAGCCGCTTGGGTCTGCTGCTCGACATTAGCCCGCGTAACTTGGAGCGGGTGCTCTACTTTGCCTCGTATGTCATTGTCGAGGTGAAGGAGGAGTTGCGGGTTGTGGCGCGCGAGATGCTTCAGGAAGATTATGCCAAGAAGCGTGAGAACATCCAGCGCCAGGCCGAAGATAAGCGCATCGAGCTGAGCACCCAACTCACCCAGGATCTGGGTGGCATGGAGAATGCCCAGGTCAGCACCCAGCGCCGCATTGAGGAGGACTACCGCCGCTTGCGCGAGGAGATCGCGAACGAGGCCGAACGCCTGCGCGAGCGTCTGGAGGAGATGACCAACCTCGTCACCGATGAGGACATCACCTTCCGCAACACCACCCTGGTGGAAGAGGGCGAGGTGATCAGCGAGCGCACCCTCGATCAGCTCGACGAGATGCTCGATCAGGAACTGGACACTCTGGATGCTCGCCGCACCCGCGATATGTCGGATGCCGAGTTGCTCACCGATGCCGAGCGCGAGCGCAAGGCCGCCGAGGCGACCCAGGAGCAGGAGAAGTTGCAGGAGCGCCTCCAGCGCGAACTGGACACCCTGGTGCGTGAGGAGAAGGAGAAGCTCGATCATCTTGATGGTCTCAAGCCGTGCCGCATCCTCTCTGAGATGGAGTATCGCCAGTTGCGCGATCTCGCCCCCGGTGTCTTCCGCGCCGATATGGGTGCGGGCGCGGTGCGCGAACTGATCGTGCGTCAGGTAGACCTGGACAAGCTGGCTGAGGATCTGAATGCTGAAGTCCAGACCACCCAGGGCCAGCGGCGCAAGAAGGCCACCAAACGCTTGCGCGTGGTCGAGAGCTTCCGCAAGAGCGGCAACAAGCCGGAGTGGATGATCATGACCGTGTTGCCGGTCATTCCGCCTGACCTGCGCCCGATGGTGCAGTTGGACGGTGGCCGTTTTGCAACCAGCGACCTCAACGATCTCTACCGCCGCGTGATCAACCGCAACAACCGCCTCAAGCGGCTGATGGAGCTGAATGCGCCCGAAATCATCGTGCGTAACGAGAAGCGCATGCTCCAAGAGGCCGTGGACGCCCTGATTGATAACGGGCGGCGCGGACGGGCGGTATCGGGCAAGGGCAAGCATCGTCTGAAGAGCCTGAGCGACATGCTCAAGGGTAAGCAGGGCCGCTTCCGCCAGAACCTGCTCGGTAAGCGCGTGGACTATTCGGGCCGCTCGGTGATCGTGGTTGGCCCGAACCTCCAGTTGCACCAGTGCGGTCTGCCCAAGAAGATGGCACTGGAGCTCTTCAAGCCGTTTGTGATGCGCCGTTTGGTGGAGAAGGGCTTTGCCCACAACATCAAGAGCGCCAAGCGGATTGTCGAGCGCGTGCGCCCAGAGGTGTGGGACGTGCTGGAAGAGGTGATCAAGGATTACCTCGTGCTGCTCAACCGCGCCCCGTCGCTGCACCGCCTCTCCATCCAGGCGTTCGAGGCCAAACTGATCGAAGGCTCGGCCATTCAGTTGCACCCGCTCGTCTGCGCCGCCTTCAACGCCGACTTCGACGGCGACCAGATGGCTGTTCACGTACCGCTCTCGCGCAAGGCCCAGGAAGAGGCTCGCACGCGCATGCTGAGTAAGTACAACCTGCTCAGCCCGGCCCACGGTGACCCGATCATTACGCCGTCGCAGGACATCGTGTTGGGTTGCTACTACATCTCGCAGGTGCGCGATGGGGCACTGGGGAGTGGCAAGAAGTTCACCAATGTTGATGAGGCCATGCTGGCCTACGATAAGGGTCTGGTGGCTATTCAAGCTCCGATCTGGATTCGGATGGAAGGATACCCCCAGGGCAAGAATGATCGCGCCGAGAATGTGCGCGTTCTTAGCCCGGCAGAAGACGGCACCCCGCGCATGCTGATCGAGACGACGATTGGGCGCGTGTTGCTCAACAATGAGCTCCTGCCGCCCTTGCGCTACCGCAACCGCGTGATTGATAAGAAGGGGCTGCGCGAGATCATCGCCGACTGCTACCAGTACTATACCAACCTCAAGAATGTGAGCCAGGAGGATCTGGCCGAACTGCGCGCCATGTGGCCCTACAAGAACGAGATTGAATTGGTGCGCATCTATGGCTCGGAGAAGACGGCGCAACAGGCGGATAAGATCAAGGCACTTGGCTTCAAGAACGCCACCTATGGTGGTATGACCATCGGTATCAACGATATCGAAGTGCCACAAGCCAAGTACGAGATCGTCAGCAATGCCGAAGCCCAAGTTTTCGATGTCGAGAAGCAGTTCCGGCGCGGTCTGATCACCGAAGAGGAGCGCTACCAAGAGGTTGTGCGTATCTGGCAGGAAGCCACCAAACTCACCATCGTTGCGGTGAAGGAGAACATGAACCAGTTCGGCCCGGTGGCGATGATGTCCACCTCCGGTGCCCGTGGTAACATCAACCAGATCTCGCAGATGTCGGGTATGCGCGGCCTCATGTCCGACCCCACCGGGCGGATTATTGAGCAGCCGATCAAGGCCAACTTCCGCGAAGGGCTCTCGGTGCTCGACTACTTCGTCTCTACCCACGGTGGACGTAAGGGTCTGGCCGATACCGCGCTACGTACCGCCGAAGCTGGGTATCTCACCCGGCGTCTGGTGGACGTGGCCCAGGATGTGATCGTCACTATCGAGGATTGTGGAACTGAGGATGGGGTCTGGTTGCACGCCGCAGATAGCGACGAGCTGATGGAGCGCTTGTCTGTGCGTATGGTCGGGCGCTTTTTGGCCGCTCCGATCTACGACAAAGAGACCGGCGAACTGATTGCGGATCGCAATGTCGAGATTGACGATGACATTGCCAACAAGATTGATCAGCATAAGATCGAGTCGGTCTATGTGCGTTCTACCCTGACCTGCCAATCCGAGCATGGCATCTGCCGCCTCTGCTACGGGCGCAGCCTTGCTACCGGCAAGTTGGTGGACATTGGCGAGGCGTGTGGTATCGTCGCGGCCCAGTCCATCGGTGAGCCGGGTACGCAGCTCACGCTGCGCACCTTCCACACCGGTGGTGTGGCATCTGCCGACGACATCACCCAGGGTCTGCCGCGTGTGCAGGAGATCTTCGAGGCACGGGTGCCCAAGGGCAAGTCGTTGCTGGCCGAAATTGATGGTGTGGCGCAGGTCGTCAAGGATGACGATGGCGTGCGCACGATCAAGATCGTGGCCTCGGAGGTCTACACCGATGAATACACGTTGCCTAAGGACTTCATCGCGCTGGTTGACAACGAGAGCGATGTGGCTGAGGGTCAGGTGATCGCCGAGAGCAACAACGCCGACAACCCGCAGCCACCGATCATTGCGCGTCTCTCCGGGCGTGCCTACATCTATGGCGACCGCATCGTGATCAGCCAGGAGGATCGCGAGGAGCGCGAACTCGTTGTGCCGCACACCGCCCGCATGCGGGTGGAGAATGGCGCACGGGTCGTGGCGGGTCAGCAGCTCACCGATGGGAGCGCCAACCCACAGGAACTGCTCGATCTTCAGGGTCGCGAAGCGGTGCAGCGTTACCTCGTCAACGAAGCCCAGAAGGTTTACCGTTCGCAAGGTGTGAACATCAACGACAAGCACGTCGAAGTGATTGTGCGCCAGATGTTGCGCCGCGTGCGGATCGAGGAGCCAGGTGACACCGGGCTGTTGCCGGGCGAGTTGATCGAAGCCGCCGAGTTCCGTCGCCTCAACAACGACGTTGTCAGCCAGGGTGGTGAGCCGGCAACTGCCGCCACCGTACTGCTGGGGATCACCAAGGCGTCGCTCAACACCGACAGCTTCTTGTCGGCGGCCTCGTTCCAAGAGACTACCCGCGTGCTCACCGATGCGGCGATCACCGGCAAGGTGGACTACCTGCGTGGCCTGAAGGAGAACGTGGTCATCGGTAAGCTCATCCCAGCCGGTACTGGGATCGAGAAGCGTACTGAGCGCGGGCGCGACGAGTTGGTGGATGAGATGGCGCGCATGATGGAGAGCGGGCCAGCAGTATCCGAACAGCAACCCAACAACGTGGAACGCGCCGAGTCGTTGCTGGGGATTAGCGTCACCCCGCCTGTGGCTGAGGATGATGGTGCGGAGAAACTGCGGGCGCGGCTTGAAGAGTTGCTCAGCGGCGGCGATGCGGATGACGACCTCGTCGGTGAGGGTGATCTGCCTGCGGACGTGGAATAACCGGATGCCCTAAGACAAGGAAACCCCATCATGGTCGGGTTCCCCAATCATTCCGTAGGGGCGAAGCATCGCCCTTGATGGAGCAGGGGAACCCGAACGCGGTTGGCGGGCGATGCTTCGCCCCTACCATGTGCCCCGTAGGAGAAGTGTGAACTCGTGAGAGGGCAACCCGTTTCATCCCATCGTGAACAGTTCACCCTTGGTGCAGCGTTGCGGGGAGTCATCCATCCCGCGCTCTGGATCGGCCTCCTCAGCCTGCTGATCATCTTCCTGATCACCCCACACTTGCCTCTGAATTACCCGATCAATGCTGGCTACCCCGAAGGGGTGGGCAGCGATCTACCCTTTGTGCAGGGCTTTAACGCGGGTGAAGCGAGCAGTTACGGCGATTATCGCTGGACACAGGCCGACTCACGCATCGAGATGGCTGGGGTGGGCCGCCGCAGCCTCAGTATCGAGATCCGCATCCTCGGCATAAGTCCTGAGATCCTAGCGCTTGGCCCGCACCAGATCGCCATCTTCGCCAATGATGTCCATCTGGTTGATCTGCCAGTGCGCCCCAGCGGATCACGCCAACACCTGCTCATCCCCGCACCCAGCAACGGCCACCTCAGTCTCAGTCTACGCAGTGCCACCTTCACCCCGGCGGGCGACCCGCGCCATCTGGGGGTTCCGGTAGAGCATGTGGTCATACGCAGTGTGGCTGGGGCGGGATTCGTCAGCCCCGACTGGGCTGCGAGCCTGGGTTGGTTGGGGGCCATGCTCTGCCTGTGGCTGGCGTTGCGCCACGCCTTAGGGTCGGCGGTGCCGACGTGGCAGCAGGTGAGTCTGTATGCCGGAATCGGGGTGCTGGTGGGCATTGTAGCGCTGCTCGACCGCCCACACTGGGCGGCGGGAGCCAACGCGGCGCTGATCGCCAGTGCGCTGGCCTACCCGTTGGCGATCATCCTGCACGCTGGCGTTGCGCCACTGGCCAGCCGGTTTGGCGTGCCACTGACCGCGAACAACCTGGGTTGGCTGGTCAGCTTCGCCGTGATTGCCTTTGCGATGCGCTACGGCGGGCGGCTCTACCCCAACGCCATGCATGGCGACATCAACTTTCATGTCAACCGCTTCACCGAAGCCGCCAACGGACTGATCTATATTCTCTCCAAAAACCGGGGCGTTGACTTCCCCTACCCACCCGGCCCCTACCTGATCGTGGCCCCCTTCACCCTCGTGGGTCTCGCCCCCAGTAGCGTGCTGCAAATCGGGGCCGCACTTGTGGATGCGCTGAGTGCAATACTGATCTACGCGATTGCCAGCCGGGTGACACGCGGTCCAACCGCGCTGCTCGCATCCGCCACCTACGTCTTCACCGCCGCCACCTTCATGACCACTTGGTGGTCGTTTGACACCCACATCTACAGCCAATTCTTCCACCTACTCTGCATCGCGGCACTCTGCTGGGCTGTTGAGGCGTGGCAGGGCGATGACCACGCGCAACGGCTACGCTGGATTCTAGCCATCTTTGGGCTACTCAGCCTCGTCTTCCTCGGCCATTTTGGGTTCCTGATCAACACCACACTCTTGGTGGCCATGCTGATGGCCGCGACATGGGTGCAGAGCTGGCGCGGGGTGGCATGGGCGCGGGCGGTACGCTGGCCGCTCAGCCTCGCCCTTGGTGGCGCGGTTCTCTTCGCGGGGATCTTCTTCTACAGCGCCTACATCCCCATGTTCCTCAACCAGCTAGAGATCGCCCGCGAAAGCGGCATGAGCGCCGTCGCCAACCGCGCCCCGGCCAGCCGCGCCGCCATGTGGGAGAACCTGTGGCGGGCAGGGCTGATCACCCACTTCGGCATCTTCCCCATCCCGTTGGGGATGGTAGGGGTAGGCATGCTGGCCCAACGCACCCGGCTCGGCGCGCACCTCAGCCGCGAAGGTGTGGTGTTGGCCATGATGTTCGGCAGCCTGATCGTGGCGATCTGCTTTGCGGTGATGCCCTTCATCACCCTGGCCACCAACAGCCCGCGCTGGCTCATGTTCCTAGCCTGGATCATCGCCGTGGGGACGGCAATCAGCAGTGCGGCCCTGTGGCGACGCGGCTGGCTAGGACGCCTCGCGGTGTTGGTCATGGGCGCGGTGGTAGTGGTGAATACGGCCTGGATCTGGATCGCGCCGATGATCTGGCGCGTGCGCCCACCGGAACCGTTCTAGCGGTACAATGCTATAATACCCATCCTGTCACCAAGCAGAGAGGAGATCCTATGCTCACCGCATTCGTGCTGATCGCATGTGAATCGCGGCGCATCAGCGAAGTTGCCCAGGCCATCGCCGAACTCCCCAACGTCGCCGAAGTCTACTCGGTGACGGGCGAATTTGACATTATCGCCCTCTTGCGGTTGAGCGACTACGATTCACTCGACCAATCCGTGCCCAGTGGCATTGCCCAGATCGCAGGGGTTACTGAAACCAAGACCGTCCTCGCCTTCCGGCGCTACTCGCGGCGCGACTTGGCGGCAGGGTTTGATATTGGGCTATCGTAACTGTTCACAGTTCTCCTAGCATTCCGATTTTGACGCAAAGACGCCAAGGCGCAAAGCCTGCAACAAAACCTTTGCGTCTTTGCGCCTTTGCGTCAATCAGAAGCTTCCTTTACCCCAAGTGTGAACAGTTACGGGCTATCCTGAACTTGACGCAGCCAATTGGGTATGATACAATGCGAACACCAGTTCTTAGAACTGGTTTTATGAGTAAACCACACAAACGGGGAGGAAACCCATGTCCAAGGACCTAAACAAGGTACAACTAACCGGGTATCTCGGTGCAGATCCTGAGATGCGCTACACCGAGCAGGGCAGCGCCGTAACCAACTTCCGCGTTGCGAGCGGGCGTACCTGGAAGGATCGGGACGGCAACAAGCATGACGACACCGAGTGGTTCCGCGTAGTTGCCTGGGACAAACTCGGCGAGATCTGCAATCAGTATTTGAATAAAGGCACGCGGGTCTATATTGAGGGACGCCTACAAACCCGCAAGTGGAACGACCGCGAGGGGATAGAGCGCTACACGACCGAGGTGATCGCGCAGGACATGATCATTCTCTCCAGCCGCAACGAGCGTGGTGCGGCCCCTGATGTTGACGAATCCTACGACGAGCCAGCAGAGGGGCCACCCCCGGCGCGGCGCAGCGCACCTCCACCGCCGCCACCCAGCAGCGGGCGTACCCCCAGCCGTCCGCCGGGGCGCAACCAGCCCCAGCCGATTGATAGCGACGATGATGTTCCGTTTTAGCTCCGGTGGGGGTTCGGGGGCGGCTGCGCTGCCCCCAAAGATCTTTTTTGCTGTTGTTTGGCGGCGCAGCCGCCAAACAACAGCAAAAGTTGGAGTTTGGGGCGTAGCTCCAAGCTTCCCGGAAGCTAGTATACCGGCGTACACCACTTGCGGTAGGCCGCCACCTTGCCATGCACCACCTCGCGGTAGAGTTGAGCCAGCATGGGTGCCAGCGGGCCAGCCACGCCCGTCCCCACCTTGCGGTGATCAATCTCGATGATCGGCTTCACCTCGGCCCCAGTACCGCAGAAAAAGACCTCATCGGCAATATAGAGCTCGGTGCGATCAATGGCACGCTCGACCACATGCAGGCCAAGGCGCTCCTGGGCCAGTTGTGACACGACCTGGCGCGTAATGCCCTCTAGCACATCACTGGTGACCGGCGGGGTGATCAGTGTCCCATTCCGCACCAGGAAGAGGTTTGCGGCGCTTGCCTCGGAGACATGGCCGTCCGAGCCGAGTACAATCGCCTCATCGTAGCCATTCAACAACGCCTCGGTCTTGGCGAGCGCCGAGTTGATGTAGGCTCCCGACACCTTGGCCCGCGAGGGGATGATATTGTCCTCAATCCGCCGCCACGAAGAGACACACACCTTGAGGGCGCTACTATCAAGATACTGCCCGAAACCCACCGCCCACAGGGTGAAGCTATCGGCGGTATCGTTCAGCCGCACCGCGATCAGCGGGTCACTCTTGTAGACCAGCGGACGAATATAGACATCCTCGCGGAAGCCCTCTTGGCGCAGCAGATCAAGCGTGATCTGGCACAACTCATCAACACTGTAGGGCAACTGCATATATAGGATGCGGCACGAACGATGCAGCCGCTCCATATGCTCGCGCAGCTTGAAGACGAAGAGTTGCTCCTCCTCGGCATTCCAATAGGCGCGAATACCCTCGAAACAACCCGTCCCATAATTGAGCGCATGGGTCATGACACTCACTTGGGCCTGCTCAATCGGCACGATCTGACCATTAAAGAAGGCGAATTTGTTGTTTGGCATTAGCGGGACTCCTTATGGATGAGGGACGGAAACGCAATCGGTGGGCCACAGATGAGCATGATCGGTGCATTATAGTGGCGAGTCAACACCACCACCAGCGGATTGGGGCCATCGCCACTGAGTTGGCGCGCCAGCGTGTCGGTATCTAAGGGCGAACCACGCTTCTTGACCGTGACCGCGCCCGCTGCGAGTTCGCGCAGGCTGGCGCGCAGGCGTTTAAGGTTGAAGGGCTGCCAGGAGTGGATGGGCCATGCACGGGCGAAGGGCGTCGGCTGAAGATGCGCCGCCGTCAGATAGGCGATCTGCGGGTCGAGTTGGGCGGCCCCCATCTGCACCGCCAGATCGGCAACCAGCCCCGCCCGGATCACCGCCGGGTCAGGCTCGTAGAGATACGCGAGCGGTGGGCTGATCGCCGGGGGGAACGTTGGGGGGCTGGGTTGCACCAGCATGGCAGTATGGCCCGTGCCATCCAACAACGTCGCCCGCCGCGCCACCTGCGCCAACGGGCCACACCAGAGCAGCGCCTCCTTCAACTCGCCATGCAACGAGACAAACTCGACTTCGGCCATACTCGGCAGCGCAGCCAGATCCACCCCTGGAGCCAACTTCACCGCCAGCGCCGGGGTCTGGCGTTGCCAACTAAGAATATGGCTGAGGGGTGGCTCATACTCCTCGACAGCAAAGCGGCGGCGACCATCAGCGCGGCGTCCGGGGTCGCAGAAGAGCGCCGCCGCCGCAGGCGGGGGTTCCGCGAGCAGATCGCGTTGGAGGGGATGCACGCGCTCGGCCAGCCCCAAGGCGGTGGCATTCGCAGCCACCATCGCCAAGCGTAGCGGATCACGATCCACTGCCTGCACCTCGGCACCACCAGCCGCAAGTGCCAGCGCATCGCCACCCACCCCACAGCAGAGGTCGGCCACCTGACCAGCGGGAGCCAAGCGGGTAGCGCGGTGCGCCGCCACTGCTGCCGCGCTCGATTGTTCCAATGCCTCACGGGTAAAGAACATACGCTCGGCAGCCGGAAACTTGGCTGTCGCACGCTGCCGCAGACGAGCCAACTCGACTGCGGCGCGCACCAGATCGGCGGCGAAGTGGCGGCGCAAGCGGGTGATCTCACCCAAGAGATCCGCCTCGCCCAAGGGACGCACGGCAAGTTCGGCCAAGAGTGCTTGGCCAGGTGGGGATTGGAGCCAGTTGAGGGTGTCGAGATCCATCATGTGGTACGATCAGATTGAAGAAGCATTGGTCTATTGTACCCGCACTCAGGAGAATCTATGCGCCGAATTATGCTCGCATCATGCTTGGCGGCCACCCTACTGGCCGGGTGTAACCAACCCCAGGCCAGTCTGCCTACCAGCGAACCTACCAGTGCCGCCGCCAGCACGTCCGCCGCACCCGATGAATCCACGATCATGGCCGCGATTCAGGCCACCCTCGACGACTATGCCCGTGCTTACAACCGTAACGATCTGGCATTACTCCAGTCTACGGTGGATCAGAGCAATACCCCCTTTCGGCGCTTGGTTGAGGAGCGCTTCACGACCTACCAGGAATCGATGTTTGGTGGTGGCGGAGGCTGGCAGTTCAGCGTCACCGCGATTGAAGAGCGCGATCTGGGCTTCGTCCTCGCCCATATTGATGGGTCTGGCTCGCAGCGCTACGGCTGGCTCTTCCGCGAGGTGGATGGCGCGTGGCTGCTCTCTGAGCCAACTGCCAAGCAGCTTGGTGAGACGATCAAACTGGAGAGTGAACACTTCACCTACCGCACCTATGCTTGGGCCGACGATATTAACCCGCGCATTATGGAATTGATGGAGCAATCCTACCAGATCGTGACCACCCGGCTGGGCCGCGAGATTGATTTCAAGCCCACCGTAGATATTCGTCCTATCTTCGGTATCACTCCACCCCAACCTGCATCGGCACTCGCCTACTACCGTTCTGGTAACCGGCCCCGCGAAGATCGTATGGTCATCTTCGCTCCTAACTCCTTCGCCTTCGGCTACTACGATGCCAGTAAGGGTTGGGATGGCGAACTCGGCGAGACCCTCACCCACGAGTTTACCCACCTGATCAACGAGCGCGCCTTTATGCCCGTCTCGACCATGCGCGATTGGATGTTCGAGGGCTTAGCCGAGTATGTCTCGGATAGCCCACGCGCTTCGCAGGTGAGCGCGGCAGTTGCCAGTAACCAGATCATCCCGATTCTGGACACCTCAGGCAGCACTAACCCCCAGGATCTTGACCACCTCTACCTCTTGGAGCGCGATGTCTCGTTGGCCTACGGCCTCTCCTATGCAATGGTGGCCTACATAGACACCGAACTAGGTGGGCTGGAGAAGTTCTGGGAGTTGGCCGAAACCATGAACAAGACCGCTGGTACGGGTGTAGAGCGCTACGACCGTGCCTTGCAGAGCGTCTTTGGGATGAGCTTTGCCGAGTTTGATGCCGGATGGCGCGCGTATCTGAAGCAGAACTACTAAGGTAGGTGTTTTTGGGCGGCGGGGGTTCGGGGGAGGCGAAGCCTCCTCCGAAGAATTTTTTCTCTGCTGTTGGCGGCTTCGCCGCCAACAGCAGAGAAAAAAGAAGGTCTGGGGCACAGCCCCAACTACCTTACAATCGTCAGCACCGCCACCGCAAAGAGCAACTGCACCATGGCCGAAGCCATCTGAAGCATGCGTGCTCCCAAGGGTGTGCGTACATAGAGCGTGATGCCCAACCCAGTATTGAAGAGCAGCGTGGCGAAGGCAGCGAGGGGTAGGAAGAGGATCTGATGGCGCGGACTGAGCGCCCCCGCTTCTCCCGCCGCATTGCTACGCAGATCGATCAGCGCGGGGAGGTTGGGGTAGATTGAGGCCAGCCAGCCAAGCAGGATGAGGCTCAAGCTGAAGGCCAGCACCAACGCCTGCCGCACTACCTGATCGTCCCAGAAGGCGTAGGAGAAATAGCGCCCTGCCTCGACCCCCGGCGTTAGTTGTTGGATGACCCCGATCCGTTGGCGCTGTTCAAGTTCCTGGACAAAGGTATCGGTGTTATTGGGCGAAATAATATAGGCTTGGCCACTGGTCTGAAGCATGATCGCCTGTTTGGTGGGCAGGGTTGAGAAGCGTTGGGCGATCTTCCCGCTAGGAAGCTTGAAGCCACCATAAAAGTAGCCCAGGCTCTGGCTCAAACTAGCCCTATCGGCCACGCTGGCACTCCGCTCAACGCTCTCGATCTGACCGAGCGGCACGACCATCCGGTTGCCCAACCAGAAGATGTAGAAGCCATTGCGATCTAGCCCATAGGCCAGCGTCAGTGCGGCGGCGACCCGATAGGCCACCTGCGCGGTCACGATCAGGAGCGCCACACCGGCCAAGAAGCGCAGATAGAGGTTGAGATCAATTGCCCATGCCTCAATTGGTACGCGCAACGCCTGCGCCACTGCGGCAAAAAAGAAGGTGGAGCCGGTAGCGGTCAGGATCATGAAGATCACCGCGAACCAGACTCGGGGCGTTGATTGGGCTTTCCATTTGCGCATAGGAGTGGGGGGAGTATCGTTGCGCTATGCGGCTTGGAACAAGCCGCATAGCGCAACGATACATGTTACGGTGTTGGTGTTAGGGGTACCGCAGTTGGCACTACCTCAGTCGGTGCCTCAGTCGGTGCTTCGGTCGGCACTGCCGTCACCACCTCGGTTGGAATGGGCGTCGGCATTGGCGTTGGCGGGCCAGGCATATAGGTTGGCACGACCGTCGCTGTTGCCGGGCCAAGATCAGGCGTCGCGGTAGGTGCCGGGAAACGCTGCACCGCAATGGTGGTGCGCTGCTGGGTCAACCAGTCATCGAGCGCCTTGGTACGTGCCTCGCGCAACTGGTCTTCCAGGGTCGGGACGGTACGATCCGTCACCTCTAGGATATGCCAGCCAAACTGAGTACGGACAAGATCACTCAGCGTGTTGGGTTGGAGCGCAAGTGCTGCCGTTACCAACTCCGGCGGGTAGGTTGCACCATTATCGGCCTTGCCATCCTGATCGAAGCCGCCCAGATCACCACCCATACTCGCGGAACCAGGATCATCCGATTCCTCAGCCGCCAGAGTGGCAAAATCAGCCCCACCACGTAACTCGCTGAGGAGCGCATCAGCGCGGCCCTTGGCCGCCACAAAGAGCGCCTCGATCTGCTCCTGAGTCGCCTCAGCCGGCGGGTTCACCGCGACCAAAATCTGGCGCGCCACCACCCGATTGGGTACCTCGCTGGCCACAAAACTGGCTTCGGGCACCAAACGCTCCTGCACCCGCGTATTGAGCAACTGCTCGTGATACTGCGCTGTTAGGGCAGCCCGGAAATCTTCCTTCGTCAGCAGCGGCTTATCACTCACCGCCGCCAATTCCAGTTCATACCGCCGGAAGATCTCATCAACAATCTGCTCCACCTGTGTACTGGCCTCAGCCGCCAGTGGTGTGGGCAAGGGGGTCATGGTTGGTTCGGGCGTACTGGTTGGCCCCCCAGCCGTTGGCGAGGGCGTGGGTGAAGGGAGTGCGGTTGGCGACGGGGTTGCGGTTGGGGTAGGCATCAATTCAGCCGTCGTCGTCAGGGCAACCGTTGGTGTGAGTTCAACCGTCGTGGTCGGTGTGATCGGCTCAACCGGAGGCGGAATGAAGATCAGCGCCAGATCATTGGCAATCGCCTGATTGATCTCATCCGGCGAGGCGCTCAGACCCAACGGGGTTGCCCCTTGCAGCTTAAGTTGGAAATTCTCCCACTGGCTCACCACCGCCGGATCAACCTCAGTAGCACGCTGATTGCGAATCTGCTGATTGATCAACGGACTTTGGTTGGCAAACTGCTGGGCAATCTGCTGATTTCCACCGAAGAGAGCCAATAATTGGAAGTTCTGAGAGAGTTCGCGGGCATACGCCAAACGTTGCTGCTGCCAATAGTCGCCACGATTCAGCGTAGTACTTCCGACCTGCGCCACCGGACGACTCGGAATCCAGAGTCGGTCATAGCTCAGGCCAACCAACAAGATCAGTAGCGCCAAACCGATACCCGACCCAATGATCAGCATCACCCGGCGCTGATCGCGCACCTCGCGGGCATGACGGGCAAGTCGGCGGCGGGTGGGTGGTGGAGCGGCGTGAGGATTGGGGGTCGTAGGTTTACGGCCACCCTGTGGGGGATTTTTTGGTGTATCAGCCATGTGCGTTGCAGACACCTGATAAAATCACCCCCACCTCCCACTTCCATCCCCGATGCTGGGTGCAGAAGTGGGAAATGAGGGATCAAACGGCTATACAGCCCTACTCCGCCTGATCAGCAACCGGCTCAGCCTCTTCCACAACCTCTTCGGTTGGGAGCGTCTTCACCTCAACCAGCGTGATGAGGTGGCGCATGACACTGTCGGTCAGCTTGAGGGTACGCTCAACCTCAACCACCTTGGCAGCCGCAAGGCTGAAGGTGAAGAGGGCATAGTAGCCCTCGGTGAAGTTGCGGCGGCTCGCCTCACCACTTGCATACTCACGGATGGGGTAGGCCAGTTTGCGACGGCCCCAGGGTGGGCTCTGGTTGACACCCGTGACCTCACCACCTGCATTCGTGATTGACTGCGAGATGCGCTCGATGGTAGCGGCAACCCCCTCTTCGTTGGCGTGCAGTGGGCTAATAATGATCATCAGTTCGTAGTTCCGGCGACGCTCGCGCATGGAGTCCTCCTCTGGTGACATCCCGCTCGTCGTACCATAACGGGCTGCGCGTGCCCGGTGGTGCGGCGGGATAGAAAGGGATCTACTGCTCTACAACGTGCAGTGATAGACGTTTACACACAACCGGGTAATTATACCATAGATTGTACCTCGTTGGTGTTCTCTGTCATTTGGAGTCAGGGCATGGGCAAAGTCACCTCCGGTGGGGGTGCGGGGGCGGCTGCGCCGCCCCCGCAGAATTTTTTGTGGTGTTTTGGCGGCGAAGCCGCCAAAACACCACAAAAAATGGGGCTTGGGGTGCAGCCCCAAGGACTTTGCCCATGCCCTGTTATACGAGTATACCCGACTCGCCAAAATTGGCGTATACTACCATCATGAGAGATCTACCCAACACCTATACTATTTTAGCCCTAGAGACCTCCTGCGACGAGACGGCAGCAGCGGTGGTGCGCGGTGGGCGCACGGTGCTCTCTAACGTCGTCGCCTCGCAGATGGATATGCACAGCCGTTATGGCGGTATCGTGCCGGAGGTGGCCTCGCGCCAGCATATCCTCAGCCTTGTGCCGGTGGTGCAGGCGGCGCTGTCCGCCCTCCCCGGCGGCTGGTCGGCGGTGGATGCGGTGGCGGCCACGCATGGCCCCGGCTTGAGTGGGGCGCTGCTCACTGGGCTGAATGCGGCCAAGGCGCTGGCTTGGCAGCGCGGGCTGCCCTTTATCGGCGTCAACCACCTGGAGGCTCACATCTATGCGAGTTGGCTCGATGCGCATGCCGAACCGCCTGCCTTCCCACTGATCGCGCTGGTCGTCTCGGGTGGCCACACCCTCCTGGCATTGCTGCGCGACCACGGCGACTACACGATTCTCGGTCAGACCCGTGATGATGCGGTGGGCGAAGCCTTCGATAAGGTGGCGCGCATCCTAGGTCTGGGCTATCCCGGTGGCCCGGCCATCCAGCGCGTCGCCGAGGGGGCGCAGGTGGGGGGCTTGGTGTTGCCGCGTGCATGGCTGCGTGAGAGTTTCGACTTTTCATTTAGCGGCCTCAAAACGGCTGTACTCCACAAGGTGCAGGAGCATCAGGAGCGGGAGGCGCGGTTGCCCGCCAAACCTGCGGGCAAGCACAAGGGGCGTGTGGTGCCCCCGGCAACCCCGCCGGAGCCACCCAAGGCGGCTCCGGTTCCGCTCGATCCGCGTTGGGTGGCCCAGATGGCCCACGCCTTCCAGGAGTCGGTCGTGGATGTCCTGAGCACCAAGACCGTCGAGGCGGTGCGACAGCACGGGGCCAACGCGATCATCCTGGCGGGTGGGGTGGCCGCCAACACCCGTTTGCGGGCCGAACTGAACCGTCGCGCCGAGGTACCGCTCTATGTGCCCCCGATTGACCTCTGTACCGACAATGCCGCGATGGTGGCAGCGGCGGCCTTCTACCGCTTTGCGGCGGGCAAGCAGAGTGGTTGGGAGTTGGATGTGACCCCCAACCTGCGCTTGGGGATGTAGCCACGGCCCAATGGGCTGCCGCTACCCACGCACCAGATCCAGCACCTCGTTCAACACCAACCCATTACTGCCAATGCCCTCCTGATGCTCGATACTGGGTCGCCCTTGCCAATCGGTAAAGGTGCCTCCCGCCTCGCGCATGATCGGGGCTAAAGCCGCCGCATCCCAAATATTCATGATCGGATCGAGCGCCACTTCGGCACGCCCGGTTGCCACCAGTAGGTAGCCGTAACAATCGGCCCAGGTGCGGAACATCCCCGCGTGCTCAACCAGCCGTTGGAAGGCTTGCCCCTTGCCATACTGCTCATACCCGTGGGCTACCGTCGCCACCACCAAGCTCTCGCGAAGTGCGGGGATAGACGAGACCCGGCAGGGTCGCCCGTTCCACCAGCAACCCAACCCCGTACCTGCGTAGACGATCTCGTTTAGGGCGGGCATGTTCACGACACCCACGAGTGGCTCGTTCTTGTATAGTACCCCCACCATCACTCCATAGAGCGGCACGCCGCGTACAAACGACTTGGTGCCATCAATCGGATCGAGAATCCAGCGATACTCGGCATCATCGCCACCACTGACGCCTTCTTCTTCACCCAAAATCGCATGATCGGGGTAACGCGCCAGAATCGCGCTACGTAAGAAAGATTCCGTCTCACGGTCGGCAATCGTTACCGGCGACTCATCGGCCTTATGATCAACCGCCACCCCACTCTGGAAGTAGCGCAGGGTGATCTTGCCGGCTTGCCATGCCAGCGTGTGGGCAACATCGAGCAATTCACGTATCTCTACGGCCATAGGGCGGCTCCTTCTTTTGGTTTCTCGTTGCGTAACATCTGCTGCATCACCTCAACCAACCCATGCAGACTCACCGGCTTACTCAGGTACTCATTTGCTCCCACATCCAAACAGCGCTCGCGGTCGCCCTGCATCGCCAGCGCGGTGAGGGCGATGATCGGCGTGGTGCGAAAGGCGGGTAGGGTACGCAGTTCGCGGATAGCGCTAAGACCATCCATCACCGGCATCTGAATATCCATCAGAATGAGCGTCGGCATACATTCCTGGGCACGTTCAATTGCCTCACGGCCATTGCGTGCCACAACCACCTGAAGGTTAAGGTAATGCAGATACTCGATCAGCACATCAATCGTCATCTCGTTATCTTCGGCGAGCAGAATAGTAGCTTGGCTGGGAAATACGATTCGGTTCGGCACATTCGTTTGTGGCTGTTGCGCAGTATGAATGGTGGGCGGGAGCATAGGTTTCGGGTGCCAAGGCAGTGCAAGCACAAAGCGGCTCCCTTGGTTCTCGCCGCCACTCTCAACCCCAATACTCCCGCCCATCAGGTCGGCTAAGCGCCGTACTAGCGCCAAGCCAAGCCCACTGCCCTCATGCTGCCGTGAAAGGCTGCTATCCAACTGGGTGAAGGGGTGAAAGAGCCGCTCCATATCCTCGGCTTTAATACCGATACCAGTATCACTCACCGTAAACTGGATTACTCCATCATCGGCATCGGTTGTAACCGCCAATAATACCTGACCACCACCAGGGGTAAACTTCACCGCATTGCTGAGCAGATTCACCAACATCTGCTTGAGGCGTTTGGCATCCACCTCGATCACCGCGAGGTTGTCGTTACAGACAAACTGAACCTGAAGCCCCTTCTTGTTGGCCAGTTCTTTCACAAAGAGCAGACTAGCCTCACAGATCTCAACCACCGAGTATATTTCGGTATGAATATCCATCCGTCCGGCTTCAACTTTAGAGAGATCAAGGATGTCATTGATCAACGAGAGCAGATGCCGTCCACTGCTTTCGATATATTGGAGCGAACGACGTTGTTGTTCATTGATCGGGCCAGAGATCTGTTCTTGGAGTAATTCAGAGAAGGAGAGGACCCCATTGAGCGGCGTGCGCAGTTCGTGGCTCATGGTAGCCAGAAACTCATCCTTAGCCCGCAAAGCGCGGTTCAGATCGGCATTTGCCCGGCTCAGATCGGCGGTACGTTCCGCGACACGCTGTTCAAGCTCGCTATTGAGGTGGCGGATTTCGGCTTCACGCCGTTTACGGTCGGTAATGTCACGGCAAAAACAGACCATCACACCGCCATTACTATCAATATAGTGAACACTGATCTCGACATGGAAGGTGGTGCCATCCTTCCGCCGATGGCGGGTCTCGAAGAGATCAATACCCTGGGTCATAATCTGGTGCGCATGGGCATGAATTTGTTCATGCGCCTCGAAGGCTTCAACATTGAAGATCGTCATCCCATTGAGCAACTCGGCCCGCGTGAAGCCGCTCATAGCACAATACGCTTCGTTGACATCCAGAAAGCGCAGTTGCAGATCGAGAATCAAGAAGCCATCCTGGGCCGTCTGCAAGATAGTACGCAGCCGCCGCTCATTCTCGCGTAGCGCCAACTCAGTCCGCTTATAGTCGTGAATATCACGCACATTCGCCAGTATGCCCGTGATCTCTGGCTCATCAAGTAGGTTGGTTGCCGTCGTTTCGATCCAGTGCCAGCCACCATTCGCGTAACGCACCCGTATCTGCAAGGTACGACTCGCCCCTGGTGTGATCACGACCTCGTGAAAGACACGCTGCGCTTCGGCCTGATCTTCGGGATGAATCAACTCGAAGGTGCTATGTCCCACCCGACTCGCACTTGGGTAGCCCAAGATGTGTTCATAGTTGGGGCTAGTATACTGAACGGTACCATTTGGCGCAATGATCGCAAAGGCATTGCTACCCTTCTCAATCAGCAGGCGAAAACGGTGCTCACTGTGGCGCAGCCGCTCTGTCGCATGTTGTTGATGCGCCATCGCATAGGCAATCGCAAAGGTGCTGGTCATTCCGATCAGCAGTGCGATCCATGGAATACTATCTAAGCGGCTTGCCTCATAGCTGGCTGCTGGGCTAATGATCAGCCGCCAATTGCGCCCAGCCATACTGACCCGGCTACTATAGGGGTTCTGTTTGAGCAGTTGGGTGAGGGTGACATCATTGGGGTCGAGGGGTTCATTGCGAGAGAAGGCCGAGTGAATATAGAATGGGGGCGCATCTTCCGGTAAGCCCTCATCAAACAGGTAGATATTGAGATCGCGGAGATCTGGTACCTGTATGGCCGTCTCGACTAAATCGCGGAGCCGGAACATCCCGATCACATACCCCGTGATGTTGGCGCGCCGTGTAGCTACCGTATTGATCGCCCCTTCACGCTGATAGATCGGCCAGAAGATCAGAAATCCCGGCTCATCACCCACTACCAACCGGGTTGGCGCAGTCGCGGTGGCTTCACCACTATCGCGGGCTTGCTCCAACGCGGCCCGCCGTACTGGCTCCGAGGTGAAATCAAACCCAATCCCCCCGCTGGTGGTCTCAAAGGGTTCGTTATAACTCGCTACCACATACTCGCGTCGCTTACTCGCGGGCACCAGCCCCCCCTGCGCATTACGCTCAAGGATCTGAAAATGGGCAAAACCCTCATGCGCCATGGATTGCTCAAATGCTGTGCGCTGTTCATCAGGAACCACGGGTGCCCATATGAGCGCCTGCACCCCTGGGGTGCTCACCGCCCGCTGCATGTGGAGGCGCACAAAGGCACTAAATTCACCCCGGCTCACGTCCTTACTTGAGGCCGCAAAAAAGGCATGAATGACCTCAACATCATGCTCATACTGCTTCGCGGTTGTACTCAGCACAACCGCCGAGGTCTCTGCATTGCCCAGAAACTCCTGTCTGATCCCCGCTTGCTCCAGATGCACAATGGTAAAGAAGAGCATGATCGAAAAGACCATGCCGATCATCACCATCGCCAAAGCCCCGGTTTTAGCCCGCATGATGGGTGTGACAGGAGTTGTGGGTTTTGTTACCATGTCTCAAGTGCATGGATGAGCGTGTCAGTCTGTTTAGGAGTACCCACACTGACCCGGATATAGTCTTGTAAGAGAGGCGTATGGTAGTAGCGTACCAGAATTCCGAGGCGCTCTAGCATCAATTTGAGTTCGCGTGCATGGCCACGGGTGACTCGGCATAGAATAAAGTTGGAGGCACTCGGATGTGGTTCGAGGAAGGGCAAGCTGCGCAGGCATTCCAGCAAGCGCTCGCGCTCAGCCACAATCCGCGCCACGTTCGCCAACAGGTAATCGCGATCCTCCAACGCCGCAATCGCGGCGGTCTCGGCTCCCAAACTGATGTTGTAGGGCTGCTTGATCTTCCAGAGTTGCTCGATCATCCAGGCCGGGAAGATGCCATAGCCGACGCGCATCCCCGCCAACCCGGCCCACTTGCTGAAGGTTCGCAGCACCACCAGATTCTCGTAACGTGGCACCCAATCGCAGACGCTGGCCGCCCCCTGCTGGCTGGCAAACTCGATATAGGCTTCGTCTACCACCACAATCAGCGCGAGCTTGAGCAGGCGCTCGATATCCGCCAACGGGGTCAGATTGCCGGTCGGGTTGTTGGGGTGGGTGAGGAAGAGCACCTTGGCTCCCGCATGAGCCGCCGCTTCAATCGCGGGGATGTCGAGGCTAAAATCGGCCAAGCGCGGGACTGTGATCAAGCGTCCGCCATTCACCCCGGTATCAAACTTGTACATGCCAAAGGTCGGCGGGCAATCAATCACACCATCCCCCGGCGCAATAAAGAGCCGCAGCACCAGATCGATCAACTCATCGGCCCCCGCTCCCGCCAAGATGGTACCCTCCGGCTGACCCACATAGGCGCTTAACGCCGCTCGCAGCCGGGTCTGATTGGGGTCGGGGTAGATCGCCAGCGAGAGTTGCCCGGTTGGCCCGGCTGTGGTAGCCAAATCGGCCAGTGCCTGCACCGTGCGTGGCGAGGGGCCATAGGGGTTTTCGTTGGCATCCAGCTTGACTAACTGTTCAATCGGTAGGCCCAAGCGGGCGGCCAGTACATCGAGGGGAAGGATCGGCGTATAGGCTTCGAGATCCGCGATCTCGGGGCGAATCAGGTCAGCAATCGGCATCACAACTTCTCCTTGGCAGATCGTGTGTGACTCATGATACCACTTTGCATGATACTGCTTTTTCATATTGCAGGTCTACTCTGGTACAATATCCTAATATCTTTATCCTGGGAGGTGCCTATGTCCGAACAGATTGATCTCCTCTTGACGGGCGGGACGGTGGTGACGATGGATCACGCCGGGACGATCCTGGTTGATGGGGCGGTGGCGGTGCATAACGGCGCGATTGTCGCCGTTGGGCCGAGCGCGGCGCTGAGCGAGCGCTACCACCCCAACGAGATGATTGATTGTCACGGTTGTGCGCTCATCCCCGGCCTGATCAATGGCCATGCCCATGTGCCGATGAGCCTTTTGCGCGGGATGGTCGCCGACCAACAGCTTGATGTCTGGCTCTTCGGCTATATGTTTCCGGTCGAAAGCCAGTTTGTGGATGCCGAGTTTGTCTATGTTGGCACCCTGCTCTCTTGCGCCGAGATGTTGCGCGGCGGCACGACCACCTTTGTGGATATGTACTACTTTGAGGAGGAGGTGGCGCGCGCCGCCGATGAAGCCGGGATGCGGGCGATCTGCGGCCAGACGGTGATGCGGCTACCCACTCCCGATGCGGCCTCGTTCGATGAAGGGCTAGAACGTTCACGCCGCTTTATTGAACAGTGGCACGGGCACGAACGGATCATCCCCACGGTTGCCCCGCACGCCCCCTACACCTGTACCGACCGCATCTACCGCGAGGCGTCGGCGTTGTGTGCCGAGTTTGGGGTACCCCTGGTGACCCACCTGGCCGAGACGGCACGTGAGGTGGAGGAGAGTATCGCCGAGCGCGAGGTGACGCCGATCCGTTACGCCAAGCGGGTAGGGGCCTTCGATGTGCCATGCATCGCGGCCCACTGTGTCCACGCCACCGAGGATGACATCCGTCTCCTACGCGAGGCGGGTGCGGGGGCGGTGCCATGCCCCACCAGTAACCTCAAGTTGGCCAGTGGCATAGCACCCTACAAACGCCTGATCGATTCGGGGGTCAAGGTTGGCCTCGGCACCGATGGCCCGGCCTCCAACGATGACCAGGACATGTTTACCGAGATCCAACTGGCCGCGCTGTTGCCCAAAGGTATCTCCGGCGATCCCACGGTGGTGCCCGCCCGCGAAGCCTTTGCGCTGGCCACCTGCTGGGGCGCCAAGGCGGTACATCTCGATCACCTCGTCGGCTCGCTTGAAGTAGGCAAACGCGCCGACCTCGCCGTGGTGCAACTGGCACATCTGCACAGTGCCCCGCGCTACACCTACAGCCCCGATGCAATCTACTCGCACCTCGTCTATAGCGCTCGCGCCGCCGATGTGCGTGATGTCGTGGTTGATGGCCGCATTCTCGTGCGCAACCAGCACCTCGTCAGCCTCGACGAAGCCGATATTCTGCACCGTTCGCAGCAGATCGCCGCCCGGATTGATGCCTTCCTGGCACGCCGCGAGCGCAACCTACTGGCCAAGATCCTGGCGATTGGTGGCGTGCAGCAGGACGAAATCTTCGAGATTCAGGTCAAGGCGCGCCTTGATGTGGATGCCGCCGCACTCGTGGCACGGCTGATCAATGCACCGGGGGTGCAGATCACCAAGACGAGCGAACGTACCCAGTACGATACCTACTTCCTCTTTAGCAACGGCGAACGCATCCGCATCCGCGAGGATCACCGCAGTGATCCGGGGGCGCGCCCGCAACCCAAATACACCATCACCCTGATTGCCTCCGGTGAACGTGGCGAACTGCCCTCGGCCATCGTCCTCTCGCGTGGCCGCTATACCGCCCCTGCTGATCATACAGTACGTTTCTACCGCGAATACTTTCAACCCGATCAGATCGCCGAGCGCGAGAAACGGCGGCGACGGTGGCGGATTCTCTACAAAGAGCACGACTTCGCGATCAACTTCGATAACTTCGGTACCGATACCGCGCCAAACCTCTATCTCGAAATCAAGAGCCGCACCTGGAGCCGCCGCGATGCCGAACACCGCGCAGCATTGATGGGCGAACTCCTAGCGATTGCCGGTGTTGCCGAGAATGCGTTGCTCAAACAGGAATATATCGATCTGTAGATCATCCCGTAGGGGCGAAGCATCGCCCTCCAACCTCGTTTGGGTTCACCGACCACATGGAGGGCGATGCTTCGCCCCTACACTGTGCCCCGGTTGACGGGCGATGCTTCGCCCCTCCTGATCAAGAAAGAAGACCATGGCCACCCCCTACCTGATTGGTCTGACCGGCGGAATTGCATGCGGCAAGAGCACCGTGGTTGCGATGTTGGCAGCACTTGGTGCGCGTACTATTGACGCCGACCGCGTAACCCACCGCGTACAACGTCCGGGAACCCCCGTCTATACCCAGATCGTGGCCGCCTTTGGCCCGCAGGTTCTCAGTTCGCCCAACGGCCCGATTGATCGTCGGCTGCTAGGCAACATCGTCTTTGGCAATCCAAGCGCGCTGCGGCGCCTCGAACAGATCGTGCATCCAGCGGTACGGACGGAGATCCTGAACTTCATCACCGAGACCGAACAGATTGGCGGGTATGGAACGCGCCTGCATCCCCTCCCGCGCCCCGTCGTAGTGATTGACGCGATTAAGCTGATCGAATCGGGCTGGGCTGATCAATGCCAGCAGGTGTGGGTGATTACGTGTGATGAGGCGCAACAGATCGAGCGCCTCGTCACCACCCGTGGCATGTCCGAAGAAGAAGCCCGCCACCGCATCGCCGCCCAAGTCAACCAGGCCAACCGCCTCAAGCGGGCCACGGTTGTGATTGATAATAGTGGTACCCAAGCTCATACACGGGCACAGGTAGATGCGGCGTGGCAAGCGATGCTGGCGGCGCTTACCTGATTTGCACAAATCCAAAACCCATGCTATACTTCGCAAGGTTCGAGGGAATGACCCCGTAGCTCAGTGGATTAGAGCGTTTCCCTGCGGAGGAAAAGGTCGCGCGTTCGAATCGCGCCGGGGTCGCCACAAGAAACTCAAGCGGGGCGGCAGGGGAAACCTTGCCGCCCCGCTTTGTGATTCCTCCTCTCACTGAGGCTGATCATGCTGACACCACTCAACCCCTTGCGCACGATTGCCGAGTTGAAGGAACTGCGCGCCCTCACCAGCACCCACGCGGGTGCCCAACGGGTTGCCTGGACGGAGCCGTGGGCCCAAGCACGCGCCTGGATGCGCAACAAACTGGCCGCATTGCCGGTTGAGGTGAAGGTTGATGAGGCCGGCAACCAGTGGGCCACGCTGCATGGTGCATCGCCGCGTGCCTTGCTCATCGGCGGCCATATTGATTCGGTACCGAATGGGGGTTGGCTCGATGGTTCGCTCAATCTGGTGGCGGGCTTGGAGGTGCTGCGGGCAATTGCGGCACGCGGCACACCGCCGGTCACCATCCGCCTAGTTGATTGGGCCGATGAAGAGGGCCGTTTTGGCTACAGCCTGCTCGGATCGAGTGCGGCTTCGGGCACCTTGCGCCCCGAACATATCATGGGCCTGCGTGACCGCAACGGCATCGCGCTCCCCGCAGCACTCGCCGCCTACGGGGTGGATGTGGAGAACATGGGCCAAGCCGGGGGCGAGTTGATTGATGCCGCCGCCTATGTGGAATTGCATATTGAGCAGGGGCCAGTGCTCGAAACCCAAGGCTTACCCTTAGCCGCTGTCACCGGCAGTTGCGGGGTCGAACGCCACAAGGTGCTCTGGCACGGCCAAGCGGCGCACTCCGGCTCCACACCCATGGATCAGCGCCGCGACGCGCTCGCCGGAGCTGCCAAGTTGACCCTCGCACTGCGCGAGATTGCCCGCGAGGTTGGTGATCGTGCGGTGTGTACATCGGGAAGTGTGGTCTGTTCACCCGGTATCGCCACCTCGGTGGCCGAAAATGTCGTACAACTGGTGGATCAACGCCACCACGATAGTGTCAAACTTGCCCAGTTACTGAACCGTGCTATGCGTGCCAGTTGGCAGTTCGCCTCCGAAGAACACCTCAATGTTACCTGGGAACATATCTACAAGATCGCCCCGATTACCTTCCACCCCCAATTGGTCGAACTCGCCGAGGCAGCAGTCATTGACACCTGTGGCACCTACTACCGCATGACCAGTGGCCCCCTGCATGATGCAACCGAGATGGCCCGTGCGGGCATCCCTACGGTCATGCTCTTTGTCCAGAGTCTGCGCGGTATCTCGCACCATCATGCCGAGGACACCCGCGAAGAACACCTGGAACTAGCGGTGCGCGCCTTGGCCAACCTGACGGATCGGGTGATCGGGTGGTTGGGGACGTAGCGACGCAACATCGTGCGACGCACGCTATTTTGCGTCGCACGCAATGCCCCCACGTAGCGACGCAACATTGTGCGTCGCTACTTGACGAATCGCCCGCCTAAAGTTATCATACCCCTTAACCCAGAGAACCCCAAGTGAAGACGCAACGGCAACGACGCCCTGCTGCCCTCTCTGCGAATGTCCTACCTTTCGTAGATTTAGGATTCCACGCACGATGCTCACCGAGCGCAGCGCAACCGACATTGGGCGGCCCCCATTCACTAGCTACCAACTCGACACGGCCTACGACGAAATGTTCACGCCGTTGGGCCAGGTGCGCGAGCATTACCGCATTCTCTATGATCGCTTGCGCGAGTTGAGTACCGAAGAACTCATCGCACGCCAGCGCTATGCTGATGCGGCCTTTGTCAATCAGGGGATCACCTTTACGGTCTATGGCGAAGATGCCGGAACTGAGCGCATCTTTCCCTATGATCTGCTCCCCCGCATTATTACTTCTGCTGAATGGGGTGTGATCGAACGCGGTCTGACTCAGCGCATCACCGCGCTGAATCTCTTCTTGCACGATATTTACCACGAGGGGAAGATCTTTAAGGATGGGATCATTCCCAGAGAGTTGATCTATACCTGTCACCACTACCGCCGCGAGATGCGCAATGTTGAGGTGCCACGCAAGATCTATATCTCGGTGGTGGGGACAGATCTGATCCGTCTGCCCGATAGCTCCTTTGCGGTCTTAGAAGATAACCTGCGCGTGCCGAGTGGGGTGAGTTATATGCTCACCAACCGCGCCGTGATGAAGCGCGCCTTCCCACGGGTCTTCGCCAATTATGGCGTGCGCCCGATTGATGATTATGGGAAAGCGCTGCTGACTACGCTGCGCTCGCTGGCACCCGCCCATCGCCCCGACCCCACGATTGTGCTGCTCACGCCGGGGGTTTACAACTCGGCTTACTTCGAGCACACCTTCCTGGCGCGTACCATGGGCATCGAGTTGGTTGAAGGGCGCGACCTGATCTGCCACGATAATATTGTCTATATGCGCACCACCGCCGGGTTGCGCCGCGTGGATGTGATCTACCGCCGCGTGGATGACGATTTCATTGACCCGCTGGCCTTCCGCCCCGACTCGATCCTGGGGGTACCTGGCCTGCTCAATGCCTATCGCTCTGGCAATGTGGCCCTCGCCAACGCGATTGGTACCGGCATCGCCGATGATAAGGCGGTCTATGCCTATGTCCCGGCGATCATCCGCTACTACCTCGGCGAAGATCCGATTCTTCAGAATGTTGAGACCTACCTGTGTGACCGATCCGATCAGCGGGCGTTTGTCTTGGAACACCTGGAGGATCTGGTGATCAAGGCGGTGGGTGAATCGGGTGGCTATGGGATGCTGATTGGCCCGCATAGTACTCGTGAACAGCGCGAGACCTTCCGCGATCTCATTCTGGCTAATCCACGTAACTATATTGCCCAACCCACCCTGAGCCTCTCCCGCGCCCCCTGCTTTGTTGAGGAGCAGGTCGAGCCGCGCCATATTGATCTGCGCCCCTACATCCTCAATGGCGAGACGGTCACGATTGTGCCGGGGGGCTTAACGCGGGTGGCGCTACGCCGTGGGTCGCTGGTGGTCAATTCATCGCAGGGCGGGGGCAGTAAAGATACTTGGGTCTTATCTGAGTAGAGGGGGAAGCAAATGTTATCGCGTGTTGCCGACAGCCTCTACTGGATGAGCCGCTATCTTGAGCGCGCCGAACATACCGCCCGCCTGATCGCGGTGGGGCTGAATATGATGCTCGACCAGGCACCCCACACCACCAGCCTGCGCTGGGAACGTCTGCTGGCCTCGCTGCGCGCCTATCCGCCCCCCAGCGGCTCTGGTGATGCCTACGCGATTGCGAGTATGCTCACCTTCGATACCAGTAACGAGGGTTCGATCTTCTTCTGCATCGCTGCCGCCCGCGAAAATGCGCGCCAAGTGCGCGAGCAGATCAGCTCTGAGATGTGGGAGCAGGTCAATCGGCTCTACCTGAATATGCGCCGCAGTAGCATTGATGCGATCTGGCAGGGTGAACCGCTGGAGTTCTATCACGATGTCAAACAGGGCGTCCACCTCTTCCAAGGGATCACCGACGCCACGATGACCCATGGTGAAGGCTGGCAGTTTATTCAGGTTGGGCGCTACCTTGAACGGGCCAGCCTGACCGCTGCGCTGATTGATCAGCACTTCCGCCCCTACCTCGAAGCTCCCATTGACGCCCCGCTGGCACTCGATTATATTGACTGGGTGGGGCTACTCAAGTGCTGTACTGCATTCGAGGCGTACTGTAAGGTGTATACTGCTGATGTACAGCCTGAGAGCGTGGCCGAGTTTCTCTTGCTGAATGCCGAAGGCCCGCGCTCAGTGCGTTTCGCCGCTGACCGTATTCAACGTTCGATGCAGGCGATTGCCCAGGCTACCGGCACCCGCAGTGCGGGCCGCGCCGAACGCCTCGCTGGTCGTCTGCGCGCCGCCATGGACTACGGCCAGGTTGATGAGATCATCGCTGAAAGTATGCACAGTTACCTGGATGGTATCCAGCGCCAATGCGGTGCCATCCATGGCGCGATCTACCAGGCATACATCTCCTATCCGGTGGATACTGCGCTTACTTCATGAGTTAGGAGGGTATTGGGGGGAAAGCCGCTCAAACCTCTCTTCATATGTACTATTCCATCCTGCACAAGACGCGCTTCCGCTATAGTGCTCCGATCAGTGAGAGTTTGACCGAGGCACGCATGCGCCCTCTCAGTGAGGGCTTTCAGCGTTGTCTCAAATTTCAACTCACCACTAGTCCCAATGCTATCATCCATCACTACCAGGATACCTATGGAAATGCGGTGCAGCACTTCGATATTCCTGGTCAGCATCGTCAGTTGACAATCACTGCCGAGGCGATTGTGTCCTTTACGAAGCCGCCGCGCATACCGCGCAGCCTCAGCCCCGAAGCCTGGAACCTGCTTGATGATCTGGTCGCCGAGCAGGATGTTTGGGATTTCCTGGCTCCTAGCCACTTCGCGCACCCCTCGCCACTGCTCCAGGCACTGGCCGAGCAACTCGATGTGCGCCGCCGGGATGATCCGCTCTCGCTGCTCTTTGAGATTGCTGGGCGGATGTATCGCACCTTCGCCTATGCGCCCCAAACCACCAGCGTGGATTCGCCGATTGATCTCGCCCTCGCCAACCGCAAGGGGGTCTGCCAGGACTTCGCGCATATTATGATCGCTCTGGTGCGCCCGTTGGGTATCCCGTGTCGCTATGTGAGCGGCTACCTCTTCCACCGTGCCGAGGATCACGACCGTTCTGAGCGCGATGCGACTCACGCCTGGGTCGAGGCGTTGTTGCCGGGGTTGGGCTGGATCGGCTTTGATCCCACCAACAATCTGTTGGCGCGCGATCGCCACATTCGGGTCGCGGTGGGCCGCGATTATGCCGATGTGCCGCCGACCAAGGGCGTTCATCGTGGGCGCGCCGAGAGTACCCTAGAGGTGGGGGTAAAGGTGTTGCCGACCGAAGTCCTCAACATTCCCGATACCGATCTGTTGCCCCCGGTGCCCGCTCCGACTATTGCGGAGGTAGAGGCGGAGTTAGAGCAGCAGCAGCAGCAACAACAGCAGTAGGGGCGCGTCGTGACGCGCCCCAAACTCCACACATCAATTTGATCTACCGCAGAGGACACAGAGGTACGCAGAGGGGATGTACTCTGCTATTTTTCCTCTGCGCCCCTCTGCGTCCTCTGTGGTTAAAAATCGCCCCTACGCCATACCGAGATCGCGGCGCTTCTTCTCGCGGCGGCGATCTTCTGCGTTCAACGACTTCTTGCGGATGCGCCAACCCTTGGGCGTCACTTCCACCAACTCGTCGTCGCTGATGTACTCAATCGCGTCGTCAAGCGAGAGTTGACGCGGGGTGTCCAAGCGGATCGACTCGGAACCTTTGTTGTTGCGCATGTTGGTCAGGTGCTTGTCCTTGCAAACGTTGATCTCCAGATCTACGTCGCGGATGTGCTGGCCAACCACCATGCCCTCGTACACATCCTGGCCGGGGGTGATGAAGTAGGTGCCGCGATCCTGTACCTGATGCATGCCGTAGGTGGTGGCGACGCCGCTATCCGAGGCGATCAGCGAGCCATTCTCGCGGGTGTCTAGCTGACCAGTGAAGGGTTCGTAGGCGTAGAAGAGGCTGTTCAGGATGCCCTGGCCACGGGTGGCGGAGAGGAATTGCTGGCGGAAGCCGAGTAGGCCACGGGTGGGCACAACGTAGACATAGTGGACGCTGCCATCATCGCGCACCTGCATGTCGCGCATCAGGCCATTGCGCCGCCCTAAGAGTTCTACGACCACGCCCTGGTAGTCGGCACCAACTTCAATCTCCACCAACTCGGTCGGCTCCAACTTCTCGCCATTCTCACCTTCGTGGAAGATGACTTCTGGCTTGGAGACCTGGAACTCGTAGCCTTCGCGGCGCATGTTCTCGATCAGAATGCCGAGGTGCAACTCGCCACGCCCGGCCACCACAAAGACATCGGCGCTGTCGGTCTCTTCCACCTTCAACGCTACGTCGCGCTCGGTCTCCTGGAAGAGCCGCTCGCGTAGCTTGCGCGAGGTGACGTGGGTGCCTTCGCGACCAGCCAGCGGGCTGGTGTTGACCCCGAAGGTCATGCGCACGGTGGGTTCTTCGACCTTGATCGTCGGCAGGGCTTCGGGATTGCTGGCGTCAGCAATCGTCTCGCCGATGTTGGCGTCGGCAATCCCGGCAATCGCGATGATGTCGCCCGCGCTGGCCGTCTCAACCTCCTGGCGGTGCAGGCCGTTATAGGTGAAGAGTTGGGTAATCTTGGCGGGGCGGATCTGCCCCTCACGGTCAATCCGCACCAGCGCTTGGCCCTTGGAGATGTTACCCCGGTAGAGCCGCCCGGTGACAATCTTACCCTTGTAGTCGTCGTAGGAACTCGTGGTAACGAGGAACTGTGCTGGGGCATCAGCATCCACTTCGGGCGGCGGGATGCGGTCGAGAATAGCCTCGAAGAGCGGTTCGAGCGAGTTGTGCATCTTCAGCGGCGAACGCCCGGCGTGGCCGAGCAGTCCATTGGTGTAGATAGTGGAAAACTCGGCCTGCTCATCATTCGCGCCTAGATCCACAAAGAGATCGAACGCCTCATTCACCACATGGTTAGGCCGCGACTGCGGGCGATCAATCTTATTCACCACCACAATCGCCCGGTGGCCAGCCTGGAGCGCCTTGCGCAACACAAACTTGGTCTGCGGCATGGGGCCATCCACCGCATCAATCAGCAGGAGCACCCCATCAACCATATTCATTACCCGCTCCACCTCACCGCCGAAATCGGCGTGACCGGGGGTATCAATAATGTTGATCTTCACTCCGTGGTAGATGACGGCGGTCGTCTTCGAGAGGATGGTAATGCCCCGCTCACGTTCGAGCGCATTGCTATCCATCACCCGATTCTCAACCGACTGGTTATCGCGGAAGATGTGGCTCTGCTTGAGCATCGCATCCACCAGCGTCGTCTTCCCGTGGTCAACGTGGGCAATGATGGCGATATTACGAATGTCGGTACGCTTCATAAAGAGTTGTGTGCCTTACACGAGTAGGCGAAGCATCTGCGCGGCAAATGCTTCGCCCGTAGAAATCATCTGCGTCTATCTTACCACATGTGGGTAAACCGTTACGCTGTGCGCCGCTTACCGCGCTGCACCTGGGGAGCCGTTTCGGGCAGCGAGATCCAGAGCAGCGCGGTGATGATCGCAGCGGAGGTAACGCACCACATACAGGTGGCCCCGATCACAAAGGGTTCCAGGTAGGTCAGGTAGATCGAGAAGATCGTGCCTAAGAAGGCCATGATCGGGATGGCCTTGGTGGCCTGAGCACCCAGCGGCTGCGGTTGGTTGCGCAACGCCCAGGCGCTCAGGATGGCGACATAGCCAACCACCCCTAGCACCCCGATGGGGAGGATACCGAAGAGCCGCGCATATGGGCTTTGTTGCACCGTGTTACAGTCGCCGACCGGGCCACACACCGCAGCGGAGCCGCTGAGCTCAACAAAGGCGAGGTAGCCCGCGACGGCAATGCCGACGAGCGCCAGAATGGGGATGGCCTGCACCCGCCAGGGGGCTAGAGTCGGCTTGAAGGGTGGTTTGGCGCGCACGAGCACCGCGACCACCGAACCGATCATGACCAGCAACATCGTGACGGCCAGACTGTTACCGAGCGGATCGCGCTTGAAGGGACTCTGGACTTCAGGTGGGGTGGTGGTGCTGGTTTGGTTCTGAATCCATACTTCGAGGCCGGGGATAGCGGGCCATGTATTGCCCCCAGCAGCCAGCGTCTCGACGATCAGGCCGGGCAAGCGGCTAGGGATCTCGCCACTCCCCACCAGAACCTCATTCCCAAAGACAAGTGCGGGCACCCCCAAGCGATCCTGGCTGATCGCAAAGGCACGCACGGCCTCCTGATAGAGCGCCTGACCAGCATCCTGGCTCACATCAATCATTATGATCTGGAGTTGCTGGCCATAGCGCTCCTGAAGCGGAGGGAGCACTTGCTCCATCACAATATGGCAGTGCGGACAGGTGGGCGAGAAGAAGAGCACCGCATGGGCGGCGGGATCTTGCGCTTGGGTGCGCCCAACCCCCACAAGCGCTAAGAGTAATCCAAGTAGGCCGAACCAGAAGATCAGCCGCCGGTGGAGCATATCAAGCATCATAATGTAACCGATCATCGCGTAGGGGCGAAGCATCGCCCTCCACTATAGACTGGGGAACACTGATTTGGGCGCGTGGGCGATGCTTCGCCCCTACGTGGTTACGGACAGAGCACCAATAAAGCTTGCGCGGGAGTTGATTCGATATTCTCCCAGCCATGGGGGAGGGTCGATTCAAAAATCAGGCTATCACCTGGCCCCAACTGGTAGATCTGGCCATCAACCGTATATTGAATCCGCCCCTCAAGGCAGAAGACAAACTCCTGGCCCGGATGGACAATGGATTGGGAACCGCTGCCAGCACCAGGATCAAGCGTGATCAACAGGGGTTCGATACTACGCTGGGCTAATCCCGCCCCTAGATCGCTGAGAATCCCATGGGGTAGACCGGTTGCGGTTCGTTGGTTCGCGGGCATAAAGACGACCCGACTGCGCGGGCTATCGGGTTCAAAGAACGAGGTAATCGGTACACTAAGGGCAACCGCTACCTGCTGGAGCGTGCTAACACTTGGTGAGGTCTTACCATTTTCGATCAGGCTGAGCGTATTGACTGCCAGGCCACTCGCTTCAGCGAGCGCCCGGATGGAGAGTTGCCGCCCTTCACGCAGAGTACGCAATCGCGCACCCACATCAACCTTTCCGCTCTGGGAGGATGGACATTCGCGGAATTCGGGCATGTGGAGGTCACGGGCACTATGGGGGCTTGAATTGATCTTAGCCATACATGTCTTCCCTATGTGCAGCCACAAACTCGCACCATGATACCAATATTCTAGGTGATAGCAACAAGCAAGCGGGTTAACGTCTATGATAGACGGGTTATCACGAGACAACCAAGTATGGGAAGATCGTAACCCATGGTCACAGAGACGCATCTAAGAGGCAGCCAGAATATGTTTTGAACCCAAGGTGGTCATATGCAGCCCTCACACTCCTCTGATCGTCGCCCCAACCGTGGTCGCTCTGTGAAGCGCGGGTCGCAAAAACTGCCGGTATGGATGCTTCCGGCGCTCGTCATTTTTGGGGTAGTCGGGCTGGTAACGGCACTCATGGTGCGCCCCGCCGCCAACACGAGTGTCGCGAATGTGACGGCGGAGGTCGCGCCAGAGGTGGGTAAACTCGCCCCCACCTTCAGCCTGAGCACACCGGATGGCCGCACGATCAACCTCGCCGATCTGCGCGGCCAGGTGGTGTTGGTCAATTTCTGGGCCACGTGGTGCCCACCATGCCGCGCCGAGATGCCAGCGATTCAGGCGGCCTACGCCACCTACCAGCCACAAGGATTTACGGTACTCGCGGTAACCGCCAACGCCCAACCGGCGGATGTGAGCGACTTCTTCCGGGTACGTGGCTTGAGTTTCGCGCCCCTGTTGGATGATGGGCGCGTGCATACCGCCTACCGTGCCAACGGTCTGCCAGCGAGTTTCTTTATTGATCGCCAAGGGGTAGTACGTGCGGTGCATCACGGGGCGATGTCGGAGGCGGTGATAACCCAAGAGGTGGAACGGTTGTTGGGGATGTAGTCGTTGTGGCGGCGAAGCCGCCACAACGACTACAAAACAGACTCTACGCCCGCTTACTGTGGCTGATTGCCTTCAAAATCTTGATATTCAAGACAATAAAGCGCCACAACTGGTAGGGCTTAAAGTTCATCCAGAAGCGATCCTTATCGGTGATCTGCATCGTCGTACCTCCTATTCGGGAATAATCTGCCAGCCCGGACGGCCCCGGAACTTGTGCATAAAGGTCTCGTGAACCATACGCTTCATCCACGCACCACTCGTCCCCATCTCCATGTGGGTGATATTGGGGTCACGGCCCTTGCTATTGGGGTAGTGGTTATAGTCGGGGACAACCGGATACATAAAGATCGCGGCCGCCTCACCGTCCCAGAGCGAGTCGCCCATGGAGGCCACACATGCGGCGAACATCTCGGTCATGCGTTCGCGGTGCTGTAGCGTGCCACCGTTGATCAGATCGGCGATGTTGAGGGCGGTGAGCCGCCCGATCACCCCGGCGATCATGCCGGTGCGCGGCGGTGCCGCACTGATCGAGGTGCCATTGGGGGTGATGTGGGGTTTGGAGATTGGCCCCGGCGGGGCGAAGGAGATGCCCGCCGCGAAGATGTTGGCATAGCTAGGGTTCTGGTAGGTGGCGGGCCACGCCTCCGGGCGCTTGCAGAGCGTCTCGTAGTCTAGCCCGTAGATCGCATCCACCTTGATCAGGCCGTTGGGCATCACCACCTTCTCGGAGACATCCTCACCGTTGCGTCCGATATACTTCATCGGCTGGCCGGTAAACTGCGGGATGAGCATCGAGAAGTCGTAGCTCGTCTCGCCATACTTGCCATCATAATCTTCCCAGTAGATCTTCTTCGCGTCTACCTTGTGGACACCGCGCTGGACGAATGAGGTGATGCCGTAGTGCTTGTAGACTGCGCTGATAAACTCTTCGCTGGTCATCATACGGCCCCGGAAGCGCCCATACAGCCCACCCACACCAAAGTCGCCCAGTTCTGGCTCATTGGAGAGATAGACCAGATCGGCACGGTCGCGCAGTTTGCGCTTGACCAGATCCTTATGGATGTTGGCGATATACTCCAACGCCGCACCCTGGCAGGTCGCAGCGGGGTGGCCGGTACCGATCACAAAGCGGAAGCGCTCACCCTTCTGCATGCGGCGCACATGCTCTAGGTAGGATTCCCGTGCCTCCAGGGTGTGATCGAGGGTACAGATCGAGGTGCTGTAGCCACCGTGTGGCCCTAGCCCCGGCGTGGCCTCGAAGTTAAGCTTGGGGCCGGTGGCGATCAGCAGGTAATCATAGTCGAGCCGCTCGATCCCTCCGCGCCCCTGGCGGCTGACGCTGACGTAGTTTTCGTCGGGATGGATTTCGGTGACGGAACCGTGAACAAACCCGATCCCACGCTTGTCATAGACCGACTTGAGCGGGATGGTGGTGTGTTTGGGGTGCATACGGCCTACACCAACCCAGACCCACGAAGGGACGAAGCCGAAGTAGTCGTAGCGGTTGACGACCGTGACTTGGTGTTCTTTACCTAGTTTTGCGTTGAGGTAGAGCGCCGCGGTATGGCCGGCGAAGCCGGCTCCAATGATGACAACGCGGGCCATAGGGGTACTCCTTGTGCCAATGCACCATGCTCATAAACGGTATATATCGCAGGGGACTATGAATCATTACCAACTAATATAATGCACACAGTAACCAGAAAGTTACACCCCTGTGGGTGAGATTTTTCGCCCATAGCCTCCAAGATCTCTCCACAAGATCTCCAACATTGGTTGGTATGGTGATAGAGACACAAAATCTTGTGTCTCGCCATGAGACACAAAATCTTGTGTCTCGCCATGAGACACAAAATCTTGTGTCTCGCCATGAGACACAAAATCTTGTGTCTCTACCCTCACCATACCGCAGGAGCGATCACTATGGCTTGGTTTTCCCGCCTTCTCTACCGGAATGGCCCGCCGCCGGAGGATCGTCATCGCATGCGGGCGGTGGCGAATAGTCTCATCTTACACCTACATCCGCCGCGTGTCTCGGCGGGGGCGCTGCGCTTTCCGCGTACCTGGGGGTTGGGGGGGATCTCGGCGCTGCTCACCATGGTGTTGGTGGTGAGTGGGGTGCTGCTCATGTTCCGCTACGACGCGAGTGTTGAGCGCGCCTATAGCTCGGTGCAGGCATTGGAGACGGTGGTGCCCTTCGGGTCGCTGCTGCGCGCCATTCACCACTGGGCCGGTAATCTGCTGGTGATCACGGCAGTACTCCACTTGGTGCGCGTCTTTGCCGCCGGGGGCTTCCGGGCTGAACGGCGCATGAATTGGCTGGTGGGGCTTGGCCTGTTGCTGCTGGTGTTGGTCTTCAACTTTACCGGCTACCTGTTGCCCTGGGATCAACTGGCCTTCTGGGCGATTACGGTTGGTACGGGGTTGCTTACCTATGTGCCGCTGCTCGGCCAGCCGATTAGCGACTTCCTCCTGGGCGGGCCAGAGGTGGCCCAACCGGCGTTGCGCAACTTCTACGCCCTGCATGTGGCACTGTTGCCAGTGGTGCTGATCTTTGGCCTCTCGTACCACTTCTGGCGTGTGCGTAAGGATGGTGGCGTCACGTTGCCCGCCGAATCTACGCCTGCGCCGCGCCTCACCACCATTCCGCATCTGGTGCATATTGAACTGGGGGTGGCGCTGATCACGCTCGCGGGCCTCGTCATCTTTGCGATGCTGGTGCCGGCCCCGCTTGAAGACCTGGCCAACCCTGCGCATCCACCCAATCCGGCTAAGGCCGCCTGGTACTTCCTGGGGGTGCAGGAGTTGTTGCTGCACATGCACCCGCTGGCAGCGCTGCTCGTGAGTCTGATCGGTGGGCTGGGGTTAGCGGTGCTGCCACTCTGGGATCGTGATGCCGCCGATGAGGGGATCTATTTCCGTTCGCCAACCGGGCGTCTGGCCGGGTTGATCGGCGCTCTCTGGGCCGTGCTCTTCACCCCGCTGCTGGTGCTCGTGGATGAGTATTGGCTCGATCTGCCGACCCTGCTCGCCCCGTTACCGACGCTGGTCTCGAACGGGTTGCTCCCGCTGCTACTGACGCTGGCCGGGTTGGCGGCGATCTATGCCGGGTTGCGCAGTGGCCTGCGCGCCCGCCACAGTGAGGCGCTAGTGGGGCTCTTCAGCTTTGTGTGGGTGGCGTTGTTGGTGTTAACCGCCGTGGGGATCTGGTTCCGGGGCGAGAATATGGCTTTGATCTGGCCATGGTAGGGGAGAATTTCTATGACACACGATACAACCATGTCCCGCCGCGACTTTCTTACCTTGGGGATGAGTGCCGTGGGCTTGCTCGGCCTGCTCCAGATGGGTGGCATGACGCTCCAGTTCCTCGGCCCGCGCCGGGTGGAGGGCGAGTTTGGCGGGCTAGTCGAGGCGGGGCTGGCTGATAGTTTCCCCCCCGCTTCGGTCACGGAGTTCCCCGATGGGCGCTTCTTTCTGGCGCGTACCAGCGATGGCGGCTTCCTGGCCGTTTCGCGGCGCTGCACCCATCTGGGCTGTGCGGTGAGTTGGGAGGCCAGCCAGAACCAGTTTGCCTGCCCGTGCCACGGTTCGCACTTCGACCTCCAGGGCGATGTGCAGAACCCGCCCGCGCCGCGTCCGCTCGATACCTACCCGATCTCTGTGCGCGACGGGGTGTTGGTGGTGGATACCGCGAAGGCGATTCCGCGTGATCAGATTGCGCCAGAGCAGTTGTTGTATGTCTAAGAGGGGAAATATGCGATGCGCTACCCGCTTATTGCCGGTTTTACCGCGCTGCTGGTACTCATAACCGCGCTGGCGATCTATACGGCGCGTGAAGAACAACGTATGCAGACCGCGCAGGCCGATCTGCGCCAGGTGGCGATCACCGATGCCTCGGTGGTCTATGTGCAATATTGCGCCACCTGCCACGGGGCGACGGGTGAGGGGATTGGGGCCACGCCGCCGCTCGATAATGAGGGGGTGCGCGGCATGGATTACGACACGCTCTTCAAGACGATAGCACGCGGGCGCTATGCTACCGCGATGACCGGCTGGCATGTGGATGAGGGTGGCATGCTCACCACCTATGAGATTGACCAGTTGGTGGCGCTGTTGCGCTATGGCGAGTGGCCGCAGGTGCGCGAGCTGGCCGCGCAACAGGGGATGATCCCGGTCAGTCTGGCGGCACCCGAAGTGGCCGCCGAGCAGATCGCGGCGATCAGTGCGCTGGGGCCAGAAGGCAGTATCTGGGCCAACGGGCTGAACCTGTATGCCCAGAACTGTACCACTTGCCACGGGGCGACGGGAGAGGGAAGCAGCCTCGCGGTGGCGCTGAACACCCCAGAGCTACGCAGCCAGGACGCAGCAACGATCACGCGCACCATCACTGAGGGCGTGCCGGGAACGATGATGGCGGCGTGGAACAAGGCGCTGCAACCAGAGGAGATCAGTGCGCTTGCTGAGTTCCTGCGGCACTGGGATCAGGTCGAAGCTGCCGGAATTGCGCTGAGCGCCCCCACGATTGAACAGATCGATCTCGGTGACGCCGAGGCAGTCTTGGCGCTGGGCGAGCGGCTCTTCACCACCACCTGCACCACCTGTCACGGCGAGAACGGATCGGGCGGGGTTGGGCCAGCGATCAACAGTCAGCAGTTCCTCAGCCGCAAAGATGATGCTGCGATTGAGCAGACGATCATCGAAGGGGGGCACCGCGCCAATACGGGCATGCCCGCCTTTGGCGACCGGCTGACGAGTGTGGAGATCACGGCGCTGGTGCGCTATATCCGTTCGCTCCAGGCCACCGCACCCAGCGTCGCCAACCCACGTGGCACCCAGCAGGGGGGCGGCGGGCCGCCATGGTTGCGCGATGGGCCACCGTAGAGACGCAAGATATTGCGTCTCCACACCCGGAGATGTAGAGACGCAAGATATTGCGTCTCTACCTACCCGACGCAACATCTTGCATCTCTACCTACCCGACGCAAGATATTGCGTCGCTACCCTACCCGCGAATCGTCGCCCCGATCTCACGCTCCAAGCCACCGATAATCTTCTTGCGCACCTTCACCAACGCATCGTCGGTGAGGGTGCGGTCGCTGGCGCGGAAGGCGAGGTGGTAGGTGAGGCTGCGCTTGCCCTCGCCCACCTGTGGCCCGCTGTAGACATCGAAGAGGGTGAGTGATTCGAGCAGATCGCCTGCACCGCGCCGGATGAGTGCCGCAACGGTGGCTTCGGCAACCTCGACCGGGGCGGTGATCGAGAGATCCTGCACAATCGCCGGGAAGCGCGAGATCGAACTGAAGTGGGCTTTGTCGCTAGCCGCAAAGAGCACATCCAACTCGATCTCGGCCATGGCGGCGCGGGTCAGGCTGATCTCCAAGCGCTCGCGTACCGCCGGGTGCAGTTCACCCAACACGCCCACCACCTGCGTGCTTGCGGAGGTCTTACTCTTCTTGTCGGCCTTGGTCTCCAACACGAGTACGGCTGAACGGCCCGGATGGAAACGCTCATCATCCGTCAGTGGCGCGTAGCGCACCCGCTCGCTCAGGCCCAGCCGCTCCACCAACACCTCCACCACCCCCTTGAGGTCGTAGAAGCCCATCGGCTCACGCTGCGTGGCCTGCCAGCCCTCCGCCTCACGCGGGCCAGCCAGGGCAATGCCCAGGCGGCGCGGTTCGGCGGGGAGCCAACCCTCTGCTTCGCCCATCTGCTCCGGCTTCAGATAGACTCGACCCACCTCAAAGACCGCCACCCGCTCGCGCTCACGCAGGTTGTTGCTCAGCGCCTCGCCCAACGAGGGTAGCAGCGAACGACGCATGTAGGTGCGTTCGGGGGTGTTGGGGTTAGCCAACTTCACATACTGCTCGGCCTGAGCCGCACCAGGCTGCACGTTGGTCACCAGCGGCATCGCAATCAGCGAGTGGGTGATCAGTTCATCTAGGCCACACCCAACCATCACATCGCGCACCTTATGTTCGAGGCGCAATTCCTTATGATCCTCGGAGATCGGCAACGCATCAGCCAGCCGCATCTCAGGGATGCGGTCATAGCCATAGATCCGCGCCACCTCCTCGCAGAGATCGGCCAGGATCTCGACATCCAAGCGGAACGAGGGCACCGTCACGCGCACGGTTGGCTCATGCACATAAGTAGCGAAGTCACCCAGGCCACTGCCACCATAGAGTTCGCAAGTGAACCCAAGACGCATGAGGATGTCGGCGATCTCGCGGGCGGTGAGATGAATCCCGACGATACGTGCCACCTCGGTGGGGGCCAGATCGAGGCTGATCGTCTGCCAGGGGCGCGGGTAGGCATCCACAAAGCCCTGGGCCACTGTACCACCCGCGTAGAGGCGCATCAGTTCAAGGGCGCGGCGGAGGGCCAGCAGCGGCAGGTTGTAGTCCACGCCGCGCTCAAAACGCCGCGAAGCCTCACTGGGCAACTTGAGGCCGCGCGCCGTCTTACGGATCTGTACGGGTTCCCAGATCGCGGCTTCTAGCAGCACGGCGGACGTACTCTCACTCACCTCACTACTCTCGCCACCCATCACCCCCGCCACCGCCAGCGGGCCACTGGCATCACACACCATCAGCGGGGTATGGCTCAGGCCACTCTCGGCCCCTGGGGTCAGCGAACGCTCCTTACCATCCAGGGTCAGCAGGTGCTCACCGGGTTGGGCGCTGCGCACAATCAACTGACCGCTCTGCACCTTGGCATAGTCGAAGGCGTGGGTCGGTTGGCCCCACTCCAGCATGACATAATTAGAGATGTCCACGATATTGCTGATCGGGCGCATGCCGGCATAGGTCAAGCGGCGCTGCATCCACTGGGGCGAAGGGCCAACCTGTACCCCCTCGATCAGGCCCAAGGTGAAACGCGGGCAGAGCGCAGGCTCGACAATCTCCACCCCAGCGCGGCCCTCCAGCGGCGCACCCACAGCCACCACCTGCGGATCGGGCAGGGTCAGTTCAGCCCCGGTGATCGCCGCCACCTCGCGGGCCATACCCACAATCGAGAGACAGCGCGCATAGTTGGGGGTGAAGTCGAGTTCGAGCACCACCTCACCCAAGAAATCGCGCAACGGCACACCCACCGGCGCATCATCTTCGAGGATGATGATCCCATCATGCTCCTCGGAGATCCCCAACTCCTTCTCGGAGCAGAGCATGGCGTCACTCATCACCCCGCGCACCGGGCGGCCCTTGAGGGTCGTGATCACCCAGCCCTCAGCGTGGCCATCATAGAGCCGCGAACCCTCTTTGGCATAGACCGCCTTGAGCGGATGGCTGAGCGGCCCCTGGCCCCGGTAGGGGAAGAGGTTGGGTGCCCCGGTGACAACCGTATGCGGCTCGGCAGCCCCATAATCCACATCGGCCAGCACTAGGCGCTCGGCATTGGGATGCGGCTTCACCTCAAGGATGTTGCCCACCACGATCTTCTCCGGGTCCCAGGGCAGTTCGCTGCCCTCCAGACCAATGGAGCGAATATCAACCACCTCCATGCCACTCAGGGTGAGGCGCTGAGCCAACTCCTCCACCGGCATGGTGATCGCAACAAATTCACGCAACCAACTCAAAGGAACTTTCATGGTACGGTCGCTTTCATGATTTTGGTACGAGGCAATACCGTGCGGATTGTAGCCGAGTCAACAAAAGGATGTCAAGAACGGGTTGGGGTGGTGGTTGGCGGCTCAGCCGCCAACCACCACCCCAACCCGTGGGGTTTTTCCGGGAGCCTGCGGCCCCCGCCCCCCCGCGTATGGAGCTGCGCCCCATACGCGGGTTTTTGTTGTTTTTTGGCGGCCAAGCCGCCAAGCCGCCCCACTAAAGAGTTACGGTACCAACTCGATCTGATCGATGTAGAAGACCGACTGTACTCGCCCCGCAGCATCCTGGATCACCAGATCACTCAGGTTGGCTGGGTTGCCCAACTGGCTCAGCGGAACCTCGATCTGTACCCAACTGTTGGTCAGCGTTGGCAAGGCGAACGTTGCGCTGGTCGTTCCATCAGCACTGCGCACCCAGAGGTTAAGTTTCTGCTTACCTCCGGCACCATGTGCCCAGAAGCGCACCTTGGTATAGCCCTGGGTACTTAGCGCCTGATCGGTGTGTACGTAGAACCCGGCCCATGCACGTTTGTAGGTGACGGAGATGGAGTGTGTACCAACCTTCTTCTTGGCGGTAGAACGCAGATTGACTGAGCTATCCCACGACCAGTTGGCCCATCCGGTTGCGAGGCTATCGGCGTAGATAACCGAGGATGTTGCAGGCACCGGAGTAGCGGTTGGTGGCACCGGAGTGGCGGTTGGTGGCACCGGGGTGGTCGTCGGCGGCACGGCGGTGGTCGTCGGCGATACCGGGGTAGCGGTTGGCGGCACCGGAGTGGTCGTCGGCGTACTGCCACCCGTAGTGATATTCACCTCACGAGCGTAGGTCGTGTTGAAGGCTTTGAAGGCGGTGGCAATATCATTCCAACCACCTGCGTCATCCACATTCTCGTAGCTCCAGGCCCAAGCTCCGCCATAGCAGTTGCTATGCAACTTCTCTAGCAGGCCCGCCGGGTTATACCCCGTATCGCCCGCATTGGCCGGGAACTCTCCGATCACCGTCGGCTTATCGAAGCCTGCGGTGGCCCAATCAATCAGGGTTGGCGAATAGCTCCAATAGACTCCATCACCATTCATCCAGCCATAGTAATGGATCTGATAGAAGTCCAGGTAGCCCTTGGCATCATAGGGGGTGAGCGCCGAATCCTTCCAGACATTGCCGGTGGCACCAAGTGAGACATCACTATTCCAACGCATCGCCGCACTGCCCACCGTGGTCAACTGGTTGGAATTGCGATGGATCGCGCCGGAGATCTCGGCGATGAAACGCTGCATCTGGGCCAGAGTGACGGGTGAGCTGATCTGGGGATCAACTGCGCCCAAGTCGCTGATACCAAACTCCGGCTCATTGAAGATATCCCAACCCATGACATTGGGATGTGTCCCGATGGTATAGCTGGTGCCGGGTACCGGGTAGGCCAACATCGGCAGTAGCGCCTTATTGATGAACGAGGCGCGCTTCGTCGCATTAACGATCAGGTCGGTATGCCCACTCGCATGCTCTCCACGGGTATAGCCGTTGGAGTCGGGCAGGAGCATATCGAAGCTCCACAGATTAAAGACGATCCGAATATTGTATTCCTGGGCCAATTTAATTGCATCGGCCATACTGGGTAATGTATTGGCATCGAGGCCCGTCACCGCTCCACCTGAGGTAGAGGCGAATTCAGGGGCACCACGGCCATCTGCGAAGACCCACCAACGCACCGTGTTGATGCCGTTGGCCTGGAGGGCCGCAAACATCTGGCGCGTCCTTTCAGTTGAGTAGGTATGCTGTCCCCACTCCTCAACCGTGCCGAAATCGGCACCATAACCACCACTCTGCCAGGGTACATTGACCCCAGAGAGGAACCAGCGACCACCTTGGAAGGTAACGAGATGGGACTGGTTGGTAGGACAAGCGGATGCAGCCGAGACGATATTGGAAGAGTTGGTAAAGCTGGGAAGTAGTGTGAGGATGAGACCGAAGATCAGGCTGCTGAGGGTGGTGATCCGTAGAATCGACTGTGGACGATGGGAGCCTTGCATGTGCATCTCCTAGAGGACTAGGGCTGGGGTGTAGTGGAGGATGTTCTTAAACATTTTGTCATCTTCGCCGCCATAATTGTTATACGTCTTTTATGAGGGTACCACTATAGCCCAGTGGTACTAGATTTTTGCGCTATAAAGTCTTGCATACGTACTAAGACCACTCCGAGATATGAAAAATTTGTCATATTGGGCAAAGAGATGACATGGTGAATGACTACATAAGAGACGGCCCATGCGGGCCGTCTCGTCGGTAAGGTTTGCGGGCTACGAAGCTACGCGAGGTAGCGTTCCAGATGTGCCTGCGTATCAAACGGCTTCGCCCCGGAGGGCATCGGCATGGAGGTTGGTTGCCCCTGATAGAAGAGGCCCAGCGGCATGCGCTCGGTCTCTAGGGCGTAGCGCATCGCGGCGACTCTATCCTGCGGATTGTGGTCGTCGGGGATCTGGTAGACCTGATCCTTAAAGATCTGGTAGGTATCGAAATAGCTCACACACGGGCTGAGGACGTGGATAAAACTGAAGCCCTGATGCTCCATCCCCTTGCGGATCAACTCGGCGAGTTGCTTGGGGTTGCTAGAGAAGCCGCGTGCGACGAACGAGGCTCCACTGGAGATCGCCAAGCCCAACGGGCGCATCGGCTGAGCTTGGTTGCCCATAGGCGTAGACTTGGTGATATGGCCATAGGGCGTGGTGGGCGAAGTCTGGCCCTTGGTGAGGCCATAGATCTCGTTATCCATCACGATACAGGTGATATTGATGTCGCGGCGGAAGGCGTGCGGCAGGTGGCCCGCGCCGATGCTAAAGAAATCGCCATCACCACCGACCGCCAGCACCGTCAGGTCGGGGCGTGCCAACTTGATGCCCTGGGCCGCCGGCAGGGCGCGCCCGTGGACGGTGTGCAGGCCATAGGAGCGCAGGAAGACCGGCAGGCGCGAGCTACAGCCAATGCCGGAGGCAATCGCCAGATCCTTGGGATCGATCTGAAGTGCCGCGAGTGACTGCTGAATCGCAGCCAACACCGCGTAGTCACCACAGCCGGGGCACCAGATCGGCTTAATATCGGTCTTGTAATCAGCGGGCTTGCGCACGATCACATTGGGATCGAGGATAGCAGTCATAGCAGTAACCATATCTCCGTATTGCCGATCCACGCAGCGCGCACCGGCAACATAGCAACTTAGTGGAGTACCGGCTCTTCAACTCCCATCAACTCGTACACCTTGCGCAAAATAGTATTGCGGGCAAAGGGCAACGAGTTATACTGGGTATAGCTCTCAACCGGGATACACAGTTCAGCCTGGATGAGTTTAGCTAGTTGGCCCTGGTAATTGACTTCCGGTACCAGCACGATCTCGACATCCTGCGTAAACTCGCGGATGGCATCAACCGGCAGCGGCCAGACCATCTGGAGTTGCAGCACGGCTAGATCGTGACCAGCCTTATGGGCAACCCGCAGCGCACCCCGGCAGGCACCGGCGGTGGTACCCCAGCAGATGATCCCCACCTTGGCCTTGGGGCTGCCGAAACGCTGCACATAGGCGCGGCTGGCCTTGAGCGGGGCCAACTTCTCCCAGCGCTTCTTGCTCATCGTCGTGTGGGCCTCTGGGGTTGAGGCCGGGCTACCAAACTCGTTGTGCTCCAAGCCGGTGGCGGTATAGTTGGCGTTCAGCATCCCCGGCGCAGCCATCGGCGAGATGTAGTTATCCGTCTTGGCAAAGCGCTTGTACTGCTTCGGCTCCAGATCGCCCTCTGGGCGCAGGCGGTTGACTTGGGGGTACTGGGAGAGATCGAAGGGGTCTACTGTCTCGGTACGGTAGGAGAGCGAGTAGTCGGAGAGCACGAGCACCGGCGACTGATACTCCTCGGCCAGATTGACCCCCGCGACGGTGAGTTGGAAACACTCCTCCACCGATGCCGGAGCGAGCACAATCCGGGGCGAATCGCCGTGGCCACCATAGACCGAGATATTCAGATCGGACTGCTCGGTTTTGGTGGGGAGGCCGGTTGAAGGCCCGCCGCGCTGCGCATCCACCACCACCAGCGGGATCTCGGTCATACTCGCGAAGCCAAGCGCCTCACTCATCAGCGCCAACCCCGGCCCGGAGGTGGCGGTCATCGCCTTGCGGCCCGCATAGGAAGCCCCGATACAGGCCATCACCGAGGCGATCTCATCTTCAGCCTGAAGGTAGGCACCACCGGTCTGCATCATCGCGCTGGCCACCCCCTCCATGATCTCGGAAGCGGGGGTAATCGGATAGCCACCGAAGAACTCGATCCCGGCATGCATAGCCCCGGCGACAATCGCTTGGCTGCCGGTCATCACATAACGGTGGCGTTCACCCTCGGACTCGATCCAGAGTGCATCGGTGCGCTCGATACTCTTCGCATAGGCGATACCGGCGCGCAGTGCGGCCAGGTTGGATTCGAGAAACTCGGCCTTCTTGCCCAGTTTGGCATGCACAATATCTTCGAGCTTATTCAATCCCAGGCCGAACATACCCGCCACAACACCCAGTGCCACCACGTTCTTGCCGCGCCGATTGCCCGCCTCATTGGCGATCTTCCCAATCGGCACCGCATAGGCAATTCCGGTGTAGTTCTCAGGGGGTGTACACTCATCAGGATCGTACAAAAGGACCGATTTCGCGGCCAATGCTTGGTGATGCAGCCGCCACGCCTCTTGATTAAAGGCAAAGAGGACATCAACATCATCCCCCATCGTGCGAACCGGGTTGTTCGAGGCGCGTACCTGGAACATCACCGGGCCACCCTTGATCTCCGCCGGGGTGGTACGAAAGGTGAAGACTTGCAACCCCGACCGTGCGGCGGCCTGCGCGAGCATTTCGCCCGTCGCGCTGCTTCCGTCACCCGACTCGCCAGCCACCCGGATGACCAGATCTTCCTTTTGAATCATGGGCGTGCTTCCTTAGAGCAGTACTCTCAGTGCGGAGTATGCGGATACGTGTAGATAGTATGCTTCCCCGCAGTGCCGATGCCTACATCATAACATAATCTTGGGTTTTGTTTGTGAGACTACACAAAGCGTTGGGTTCTCCTTTCCTTGACAAGGATTTTGGGGGGTGCTATCCTACATACCACCACAAGAACCACATACGCGATGGTCGCGGATGACCACACGAGTGGCGCGGACTGGCGTTCAACGCCAGCCCTTTTGCTTCTCAGGCCATGTGTATTTACACTCGCGATGGGTGTCAGGTGGCAATTGCTCCCCCGTCCGCCACCTGCCTTCCCCGCTAGATCGACCACTTCAGCTGAGGACATGGCAATGGACGACTCGACTGCTACCGCTGCGATGAGCGGCTATGAGGATCTTCCTCGTTTTCCTGGGCATCCGGCCCCTTCATCCCCCGCGTCTTCATCACGCCGCCCGCCCGATACCGAGCCGATCATCTCCCTCAGCCCCCTGCTCCAGCATCCGATTATCGAGACCTTCGCCCAACATCTGCGCGAAAAAGAGAATCCTGATGCGACGGCAGATGGTGTACGCCGTACCTATGTGGCTGCACTCACGTCACCGACGGTCGAGGCGATCATTGGTCAGATGCACCAGTATCTTCCGAGTGGCGATGCGGATCTGATCCGGCGCGCCTACGCTTTGGCGCTGATTGCCCACGCCGGGCAGTATCGCCAGAGTGGTGAAGCCTATATTGATCACCCGGTCGCGGTGGCTTCGATCTTGCTTGAACTGCGCCTAGATGCTGAATCTATCGCCGCTGCGCTACTGCATGATGTGGTTGAGGATACCGGGGTGCAACTCGATCTGGTGCGCAGCCAGTTTAATGGCTGTATTGCGCACTTGGTGGATGGCGTTACCAAACTGTCGGGCCTCGAAAATAAGACCAAAGAGGAACTTCAGGCCGGTTCCTACCGCAAGCTGATTATCGCGACGGCTGATGATCCGCGTGTGATCCTGATTAAGCTCGCCGACCGCCTGCATAATATGCGTACCCTTGGCGCAACGCCGCCCCATAAGCAGAAGCGCGTCGCCCGTGAGACACTCGACATCTATGCCCCGCTCGCCCACCGTTTGGGAATGTGGCAGGTGAAGTCTGAGTTGGAGGATCTGGCCTTTAAGGCCATGAATGCCGAGCGTTACCAGGAGATCGCCCAGGGGTTGACCCTGCGGAAAGAGGCTCGTGAGCGCATCATCCAGCGCGTGATCAAACGCCTGAATGAAGCCCTCGATAAAGAGGGTATCTCCGCTCAGGTCTCCGGGCGACCCAAACATATCTACTCGATCTGGCGCAAGATGGATCGCAAGGGCTTGCCCCTCGAACGGATCTATGACCAACTTGCGGTACGGGTGATTATCCAAGAGCGCGATCCAGAACGGGCGGTTGGCATCTGTTACCGCGTCCTAGGGGTCGTGCATATGCTCTGGACCCCCGTACTCTCCGAGTTTGATGACTATATCGCGGTTCCTAAAGAGAGTTCCTACCAGTCACTCCACACCACTGTTCTGGTTCCAGGTGGCACTCCCTGTGAGGTTCAGATCCGTACCGAGGAGATGCACCATATTGCCGAGCATGGTATCGCGGCTCACTGGCGCTATAAAGAGGGTTTTACCCGCAGCAGCGACCAGAACTATGAGGCGAAGATCAAGTGGCTGCGTGAGCTTATCTCCTGGCGGATTGAACTGACCGATGCGCGTGAGTTTGTTGAGAGCTTCAAGACCGAACTCGAAGAACAGGTCTACATCTTCACCCCCAAAGGCAAGATTATTGATCTCCCCGAAGGCTCCACCCCTGTAGACTTTGCCTACCGCATCCACTCCGAAGTTGGTAATAAGTGTATTGGGGCCAAAGTAAATGGGCGGATCGTCCCGCTCGACTACCACTTGCGTAATGGCGAGATTGTCGAGGTGATGACGACCAAGGCCGGGCGTGGGCCGAGCCGCGATTGGCTGGGGTTTGTGAAGACGCTCGGTGCCCGTGATCATATCAAGCGCTTCTTCCGGCGTGCGGAACGTGAGGAGAATATCGCTGGTGGGCGCGATATGATCGAGAAGGAGTTGAAGCGCCTGGGGCTGAGTACGGTCAGTTTTGAGCAACTGGTAGAGCAGACCAACGCACGCTCGGTTGATGATCTCTTTGCCCTGATTGGTGCGGGTGACATTTCAGCCCGCACGGTGGCCCAAAAAGCCCTCGCCCTACAGGTCGAATCGCACCCCGAAGAGCCTTCCCACCTCGAACTCGCTACGACTCACCACGCTCCCGCTCCCATTTCATCGAGTGGCATCCAGGTGATTGGCGTGGGTGCAGTGCATAACCGGCTGGCTAAGTGTTGTAGCCCGGTGGTCGGCGAGCCGATTGTTGGCTACGTCACCCGTGGGCGTGGGGTTACGGTACATCGCGCCGATTGTCGTACCATCGTCAATGAACGTGACCGGGCGCGGCTGATTGATGTCACCTGGGGTGGTCAGCAACCGCGTGGCTACTCGGTGCCGGTACGGGTCGAGTCGTGGGATCGGGTCGGTTTGTGGCGCGATGTCTCGATGGTGATCGCCGATGCGGGGGTGAATATCGAGCGGGTTGAGCAGGGTAGCACGCGGCGGGTCGGGCGGGCGGTGTTGCATGTCACATGCACGATCCAGTCTATTAGCCAGCTCTCGACGCTGCTCGACAAGCTCAACCGCATCCCCGATGTAATCGAGGCGCGCCGCGAGAACCAGAGCACGGCCAAGTCGGGGGATTGAAGCACCTCTTGACGCAAAGATTTTGATTGGAGCATATCTTGAAGGCTTTGCGCCTTGGCGTCTTTGCGTCAAAACCTGGATGCTAGGGGAAGTGTAACTAGTTCCATGCTCGCCAATCTCCTTCTGGCCTGGTTTGCCCAACACGCCCGCGATCTGCCCTGGCGGCGCAGCCGCGATCCCTACCCGATCCTCGTCGCCGAGGTGATGCTCCAGCAGACCCAGGTGGATCGGGTGCTGCCCAAATATCACGCCTTCTTGGCCGCCTTTCCCAACGTGGCCGCGCTGGCGAGCGCCCCCACTGCGGAGGTGATCCGCTCCTGGGCGGGGCTGGGCTACAACCGGCGGGCGGTCAATCTGCAACGGGCGGTCCAGGTGGTGCAGACGCAGTATGGCGGGGAGTTCCCGCAGAGCGTGGAGGCGCTACGCGGCTTACCGGGGGTTGGCCCCTACACCGCTGGAGCTATCGCCTGTTTTGCCTTTGAGCAGGATGTGGTCTTTATGGACACCAACATCCGCCGCGTCTTGCGGCGGGCGCTGGTCGGCCCCGACAGTAACGATCCACCACCCCATGACCGTGCGTTGCTCGATCTGAGTGCGGCGCTGCTCCCCAATGGCCAGGGCTGGGCCTGGAACCAGGCGTTGATGGAGCTAGGGGCTTTGATCTGTAGCGCCACCACCCCGGCATGTGGGCGCTGCCCCATCCAGCGCGTGTGTTGTGCCGCTGCGGCAACGGGCAGCCCCAGCCTGCCACGCCCGCTGCGCCGGGTGGCCGAGGGCAAACGCGAGGCGTACCACGGTTCACGGCGCTGGCTGCGCGGGCGGATCATTGACGCCCTCCGCCAGCATCCCCACTTGAGCCTGAGCCACCTGGGGCCACTCCTCAAACCCGACTACCGCGCCGATGATGAGGCGTGGCTGCGCGATTTGGTGCAGGGCTTGGTACGTGATGGCTTAGTGCAGGTGGACGGCGATGTCGTAGGGTTGCCATAGTGGGTATAATGGATCAAAGCATGGGCAAAGTTGTTGGGGCTGCACCCCAAGCCCCATTTTTTGTGGTGTTTTGGCGGCGAAGCCGCCAAAACACCACAAAAAAATTCTGCGGGGGCGGCGCAGCCGACCCCGAACCCCCACCGGAGGTGACTTTGCACATACCCTGTGTATAGATAGATTCTATGCTTGACCCTACTACAACGCTGTGTTACAGTGTTTCTTCATAGGCGAGCGAGAACGGCTTATGGCAACCATCACCCTGCGTCCCGGCAAAGAACGGCCCGTCATTCAACACCATCCCTGGATCTTCTCGGGGGCAATTGCGGCTGTGCGCGGTGATCCACTGGATGGTGAGCCGGTTGATGTCCTTGCCGCATCGGGCGATTGGTTAGCGCGTGGGTTGTGGAGTGGCCGTTCGCAGATCCGTGTGCGGCTCTGTACGTGGGACCCCAACCGCGATCTGGATGCCGAGTGGCTCCATGATCGGGTCGCCCGCGCTCTGGCGGGGCGGCGTCATCTGCTGAACGACCCGGAGTGTGCGTGCCGCCTCGTCTTTAGCGAGGCGGATGGCTTGCCCGGCCTGATTGTTGATCGCTACGGGCACTACCTGAGTGTGCAGATTCTTACCCAGGGGATGGAGTTACGTCGCGAGGCACTGGTGCGTTCGCTGGTCGAACTGCTCAACCCGCTGGGGATCTTCGAGCGCAGTGATGTCGAGATGCGCGAGAAGGAGGGCTTGCCACCCGCCGAAGGGGTGTTGTGGGGCCAAGCGCCACCCAACCAACTCGTGTTGCGCCCGATTGGTGTTGATCCGCCCCGTTTTCTGGTTGATCTGCAAACTGGCCAGAAGACTGGCTCCTACCTCGATCAGGCGCTCAACCGGGCGCATGTCGCCGCGTATTGTGCCGGAGCCGAGGTGCTCGACTGCTTCACCTACAGTGGTGGCTTCTCGCTCTATGCCGCCCGTGCTGGTGCGAACCACCTCACCCTGATTGATACCAGCCCCGCCGCACTCGATCTCGCACGCCAACATCTGGTGCTCAACGAGCTTGAAACCCCCGCCGAGTTTGTCGAGGGTGATGTCTTTAAGGTGTTGCGTACCTACCGCGAGCAACAGCGCCGCTTTGATGTGATCATCCTTGATCCACCCAAGTTTGCGCATAGCCAAGCCCATATTGATCGTGCGGCGCGTGGCTATAAGGATATTAACCTGCTGGCTATGCAACTGCTCCGTCCGGGTGGTATCCTCGCCACCTTCAGTTGTTCCGGCCTCGTCTCGACCGATCTGTTCCAGAAGATTGTCTTTGGTGCATCGGTTGATGCCCGTCGTGATGCCCAGATTATCGAGCGACTCGCTCAGTCGCCCGATCATCCCATACTCTTGACCTTTCCGGAGAGTGAGTATCTCAAAGGCTTTGTGTGCCGCATCTGGTGATGGGAGATGGTCGCTGTTTGGTACACCCAACCAAGGAGTGAGCATCTGCAATCTGCAACCACAATGAGCTATACCATTTTTGAAGACGGCCATATCTCAAGCCCGCACGGCTTTCGAGCCACAGGTGTCTCCTGTGGACTGAAGGATGGCAGCAAGGCCCGCGACCTTGCACTTGTCTACTCGCTCCACCCGTGTAAGGTGGCAGCCATGTTTACCAGCAGTGTCACGCGGGCTGCGCCGGTCTATCTGAGTCAGGCGATCCTCTCGCGTAATCGTGAGGCGATTCGGGCGGTCATGATCAACTCCGGGCATGCCAATGCTGGGACGGGGCAGTCGGGGTTGACGGACGCGGTCGAGTGTGCCAAGCTGCTTGCCGATGAGTTGGAGATCCAGCGTGATGGCGTCATGCTCATGTCTACCGGGATCATTGGGCTGCCGCTGCCGATGGTCAAGATGCGCGATGGTATTCGGCGTGCGGTGAGCGAGTTGGATAGTGGAGGCGGGCGGCGTGCCGCCGTGGCTATTCTCACTACCGATGTTCGGCCCAAGGAGCGGGTCTACCGGGTGCAACTCGCTGAGGGTCATCGGGTTACCCTCGCGGGCATGGCCAAAGGCACGCGCATGATCCATCCGCGCCTGGGCACGATGCTCTGTCTGATGACCACCGATGTTTCGATTGACCAGCGTCTATTGGCCCAATCGCTCAATCAGAGTGTCAACCACAGCTTCAATCGGCTCAACCTGGATGGTGATTGTAGCCCCAACGATACGGTCATGATCCTGGCCAATGGTGCCGCCGAAGGGCCGATGATCACCGATGCCACCTCGCGTGAGTTTGCGGCATGGCAGGAGGCGCTCAACCATCTCTGCAATGATCTGGCGCAACAGATTGTGCGTGATGCCTCTACCGGCGGTAAGGTGATTGAGGTGACGGTGCGCGGTGCGCCCAACGAAGAGGTGGCGCGCAAAGTGTGTGATGTGGTGGCCCAATCAACGGCGGTGCGTGCGGCATGTATGCGGAACATGCCCGATTGGGGTACGCTGTTAGCTGCGATTGGATCGAGTGGCGTCGATCTGCGCCCCGAATTGCTTGAACTGCGGGTTGGCCATCTGCTGTTGATGATCGAGGGCTTACCCTGTCCCTTCGATCATTCGACAGCCATGCAACTCTTTACCAGCCCTGAGGTCAATTTTATGATTGATTTACACTTCGGGCCAGCCGAAGCGAGCGTCATCACCTGCACATGGCACGAGGAGTAGCCACAAAACTATGATCCAGCAACTCCCGCTCTTTCCACTAGGGACGGTTCTCTTCCCTGGTAGCACGCTCAATCTGCACATCTTTGAAGAGCGTTACCGCACGATGATTGGGAAGTGCATTGTGGAAGATGTACCCTTTGGGGTCGTCTATCTACGTGCGGGAGATGAGGTCAGTGAAGATCGCCCGTTGGCGCTTCCCGCCGAGACGGCGAGTATCGGTACAATTGCTCAGATCAATGCACATGTCCGCTTGGAGGATGGACGCTATCTGATCAATGCGATTGGTATGCAGCGCTTCCACCTCCAATACATTATCCAACGTGCCCCCTATATGGTGGGAATGGTGATGCCGCTCGCAGAAGAGAGTGGCGCGCAGGTGGATGTAGCGGCTAGAGAACTCCGCGCTGTCTATCGGCGCTATTGGCAGGCCGTCTCGGTGGCATCGGGCGCACCGGTCGAGGCCGAAGATCTGCCCGTGGCTCCTGAAGCTCTGGCCTACTACCTCGCTGATCGGTGTCAGGTTTCGTATGTACAGAAGCAGCGCTGGTTGGAGATGGAGTTGATCGCCCGACTGCGGAGTTTGGGCAGTGAACTGATGAGTGAATTAGCTATTTTGCCGCCGTCAGTAGGATTAGGCAATCTGAATTAACCTCTTCTTCTACACCTATGGTTATTGGGGTTTGCACACTCACCCTGCATATCTTCGCCGCCCATTCGCTCAAAGAGAAGCGCCAGGTGGTCAAATCGCTCTTGGCACGGGTACGCAACGAGTTTAATGTCTCGATTGCCGAAGTGGGCGATCACGACATCTGGCAGAGCGCCGAGTTGGGCATCGCCTGTGTGAGTACCGACCAGAGCTATGCCCATGGCCAGCTAGAGGCGGTGATCCGCTTTATCGAACGTACTCGTCCAGATGCACCGATTGGTGGGTATGAGATAGAGATGCTGTAACCTATGGATGAAGTCCTGCCCTTCCCGCTGCTGGCCTTGGTTGGTCAGCCAGAATTGAAGACTGCACTCATCCTGGGGTTGATCAACCCACAGATTGGTGGGGTACTGATCAGTGGGCCATACGGAGTGGGCAAGACAACGTCGGTGCGCGGTTTGCTCGACATTATGCCGCGCCGTGAGCAGCAGTGGGCGGATGCCGAAGGCACAACCCATACTAGTTACGAGCCGATGCGGCTGATTGAGTTACCGCTCAATGCGCGGCTAGAAGATGTCGTCGGCGGCATCAATGAGCGGGTGGCGATTGAGCAGCAGCGGGTCATCCTCGACGAGGGTGTGTTGGCGTTGGCGCATCGCAACCTGCTCTATGTGGACGAGATCAACCTGCTCGATCCTGCCGTGGTAAAGGCGATCCTTGATGCGGCGGCCCAGGGGCGCACGTTGGTGCGGCGTGGCCCCATGACGCGCCTCTTCCCCAGCCAGTTCTTCCTGGTGGGTTCGATGAACCCCGAAGAGGGGCCGTTGCGTCCACAGATCCTCGACCGCTTTGGGCTGCGGGTCTGGGTGATGCCGTTAGAAGACCCCCAGGCGCGGCTGGAGGCGTACCGGCGCACGCGGCTCTTCCGCACTGATCCTTCGGCCTTCCGGCTGGCCTACGCTGCCCAGACGAGCGCTCTGGCTGAGGAGGTGGAGGCTGCGCGTGAGATTCTGCCCCATGTGGAGATCCCACCGCACCTCGAAGAGTTGGCGATGAACCTCGTGCAGACCCTCAAGGTGCCCTCGCAGCGCGCCGAAATCGCGTTGCTGGAGGCTGCTCGCGCGCGCGCAGCCGCCGATTTCCGCGACCGGGTGAGTGAAGAAGATGTGCGCCAGATTGCTCCATTGGCGCTGCGTCAACGCCATAGTCTCCAGATCGATCAGTATGTTTGTGGAAACGCCGATGAGTATAGTCAGATCAATGCCGCACTGGATGCTCTCATCACCCCAGCCCCAACTAAGCCTCAGCGTTTGCGCAAGCGTAGCACCGTGCGCCAGATAGAGGATACCTAAGGAGGTAGGCTGTGGCGAGTGGTAGTCTACCGCAGGTAGGATTTGAAAAACGTATCTTGATCGAATTTCCCGCCCTGCCCCAACGCGCTCAAGCCTACCTGATCGGTCTTTGGTCTACGGCACTGATCACCACGCTCATCACCGCATTGATCTATCCCCGTGCTGGCATCCACCTGATTGATATTCTCTCCACCCTGATCTTCGCTGGGATGCTCATGGGGGCCGATCTGCTCGCCTTCGATGTCAAGCAGGGGCGCAGTCTCGCGATCTCGATGGCGCTGCTGATTGCCGGGGTGACAGCACTGGGCTGGCCACTTATGCTCGCAGTGGTGCTGATTGGCACCATTAGCGCTGGCATCGCCCGCGAGCGGGCCTGGTGGCAGATCAGCGCGATAATCGCCGTGCGTATGATCGGCATCCTGATCAGCAGTGGGATTGCCCTGCTCCACCTGGGAAGCGCCTTCTTTTCGGTAGGGGTGGGCCGTCTACCCTACACCACCATCACCTCACTGCTGGCACTCCTCTTTACTGGTGCGACCATCTATGCGCTGGAACTTGCGGCTGAGGGCGGCTTTGCGATCTTTGCTGCTGGCAAAGACCCCCACGCGGTGTTACGCATTCGTAGCGATGAGGTGCGTTGGCATGTCTTGATGCTGGCTCCGCTCGGTGGCCTGATGGCGACGCTCTGGGAGATCAGCGGCTTTGCCTTTATGCTCGGTATTGTGCCGGTGGTGGTCTTTCAGATTGCGCTGGCCAACCAGGGCAAAATGCTCAACTATACCAGCGATATGCAGGCGTTGAGTGCCAAGTCTTCCGATCTCAATACCAAGCTTGAACATCTCCAGAGCCTCATGATGGCTCTGATCAGCACCCGCGATGTGCCGGTTATGCTCGAACTGCTCTGCCACCGCCTCGCGGTGTTGATGAATGCCTCTAACGGTTGGGTGGTGCTGATTGATGATCTGCAACGCCCGGTTCTGGTGGCGGCCCATAACCTGCCGGTGCCGATGGAGCGTGATGTCGCAATCCCCGTTCCCTTTCCGCAGAGCTATGAGGTGGTGTTGGCACGCCAACGGGTGATGATGTTCACCGATCAGTATACCCAGACTTTGGCACCGCTCCCCGCGCTAACCCAAAATGTCTACTGGAATGCGCTGGTCTGTATTCCGCTGGTTGAAGAACAACGGGTCATGGGGGCGATCTGCCTCACCTTCCCCGAAGCGCGGAGCCTCTTGGATGGTGAGCAGCGCATTCTGATGACTTTCGCACGTCAAGCGGCGATGGTGATCCAGAATGCGCAACTCTTCCGCCGCGTGCAGGAGTCGCAGGCCGAGCTGATTCAATCCTCTAAACTGGCTGCGCTAGGCACCTTTGCGGCGGGCATTGCCCACGAGTTTAACAACCTGCTCGGCGGGATGCTGGGCTACGCCCAACTTGGTCTCTCAAGCCCCGATGACACGACCAAGAATGAGTCGCTCAAGGTGGTGGTGGATACCTGTAAGCGCGGTAAGAGCATCACTGGTAGCCTACTTACCTTTGCACGCCGGGGTGAGCCGCGCCGCGAGATGGCCGATCTCTCCGATGCGGTGCGCGGTACCGTCACGCTGATGGAGATTGAACTCCGCAAACACCAGATCAAGCTTGTGCAGGAGATTGACCCGGTGCCGCTCACGATTTGTGATCCGGGGCAGATCTCGCAGGTGGTACTCAACTTCCTCACCAACGCCCGCGACGCGATGAAGCCTGATGGCGGAACGCTGACGGTGCGGATGAGTAGCGATGCGCAGCGGATCACTCTGACGATCTCCGACACTGGCTGCGGTATTCCCGATGCCATCCGCGACAAGATCTTCGAGCCATTTGTGACCACCAAGGGTGCGCTAGGGGGCAGCGCCACTCCCGGTACCGGGCTGGGGCTGGCGGTCTCGTATGGAATTGTGCAGAGCCACGGTGGGACATTGGAGGTGGAGAGCAACCCCGGCGAAGGTACGACGATGATCATGCGTCTGCCGATCACCGCCAATGCCGCCGACCTACCCGACGCGCCGCCGGTGGTCGAGGTTCCCAACCTCAATCTGCTTGTCGTTGATGATGATCTGCGCATCGCGCAGTCGCTCCAGGTCTTGTTGGAGCGGATCGGGCACAGCGTGACCATCTACAACAATGCGCTGAGTGCGTTCGATGCCTACAAGGTACGCAACTTTGATCTGGTGTTGAGTGATCTGGCCATGCCGGGAATGAATGGGATTGAGTTGTTACGGCAATTGCGCGACTACAACCCCCAGGTGCGGGTGTTGCTCTTCACGGGGCAGGCGCTCCCCAACCTGATCGAGGAGGCGCGGCGGGCCGGGGCGGTGGGGGTGTTGCGCAAGCCCTTCGAGTTGAAGGAGGTGCTGGATGCGATCCAGCAGGCGTATATAAAAGAGAGTAGGCAGTAGAGCAGAAGAAACGTGGTATTGCGAGATTAGCTATTTCAGCTCTGGCATCTCTACCGGATCTTCACGCGGCTCACACACTCCACAAAAGAGCGCTTTGGCCGTCACCACCGCCTTGTGAACCCCCTTGGTATCCTGGTAGAGCGCGACAATATGCGGCATCTCCTGGGCATGTTCGCGGCAGACGGCACGCCCACAGAAGATGCAGGTGCCATGGGCGGGGCGATCACAGTGCCAACAGTTCATGGGGTGTTCCTTTCAATGCGGGAGAGCTTGGTAGATCGCCGCCCACTCGGCGAGGGTGAGCGTTTCGGCGCGCCGCATCGGATCAATCCCCACCTGATGCAGCACGGCCACGACCACATCGCGGGGCATGCCGCCACCGATAGCCGCCAACCCACCGGGGAGGGCGTTGCCCAACTGCTTGCGCGGCTGGAGAAACCCGGCCTTGATGATGCGGAAGAGCGCGGCTACATCATCCACCGCGACGGCAAGTTGGGGGCGGCGGCGCATCCGCAGGATGGCCGAGTCCACTGCTGGGGCGGGGTGGAAGCTGCTGGCGGGGACGCGGGCGATGATCTCTGGCTCGGTATAGATCTGGACGGCGTGGGCCAGCACACTCAGATCGCCCGGTTGGGCACAGATGCGCTCGGCCACTTCCCACTGAACCAGCACCACGATCAGATCGGGGGCGGGTTGGCCCTCCAGAAAGTGGCGCAACACCGGCGCGGTGATCGCGTAGGGCAGATTGGCCACGAGCTTGTAGGGGGGCACCAGATCATCCAGGATGGTGGCGGGCGGAGTACGCAACACATCGGCCTGGATGATCCGCAGTGGCGCGGTGGGGAACTCCTCGTGCAGCCGGGCGGCGAGGCGGCGATCCAACTCCACCGCCACGACCTGGTGGGCCACGCGCACCAACTCCCAGGTCAGCACGCCCAAGCCGGGGCCAACCTCAACCACCAGATCATCCGGGGTGAGTTCGGCGGCCTGCACAATCGCATCAAGTGCCAGCGGGTCAATCAAGAAGTTCTGGCCCATGCCACGGGTGGGGCGCAGATCGAGTGCCCGTAGCGCGGCGCGTACACGTTGGGGGATGAGATAGGGGTTCTCCACGCTGCTCCCTATTCAATCGGGACGATGATCGTCACTTTGGTACCCTTACCTAGCGCCGATTCCATCTCGGCTTGGCCACCGACGAGGCGCGCCCGTTCATCAATGTTGAGCAGGCCGAAGGAGCCGCGCTTCTCGTAAGAACGCAGCACCGCCGCCTTATCAAAGCCCGCGCCATCGTCCTGCACCACCGCATGCAGCATCTTCCCATTACGGTGCAGCCGTACCCAGATATGCTTGGCCTTGGCGTGCTTGAGGGCATTGTTGACCGCTTCCTGGATAATATTGAAGAGCGTGCCTTCGGTCTTCGTATCCAGGGTGACCCCAGCGATCTGCTCAGCCTCAAGAATAATCTCGGTACCGGCATTATTGCCCTTGAAGCGCTCTAAATACTGTTCGAGCGTCACCTTCAGCCCCTGGGTCTCAAGCACCAACGGGCGCAGTTCAAAGAGCATGGTACGGACTTCGTAGGTGGTACGTTTGGCCAGCGCACTAAGCTTATCCAACTCATCAACCACGCGCTTGGGATCACGATCAAGCAGCTTCTTGATAAACTCAATATTCATCGTGATCGCGGCGATAGACTGCGCCGGGCCATCGTGCAGGTCGCGGGCGAGTTGATGGCGCACCTCTTCTTCCTTGGAGAGTAGTTTGGTGCGCTCCTCCTTCAGATCGAAGATGAGTTGGGCATTATGCAGGGCGATGATCGCATAGCGCGCCAGTGCGGTGAGCATATCGTTCTGCTCGCCGGTAAAGGCGGCGGCGCGATCTGTTCCAACCACCATCAGGCCATAGGTGCGCATCGCCGCTTGCAAGGGGATGATACAGGCCGAACGGCACGCCCGCAATGCCTCAAAGAGTTGCAGATCTGGTTGGTCAGCAATGGCAACCATCTTAGAATCCCCAGAGCGCAACACCTCAGCCAAGCCCCCCTGCGCAACCGTCATTTTACGTGCCTGATCGGCAACTCCAAGTGACTGACTCGCGGCGACATAGAGCTCGTTCTCTTCGCCGGAGGAGAGCAAGACAAAGCCACACGTATAGGGCACCAAGCGGCGACTCTCGCGCAACGCCGACTCGAGCACATTGCGGTAGTCCATCGTGGTGGAGAGGGCGTAGGCCACCTCATAGAGCGAGCGCATCTGGTCGCGGTAGGCGCGGGCCTGGATCAACGCCTGTTCGGATTGATGTTGGGCTTCAAGCACACTCTGGCGATTATTCTCACTCCAACGCTCAGCGAGCGCACTCGTCATCCATGGCAAGAGACTCAAGGTCAGGCTACGCAGCGCCAAGGCCACAAACTCAATATTCTGTACCGAACTCTCGCTGATCAAATAGCGCCAGCCGACAAAGGCCATGGAGTAGAAGAGCGCCGCCGCAATCCCAGAGACGAGGCCGATGATCGCCGGTTGGCGGATTGCCGCATTGATCAGCGGCAGCAGGTAGAGCGGAAAGAAGATCGCATGATCATCCCCGCCAAAGAAGGCCATAAGCGAGATAAAGCCAATATCAATCAGATAGGCAAAACTGAGCAGTTGCGCCACATTAGGGACAAAGAGCGCCACCGTCGCCAGCAAACTGAAGATGGTATAGGCCCACAGGATGACCACGAGGGGCTGGCTCTGCAAACTCAGTGGCCAGATGGGGGTTTGGGTGATAAAGAGGGTCACCCCCATGAGGAGCAGAATCGTCACCCAACGTGCGAGGGTATAGAATCGCTCACCGCCGAGTAATTTCCAGCGGTCGGAACTGGTGCTCGGCGCGTTGGAAGTTGATGTTGCTGTCGTTGTGCTTGCTTTCACTCACACACCTCGCACAAGGGGGAGGGGTGCCAGATCGTAACACCCCCCTCCAAATTCCAGATTAGCCTAGCTTCCCGGAAGCTGCGTATCTACAGGCTCTTCAAGGTCTCCAACGTCGAGCGAACCGCATCCGCCGACTTCTGCACCAGCGCCTTCTCCTCGTCGTTGAGCTGTAGTTCGATAATCTTCTCAACGCCACCGGCACCCAGGATGACCGGCACGCCGAAGTAGATATCGTCCAGCCCATACTGGCCACTCAGGTAGGCCGCTACTGGTACCACGCGCTTCTTGTCCTTGATCACCGCCTCAACCATCTGGGCGGTTGCCGCTGCTGGGGCATAGTAGGCGCTCCCCGTCTTGAGCAGGTTGACGATTTCGCCGCCGCCCTTGCGAGCGCGGTCCACAATCGCCTCCAGCTTGTCGGCGGGGATGAACTCGCTCACCGGGATACCGCCGATGGTCGAGAAGCGTGGCAGCGGCACCATCTCATCGCCGTGGCCACCCATCAGCATGGCCTGGATATCCTCAACCGAGACCCCGGCCTCCATGGCGATGAAGGTGCGGTAGCGGGCGCTATCGAGCACCCCAGCTTGGCCAATCACGCGCTCCTTGGGGAAGCCACTCGCCTCAGCGGCGACATAGGTCATCGCATCGAGCGGATTATTCACCATAATGATGACCGCATTGGGCGAGAGCGGTGCCGCCTTGGAGATACAATCGCGAGTGATGTTGGCATTCACCTTAATCAGATCTTCGCGGCTCATACCGGGCTTACGCGGTGCGCCCGACGTGACCACAATCACGTCCGAGTTCGCGGTATCGGCATAGTCGTTGGTGCCGAGTACCCGCACATCATAGCCCTCAATCGGTGCCGCCTCATAGAGGTCGAGACCCTTGCCCTGCGGCACACCCTCAACAACATCCAGCAGCACAATATCGCCCAACTCCTTAGCTGCTACCCAATGGGCCGTCGTCGAGCCAACAAACCCTGCACCGATAATGCTAATCTTCTTCCGCATACGCTCCTCGTTGATTACGTAAGACAAGGTACGCACCTTGTAGGATGTCAACAATACCTGCATTGTAGCACAGTAGCGATGCTGGGGGTTCGGCTACGCCGCATAGGGCATGTACAAAGTCACCTCCGGTGGGGGTTCGGGGGCGTAGCCCCAAGAATTTTGCCCATGCGCTGCTACGCCGTCCTTATAGCCCGCAACTTCACCAACACCGCCTGAAGATCTTCGGGGAGGGGCGAGGCGAACTCACGCCAACTACCATCCAAGAGATTGAAGCCGAGCAAGTGGGCGTGCAGAAATTGGCGTTCGAGGCCGAAGGTGGGGCGACCCTTGCGGGCACCATAGAGCGGATCGCCGATAATCGGGCGGCCCAGGTGTTGCAGATGAACCCGGATCTGATGCGTGCGCCCGGTTTCGAGGCGCAACTCCAGCAGCGTATAGTTACCGAATTCCTCACACACCCGGTAGTGGGTACGTGCCTCGCGGCCAGTGGGCGTTACCGCCATGCGCAGGCGGTCGTGGGGATGCCGACCAACCGGCGCATCAATCAGCCCCTCGGCTTGCTTAAAGCGGCCCTCTGCCACCGCGAGATAGATCTTGCGCATCTGGCGTGCGTGTTGCAGCGTGGTCAGATGGCGCAACGCTTGGTCGTGGCGTGCCACCACCAACAAGCCGGAGGTACCCGCATCAAGGCGATGCACAATCCCTGGGCGCAGGTCGCCTCCGACCTCCATGGTGGGGTAGCGCGCCAGCAGCGCATTCACCAACGTGCCGTTGGGGTGGCCAGGTGCCGGATGCACCACCATCCCGGCGGGTTTCTCGACCACCACGAGATCGGCATCTTCATACACCACATGTAGTGGGATGGCTTCGGGTAGTAGCGCGATGGGCTGGGCGGGTGGTACCGTCACCGTCACCTGATCGCCATGGCGCAGCGGGTAACTAGAGCGCACCGGCTGCGCATTCACCACCACATGACCATCTACGATGAGGTGTTGCACAAACGAGCGCGAGAGGTTGGGCAGTGCTTGGGCCACAAAGCGGTCGAGGCGTTCGCCAACCGCCGGGGCTTCTACCAGCAACGAGTAGGTATGCAACTCAGACACGGGGAGCCACCTCAATCCACATCATGGCTGAGCAGATCTTGGAGCAAGCCATCATCGCGGGGGGGCATGGGCGAAGCGGGTGGCTCACCAACAATGATCAGGTACCCGGTCAGGGCAAGCACCCCCAGCACAATTGCGCTATCGGCCACATTAAAGACCGGCCACCAACCAACGCTCATAAAATCCACCACCCACCCCAACCGCACGCGGTCAATAATATTGCCCACGGCCCCACCCAAAATCAGGCCCATAGCCAACTGCACCCAGGGCACCTGATTGGGCAAGTAGGCGTGGTAGGCATAGAGCGCAGCTAGAGTAATGACGATGGAGGTGAAGAGGAAGAAGAGCGGAATCTGCCGAAAGAGGCCAAACGCCACCCCTGTATTCTGCGAATAGACCAGATTGAGCCAGGAGGGGCCGAGCGTGATCCGGCGCGTAAACGGTTCTGGCCCTAAGGTCGCTACGATCATCATCTTGGTCAGTTGATCACACACGATCACGAAGAGCGCCAGTACCAACGGAATGGCCCAGCGGAGCGGCAAAACTGGTGGTGAAATCGAACCTTTCACTGCAAAACCATTGTCCGATCATCGCCCTGTTGCGCAAGTTCTTCGCGAATAAACTGAATAATCAGCAGGAATGCACCCACGGAGATTGCACAATCAGCTAGATTGAAGATTGGAAACCAGCCGATCTGAATAAAATCAACCACGTACCCGATACGTACTCGATCTATTAAGTTACCAAACGCCCCACCCATGATCAAACCCATGATCAACTGGACAAAGAAGCTCTGGTTGGGTAACTGGGTACGGTAAAAATAGATCGCAGCAGCAATGATTAACAATGAAGTAAAAGTAAGAAACTGTGGCACATCCTGAAAAAGACTAAATGCTACCCCAGTATTTTGTGAATAAGCAATCCGCGCTGCATCACCAACCACTGGAATAAAGCGGGTCATCGTTGCTGGGCCGAGCGCCTGTACGACCCACACTTTACTGACCTGGTCGGCAATAATAACACCAGTGGCGATCAGTGTTGGAACTGACCAGACACGATGACCCAGATTCATGCGCATATTCCCCTTAGATGGTTGTTGTACTCCAATACGCCACCGATTGCTGCATTATACCATTCAGTTAGTGGTGTGGCAGACACAACGTAAAGGTACTCCCCACCCCATACTCACTCTGAAGCGTAATCGTGCCTCCCAAGGTCTCCGCCAAACGGTGCGCCAGACGCAACCCCAGTCCTGTCCCCTCACGGGTACGTACCTCGGCTGAATCAATGCGCCCAAACTCAGCAAAGAGGCGCACTTGGTCTTCAGGTCTAATGCCGATTCCGGTATCGCGTACCGCAAACAGGAGGCTCGGCCCTTCACGGTGTATGGTTATATGCACCTCACCTGCATCGGTGAACTTGATCGCATTATTAATCAGATTGATCAATATCTGACGCAAAATACGCAGATCAGTATTGATAGGGATGAGTTGATCGGGGGTGGTCATCTGCACCATCAAACCCCGTTGTTCGGCCAAGGGACGCAGTTCAGCAATCACATCATCCAGCACCTCTTGCGCCACCACCGTTTTAAGGCGCAGTTCAACTCGCCCCGATTCGATGCGGGCCAGATCGAGAATATCGTTAATCAGGGTCAGAAGGTGCTGGGCGCTACGTTTAATCGTACTCAGTTGGCGCTCCTGCGCCTCAGTCAGTGGCCCCGGCAGTTTCATCAGGAGCGTGCCGGTAAAGCCAAGGATGGCATTGAGTGGTGTACGCAACTCGTGGGACATACTGGCCAAAAAAGCGCTCTTCGCCTGGTTTGCCCGTTGCAGATCGTGTGTGAGCCGCGCTCGCGCATAGGCACTCGCAATCTGGTTCGACAACGTCTCTAACAGATCAACATCCTGGGGGCTAAAATCGGATTCATCGGGGCGGTTAACCGCTGCCAACACGCCCACAATAGACTCCGAAGGCGTAAACGGGATAACCATGATTGCGCCACACTGCGCCTCGGTGCGCCACGCTTGGGCGGCGGGACTCTCACGCGGATCGCGGTAGCCCTTGGGGGAGATCGCGGGACGGCGTTGTTCAATCGCCCAACCGATCAGACTATCCTTGAGCCGATCATAGCTGATCGTCTCGGCGGCGTGCAATGCCCCAGTGCCCCCAATGTGTAGGTGGATGATCTGGTGTTGATCTTGATGAACGATCAGTAGCAAGACGCGATGCGCCGGTATCGCATTCGCAGCCAAATTTACCGCTTTTTCCAGGGCTTCATCCAGATCATCAATGCAGATTGTCGCATTAGTAATCTCATACAGCGCCTGGGTACGGCGCAGCGCCAAGCGCAGCTTAGTATTCATCTGCTCCAGATTGATCTGGGGCTACGACACGTTCGTGTTGGCTCGCGGCCAACAATAATCCTGAGGTGATCAGCACGGCAAAGAAGGTTTGGGCCGCAAGCAAGTGGGTACTGAGTGGCTCCATCGGAGAACTAAAGAACCCCTGTCCCATCACGGTAATCCACAGCACGACCGTTGTCATCATGAGGCCAATCAGGGTGGTTCCATGAACACCAAAGCGGGTTGCGGCCCAGATCACGGGCGGGATGAGCAGGTAGGGGTAGTTGATCGCAGTGGGTAGGGTGCTGAAAGTGGAGATGCCGATAGTCAGGCTGATCAGACAGAGCAGGCCAAACTCGATCTCACGACCTAAGATCGCGAAGGTTCGCTTGCGTATATCGGTACTCCAACTGAGAATGGCTCCACCCACCAAGAGCATCCCCAGCCCATCTGCGGCGACCCAGTTGAACCAGGTGGGCCAAAAGGGTATGGCAAAGGCATAGGTGGCAACTCCAGCCCCAATCAGGCCCGTAAGCGCATTGGTACCGATCACCGCCCAACCGAGCAGCCCAATCACTTCACGGATGCTACCCAGGGTGATCGGCAAGCCAACGTAACGGATGAGCAGGCTACTCGCCAAGGCCGATTCGGCGGTATTGGCAAACGCAAAACCGAGGCTGGGCACCAGCGCCATGCCGGTTATCAGGTTGGTGAAGAATACCGCGGTGAAGATTCCTGCCAAGAGCGTGGGGCGTCCACGCTGGTCAATCAGCAATAGACTGGCCAGTGCGAGGCCACTTGGTGGCCAGATTCCGGCAATATTCTGCGGTAACTGCACCAACATCCGGCTGCTGCTTGCAGCAGCGACATAGATGAGGATAATGCCGAAGATGATGGCGAAGCGGCGTTGGCCTTCCGAGCGCTGTAAGGGCTGCAATGGTGTGGTCTGGATGCTCATACCAAGTGGCCCTCGTTTTTTTTGAACTTCCGGGAAGCTTCAAGCTTCCCGGAAGCTTGGAGACTCTATTCAGGCTGAGTTACCAACTCGGTACCTGCCACCCACCCCTCACGGCCATCGCTGGCGCGAATATGCCACCAGGGGTAGCCGTCGTTATCAACTGGCCCAGCGAGAAGGGTCATCGAGGTTCCGGGCGATAAGCTATCAATGACGGTGGTTTGCAAGCCCGCCGCGCTACGCAAGCGCAGGTTCTTCCCGCCCTCCTTGCGCACATAGGCTGTGCGACCAACCGCCAACACATGCGGATCTTCGAGGGCAGCTTTACTCTCGTGGTCGCCCATAGCGCCTGGCTTGGCACCGCCCGCAGCCCCAGCGGCGGGGCCAGCCGGCTTGGCACCGCTTGCAGCACCCGCCGTCGGGCCAACCCGGCTCACGCCCACCGACCCAGCCGTTCCGGCTGATTTCCCGCCCGCAGGTGCTACCGCGCCACCCGCCGCTCTTCCGCTCGCAGCGTCGGGTTTAGACTTCATCTTCTCCATCTCCGTCTGGAGTTGTTTCAGTTGCGCCTGGGCCGCCGTAAGTGCCGTATTCGCCTGTGCGCTGACAGCGGCGTTATTTTTGGCCTCAATCAACTGGGCCTGAAGTTGCTGGATTGTTTTGGTCTGCTGCGCGATCTGCTCTTGCATCTGCGCCATCAACGCATCTTCTGCTTTTTCCCGCTCTTCCTCTTCCTTCTTCTTGTTACCGAAGCCGAACATAGGGATACTCCTTTGTATAGTGCGGATAACCTAAGGACAGTTGATGGTTGATACTAGGTCACCTAGTATCTGGCATCAGAGACCACACAGTAGTAATGGTATCACGCCGCAGAGGCTACGGCAACTAGTACTCTGGGCAGGGCAGGGCATGTGCAAAGTCCTTGGGGCTGCACCCCAAGCCCCATTTTTTGTGGTGTTTTGGCGGCGAAGCCGCCAAAACACCACAAAAAATTCTGCGGGGGCAGCGCAGCCGCTCCCGCACCCCCACCGGAGGTGACTTTGCACATGCCCTGGTCTTCTGGGTGCGATAGGGCATGTGCAGCGTAGGGGCGCAGCATTTGGCCCAGCGAACATCGCAGAGTCTCCCTATTCATGGGTGGCCAAATGGGTCGCCCCTACGGGTTGGGTCTGGGCCAAGGCAGTGAATCTCCGCGCCAGGGGGGAGGGCATCCCCATCTGTGCAGCGAGGTTGGCGGCGCGCTGCCAATAACGGCGTGCCCGTTGTTGCTGTCCGCGTAGCCACGCAGCGCGCCCACGCCACATCAGCACTGCCGGGCGTACCATCGGGAAGATACGTGCCAGTTGGCCTAGCATCCGGGTGATGCGGCGCAGCCGCCGTGGTTGGCGCTTGGTCGCCCAGAGTTCTAGCAAGACCTCGGCAAGTGCGACATAGCCTCCCAGTGCATAGATCGCGACCGGGGGATGTTCACCGACCAGATCATCAGCGGTATCGGCCAAGGTTTGCGCGAGAGGAGTATTGCCGCTGCGCCACGCGAGTTTGGCATGCAAACCATAGGCCCAGATCTCTTCAGCGCGGGTACTGCCCAGATTCTCGGCCAACAGGCCATTTGCTACTTCTAGTAAGGCCAGCGCTTGGGGATCAGCATCCTGTTGGATCAGGCACTCAGCCTGCCCGATCAGCCCCCAGGCACACACTTGCAGGTCGCCACGGGCTTGTGCTGCCGCATAGAGTTCGGCATAGCGCTCTTGGGCGGCATGGAGGTTGCCCTGAAGCAGATCCGCGAGTGCCAGCATCCCATGACACTCGGCGCGGCGGCGTTGATCGCCCAGATGTTCGGCTACCACCAGTGCGAGGTTGAGCGCCGCACTTGCGCGGCGCCAATCGGCGCGATCCATCGCGGCGATCCCTTGGGCCTCGTACACCCAGGCATAGGTGGGCAGGTGATTGATCTGGTGGGCGAGATCTAAGGCGCGCTGCTGGTACCGGCGGGCGAGGGGCGCGATAATGCCGGTGGCGAGGTGGGCCGAGGCATAGGCCGCCGCTAACTCCGGGGTCTCACCGCTGCGTTCGGCGAGGCTGAGGCTGCGCAGGGCGGCGCGGATGGCTTCGGGGAGTTGGCTGTTGTAGTAGCTGAGTTGGGCGAGCAGCATGGAGGTTCGCGCCGCTTCGCGCAGTAGCTCCGAATCTGGTTCGCGGCGCGGCGCAGGTAGGGGCAAGATGGTGCGCACTCCTTGGCGCACCAACAACCAACTCAGCCCCATCATGGTGCGCCGCAGATGCACCGGCAAGAGGCGGCTCAGATGCTCCTCGGCACGTTCGAGCAGATCGCGGCTCTCGTTCAAGCGGCCTAAGCCGTGGTACGCCTCGGCTAGTTGGCGTTCCCAGCGTACCCGTGTGATCAGATCGGGGGAACCGGCGGCATTGGCACCGCCGCCGCTGATCTGAATTGCCTCACGTAGAAAATTGCTCGCTTCCTGGTAGGCTCCCGCCGTGAGCGCCTGCTCGCCCGCCCGTGCTAGGTAGCCCATTGCCCGATCTGGCTCATCGGCTTGACGCCAATGGTAGGCGAGTTGTGCCGCGTCACCATCAGCCTCGTAATACTCCGCTATTGTACGGTGGAGTTGCCGCCGCTGACGGAAACTCATGAGGTTGTAGGCCACTTCGGCTACGACGGCGTGGCGGAAGCTGTAGACTAGTTCGGGATCGAATTCCTCGATCAACACCAGACCCGCTTGTTGCAAGGTGAAGAGTTGCTCAACCAAGTGGTTGGGATCGTTCTCGACCGGATGGATGGCGCTGAGCGTCGAGAGTGCAAACGAACGCCCGATCACACTCGCCACCTTGAGTGTGAGTTGTTGCGCCGGGCTGAGTCGGTCAATGCGGCTGATGATCAAACCCTCAATGGTACTGGGTAAGGGCACTGCGTTGAGGATCTGGATCGGATCACCGGCGCGTGCCATTATCTGACACTCGCGCCCAACTACAGTAATCAGGCCGTTTTGGCGTAGGGCGTGTAGTAGTTCTTCACTAAAGAAGGGGTTCCCCTGGGAGCGATCCGCAATCAGGTGCCAGATTGCGGTGGGTACCCGATCTACCCCTAGTCGTTGCGCCAGCAGATCATGAATCTGCGATGGCTCTAGCCCACTCAGATGAATGCGGCGTGTATCGGGCAGGTAGGCTAACCGCTGATATTCGGCGGGCGGATCGGAGAGCGGGCGGATCGCTATCGCCAATAACAAGCGCTCAACCCGTTCGGCTACTACCGCCAAGAGCGCCCACGAACTGGTATCGAGCCATTGTGCATCCTCGATCATAATGACTAACGGGTTGCGTTGGGTGGCGCGATCCAACAGCCGCACCAGCAGATCGCGGGTATTATCGGCGCGTACTTGGCCACTCATCTGCGCGGTGATCGTGGTTTCCGGGAGATCAACATGCAATACCGCCCGCAGCAGCGGTGCTAGGGGCATCAGATCTTCCCCCAAGAGATCGGCGGGCCATTGCGCGGCATCATTGAGCAAGAGGCTACTAAAGACTGACCGCCATGCCCCATAGGGGGCGGCATCTACCGAGCGCCCGATTCCGATCATGGCCTCGACCCCCGCTTGGCGTGCGGCATGTTCAAGCGTATGCAGGAGACGGGTCTTGCCGATGCCTTCATCACCTTCAAGAATCAGGGTCGCTCGCCGTCCATGGAGCGCCAGATTGTTCAGGAATCCATCTATTATGGCCAGTTCGCGGTTGCGTCCGATCAGCGTTCCCATATGTTGTAGTGGCTCGCGCACCATAGCGGGGAGCGCCAATGCCAGTGGGCGATAGACTACCATCGGCTCGCTGACTCCCTTGAGCCGTAGGGGGGCGAGGCGTTCAAAGCGTAGGACGTGGCGTGCCGCAGTCATGGTGGCGGTATCACACAAGATGGCCACGCCATTATTTGGATCGAGATGCGCCGCCGCCTGCATGAGCCGTGCCGAACGGTTTACCATCGAACCCATCATCGTATATTCGCGGCGCGCCTCGCCGCCCACCGCCCCACATAGGGCTTGGCCCGTCGTAATGCCTATCGCACAACGGAAGCCCTGTTCGGCCAGCGCAGTATGAATATCCAGCGCTGCCCGTGCCCCGCGCTCCGGGTCGTCCTCGTGCGAGAAGGGCGGCAGACCGAGTGCTGCTACCAAGGTTGGCCCTTTGGCATCGGTGCCCAAGCGGCTAATACTCCCCTCGTAGCGGTAGAGCATAGATTGAATACTGCGCATCATCGCCTGCGCTTTGGGCAGCGGCGTTTCGGCTTGCAGATCGGGCAGATTGATAAAGAGCACCGTCACCCGGCGCTGCTCGGCCAACCATGCCGTCTGTCCGGCATCCATGCGCGCCAAGATCGCCTTGGGCAAATAGAAGCGCAATGAGTCGGCCATATCCATACGCAGCACGGGCACATCCAGCCCGCGCATGGGCAAATAATCGGTGAGCGAAACCAGCCGCACCCCACCGGTGGGCAGCGCTACGCCCATACAACTCTCGGCCACCAGTGGCCACGCCTCAGCGGCAATCACCACATCCCCCGGCTGGGCCTGGCTCTCCGCTAACCCGGTCTGACGGATAGGCTCGCCCGTTACCAATAACTCCCAGCGCCCAAAGATGCCCCCGACGTGCATTGTCGTCACCTGACCAGCCCCGACCCCCACGCGGATTTTGAGCGGGGTAGTGGGGGTCTCAAAACTGCCCCACATCTCCGGCGACATCATCATCTGCACGGCGAGGCCACACTGCACGGCCCGTTGGGTTAGTTGGGCCAGATCCTCCTCGCCATACCAGAGCGCCAGCAAGCCATCACCCGCAAACTTCATCACATCCCCACCGTGGGCGGTTACCACACGCACCAGATGGCCGAAGTAGAGGTCGAGGATCTGGGTCAGTTCTTCAGTACCAGCCGGGTTATGGAGGCTGAGTTGTTCGGTAAGTGCAGTAAAGCCAGTGAGATCAGCAAAGAGCGCCGCAGCGGGGAAGTGTTCTAGGGTTGGCGCCATCGTGAGTGCCACATCATGGTTCATCCGGCGCAGAATAAACGCCGGAAGATAGCTAGCCAGATCCGCAAGCGGTGCAGAGGAGGTTGGCATAGGTGATCTCGTAGGGGCGAAGCATCGCCCTCCATGTAGTTTGGGGAATACGAACTTGGTTGGAGGGCGATGCTTCGCCCCTACAGTCCCATGATAGCAGATAACGGCATAACCGGAACCTCCTCATTTCGTCAGGTCTTCGGCAGGTAATGAACCTCTAAAAAGCGGGTCGTGCGGAGTAGGCTGGTTGTAGCAGAAGCAAGACGTAGCCGACACATCCACACCAGTAGGAGGCCCGATATGACGCAGATGATGAGTGTAGCCCCCATTACCGCCGTGCCGAGCGGCACCCGCCGCAGCAACGGGGACGACCTCAGCCGGATGGATCTTGGTGCCCTGATGCGCCATTGTGCGGTCGAGAGTCGGCTCTTCTACGATCACCAGGAGTACGATCCGCGCTTTGCCTATGAGCTCTTCCGCCGCGCCTTGGTCGAGCGCAACGAAGATGCTTGGGAGCAGGTCTACCAGCACTACTTCCAGTTGGTCGAACATTGGGTACGCCGCACGGGAGCCTTTACGGTGAGTGGCGAGACCAGCGATTTCTTTGTGAGTGCGGCCTTCACGCGCTTCTGGCGTGCCATTCCCGCCGAGCGTTTCGGCTCCTTCCCGACGCTGGCTGCGCTGCTCAACTACCTGCGCCGCTGCGCCAGTTGTGTGGTGATTGATAGTGCCCGTGCCCAATCCTACGCCGATATTCTGCCCGAAGAGAGCATCAACTGGAACAACCAGAAGTTCTCGCACGCCGATGAAGAGGCTACCGAGCGGGTCAGCCGGGTGGAGTTTTGGAAGTTGATTGACGGGTTGTTGCAGAATGAGGCCGAGCGGGTGATTGTGCGTAGCTCGTTCCTGTTGGGAATGAAGCCGGGCGATATCTTTGCCGAGCGCGGCGATCTCTTTAGCGACATCAGCGAGGTGTATGCGATCAAGCGCAACATCCTGGTGCGGCTGCGGCGCAACCCGGAGTTGCAGGGGTTGTATTAAGTCACGATGGGGGTAATCAGGTTGACGCCAAGACGCAAAGGTTTTGTTGTAGGCTTTGCGCCTTGGCGTCTTGGCGTCAAAATCGGAAAGTCACACCGCACGCAGAATCTCCTCGGCCCATGCCGTATCGGCTTCGTCCAGGGGCGGTTCGGGGGGGCGTTTGTAGTCGAGGCGCAGATCGTAGCCGCTACGATCATACAGCGCGTGCAGAAGCGGCCCCAGATCTACCAGCGGCTCGGTATCGTTGGGCAACAGCGGCAGGTGGAAGGTCGGGATTGGCTGGCGCACACTAAAGGGTAAGAGCAGCGAGCGGGGGCGCTTATTGCCCCGACTGATCAAGATCCGATAGTCGCTGCGGTCATTCCAGCCCGACATGGGCATCGGCTCACCCGCCCGCAAAAGATCCACCTCCACCAGATGCGTCAGCGAACTCACCACCGCATCGCGCTTGCGCAGATACTGCTTGCGCCCCTCACCAGGGCGCTTGTTGGTCGGTGAGAGCAGTTACAGCATCGTCACCACATTCCCGGTCGCCGAAGCACGCACCTCCAAGTAGGTCTCGCGCATCAGATCGGACATCTCGACCATCCCACTTGTTTCAGCCTTGGCCGCATACTGAAGCGCCTGCGCATACCCCGGCCCCACCACTGCCACATCCGCCCGCCCCGTAAAGACCAGATCGCTCGGCTCGATCAGGTAGGTGCGTTCCTCAATGGAGACATAGTAGCGTGGCCGTAGTGGTGGGGCAATTGCATCTCGCAAAGCAACAATCAGACTGTTATGCACATCCGGCCAGATGATCGGATGCTCCAACCAAGGGTCCATACCAGGAAAGGGTGTGGGCATAGGAACCTCCTTTGGGTGTGGGGGTAACTATGCTATCAGTATAGCATGGGCCTATTCGGGGTATGGGTCATGTCACCTCCGGTGGGGGTTCGGGGGCGGCGCAGCCGCCCCCGAAGATATTTTTTGGTATGTTTTGGCGGCGAAGCCGCCAAAACATACCAAAAATGGGGTTTGGGGCGTAGCCCCAAGAACTTTGCACATGCCCTGGTGGCGAAGCCTCCCCAGACGCCACAGAGAAACCAAACCTGCTATAATAGAATGCAGTAGGTAGAGGCTCCGGGTGAGTAATCGCTCCCCGGCCTTTTGTCATTTTTTGTGATCGAGGAGTAACCATGGGCCAGCAGATCAGCGAGCAGCAGGTACTTGCCGCGTTGAGCCGTGTGCAAGAACCGGAGCTCGGCGGCGATCTCGTCTCGCGGCGGATGATAAAGAATGTGCAGGTTGATGGTAGTGTCGTCAGCTTTACGGTAGAGCTCACGACCCCCGCCTGCCCACTCAAGGGCCAGATTCGTAGTGAGGTTGAGGCGGCAGTACTCGCCATCCCCGGTGTGACGGAGGTCAAGGTCGAGTTTAGTGCCAATGTACGCCAGCATGCCGGTATTCCGGAGCAGGCCGTGATTCCTGGGGTGGCGAATGTCATCGCCGTGGCCGCCGGGAAGGGCGGGGTGGGCAAGAGTACCGTGGCGGCCAACTTGGCGGTCGCACTGGCCCAAGAAGGGGCGAGTGTTGGCCTGCTCGATGCGGATGTCTTTGGCCCCAGCCTGCCGCTGATGTTGGGGATTACAGGCCAGCCTAACGCGGTAAGCGATGAGAATGGCCAAGCGGTGATGTTGCCCCTAGAGGGCTATGGCATCAAGACGATCTCGGTTGGGTTTTTGATTGACGAGAACCAGCCGGTGATCTGGCGCGGGCCAATGGTGAGCCAGTTGTTGCGCCAGTTCCTCTACCAAGTGGCCTGGGCACCGTTGGATTACCTGATTATTGATATGCCCCCCGGTACGGGTGATATTGCGCTCACCTTGGCCCAGAGCCTGCCACTCACCGGCGCGGTGATTGTCACCACCCCGCAGACGGTGGCGACGATTGATGTGATCAAGGCGATGGAGATGTTCAAGAAGGTGAATGTGCCCCTGATTGGGGTGGTCGAGAACATGGCCTACTTCCTTGCCCCCGACACGGGTACGCGCTACGACATCTTCGGTTCGGGTGGGGCGCAGCGGGTGGCAACCCAACTGAATGTGCCACTTCTGGGCCAGATCCCGCTGGGGATGGCGGTGCGTGCCGGTGGCGATAGCGGCCATCCCGCTGTGATTAGTGATGCCCCCGATGCCTACGCCGAGGTCTTCCGCGAAGTGGCGCGTCAGGTCGCTGGTCGTATTTCGATCATGAAGTACGCAGGGAGTGCACAATCCTAGAGGAGTGCCAGCATGCCCGATCACCCAACGCTGGGTGAACCCGCCCATGATAGCTATGGTCGGCGGATTGATTACCTCCGAGTATCACTGACCGACCGCTGTAATATGCGGTGTGTCTACTGCATGCCCACTGTGGGCATGCAGTTTGTTCCTCGCCCCGAACTGCTCACCAACGCCGAACTCATATGCGTACTCCAGGCCGCCGCTGCGGTGGGCTTGCGTAAGATTCGCCTCACCGGCGGGGAGCCACTGCTGCGCCCTGGCTTGGTTGATCTGGTGCGAGCGATCAAGGCTATTCCTGGGATCGAACAGATCGCCATGACCACCAATGCGCTGCGGTTGGACGAGTTGGCACTACCGCTGCGTCAAGCAGGGCTGGATCGGGTCAATATGAGTATTGACAGCCTCGATCCGCACAAATTCCGCCGCATGACCGGTGGCGGGAGCCTTGATGAAGTTTGGGCGGGGGTGCGTGCCGCTGACGCTGCGGGCTTGCATCCGATCAAGCTGAATGCGGTGGTGGTGCGCGGTATGAATGATGATGAGGTGGTGCAACTCGCCGCCCTGACGCAGACCTACCCCTGGGAACTGCGCTTTATCGAGGTGATGCCGCTCACCGGGGTGGCTGGTCTGGCCGATGCGGGGGTGATCAGTAGCGCCGAGTTGATCACGCGGGTTGAGTCCCACTTCGGCCCGCTCGAACTGCTCAGCCACGACCCCCACGATCCCGCACGTTGCTATCGTATCCCTGGTGCAGCGGGCCAGATTGGGTTTATTAGTGCGGTTACCGATCCCTTCTGTGCCACCTGTAACCGCATGCGTCTGACTGCCGAAGGTCGCTTGCACCTCTGCCTGCTGCGCGATGATGAGGTTGATCTGCGGGCGGCGGTGCGGGGTGGCGCGAGCCAAGCCGAGTTGGCCCAGATCATCCGCGACGCTGTCAGCGCAAAGCCATGGGGCCACGGCTTGCCCGATGGGGTGCGCCCAACCTTGCGGGGGATGTCGCAGATTGGGGGGTAGTAGGGGCTAGGGCCACGTCAAATGCAGCGGGCAGTGTAACTGTTCACATGTGGAATACGCTATGCACATCCTCCATGTTGTCCAACTCTACCACCAGGCCAGCGGTGCGGCACGCTACTTTATTGAGATCGGGGCGCGGTTGGCGCGTGAGGGCCATCGGGTGACGGTACTCTCGACCGATGCGTTCGACCTCGAACATTTTTGGGCCACCGGCAAGCGCCAGATGACTGAGCGCGAGGAGGATCTGGGTGGGGTGCGGGTGTTGCGCTTCCCGGTGCAGCGCGCCCCTGGCCCGGCGATCATCTACCCGGTGCTACGCCGCCTCATGCTGGAACTGGGCCGCACTGGGCGTCCGAGCATCCCGCTGCTGCGACGGATGGCCACGCTCACCCCACGCCTGCCCGCGCTCCAGAACTACCTCGCCACCAACCCCGATCTGGCCGATGTGGCGGTAGTCCATACCACCAACATTACGCTCGATTTTGCCATCCTGCCCGTGGCGCAGTGGGCCAAACAGCGCCGGATTCGCCACATCTGTACCCCCTTTGTGCATCTGGGCGAACCGGGCAACCCGCAGATTGTGCGCTACTACAGCATGCCGCACCAGATCGATCTGCTGCGCCAGTGTGATGCCGTGGCCACCATGACCGATCTCGAACGCGATTTTCTGCTCGCACGCGGCCTACAACCGGCCCGCGTGCATACGGTCGGTGCCGGGGTGACACCGGCGGAGTTGGCCGGGGGCGATGCGGCGCGTTTCCGCCAGACCCACGCTATCAGCGGGCCTATCGTGCTGAGCCTGGGAGCCGCCGCCTACGATAAGGGGACGGTACATGTGTTGGAGGCTATGCGGCGCTTGTGGGCGGCGGGTATCCAGGTGACGTGGGTGCAGTGTGGGCCGCTCTTGGGGCACTTCGAGACCTTCTATGCCAGCCTTTCTGAAGCCGAACGCCGCCAGACCCGCGTGCTGGGCTATGTGAGCGATGCGGTGCGTCACGACGCGCTAGCCGCCGCCGACATCTACGCCCAGCCCTCGCGCACCGACAGCTTCGGCATCGCCTACCTAGAGGCGTGGTGCTACGGCGTGCCGGTGATTGGAGCCAATGCTGGCGGCGTCCCGGCGGTCATCCGCCACGGCGTAGATGGGCTACTCGTCCCGTTTGGGGATGTGGCAGCCCTGGCGGGGAGCATCGAGCGCCTGCTGAAAGATCGGGAACTTGCGCGCAGCTTCGGGGCCATCGGGCGGGCGCGAGTCGCCGAGACGATGACCTGGGAGGCGGTGTATGCGCGGGCGCGGGGGTTGTATGGGGGTGACATGCTACAATAGATTTAAATCATAAGGAGGCATTCGATGAAAGAAGCATGGAGACATCTTGCAGCCGTCGAATCACACCCTGATATTGTAAGTGGCGCATGGGTCTTTCGGGGAACACGAGTTCCGGTTGCAGCGTTGTTTGAGAACCTGCGCGATGGCGCAACCATAAACCAATTTCTTGAATGGTTCCCCGGTGTCCAACGGGTTGATGTGGAAGCAGTACTCGACTACGAAGTTGCGGTGTTGAGTATACGGGCAGCAGCATGAACATTCTCTTTGATCAAGGCACGCCTGTCCCGCTTCGAAGATACCTCGGCACTCACATAGTTACCACAACCTATGAACGTGGATGGGCGGAACTTACCAATGGTCAACTTCTCGCACAAGCTGAATTAGTTGGTATTGACCTGCTTATTACAACCGATCAGAATCTCCGATACCAACAAAACCTGAGTACCCGTCGCATCGCGATTTTGGTGCTTTGCTCCACATCTTGGCCTAAGATACAGATACATCTTGATGCTGTTCAAGCGGCTGTTCAACGGGTTGGTGTGGGTACCTATGAAGAGGTGGTTATCGGGTAGGGGCGCGTCGCGGTGCGCCCATGGGTAGGGTGGGGCACACGGGCGGGGGCGCATCACGACGCGCCCCTACGTTTTCTTCCTCTGCGCACCTCCGCGCCCCTCGGCGGTTAAAAATCGGGGTCATATTCTTCTACCGCAGAGAACACAGAGGTACGCAGAGGGGAGACCAAAGTGTACATCCTCTGCGTACCTCTGTGTTCTCTGCGGTGAACAGCCGGAATAATCTGCGCAATCTGCGGATACATAACGCGGGGGCGCATCACGATGCGCCCCTACGGTTCTTTCTCTGCGTCCCTCCGCCTCCTCGGCGGTGAATAACCGGGGTAAGCCTATGCTATCATACGCACAGATCCGTGCTCTGATCGAACGAGGGGGCTATGCCACTTACTACGCTCACCCTGACGATCCGCAGGCATACCGATGGTACCCGCTGGGTGGATATGGATGTGCGCAGCGATCAGAGTGATGCTGCGAGCCAACTGGCATCCCAGCGTTCGTTCGTCCTGGATACCGAGGCTCTGCTGGCAGTGCAGAATGACTCTGCACGCTACGGGCGTTTGCTGGCAGCGCAACTCTTCGCCGATCCGCAGGTGCGCACGGCGTGGCTCCAAGCCCGCGCCTATGCCGCCACGGGGGATCTGCAACTGCGGCTCCATCTTGATGCCGCTGATCCAGATCTTCATGCGATTCGGTGGGAGACGCTGGCCGATCCGCAGAGCGACGACCCGCTTGCGCTCCATCAGCGGGTGCGCCTGGTGCGCACGCTTGCGAGTTCCGATCTGACGCCGGTGCGCCTGCTGCCCCGCCCCGATCTCTGGGCGTTGGTGCTGGTGGCCAATCCGTCCGACTTGGAACGCTTCAAGCTGGCCGAGGTGGACGTGGATGGTGAGGTGGCGCGGGTACGCACTGCCCTCGGTGCTATTCCACTGCGTATTCTGGCGGATCACCCCGATGCGGTGGGGCGGGCGACACTGGCCAATCTGCTGCGCCACCTGGGTGATGCGCCACCGTTGGTGCTGCTCATCGCCCACGGGACGTTGCGTAACCGCCAGCCGATCCTTTGGCTGGAACAGGAGGACGGCACGGCCCATCAGGTGGATGGCTCAGAGGTGGTGCAGGGCGTGGCGCGTCTGTCGGCGCGCCCGCTGCTACTGGCGCTCTTGAGTTGCCAGAGTGCCGGGCGCGGCTACACCGACACGCTTCAGGCATTGGGGCCAGCACTGGCCCAGGTTGGCATCCCGGCGGTGCTCGGTTTCCAAGGCAACGTGGCCATGAGTACGGTCAAGGTGCTGTTGCCCGCGCTCATCCGCGAGGTGCGCCGCGATGGCCAGATTGACCGGGCGCTGGCGGCGGCGCGTACCGCCCTGGGGCCAGACCAGCCCTGGTGGCAGGCGACGCTCTGGCTGCGGACGGATGGGCGGCTGTGGGTGGCAGCGGAGATGCGTAACGTAGACCCCCAGGCGATCCTGGCATCCATGCCCCTCGACACCATCCCCGATGTGGCTCCGTTACCCTTCGGCTCGCGCATGCCCTTCAGCCGCAACCCGCACTTTGTCGGGCGCGGTGATGATCTCCGCTGGCTGGCAGCGATGCTCAAGGAGGGCGTGACCGCCGCGATTGGCCAGGTCGCCGTTGCCACCGGGCTAGGTGGTATCGGCAAGACCAACCTCGCCACCGAGTTTGCCCACCGCTACGGGCAGTTCTTTGTTGGCGGTGTCTTCTGGCTTAGCTTTGCCGACCCTGCTGGCGTTCCCGGCGAGATCGCCGCCTGTGGAATGGCCCTCGATCTCCCTGGTTTTGCCGACCTCAAAATGGACGAGCAGGTGCAGCGGGTATTCGCCGCGTGGCAGGAAGCGCTACCGCGCCTGCTGATCTTCGACAACTGCGAGGACGAGGCGCTGCTTGCGCAATGGCGACCAAAGAGCGGCGGGTGCCGGGTACTGGTGACGAGTCGTAAGGCGACCTGGAGCCGCAGCCTGGGAATAACGGTGCTTCCGCTAGGAATCCTTAGTCGGTATGAAAGCATCACCCTGCTGCACAAACACCGCCCCGACGTAGACGAGGATAACCCAGTGTTCAATGAGATCGCCGAAGAATTGGGCGATCTCCCGCTCGCACTCCATTTGGCCGGGAGCTTTTTGGAGACCTACCAGCATAGCTCTATTTTTGGTGACCCAGCCGATTTTCTGGCCGAACTGCGCGATCAGCACCTGCTTAACCACGACGCGCTGAAGGGGATTGATGTTACGCACTCAACTACTAACCATGATCTGCATGTGGCGCGCACCTTCGCCCTGAGTTATAACCAACTTGCCCCTAGCAATCCGGTAGATACCCTAGCCCTCCGGATGCTGGCCCGTGCCGCCTGCCTTGCTCCAGGTGAACCTATCCCGCGTGATCTGCTGGTCGCGGCACTGGAGATCGCCGAAGGCGACCGCAGTGTACAGCGCCAGGCCGAGAAAGGGCTGCTGCGTCTGGTTGCGCTGGGCTTATTGGAGTCCGTTGAAGTGCATACATTGCGTATGCACCGCTTGGTGCGCCGGTTTGTTGAGCAGGTAGGCACCATGGATGAGGCACACAACGCTGTGGCAAAACTGATCTTGTATCTCGCAGATATGTTGATACAGCAGCAAAATGCCACTGCTGCAATAGAAATTCAGCATCACATACTCGCTGTAACTGAACATGCCATAGCTACACAAACCCCTAATGGTTATCACCTCTGCAACGAAGCAGGACGTTGCCTTAATCTGGTAGGTGATTTTGACAATGCACGCTATCTATTTGAGCAGGCTCTTGGATTGTTAGAGCTACATGATCAGGATAACCTAGAGGATCGTGCCAATATATTACAGAATCTTGGCGGGCTTTTTTGGGATCTCGGTGCGTATAACGAGGCACGGCAAGTCTTGGAACAAGTAGTAGAGATTGATGAACAACAACATGGGCCAAACAATCCAATTCTTGCGAGCAGTCTGAATGCACTTGGTATGATCATACAAGATCAAGGAGATTACCCGTCGGCGCTCCCGTTGCTGAAGCGTGCCTTGGCCATCCGCGAACAGACGCTGGAGTCCAGCCATCCTGATACCGCCGAAAGTCTGAACAATTTGGCCGGACTCTTCTATGCAGTGGGCGACTACGCGGCGGCGCGACCGCTCTACGAACGTGCCCTGGTGATCCACGAGGCGACTTTTGGCTCGACCCATCCCACTACTGCTACCAGTTTCAACAATTTGGCTTTGATCCTGCAAGCGGTGGGCGACTACACAGCGGCACTCCCATTCTACGAGCGTGCCCTAGCGATCTGGGAAGCGACCCTTGGCCCGACCCATCCCCAGACGGCCGCCAGCCTCAGCAACTTGGCCGAACTCTTCCGGGCGATGGGGAACCACACGACGGCATGCCCGCTTTCCGAACGCGCCCTGGCGATCTATGAGACAACCCTCGGTTCGACCCATCCCGCTACCGCCCAAAGCCTCAACAACTTGGCCATAATCTTCTATGCGGTGGGCGACTACGCAGCGGCGTACCCGCTCTTCGAGCGTGCCCTAGCGATCTGGGAAGTGACCCTCGGCCCAGCCCATCCCCATACTGCTCTGTGCCTGAACAACCTCGCCGAAATCTTCCGGTCGCAGGGCGACTATGCGGCGGCGCTCCCGTTCTTCGAGCGTGCCCTGGCGATCTGGGAAGCGACCCTTGGTCCGACCCATCCCCATACTGCTCTGTGCCTGAACAACCTCGCCGAAATCTTTCGGGCACAGGGCGACTATGCGGCGGCACGCCCGCTTTCCGAACGCGCCCTGGCGATCTATGAGACAACCCTCGGTTCGACCCATCCCGCTACCGCCCAAAGCCTCAACAACTTGGCCATGCTCTTCTATGCGGTGGGCGACTACGCAGCGGCTGCTGATCTGATGCGCCGTGCTTTGGACATTTTGAAGTTGCGACTTCCATCCAATCACCCACATATCCAGACATGCCAGCAAAGCCTTGCAGTCATTGAGCAAAGTCTTGTAGGCAATGAGGCACTACCCTCCGCTGATGATTCGCGGATTGCCCAGAATGATTCTTCCTAGTCATATGGTGGGCGATGGGCGGCGTGCCGTGGGATTCTTCCTCTGCGTCCCTCCGCGTCCTCGGCGGTTAATCATCGGTGTCACCCAAATGCACGGAGACGGCCCAGCGGGCCGTCTCTACCGGCGTCCGGGGGGCATTGGGAGGGGGCCAAATGCACGGAGACGGCCCGCCGGGCCGTCTCTACCCGGTTCCTCTGCGTCCTCAGCGGTGAACAACCGGAATAATCTGCGTAATCTGCGCAATCTGCGGATACATAACGCGGAGGCGCATCACGACGCGCCCCTCCGCGTTCTCGGCGATGAACAACCGGAATAATCTGCGCAATCTGCGCAATCTGCGGATACATAACGCGGAGGCGCATCACGACGCGCCCCTACCCGATCTGATACATCGCCCCGTACTTCTTGCGCAGGTACGCCATATACGGGCCAATGTCCAGCGGCCCGCCAGTGGTGCGCTGGAGCAGTTCGTCGGTGGTGAACTTGCTGCCATGCGTGTAGATCTGCCGCTGCAACCAACCATGCAGCGTCCCAAACTCACCCTGGCTGATCTCCGACTCAATCGTGGGCTGGGCGGCGCAGGCCGCCGCAAAGAACTGCGCACTCATGATGTTGCCCAACGTATAGCCCTGGAATGCCCCACCGATTGGCCCACTAAACCAGTGGACATCCTGAAGTACCCCGTTGCTGTCGTTGGGCGGGGTAATGCCCAGATCCTCGCGGTAGCGTGTGTTCCACGCCTCTGGCAGATCCTTCACCTCCAGGCTACCCTCTAGCAACGCCAGTTCCAGATCGAAGCGAATCATCACGTGCAGGTTGTAGGTCACTTCATCCGAATCGGTGCGGATGAGCGAGCGCTGCACCTTGTTGATCGCCCGGTAGAAGGTGTCGAGCGGGGTATCGGCAAGCTGCGCGGGGAAGGCCGCCTGCAACTGCGGGTAGTAGAACTCCCACATACTGCGCGAGCGCCCCACTAGGTTCTCCCACAACCGCGATTGGCTCTCGTGGACACCCGCTGAGGTGCCGTTAGCCAACGGGGTGCCCTCGAAGGTGCGCTTGATGCCCTGCTCGTACATGGCATGCCCCGACTCGTGCAGCGTGCTGAACAGGCCGTCGCTCAGATCATGCTCGTTGTAGCGCGTGGTGATGCGCACATCCCCCAACGAGAACTTGGTCATGAAGGGGTGGTGGGTCAGATCCTGACGCCCGCGCTCAAAGTCATAGCCAAAGGCGCGGATGATCTGCTCACCAAATGCCTTCTGCTGCGCCGCTGGGTAGTGGCGGTGCAGACAGACATCATTGGCCGGAGCCTGCGCGGTAATCGCCTGCACCAGTGGCACCAGTTCCGCCCGCAACTGGGTAAAGATCGCTCGCACTGTCTCAGCACGCATGCCATAGTCGCTCATATCAATCAGCGGATCGGCGATGTGCTGATAACCAGGGAAACAGTTGGCAATCCGGCGACTCAGATCGAGTGTGCGCTCCAGCAGCGGGCGCACAGCAGCAAAATCGTTCGCCGGGCGGGCGCGTGTCCAGGCATCGTAACTGGCCGCACTATGCGCCAACATCTCGCCGATCAGATCCTCAGGAATGCGCACCTGCTGCTCGTAGGTACGCCGTGCCACCCGAATCAGCGCCGCGTCATCCGCGTCGGCGTCGAGGCTCTCCGCATAGGGCTGCAAATCCTCCAACAACGCCCCGATCTCCTCGTCGGTGGCTTTCTGGTGGGCGATCCGCCCGATAGTCGCCATCTGCCGCCCGCGTGCCTCAGCGCCGCCCGCAGGCATATAGGTGCTCTGGTCCCACCCCAAGAGCGCTCCGACCATTTGCAGATCGAAGACTTCGCCTAACCGCCGTTTGAGTTCCTCTAACTGCTGCTCCATACTATCCCTCCTACTAGTAACTGTTCACACTTCTCCTAGCATTCCGGTTTTGACGCAAAGACGCAGAGGCGCAAAGCCTTCAATAAAACCTTCGCGTCTTTGCGCCTTTGCGTCAATCAGAAGCTTCCTTTACCCCAAGTGTGAATAGTTACTCCTACTACAGGTTTTGACGCAAAGACGCCAAGGCGCAAAGCCTTCAAGCTAGACCCCGATCCAAATCTTTGCGCCTTGGCGTCAAGAAGAGAATGCTGTCTACCCCACGTGTGAACGGTTAGTGATTCATCACCTCCAAGCGACCCGCCGCTGCGCGCAGGGTCTCCAATTTCTTTGCAAAACAGAAACGAACCAGCAAGGGCAGATCCTGATCGTTGGCGTAGAAGGCCGAGAGCGGGATCGCCGCCACCCCCACCTCACTGGTCAACCAGCGGCAAAAGTCGCGGTCATTGCCGAGCGGGGTCTGGCTGATGTCGGCCAGCATGAAGTAACTGCCCTCAACCGGCAATGGCGGCAAACCGACATCGTGTAACACCTGGCGCAACACCTCGCGCCGCTCGACATATTCAACCCGCAACTGCTCGTAATACCCGCGCCCCGCCGCCCGCTCCAAGCCCACCGCCACCGCCGCCTGCAAGGGCGTCGCGGTCGCAAAAGTGATCCACTGGTGCGCCGCACGCAACGCGGCGCTCAACTCCGGCGCGGCTACCACATAGCCAATCTTCCAGCCGGTCAGGCTGAAGGTCTTGCCGGTGCTGTTGATCGTCAAGGTGCGCTCCCACATTCCCGGCAGGGTGGCGATGGGAATGTGCTGGCACGGTTCAAAGATGATCTGATCATACACCTCGTCGGCGATCACCAGCACCTCATGTTCGATACAGAGCGCGGCGATCTGCTCCAGTTCCGCCCGCGTAAAGACCTTACCCGTCGGGTTGTGTGGGCTATTGAGGAAGAGCAGCCGCGTGCGCGGCGAGAAGGCAGCCGCTAGTTCGGCGGGATCAACATACCACGTCTGCGGGCCGTCGGCATGGGGCGGGCGCATGCGTACATAGCGCGGGACACCCCCGGCCATCACCACATCCGGCACATAAGCGTCGTAGAAGGGTTCAAAGATAATCACCTCATCGCCCGGATTGATCAGGGCTTGAGTAGCAGCAAAGAGCGCCTCGGTTGCCCCACTCGTGATCGTGACTTCATGATGGGGATCAACCGCACGCCAGCCATTCGCCTGCCACGTCGCCGCTATCGCCTCACGCAAGCGCGGCAGACCGAGGTAGGGCGCGTACTGGTTGAGATCGGCATCAATCGCCTCAATTGCGGCGACCTTCAGCCACTCCGGCCCGGCAAAGTCGGGGAAACCCTGCCCAAGATTGACCGCTGCGTGCTGGGTGGCCAACGCACTCACCTCAGCAAAGATCGAGGTACCGAAACTGCGCACGCGCTCGGCGGCGTGGATGGTGGACATAACTGCTCCCGTCCATAATGCAAAAAATTCTACAACTCATCACACTTCTCCTAGCATCCCGGTGTTGACGCAAAGACGCCAAGGCGCAAAGCTCTCACTATAGGCTCCATCAAAACCTTTGCGTCTTTGCGCCTTTGCGTCAACACGAGGATTCGGTTTCCCCCAAGTGTGAACAGTTATGATCTTGAGCTATGGTACCACAGAGCGAGAATGGTATAATACCGTCCGAGACCCCGCTCCTCCCCCGCGAAGACGACCAACAGGAGGTACACCGATGCAGATGTTTCTCGGTGATTGGCTGCGTCGTCGGGCGCTGCTAACGCCGGAGAAGGTAGCTCTGCGCGATGCAGAGGCCGATCTGGCCCCGATAACCTATCGGGAGTGGGACGCTCGCGCCGGACGGACGGCAAACTACCTGCGCAGTTTGGGCGTGGCACGTGGCGACCGAGTGGCGGTACTGGCCTTCAATTCTCTGACCTATCTAGATGTCTGGTTTGCGTGTGCCAAGCTGGGCGCGATTATGCAGCCGCTCAACTACCGCCTGACTGCGGCGGAGTTGCTTGCGCTCCTTACGGATGCGACGCCCATCGTGTTGCTCTATGGTGTCGAATTTGCTGAAGTGGTTGCCCAACTGCACGTCTATCCATCGTCGGTGCAGCACTGGATCGATCTGGAGCCGGGGCTGGTGCTGGCGCGCCAATCCTTCCCGGCGGAGATCGAGCCGCTCGAACTGAACCGCGATGACCCCTGGGTGATCTGTTATACCGGCGGGACAACCGGTATTCCCAAGGGTGCCGTCTTGACCCACGGGAGTATCGCCGCCAACGCGGTCAATACGGTGGCCAGTTGGGGGCTGACGCCCGATGATGTGGCGATCCTCAACGCTCCGCTCTTCCATACCGGTGGGCTGAATGTCTTTACCGCGCCGCTCGTGCTGGTCGGTGGCTGTTCGATAGTCTGCAAGGGCTTTGAGGTTCATCAGGTCTTCGATCTGATTGCCCATGCCGGGGTGACGATCCACTTTGGCGTGCCCACCATGTTCATTGCCATGCAGCAGCACCCGCGCTGGGCCGAGGCCGATCTCTCGCGCCTCAAGCTACTCATCAGTGGCGGTGCCCCCTGTCCGCTCCCCGTCTTCGAGGAGTTTTGGCGGCGCGGGCTGGATTTCAAGACCGGCTATGGTCTGACCGAGGCTGGCCCCAACACCTTTTGGTTGCCCACCGCCGATGTGCAACGCAAACCAGGCGCGGTCGGCTTCCCGCTCTTCTTTGTGGATGTGCGCATCGCCGATTCAAGTGGCCACGAGCTTGGCCCCAACCAAGTCGGCGAACTGCTCATCCGGGGGCCACACGTCTGCAAGGGCTACTGGGGCCGCCCCGATGAGACGGCGCGCACCATCGTGGATGGCTGGCTCCACACCGGCGATCTGGCGCTGCGCGATGCTGAGGGCTACTACACGATTGTCGGGCGGCTCAAGGATGTCATTATCTCTGGTGGCGAGAACATCTACCCCGCCGAGGTGGAGAGTGTCTTGGCGGGGCACCCAGCGGTGGCCGAGGTGGCGCTCATCCCCGCCCCCGACCCGCATTGGGGCGAGGTCGGTTGGGCCGTGGTGGTCGCCCGCCCCCAGATGACGCTCACACCCGATGATCTCCTCGCCTATGCCGGGGCGCGCCTCGCACGCTTCAAACTCCCCAAACGGATCATTCTGGCTGCGGCCTTGCCCAAGACAGCAGCGGGTAAGTTGGATAAAAAGACGTTGCATCAGATGTATGTTCCAGCCGAGGAGTCCATATGAGTAGCATCCCCTTGATGCCCGGAATCAGCGCACAGATGGTCACAACTCCACGCCTAGCGATCCATGTGCGCAACAGTGGCCCCGACGATGGCATTCCCGTCCTCTTCATCCACGGCAATAACTCCTGCGCCACCTACTGGGAAGAGACGATGTTGGCGCTGCCCGCCACCTTTCGCGCCATCGCCCCCGATCTGCGCGGCTATGGCGATACCGAGTTCAAGCCGATTGATGCAACACGCGGCTGCCGCGATTGGGTAGATGATCTGCTTGGCCTGATGGACACACTCGATGCGGAACACTTCCACGTGATCGGTCACTCGCTGGGTGGCTCGGTCTGCTGGGCGCTGCTGGCCGCCGCCCCCGAACGGCTGCTCAGTGTCACCCTGGCGGCACCGGGTTCGCCCTACGGCTTTGGCGGCACCAAGGATGTAGCTGGTAGCCCCTGTTGGCCCGACTATGCCGGTTCAGGCGCGGGCTTGGTGAGTGCCGAGTTTGTGCGCCGCGAAGGTGCGGGGGATCGGAGTGAGGATGAGCCAAAGACCGCCCCCCGCGTGATTATGAACACCTACTACTGGAAGCCGCCCTTCCGCCCGGCACGCGAGGAGGAACTGCTCTCCGGGTTGCTCAGTATCAAGGTGCGCCCCGACAACCACCCTGGCGATAAGGTGGCGAGCGAACATTGGCCCGGCATCGCGCCGGGGCGCTTTGGCCCCAATAATGCCCTGTCGCCCAAGTATGTGGGCGATAGTGTCGAACGTATCCTAGCTTCGGCGATCAAACCGCCCATCCTGTGGGTACGTGGAGCCGACGATCAGATCGTGAGCGATGCCAGCCTGTTTGAAATCGGAACGCTAGGGCAACTCGGTGTCGTTCCGGGTTGGCCGGGGGAAGCCGCCTTCCCACCCCAACCGATGCTGAGTCAGACCCGGCGCGTTCTCGAACGCTATGCCGCTGCGGGCGGCACCTTCCGCGAACTGGTACTGGCCGAATGTGGCCATACGCCCTATCTGGAACACCCAGAGGCATTCAACCGCGCCTTTCATGCCATAATCACGTAGAGACGGCCCGGCGGGCCATCTACCGGGTGCTCCGGTGGGGGTTCGGGGGCGGCGAAGCCGCCCCCGAAGATCTTTTTTTGGTGTGTGTTGGCGGCGAAGCCGCCAACACACACCAAACATTGGGTTTAGCATTGTAGGGGCGAAGCATCGCCCGCCATAGAGCAGGGGAACTCGAACGAGAGTGGCGGGCGATGCTTCGCCCCTACTTGCACCGCACCATGAACGTGGTATAGTGTGCCCGTCAAACCACAATGAGGAGTGTAAACAAAGACGTGCAGGTGCTTATTAACGGGAATTTCTGGGGCCAACCCAATGTCGGGAGTGGTCAATACCTCCATGGTCTGTTGCGCTGGCTGCCCCAAGTTGCCCCACAGCATCGCTACCTACTCCTGCGCCCTGCGACCGATGCTGCTGGTCCAGACCTCCCACCCGGTGTTGCCGCCCTTGCGCTGCGCACCCCCTTTGATCGCATCAACCGTAATCTCGCCAAGCTCTTCTTTGAGCAGATCGCCCTCCCGACGGCGGCAGGTCGCCTCGCACGCCGCAGTGACTCGGCGGTGCTCTTCATTCCCTACTTTGCTCCGCCCATGCGCTCGCCCATCCCGGTCGTCACCACCGTTGGCGACATTATCCCGCTGGTGCTGCCAGAGTATCGCGGCGGCCCGCACGTGCGCGCCTATATGCACCTCGTCCGCCGCACCGTGCGCCGCAGTAGCCACATTCTCACCTTCTCCCAGGCCAGCCGCGATGACATCATTGTGCGCCTGGGGCTGCCCGCCCGCCGCGTGACGAGCGTGTTGCTCGCCGCTGGCGACCAGTACAGCCCCGGTGATCCCGAGGCTGCCCGCGCCGAAGTTGCCCAGCGCTACGGCATCACTGGCCCCTTCGTCTACTATGTCGGCGGCTTGGATGCGCGCAAAAACCTCGGCGTCCTGTTGCGCGCCTTCGCCCTACTCCGTTCGCGGGGCGTGCAGGCCACCCTCGCCATCGCCGGGCGTGCGCTGGGCCGGGATCGCCGCCTCTTCCCCGACCTTGACGCGACGATTCGCGATCTGGAACTGGGATCAGCCGTGCAGCGCATCAACGTCCCCACCGAGGATGGCCCGCTGCTCTACCGCGCCTGCGCCGCCTTCGCCTTCCCCTCGCGCTATGAAGGCTTCGGCCTGCCACCCCTAGAGGCCATGGCCTGTGGCGCACCCGTGGTCGTCAGCGACGCCAGCAGCCTCCCCGAAGTGGTTGGCCCCGCCGCCCTGCGGGTTGACCCCGATGATGTCCTGGGTTGGGCGGCGGCGCTCGGTCGCCTCCTGAGCGACTCACGCCTCAGTGCCGATATGCGCGAGCAGGGCTTGGCCCGCGCCAGCCAGTTCTCCTACCGCCGCGTCGCCGAAGAGACCGTGGCAGTGTTGCGCAGCGCGGCGCGGTAGAGACGCAACATCTTGCGTCTCTACTCTACCGCGCCGCAACATCTTGCGTCTCTACCGCGCCGCAACATCTTGCGTCTCTACTTCTTCTTCTGCTCCAGCGTCTTCGCCGCCAACCCGGTCGGCTCCAACCCCTTGAGCGACGCCACGATCAGATCGCGGTTCATGCGCGCAATCACGTCCAGCGAGATCTGCTTCGGGCAGACCGCCGAACACTCGCCGATGTTGGTGCAGCTTCCGAAGCCCTCGGCATCCATCTGCGTCACCATATTCAGCGCCCGCTGCGAACGCTCGGCCTGCCCCTGCGGCAAGAAGCCCAGGTGCGCGATCTTCGCGCCCACAAAGAGCATCGCCGATGCATTCGGGCACGCCGCCACACACGCCCCACACCCAATACAGGCCGCCGCATCCATCGCTAGTTCCGCCGCCGGCTTGGGTACCTGCACCGCGCTGGCATCTGGAGCCGACCCAGTCGAGACACTAATAAAGCCGCCCGACTGAATGATGCGGTCGAATGCCTCGCGATCCACCGCCAGATCCTTAATGATCGCGAAGGGCTGGGCACGCCACGGCTCAATCGTGATCGTGTCGCCATCCTTGAAGCTGCGCATATGCAACTGGCAGGTGGTCACGCCCTGGTTTGGCCCGTGCGCCACACCATTGATCATCAGCGAACACATGCCGCAGATCCCCTCGCGGCAATCATGGTCGAAGGCAATCGGATCTTCGCCCTTGAGGATCAGATCCTCATTCACCACGTCCAACATCTCCAAAAAGGACATGTCCGGGCTGACATGGGGGGCTTCATAGGTTTTGAACGCGCCGGTGCCATTCTTCTTCTGGCGCCAGACGTTAAGGGTGAGCTTCATGTCGCTATGGCTCCCAGTAGTGCGGCATGATCCCGGTGCGCCACCGGGATCATGCCCCAAACATTACTTATAACTGCGCTGGCTTGGGTGGACGTACTCGAAGGTGAGTGGCTCTTTGTTCAACTCCGGCTTGGCCAGGTTGCCCGTATAGCCCCACGCGGCCACATACGAGAAGTTCGCATCATCACGCTTCGCCTCGCCCTCTTCGGTCTGGCTCTCCTCGCGGAAGTGGCCCCCACACGATTCGGTACGGTTCAGGGCGTCAATGCAGAGGAGTTCCGCCAACTCGAAAAAGTCGGCGACCCGCCCGGCCTTCTCCAACGACTGATTCATCTCCTCGTTGGCTCCTAGCACCTTCACGTTCTGCCAGAACTCTTCGCGCAGCGCAGGGATACGCGCCAGCGCCCTGCGCAGCCCGGCATCATTGCGCGCCATGCCACACTCGTCCCATAGCAACTTGCCCAACTCGCGGTGGAACGAGTCGACGGTGCGCTTGCCATTCAGGCTCAGGAACTTCTTCACCCGCCCGGTCACTTCTGCCTCCGCCTGGGCAAACTCAGGCCGGTCGGTACCCATACCATCGGGCTTGATCTGGGCCAGGAAGTTGCTCAGCGTGTAGGGCAGCACGAAGTAGCCATCAGCCAACCCCTGCATCAGCGCCGAAGCCCCCAGCCGGTTGGCCCCGTGATCGGAGAAGTTGGCCTCACCAGCCACAAAGAGGCCGGGGATGTTGCTCTCCAAGTTGTAGTCTACCCACAAGCCACCCATGGTGTAGTGGATGGCCGGATAGATGCGCATCGGCACTTCATACGGATCTTCGCCCGTAATCTGCTTGTACATGTCGAAGAGATTGCCATAGCGCTCGGCAATCACCTTCTTACCCAGGCGCTTAATTGCATCCGAGAAATCTAGGTAGACCCCCAAGCCCCCCGGCCCGACGCCCCGGCCCTCATCGCAGACCTGCTTGGCATTCCGCGAGGCCACGTCACGCGGGACGAGATTGCCGAAGCTGGGGTAGCGATTTTCCAGGTAGTAGTCGCGCTCAGCCTCAGGAATATTCTGCGGCGTGCGCGTATCACCCTTCTTCTTCGGCACCCAGATGCGCCCGTCGTTCCGCAGCGACTCACTCATCAGGGTCAACTTGCTCTGATGATCGCCCGTCACCGGGATGCATGTGGGGTGGATCTGGGTATAACAGGGGTTGGCGAGGAAGGCACCCCGGCGGTGTGCGCGCCAAATCGCGGTAGTATTACAGCCCTTGGCGTTCGTGCTCAGGTAGAAGACGTTACCATACCCGCCGGTGGCCAACACCACCGCATCGGCAACGTGGCGCTCCACCTTACCCGTTACCATGTCGCGGGTGATGATACCGCGTGCGCGATCACCCACCACCACCAGATCGAGCATCTCGGTGCGCGGGAAGAGTTTCACTGTCCCCGCCGCCACCTGACGCGAGAGCGCTTGGTACGCCCCGATCAGCAACTGCTGGCCCGTCTGTCCACGTGCATAGAAGGTGCGGCTCACCTGCGCCCCACCGAAGGAGCGGTTATCCAGGTAACCACCATACTCACGCGCAAAGGGCACGCCCTGGGCCACACACTGGTCAATGATATTCACCGAGACCTGGGCCAAGCGGTGAACATTACTCTCACGGGCGCGGAAGTCGCCGCCCTTGACCGTATCGTAGAAGAGGCGAAAGATGCTATCGCCATCATTGCGGTAGTTCTTCGCCGCATTGATACCACCCTGAGCGGCGATGCTATGCGCACGCCGGGCGCTATCCTGGTAGAAGAAACACTTGACGTTGTACCCCAACTCACCCAGAGTCGCTGCGGCGGCCCCACCGGCCAACCCCGACCCAACCACGATCACCGTATAGCGCCGCCGGTTGGCCGGATTGACCAGCTTCATATCGAAGCGATGCGTATCCCAGCGCTGCTCAATCGGCCCGCTTGGCACCTTCCCATCCAGGATGCGCCCCGGTACCGTCTTTGAATCACTCATGTCATCTAGCTCCTACGTAACTGTTCACACTTGGGAGAACAGAAGCCTTGTGTTGACGCCAAGGCGCAAAGACGCAAAGGTTTTGATTGAAGCCTCTATTGAAATCTTTGCGCCTTGGCGTCTTTGCGTCAAAATCGGGATGCTAGGAGAAGTGTGTACACTTACGCTCCTACGCAGAGTTGACGTGGTGTGAAATGCGACTAACCGCTTACAGACCAACGATCCCGGTCATGACCGCAATCGGGAAGAACATATTGGGCAGAATGATGATCGCCGTCACCACAATCGCCACCCCACGCCACATGCCAGTATACTTCTCGTTATTCAGCCCCAGGGTCTGGAAGGCGCTCCAGATGCCATGGAAGAGGTGGAAGCCCAAAAAGCCCATGGCCAGAATGTAGAAGAACGAGACCGGCCAGACCTGGAAGCCCAATACCACATTGCTGTAGGCATTAAACTCGCCATGCTTCTCGGCAATATACTCGCGCCCCGGCCCATACCCAACCATCCCAAAGGTGAAGTGCAACAGGTGGTAGACGATGAAGAGGAAGATTACGATCCCACCATAGCGCATCGTATAGGCCGCATAACCGGTGCGGCGCTGCTTCTGGGCGTAGCGCTTCATCGAACCAACACCGTTGGCATAGGCGCTCTTCTGGCTCTGCCCGGTCAGGGCCATGGCCGACCAGATGTGGCCCACAACGGAACCGAGTAGCACGACTCGCATTACCCACAGTAGATGCTCATGCCCCAACACGGGGTGCCCCAGTTCACGCAGCCCGGCAGCGTAGGCGTTGAAGGCTTCTGCACCGTAGAACATCTTGGTGTTGCCATACATGTGGATCACCAAGAAACTCACCAGGACGATCCCGGTGACGGCCATGATGACCTTTTTCCCAATTGACGAACGATAGAGCGTCAGCACCCCTGTCATCTTTTTCGTTTCCTTCCATAACGCATACGCAAGCGCGGTGCCACCTTGAGGGGAGATCAAGGCAACACCACGCACAGACGCTGCTGTAGGTGGTTCCCAAGCCCAAAATCGCGCACATGTCCCCAGAAATAATAGCGTCGGGGAATTATAGCTTAAAGCAAGGGGCTTGTCGAACCCTATGATTGTTAGAACGATCAGATCTCTATTGTCGCCAAAGATCTATTTGGTTGTTTTGTGGCCACGAAGCGGCCACAAAACAACCAAACACTACTACATATCCAACCGCACCTTGGCCCCGAAGTTCTTCTTGTCCTTGCTGGGGAAGTAGGTCAGACACGCCGCATCCAGCAGATCCGCATTCATCGTCGGCGTCTCCATGTTGTATTTGGCAATCGAGATCATCTGATCGAGGATGTCACGCGGCTGGCACATGCGGAAGGGACGCTCATCGGGCTTGTACCACTTGTTGATCAGGTAGTCTACCCCGCGCTCTTCATAGGGAACTTTGCGCACCTTACACATGATCTTCCAGATCTCACGGTACTGGCGCTCGGTCGGGTCAATGATCTCGAACTTGAACTTGATACGCCGTAGCAGTGCGTCATCGCCCAAATCCTTGGGATCAAGGTTTGTACTGAACATAATGAGCTGATCAAAGGGGATCTGCATCTTCTGACCCGTCACCGTGTTCAGGTAGTCGTAGCGCTTCTCCAGCGGCACGATCCAGCGGTTGAGCAGGTCGAAGACGCGCACCTGTTGGCGTCCAAAGTCATCAATCAGGAAGATGCCACAGTTGGCCTTCATCTGGAAGGGTGCCTCATAGATCTTCGAGGTCTCATTGAAGATCAGATTGAGTTGCTCCAGCGTCAACTCACCACCCACCACCACCACCGGGCGGCTCACCCGTGCCCAGCGCCGATCATAATCGGCATCTTCCGCCCAGGCATTGCGCGGCGGCTCATGCACAATCGCATCGTACATCTTGATCACCGCGCCATCCGCGTAGACCGTGTAGGGGATGAAGATGTCATCGCCCATCAGGTGGGTGATGCGTTCAGCAATCGTCGTCTTGCCATTCCCAGGGTAGCCGAAGAGCATCATCGAGGAGCCGGAGTTGACCGCCGGGCCGACCATGTTCAGGATCGATTCGTCAATCACCAGCCCCTCAAAGGCGTCGCGGATGTTCTTGCGCGTCACCTTCACATTCTTTACCGTCTGGGTCTTCACCGACTCGACCCAGCGGTCGAGCGTCACCGGGCATGGCCCGGCATACTGGGTCTTGCCCAGCGCTGCTTGGGCCGCCTCCATGCCGCGTGGGGTCAGTACATACTCATAGTTGATGTCGCCAAACCCGCGCTGACCAATAATATCAATCTGCTCAATATTGCGCAGGTCAATAATCACCTGCTCGATAATCGCATAGAAGAGGCACATCTCTTCGGCGATTTGGCTCCCCGTTAAGCGCCCCTTGTTGTAGAGAATACGCAGGAAGTGTTCGGTGAGGAAGGTGCGGTTCATCCCCGTATCTTCGATGGTTTGCGGTTGCGGGGGCGTGAAGCTGTTCCGCAGTTGCGGGCGTGCTTCGTCTTCGGTGGGTGGAGGGTCGCCTATTGCTTGGAGCGCAGCAATATTCTCACCCCGGCTACGCGCCTCCTGAATCAGCTTCTCAACGTCCTGCACATGCATTGTCAGGTGCAAGAGCGCATCGGTGTCGCTGCGCGCCTGCGCCTCCTTCAAACAAGCATAGACCGCCCGCGCTACGGTATACTTGACTCCATCAATGTAGAGATGGTGCAGATATTCGGTACCCCGTACATAGCAGTCGCGTGGATGAAGATCACGAGCGAGCATCTCTTCGTATGACTTCTGATCGAGCAGAACGCGCATACTCTTCCCCTTGGTCTTGGTTGGTTTGCACTATCTAGGTTAATCATCGTACAGTATAGCTGTAGGGTGCAACCGTAATTTGCCGTATGAGCAGGGCATGTGCAAAGTCACCTCCGGTGGAGGTGCGGGGGCGGCGCAGCCGCCCCCGCAGAAATTTTTTGTGGTGTTTTGGCGGCGCAGCCGCCAAAACACCACAAAAAATGGGGCTTGGGGCGCAGCCCCAAGGACTTTGCACATGCCCTGGCCGTATGAGCTTCTACAGCTTCCCGGAAGCTGTAAGCTTCCGGGAAGCTAGGGGTACAGAGGACATCCACTGTGGAACAGATCTTCGCTGACTGGCGTTCATTGATGGTCGGTATCCAACTCTGGCTAGAGGGGGCCAACCCGTATGCCAGTTACCCCCACCCGGTCTTTCCGGGCCGTATGGTGAATGCGGGGTGGTACGCCTACCCACCACCAACCCTGTTTCTCTTTACACCCCTGGCGCTGCTCCCCTGGCCGCTGAGTAGCGCCATATTGCTTTTGGCCTCGATCATCCCCTTTGAACGTTGGACTCGCCAGACGAGCTTACGTACCGGGTTGCCCTGGCTCTTGCTCTGGCTGCCCTTGGCCCAGGGGCTTTGGATCGGTCAGACGACGCTGCTCGCACTCGTGGCGCTACTCTGGGGCGAACGTGCTGCCCACGAACGCCAGGATGTGCGTGCGGCGTTCTTACTCGCGCTGGCGCTGCTTAAACCGCAGATTGGGATCGTGCCCATCGCCTGGCTGCTGCTCGAAGCGCTCTGGCAGCGCCGCTGGCGTCTGCCCCTCGCCTTCACGCTGATCAACCTCGTGTTGTGGGGTGGGACGGCGCTGCTGGCTGGGCCGCAGATCTACGTGCAGTGGCTCGGTGGCCTCATGAACTACGACCAGTTCTTACCCAATCGCCCGCTGCTCTTTCCGCCCTTCGGCATGATCCTGGGCGCACTCGCGGTCTTCTTCTGGTACCGCCATGGGCGTGGCGATATGTTTGGCCTCGCGCTACTCTTCAACACCCTGATCTACCCACTCTCGGTTGTCTATAGCGCCAGTGCGCTCGCCATGGTCGTCATCCGCTGGAATCCGCGCTGGCCCTGGTACCCACTCATCCTCAGTTGGCTCATCCCGATGCTCGTCCCACTCGCCCAGCGCACCCCCGACAGCATCGCCGGGATGACCCAAGCGATTATTGCGACTGCGCTGCTCACCGCGCTACTGCCCCAACTGCCAGGACAGCAGCGCAAGTAGGGGCGAAGCATCGCCCGTCAGTGTAGTGCAGGTTTCCCTGGTTTCATGAAGGGCGACGCTTCGCCCCTACGGGATGCCGATCCCGTCCGCCCGTGCTACAATAGGCCACAGGAGGAGATCTGTATCCTATGAGCGAGCGCAAGTTGCCCGCGACCCAAGCGGCCCACGAACTCGATTTTATTAGCCATAGCCCCGCCCAAACGGAGCGTATTGGCCAGCGCCTCGGTGAGCAGTTTCAGCCCGGCGATCTGATCCTGCTGATCGGCGATTTTGGCGTCGGCAAGACCCATCTGGTCAAGGGGGTGGCGCGTGGTCTCGAATCGCCGGATCTGGTCACCAGCCCCAGCTTTGTGCTCATCAACGAGTACCACGCCGGATCGGCTCGCCGCACCATGCCGATCTACCACGCCGATCTCTATCGGATCGCCGAGGCGGGGGAACTCACCACGATTGGCCTTGATGAACTCTGGGCTGGTGATGGCGTCTGTTTGATCGAGTGGCCGGAACGCGCCGGGGCGCTCCTCCCCGCCGAACATCTGGCCATCCATATGCAGCACCTCAGCGAGACCAAACGCCGCCTGCGCTTGGCCCCCCACGGCCCGCGCTATGTGGCGCTGCTTGACCGCTTTAAGGATATGACCTTTGGGTAAAGGCACGCATTCTATGATCCTTGTTGCGATTGATACCGCTACGACCATTACCGGGCTGGCCCTCTGCCAGCACGGCGATCTGCTGGCTGAAGCGGCGTGGCACTCTGGGCGTAACCATACTGCCCAACTTCTGCCCCAACTCGATCTTCTGCTACGTCATGTTGGGGCCACCCCAGCCGATCTGGGCGCGGTGGCGGTTGCGCTTGGCCCCGGCAGTTGGAGTGGCCTGCGGGTCGGCCTGAGTGTTGCCAAGGGGCTGGCGTTGGCCGCCGATCTACCGTTGATCGGCATCAGTAGCCTCGAAGCCCTCGCCTACCAACAACAGCGCCGGGGGCTGCCCATCTACCCGCTCATTCGCCTGGGCCGCGAGCGCTTTGCCAGCGCAACCTTCCGCTTCACCGATTGGATCGAGCGCCAGACGCCAGATCGCAACATCACCCTGGCCGAACTCTGCGCCGAGATTGATGAACGAGCCCTCTTCTGCGGCGACCTTGACGATCAGGTCTGTACCCAGATCCAAACCCATCTGGGTGAAGAACGCGCCCTCTTTCCCACCCCCGCCGCAACCCTGCGCCGCCCCGGCTTTCTCGCCGAATTGGCCTGGCAGCGCTACCAGAACCAGACGTATGATGACCTCGTTGCCCTTGAGCCGGTCTACCTCGGTGAGGCGGTGCAACCCAAGGTGGCGGTAAAAAGTTAGGAGGCCAGCATCCTATGTCTGCACTGAGCCGCTTTGAGCAACTGATGGAACAGATGGTTGAGGGGTCGGTGGCGCGCCTCTTCCGTAGTCCCGTGCAACCGGTCGAGATTGCCCGCCGCCTCGAACGAGCGATGGAGAGTCAGCAGTCAATTAGTGTCAAGCGCATCATTGTGCCCAGTTTCTACCGCGCCTACCTCAACCCGCAAGATTTTGTCGCCTTCCAGCCGGTACGCACCCAGCTTGAACAAGAGATGGCGACCTACCTGAGTGATCTGGCGGCGGAACGCGGTTTTACGATGCTTGAGCATCCACGGGTAGCGCTGGCCGAAGAGGCCGCTGTGCCGCGCCGCAGTATCCAGGTAGTGGCCGAATTGGCCAATGCCCAAGCATCCTCAAGCACCCAGGTCATGTCGGCCACCGCCGTCCAAGCGGCCCCGGCACGGCGCGGACACGCGCTGCTCCTCCTCCAGACCAGCGCTGGCCCGCAGCCAATCCCGCTCGAAACCACCACCGCAACCGTCGGGCGTGGCCTGGGCAATGATATTATTCTCGAAGATACCCGCGTCTCACGCCACCACGCCCAACTCCGCTACAAGGCGCGCCGCTTCTGGATCACCGACTTGAATACGACCAACGGCACCTTCGTCAATGGTGCCCGGATTACCGAAACCGCCCTGCGTGATGGTGATGTGGTCTCTCTTGGTGGCTTGGAGTTGACATTTCGTGATGCGTGAGGTTGGCAGATCTCCAACACCACTCACTACCAATCAAGAATCATATGTTTGATATCGCCAACCTCTCTATCGGAGTCATACTGCTCCTGCTGCGCGTCAGCGTCGTCTTCCTGCTCTATTTCTTCCTTTGGCAGGTACTCCGCGTGGTTGCCCGCGACCTGCGGAGCGGAGCGCCGCTTACACCCCAAGTCGCCAACCCCTTCGGCCAGTTGGTGGTGGTCAGTTCCGGCCAAACCGGTATCCCCGTGGGCAAGATCTTCGCCCTCGCCCCAGTCACGATCATCGGGCGCAGTACCGAAGCCGAGGTGGCCCTTAACGACACCTTCCTCTCCGCCGAACATGCCCGCCTTAGTCTCCAAGAGAGCGGCTGGATGCTCGAAGATCTCCACAGTACCAACGGTACCTACCTCAACGGCTTTGAGGTGCGCGAACTCACCGAAGTCCAAGATGCTGATGTGATCCGGGTTGGGCGGGTTGAGATCAAATTGATGTTGGCCTAATTCCTAATTTTTTGGTTAACAAATAACCATTAAAGTGGTACAAAATCTCATTGTGATGCACCGCACGCACTACCTCTGCACAGCATTACAGTGCGAAACCTGGAAAAAGCCTCGTTTTGCGTCACATCCCGGCCTGTGCTATACTACTTCATACTCAAACAGGTATCGTATAGACCACGGAGGTTCGCCGCGATGCTCGCGAACTATGCCTTTATTGGGGTATTCTTTGTTGCTGCTCTGAGCTTTCCGGTCATCCCTCTACTGCTTGCCTTCTTGTTGCGGCCCAAACGACCGGCTCCGCTCAAGCTTTCCACCTACGAGTGTGGTCTGGAAGCGATTGGCGACATCCGGGTGCAGTTCAAGGTGCAGTACTACCTCTACGCCCTGGCCTTCGTGATCTTCGATGTTGAGGTGGTCTTCCTCTATCCTTGGGCCGTGGCATTCCACAAGGTTGGGCTGTATGGCTTCACCGCTGCGGCGGTCTTCCTGGCCATGCTCTTTGCGGGCTTGATTTATGAGTGGCGTAAGGGTGCATTGGAGTGGGTCTAGCCCTGCGCAAATGTGGCGATTCAGAACCTGCGATCTGCGAGCACTATGACTGACACGAACAAAATCCAGCTAGATCTTGAGAAGCAGGGCGTCTTCATGTCGACGGTCAACCGCTTCTACAATTGGGGGCGGCGCTCGTCGGTCTGGCCGATGTCGTTCGGTTTGGCCTGCTGTGCCATCGAGATGATGGCCTTCGGCCTCAGCCGCTATGATGTGGCGCGCTTTGGGGCCGAACTCTTCCGCGCTTCACCCCGTCAGGCCGACCTCATGATTGTCGCCGGGACTGTCACCAAGAAGATGTTGCCCCAGGTGGTGCGCCTCTATAACCAGATGGCTGAGCCGCGCTATGTGCTCTCCATGGGTGCCTGCGCAACGTCGGGTGGCCCCTTCCGCGATGGCTATAATGTGGTGCGCGGGGTTGACCTCTTCATTCCCGTGGATGTCTATATCCCCGGTTGCCCGCCCCGCCCAGAGGCACTCCTCCACGCCCTGATCACGCTCCAAGAGCAGATTGATAACCAGAAGCTTGGCAAGGTGCGCTGGTATGGTGGTGGGGATCGCCCGCAGATGCAGGATTTCCCTATTCCTGAGTTTGGTGCTAAGGGTTTGGAGATTGATGGTAAACTGGTTGACCCGGTGGGCGGTTTGCCTCTCGTCAGCCCCTATACCTCGCCAGATCGCGGAGAGCATAAGACCGGGATGCTTGAGCATCCAGAGATTACGCGCCGCTTCCCGATTATGGACCCCACGGTTGAACTCGAAAACGCGCTCAAGGCGCGTGGGGTCGCTCCTGAGATTGTTGCTAATGACCTGAAGCGCAGTGAGGTGCCTGATGCCACTGCTTAGTGCTGAAGAACTGCGCACCCGCTTGGGCCGCGATCTGCCAGGGGCCGTCCTTGAGGCCGCGCCGCTCCAGATTGTGCCGCCTGCCCACGGTTCTAAGGGGCCGTTTGTGACCACGGATGTGCTGGTTGAGCCAACCCGCCTCCTCGATGCCGCGCTCTATCTGCGCGATCAGGTTGGCTATACCTACCTCTCCGATATTGCTGTGGTGGATTACCTCACCGATAATCTGCTGGAGGTGGTCTACCGTTTCTACCACCTCGATGGTGGCCCGTCCCTCGCACTTAAAGTACGTCTCCCCCGCGAGAACCCGGAGTTGGCCTCGCTCACGCCCCATTGGCCGGGGGCCAATTTCCATGAGCGTGAAGCCTATGACCTCTATGGTGTTGTCTTTACTGGCCATCCCTTCCTGCGGCGCATCTATATGTGGGACGAGTTCGAGGGCTTTCCGATGCGCAAGGACTTTCCGAAGCAGGGTGATAAGTATATCGGTGCAGAAGAATAGCCAGCCCAATATGTCATGCTGGGCGCTTCGCCGCCCGTTGGGCATGTTGAATTCTGAATGTTGTATTCATTATGCTGAAGACCGAAGAGCTCCAGATTAATATCGGGCCGCAGCACCCCTCCACCCACGGCGTGTTCCGCATGATCGTGACGGTGGATGGCGAGACGATCACCGACCTGAAGCCGGTGTTCGGCTACCTGCACCGTAACCACGAACAGATCGCCGAGGTGAATACCTACCTCCAGAATATGCCCTATACCGACCGCCTCGATTACTTTAATTCGATGGCGAATAACCATGCCTATGCGTTGGCGGTCGAGAAGTTGGTCGGGATTGAGGTGCCCGAACGCGCTGAGTATCTGCGCGTGCTCATGGTTGAACTGACCCGTATCCTCAACCATGCCGGGGCGCTCGGTTTCTTGATCAACGACATGGGTGCCTGGCAGACTCAGTTGGCCTTCGGGATGCGCGAACGCGAAAAGATCCTCGATCTCTTCGAGTCCGCTTCCGGGGCGCGCCTGATGTGCAACTACTTCCGCTTTGGTGGCGTGGCCCGCGATCTGCCGCCCGATTTTATGCCCCGCCTCAAGGATCTGCTCATCGCCATGCCGGCCTTTGTGGACGAGATGGAGCGCTTGCTGCGCGAGAATGAGATCCTGCTCCAGCGCTCGGAGAATATCGGTGTGCTGCCCAAGGAGGTCGCGATCTCCTATAGCGTCACCGGGCCGATGCTGCGTGCCTCTGGGGTGCCCTACGATATCCGCAGGGCGGAACCCTATAGTATCTACGACCGCTTCGATTTTGATGTGCCCGTCGGAGCCGTCGGTGATGTCTATGACCGTATTCTGGTGCGGATCGAAGAGATGCGCCAGAGCAAGCGGATTATTGAACAGGTGATTGCGCAACTGCCCGATGCCCAGGGTGGCCACATTAACCCCAAGGCGCGCCAAAATGTGCGCCCCCCGGCGGGTGATGTCTATGCACGGGTCGAGACCCCCAAGGGTGAATTGGGCTTCTATCTGGTCAGCGATGGCAGTCTCAAGCCCTATCGCTATAAGGTTCGCGCTCCCTCCTTCATCAATCTGACCCCGCTCGGCGATATGTGCCGTGGCTATAAGGTCGCCGATGTGGTGGTCATTCTGGGGAGTATTGATATCGTCATGGGTGAGGTTGATCGTTAGTTGGGGCGGATCTGAAGCCAGGTTCCTCCACGGTAAAGGTCAAGATGGATATTCAGCGTGGCAACATTATCGTGATGGATCGGCGCAGGGGTACGCTGCGCGCCGGACAAGGTCTCCTTCAGGGCTTGAAGGTGGTCTGGGATCATTGGGTTGGCTCGTTCCGTAAGAACGACAACTTCTCGCAGATCCACGGCACGTTCACGATTGAATACCCCGACGAGCGTATGAAACTGCCCCAGGCGTATCGCAATATGCCGGTCTTGCTCTATGATGATGAGACTGGCCAGGAATTGTGTACCGCCTGTTACCAGTGTGCACGTGCGTGCCCTCCAGAGGTGATTCATATCACTCAGGCCAAAGACCCCAATACTGGTAAAATGGTACCAGCCTCGCTTGAGTTTATTATTGAATATGATGCCTGTATGAGTTGTGGCCTCTGTGCTGAGGCGTGCCCGTTTGATGCGATCAAGATGGATCACTTCTATGAGTTGTCCACCGATAACCGTATGGGGCTGATGCAGCGCAAGGCCGATCTCAATCGCCCGGTCTCCTATTACACCTCGATTGCGCCCGATCTCTGGGATGAGGTAAAAGAGGGGGCGATGAAGAAGCTTCAGGGCAGCATCAAGCGCCGCCCCGATGTGATCGGGATTGCGGGCCACCTGAGCGAGAAGATCGCGGCGCGGCGGCGTCAGCTTGCGGCTGAAGCGGCGGCGTCACCGCCTGCCCCCGTCGCTGCGGCTCCGGCGGCTCCTGCCGGTAAGCTCTCGCCGGAAGAGAAGGCGGCCAAGCTCGCGGCGATGCGCGCCGCCAAGGCGGGTGGCGCGGAACCGGCGGCTGAGGCTCCGGCACCGGCGGCTGAGTTGAGTCCTGCCGATGCCAAGGCGGCGAAGCTCGCGGCAATCAAGGCGGCTAACGCGGCCAAGAAGGCAGCCGAGTCCCCCGCTGCTGAGGTGCCCGCTGCACCGTTGGACGAGAAGGCGGCCAAGCTGGCGGCCATCCGCGCTGCGAACGCGGCGAAGGCAGCAGCCGAGGCTCCGGCGGCACCGTTGGACGAGAAGGCGGCCAAGCTGGCGGCCATCCGCGCTGCGAACGCGGCGAAGAAGAAGTCTGAGTAGTTTTCATCTGTCTATCTGGTTTCGAGAGGCACTCTCCTCACGCTGCCGAGGTAAAGACTCGCTATGCACGATGTTATCAATCACCTGATCAACACCGTCTTTGGCCTGGGCTGGCCGGGTTGGGCCATCTCGTTGATCGCCTACCTGCTCATCGCCACGATCCTTTTCATGATCGTCCCGTTCCAGATGCTCTTCCTGACCTATTTTGAGCGTCGGGCGATTGCGCGCATGCAAGATCGCGTTGGCCCCAACCGCGTCGGCCCTGAGGGAATCTTCCAGCCGGTTGCCGATGGCGTGAAGATGTTCACGAAAGAGGACATCGTGCCCGATGCGGCTGATAAGTGGGTTCACCTGATCGGCCCCGGTATTGTGGTCGCGCCGACGATGTTTATGTTTGCGGTACTGCCCTGGGGGCCGGGCATGGTGCCGTTCGATATGAATATCGGCCTGCTCTTCTTCTTTGCGATCTCGTCGGTCAGTGCGGTGGGCCTGATGGCCTCCGGCTGGGCGAGTAACAATAAGTTCGCCCTCCTGGGTGCCATGCGTGCCGTGGCCCAGATGGTCAGTTATGAGATCCCGGCGGTGCTGAGTCTGCTGGCGATTGTGCTGGTGACCGGCAGCCTCTCGATTGTGGATCTGATCACTTTCCAGTCGGGCCTCTTCATCAGTAGCTCCGATGTTCCCGGTATTCCTGATTTCGGTCTGGGCTGGTTTGTCTTTACTCCGGTGGGTTTCCTGGCCTTCATCGCTTTCTTCATCGCCGCTCTCGCTGAAGGTGAGCGTACTCCCTTCGACATCCCCGAAGCCGATTCGGAGATTGTCGCGGGCTATATGACCGAGTATAGCGGCATGAAGTTCGGTCTCTTCTACCTAGCACAGTATGTGCTCAACTTCCTGCTGTGTGCCATCACCGCGATCATCTTCTTTGGTGGCTGGCAGGGGCCGGGCGTGGGTTGGCTCTATGCCCAGGCGATCACGCCCGCCAACCCGGCTGGTAATGGCCTCTTCAATGTGCTCGCGGGGGTGTTAGGGGTCTTCTACTTCCTCGCCAAGACCTACTTCTTCTTCTTTGTGATGGTCTGGGTGCGTGGTGCGTATGCGCGTCTGCGGATTGACCAACTGATGGACTTCGGCTGGAAGCTCCTCATTCCGTTGACCCTGGTGAATGTGGTGAGCGCGGCGATCTGGGTTGGTCTGACCAAGTGGGGCGCTGCTGATGGCCTCGCCTTTGTGGAGGGCTGGGCGCCGCTGATGCGCTGGGCTGTGGCCTTCGTGATCACCCTGGTGATGAATCTGGTTGCCTACTTCTTCCTGGTGCGGGTCTACTCGCAGTCCCAGGATGAGCGTGCCCGTCTTGATGATGAGGTGCTGGAGCGCCTGACCAATGTGGCCTAAATGCGTAGCGATAGGGTCGGCGTGTTGCGCCTACCCTATCACTATGCCCCGACAACCGGTGGGGAACTGATGGATCTGCTGATACAAATCATCTTTGGGCTGATTTCGGCGCTGGTGATCGGCGCGGCAATGATGGTGGTGACGATGCGCAACGTCATCCATTCGGCGCTTTGGCTGATCGCCTCCTTCTTTGGGGTCGCGGCCCTCTACCTGCTGATGGAAGCCGAGTTCATCGCTGTCGTTCAGGTGCTCGTCTATGTCGGGGCAATCTCGATCTTGATCCTCTTTGCTATCATGCTGACGCGCTCCAATGAGGGTGACCGCCTCTTTACCACGTATTGGTGGACGAGCGGACTGATTGCGCTTGGCCTCTTTGGGGCGGTACTGGTGCCAACGCTGGCCGGGACGATCTGGAACTTGCCCCAGCCGACTGGCCCCGCTGGAGCGCCGGAGGTGCTCTCTGGGGTTGAGGAGTTGGGGCGCGGGTTTGTGAGTGAGTTTGTGCTCCATTTTGAGATTGCAGGTGTGCTCTTGACGGTGGCGTTGATTGGGGCGATTGTGATTGCCTTTGAGGAACGCTCGCGTCGTCGCCGTGTCTTGACTTTGGCTGAAGAGTTGGAATTGCGCAAGCGCCAGCAGGCGAGCGAGCATAGTGCGGTTGCGGCGGCTGATTCTGTTGATTGATCCCAATTGTGTGGACGTGGCCTGTCTGCGTCGGAACGATCTGTGGGGGGATACCCTCCACAGCCTCACCGGAGGTGACCTGCGATGACCCGTGCGATTCCGCTGGAGGCGGTGTTAGTGGTGGCCGCCGCCCTGTTCTGCATTGGCCTCTTCGGTGCCCTCTCACGCCGTAACTTGATCGGTGTGCTGATGGGGATCGAACTGATGCTCAACTCGGTTAATATTAATCTGGTGGCCTTCTGGCGCTACCTGGAGCCACGTTTCATCACTGGGCCGACCTTTGTCATCTTTGTGATTACGGTGGCGGCTGCCGAGGCTGCGGTTGGTCTGGCGATGATTATTACCATCTACCGTAGCTGGAATACGATCAACGCTGATAGTGTGGATAGCCTGAAGGGTTAACGATGTCCTTCTTTTTGCAGTACGCATGGCTGATTCCGGCGCTGCCGCTGCTCGGCTTCGCGCTGATCACCTTCACGCCGCTGCGCCGCAACAAGTTGGCGAGTGGCTGGACGGCTACCGGGTTGATGGGCCTCTCAGTGGTGATGGCACTGGGGTTGCTCGTCGCTGTGGTGAGCGCCAACCCCGCTGAGTCCCACGGTGAGGCGACGACGACGACCGAGGCTCATGGTGAGGCGGTGGCGACCGAGGAGTCCCACGGCGAGGCGGCGGCGACGACTGAGTCCCACGGCGAGGCGGCGGCGGAGCATGGGGCAGCCTTCACCTTCCCCGCGCCGGTGGTGGTGCAGCGTTTTGCCTGGGCACCAGCCGGTTCGACCAACTTTGCCATGGGGATCTATGTGGATACCCCCGTGGCGGTGATGTTGGCGATGGTGACGATTACCGCCACCTGTATTCATCTCTTCTCGATTGGCTATATGGCGGCCAATGCGCGCCAGAGCCGCTTCTTCAGCTTCATCTCGCTCTTCGCTTCGGCGATGTTGCTGATGGTGCTCTCCGATAATCTGCTGCTCTTCTTTATGGCCTGGGAGATCATGGGTCTCTGCTCATACCTCCTGATCGGCTTCCTCTATGAGCGGCCCCAAGCCTACCGTGCCGCGATCAAGGCGTTCATCACCACCCGCATTGGTGATGTGCTGATGCTGCTCGGTCTGGTCTATCTGTGGACCCAGGCGGGGAGTCTGGCCTTCGGCACCGCCGTGGGCGAGATCTTCAACCCGGAGTTCCTACACCGAATCGGCACCGAAACCGGCTTCATGGGCTTGACCCACGCCACGCTGATTTCGCTGCTCATCTTCGCTGGGACGGTTGGCAAGTCGGCGCAGTTCCCGCTGCATGTCTGGTTGCCCGACGCGATGGAAGGCCCCACCCCGGTCTCGGCGCTCATCCACGCCGCCACCATGGTCTCGGCGGGTGTCTTTTTGGTGGCGCGTACCTTCCCGATCTTCGAGGCCGATGGCGGCATGGCGTTGCAGGTGGTGGCGATTATTGGCGCCTTCACGGCCCTCTTCGCGGCCACGATTGCAGTTGCGCAGTACGACATCAAGCGCATTCTGGCCTACAGTACGCTCAGCCAGCTCGGCTTTATGGTCGCGGCGATTGGTATCGGCGGATGGGTAGCCGGGATGTTCCATCTGCTCACCCACGCCTTCTTCAAGGCGCTGCTCTTCCTCGGTTCGGGTGCGGTCATCCACGCGATGGAGGCGACCCCGGCGATTGAGAAGTTGCACCACCACGATGAGTATGCGGCCCAGCAGACGGCGCAGGATATTCGCAACATGGGTGGCCTGCGCACCAAGTTGCCCTGGACCTTCTGGACTTATACGATGGGCTATTTGGCTCTGGCCGGGATTGTGCCCTTTGCGGGTTTCTGGAGCAAGGACGAGATCCTGGCCCACGCGATGGATCACGGTCACCCGGTTGTCTATGCGGTGCTGACCGTGGCTGCCTTTCTGACCGCCTTCTACATGACCCGCCAGTGGCGGCTGGTCTTCTTCGGTGAGTTCCGGGGTGAACACCCGGTGGTCTTCGTCAACCCGGAGCATCAGGCGCAACACCACGGCCACGGCCATGCCGAGCACCATGACGATGACCACGGCCACATCCACTGGCACGAGTCGCCGACCATGACCGCCGCGTTGGTGGTGTTGGCCAGCTTCGCCGTGACGGCTGGCGCCTTCAACTTGCCCTTCAGCATGCCCGGTGGCCACTGGTTGAGCCACATCTGGGGCCAGGAGGGTGTGGGTATCAACTGGATGGTGGCGGGCCTCTCGCTGCTGATCGCTTCGCTGGGGATCGCGGTGGGCTGGTTCTCCTACCGCAGCGCCTTTGCGAAGGCTCAGGATACCGATCCGCTCGATGCGCGTGTTCCCACCATCTTCGCGATGCTCAACGAGAAGTACCGGGTTGATGAGTTCTACAATGCCACCGTGGGGCGGCTGACCGCTCTCTTGGCGCTGCTCTGGTCGTTCCTCGACCGCGTGGTTCTGGATGGGATTGTCAATGGCGTTGGCCATCTGACCCTCTTCATTAGTCGGGTCAACTTCATCGTAGACGACACGCTGCTCAATGATGGCCCCGATGCAATTGCTGATGGCACCAACGCGGCTGGTCGCCAGACGCGCAAGATCCAGACGGGACGGGCGCAGGACTATGTGGCCTACGTCTTTGCCGGTACGCTCGCGTTGGCCATGTTCTATCTGTATGTGATTGGGAAATAATGTATTGTCGGGGCGCCCCTACGGGGGTGCCCACGAGGGGGCGCCCCTACAATGCCTGCGTATCTGATTCCTTCTGCCGATGGTTTGCCCTGGCTGACCCTGTTGCTCCTTACCCCATTGCTGGGTATGGCTCTGGTAGGGTTGGCGGGAGCGCTACGCCTTGATGATCGTATCGTGAAGCTGGGTGTACTCGCCTGGACGGGCCTGCCGATTGCGCTGGCTGCGGTGATCGCCGCAGGCTTCAATGCCACTGCCACTGCTGATGGTCAGGCGGCACTTCAGTTTGTCGAGAAGATCCCCTGGATTGATGCCATCCGCGTGGACTACTTCATGGGGGTGGATGGGCTGAGTTTGCCCATGGTGCTGCTCACCGTGGTGATGACCCCGCTGGCGGTGATCTCCTCGTGGGGTGTCACCTCGCGGGTGAAGACCCACTTTGCTATGCTGATGCTGCTTGAGGCGGCCATGCTGGGCTACTTTGTGGCGCTGAACTTCTTCTTCTTCTTTATCTTCTGGGAGTTCAGTCTGGTTCCGGCCTACTTCCTCATCCAGATCTGGGGCCGCGAGAATCGCCGCTATGCCGCCTTCAAGTTCTTCATCTATACGATGGCGGGTTCGGTGGGCATGTTGCTGCTCTTCCAGGTACTCTACTTGGCTACGCGCTACGCAGGGCTGCCGACGTTTGATCTGATTACGCTGGGGCGGCTCGGCCAGGGTTTGCCGGTCGAGGGTGTGACTGGCACGCTGCGCGAGATCATCTTCAACTATATGCAGCATCTGGGGGTGGCCGATAGCCTGGGCCGTTACCCGCTGCTCTACACCAGCATCGCCTTCTGGGCGATCTTCGTCGCCTTCGCGATCAAGCTGGCAGTTTGGCCCTTCCACACCTGGTTGCCCGACGCCTATAGCGAAGCGCCGGTGGCGGGTTCGGTGTTGCTCTCGGCGGTGATGAGCAAGATGGGTGCCTACGGAATGCTGCGCATCATGCTGCCGCTGGTGCCCGATGCGGCGCAATACTTCGCCCCGGTGATGGGCGGGTTGGCGCTGGTGGGGATTGTGGCGGGTGCCTTCGGGGCATTGGCCAACATCAGTGGCGATGTGAAGCGGCTCATCGGGTATACCAGTATCAACCACATGGGCTACGTGATGCTGGCGATTGCGGCAGCGGCGGCGTTGCCGGGTGGCGCCAGCCAGGACTCGCGGGCGATTGCGATTAACGGAGCCATGATGCAGATGGTGGCCCACGGGCTGAGCACCGGGGCACTCTTCTACCTCGCTGGAGTGCTCCAGCAGCGCACGGGGAGTTGGGAACTCAACGGGCTGGGTGGGCTGCGCACGGTGGCCCCCACCTTCGCCGGGGTGATGGGTATGGCCATGTTTGCCAATCTCGGCCTGCCCGGTATGGCCGGGTTTGTGGGCGAGTTCTTCATCTTCCGGGGCGCATGGGCGACCCTGCCGCTCTTCACGGGGCTGGCGGTGATCGGCCTGATCATCACCGCGCTGGCGCTGCTGATTATGTACCAGCGCATCTTCCTTGGCCCCACAGGCGAGGTCGCGCAGGGCTTTGCCGATATGCGCCCGATGGAGTTGTGGAGCACGGTGCCCTTCCTGGCGCTTCTGGTAGTGTTGGGCGTCTATCCGGCCCCGATCATGAACTTAGCCAATGCGGCAGCCACGCAGTTGGTGGCGGTCTTCTTGCAGGCATTGTCATAATGAGTGCTGCGTGATGCTTGCTATGCAAGCATCACGCATGAAGAAACAAAAGAGAACCTATGGGTCTGATAACCATCTCAACTGACATTCCCTGGCTGAGTCTGATCTGGCTAAGCCTGCTCGTGCCGTCGGTGCTGATCGCCTTTATTCCAGAGACGCAGCAACAGTTGATGCGTCTTGTCGGTACTGGCTTTGCCTTCATCTCGCTGGTGCTCTCGTTGCTGATCTTCTTCGCCTACGATCCGCAGGTGGCGGGGTTCCAGTTTGTGGAACGGCTCGATTGGATTCCGCAGATCGGGATCAACTATCTGCTCGGCGTGGATGGGATCAGCCTCGCCATGCTGGTGCTGAATGGTGTGGTGATCTTCACCGGATCGCTGATGAGTTGGAACATCGAGAAGCGCGCCAAAGAGTATTGGATCTGGCTGCTCCTGCTCACCACCGGTGTCTATGGGGTCTTTGTTTCGCTCGATCTCTTCCTCTTCTTCGTCTTCTACGAACTGGCTGTGCTGCCGATGTACCTCTTGATCGGCATCTGGGGCAGCACACGCAAAGAGTATGGAGCGATGAAGTTGACCCTCTTCTTGATGGCTGGCAGTGCGATGGCGATTATCGCAATGTTGGGCATCTACTTCCAGAGTGGTCTGCGCACCTTCGACATGATGGTACTAGCCCGCAACATCACCATGTCGGCGGAGTACCAGCGGATCTTCTTCCCACTGCTCTTTCTGGGCTTTGCGGTGCTGTCGGGTATGTTCCCCTTCCACACCTGGAGCCCGACTGGCCACGTAGCGGCCCCGACCGCAGTGAGTATGCTCCACGCCGGGGTGCTGATGAAACTCGGTGCGTATGGTTGTCTGCGGGCGGCGATGTGGCTGATGCCCGAAGGGGCACGCGAATGGCTGCCGTTTATGGCGGTGCTGACCATCCTCAACGTAGTGTATGGGGCCACCATCGCTATGGCGCAGCGTGACGCCAAGTTCATCATCGGCTACTCCTCGGTGAGCCACATGGGCCTGGTGATGATGGCGCTGGCATCGGGGACGCAGATCGGTCTGGTGGGGGCAGTATTGCAGATGTTTGCCCATGGCATCATGACCGCGCTCTTCTTCTCGGTGGTTGGGCGTATGATCTACGAGCGCACCCACACCCGCCAATTGCCCGAACTGGGCGGCTTGGGTCGGGTGATGCCGTTTGCGGCGGTGATGTTCATTCTGGGTGGTCTCTCATCCATGGGCATGCCCGGTTTTGCCGGTTTCTGGGCTGAATTTGCGATCTTCATTGGGGTGTGGGAGCGCTATCCGCTGATCGCGGTGATTGCGGCGGTCTCCATCCCGATCACGGGAGCCTACATCCTGCGCGCCGTCTACTCGGTCTTCTTTGATGAGGTGAAGAATCCTGAGTTCCTCACCCTACCCAAGTTGACGTGGCAGGAATATAGTGGGGCGCTCATTCTGGCCAGCATTCTCATCCTGGTTGGCATCTTCCCCGGCTTCCTGACCGACATCATCAACATGGGGGTAGCCCCGATTGCCCAGCAGTTGAACGATGTGATTGTTGCGGGTCGCTAAGACGGTTGAGCAAACTGTTCACGATGGGGTAAACGGGTTGCCTTCTCACGAGCGGAGCCTCTTTTTGACGCAAAGGCGCGAAGACGCAAAGGCAGTGATTCGTTATTATGTTAAAAACTTTGCGCCTTTGCGTCTTTGCGTCAGAATCTGGGTTCTAGGAGAAGTGTGAATAGCTACTACTACGGAGTGAAGCGTGTTCCAAATTACTGATATTCCACGCATCCTGCCAGAGATCCTGCTGCTCGTGCTGGCACTGCTGGTCCTCGGCTCGGACATCTTCGAGCGTTGGTCGTACACCGCTGCCTCGCGCTTGGAACGGGTGCGGGCTTCGGCGCAGCTCTCGACGATTGGGTTGGGCTTGATCTTCTTGATCACCTTGGTACAGAGTGGCTACCTCTACACCTTGCCGGTGGATGCACCGAGCAACTTCCTGACCAACATCCTACGCAACCTCCAGGCGGGTGGGCCGGGGCAGGGCGTGATCACCGGCTCGTTTGCGACCGATGATCTGACCATGATTGCCCGCTTGACCCTGATTGGGGCGGCCTTCCTGACCAGCATGCTGTGTCTGGATTATCACCCGGCGAGTAATCCCGCCGAGTTCTATGCGCTGATCATCTTCTCGACCATCGGCATGTGTCTGCTGGCCGGGGCCACCGAGTTGGTGATGATCTTCCTGGCGGTGGAGATGACCTCGATTCCGCTCTACATTCTGGCGGGCTATTTTGGCGATAAGCGCTCCTCGGAGGCGGGGATCAAGTACTTCCTCTTTGGCGCGATGTCCTCGGCGGTTATGTTGTATGGCATGAGCCTCGCCTATGGCTTCGCTGCCAACGCGCTAGGTGGCAACAGCACCGCCAACGACCTGACCCAATTGAGCAAGATTGCCGAACTGGCCGGTGAGGGCAACAGCCTGCTCACGCTAAGCATGGTCATGCTGATCGCCGGGATCGGCTACAAGATCGCGGTCGTCCCCTTCCACGGCTGGTCGCCGGATGTGTACGAGGGTGCGCCGACGCCGGTGACGGCCTTCATCTCGACGGCCTCGAAGGCAGCGGGCTTTCTCGTGCTCTTCCGCCTGCTCACCGTGGCCTTCCCCAGCCTGAGCGGTTCGGCGGTCTTTGGCGAGGATCTGGGTGGCTGGACGAGCATAATGGCCTTCCTGGCGCTGTTGACTCTGATCGTCGGGAACTTGGCTGCGCTCCCTCAGCAGAACGCCAAGCGTATGCTGGCCTACTCCAGCATTGCCCAAGCGGGCTTCGTACTGCTCGGCTTGGTGGCCTGGGCCTCACCGCAGCAGTTTGACCGCGACCAGGGCACGATTGCACTCGTCTACTACCTCGTGGTCTACACACTGACCAACATCGGCGCATTCGGTGGCTTGGCGATTGTGGGTATGGCGGTGGGCGGCGATGATGTGCGCGACCTGAACGGGTTGGCGCAGCGCAACCTGCCATTGGCGGTGCTCTTAGCGGTGAGCGTGCTCTCGTTGGCAGGCATCCCGCCGTTGGCGGGCTTCTTCGCCAAGTTCTACGTCTTTATGGTGGGTTGGCAATCAGGCGCGTGGTGGCTCGTGATCATCGCTTTGATAACGACAATCATCAGCCTCTACTACTACCTGCGCCTACTGCGGGCCATGTTCATCGAAGCGCCGGTGAGTATGGAACCAGTGCATGCCCCGGTGGGTATGATGACCGCCGTTGGGGTGTCGGTGCTGGGGGTGCTGGTGATCGGCATCTTCCCGAACCTCGTGTTGGGCATCATCAATCGCGTGCAGATGGTGGCGGGGTTGTAGCTTGGTGTTGCTTGGCGGCGAAGCCGCCAAGCAACACCAAAAAACGAGGTTTGGGGCGTAGCCCCAAGAACTTTGCCCATGCCCTCTAGCAAAAGACCTCTCAGCACTAGAAGCTGAGAGGTCTTTTGCTAGAGGCGAACGCACAGTTAGATCGCATGTTCACCACCGTGCATTTCGTCAATCAGGTGCGATTTAGCCTCCACTTCGGCCAGACGGGTCGAAGCGAACATCGAGGCTGCGCAGAGCAGATCGTGACGTTGGGCTTCTGGCAGTTCGTGGATATGATCGGGATCGCAGCCGACACCACGCAGATACTGGGCGATATAGGCGCGTTCGAGATCAAGCTTGGGGGCAACCATTTGGGTTGGGTCGAGTTCGGTCATCATAGGGGGTACCTCCTGCTGCTGTTATGAGGGAGGAAGATCGTTAAAGTGGGACGATCACAGGCAGGTATTTTGATGTTCCCAGTATAGCACTGGCGTCAAGGTGGGGGGCGGCTTATGGTTCTGGAATTTCAAGATCGCGGCAGATCTTCTTCGCCAAGAGATCTGGTATCTCGCGGTGGCGAGGAATCGGGGTTTGCCACCCATTGTCGGGATTAATGTAGATGCTATGGCGACCGCCCTCACGTCGGAGCAGGCAGCCGTAGCGCTCTAGGTGGCGAAGCAGGTCAGTGCGTTTCATGCGGCCAGCGCTTCCCGTTTGAGGACGATCTTGCCTGCTAGTTCGCGTTCACTATCCTCGCGTTGTACATCAAGCATCAGTTCCAGCGCATCGCGTAGGTTTTCACGTGCCTCCTCAATCGTATGCCCTTGGGTATGAACGCGTGGCATTTCCACCAGCCAAGCAACAATCCACTCTCCATCCTGTACGTATACAGCATTGAGTTGCATAGTTCTTACTCCTTTTTTGCCTGTTGATAATGAGCTACGCCACCACCTCAATCCCCGCACCGGAGCGCACCTCACCGACAACCCACCCACCCTGACCAACATCAGCGAAGTGGCGCAGCAACTGAGTTGCGCAGGCTGGGGTGAGGGCGAAGAGCAACCCGCCGGATGTTTGGGGATCGCAGAGGATGAGTTGGTACGCCTCCTCGACATCGGGGGCGTAGCGCACATACTGATCGGTGGCGAGGAAATCACGGTTGCGGTCGAGGCCACCGGGGAAGATCCCGGCGCGGGCATAGTTGATGGCTCCGGGGAGCAGGGGCAGATCGCCGGTGCGGAAGCGCATCGCCACGCCACTAGCGCGAGCCATTTCGGCGGCGTGACCAAGGAGGCCAAAGCCAGTAATATCGGTGGCGGCGTGGATGTTGACGAGGGCGGCAAGCTCGGCGGCGGTACGGTTAAGTTTGAGCATACTGGCAACAGCGGACGTGAGATCATCAGGATGCCCCTCGTCCCACTTCAGTGCGGTGGTGATCAGGCCCACGCCGAGGGGCTTGGTGAGCAGGAGCAGATCGCCGGGGCGTGCGCCACCCTTGGTGGTGATGCGTTGGGGATGCACGAGGCCGGTGACACTCAGGCCAAACTTGGGTTCACGGTCGCTAATCGTATGGCCTCCGGCCAGCACCGCTCCGGCCTCGGCCACCTTATCGGCGCCGCCCTGGATGATCGCGGCGGCGATCTCTGGATCGAGGTCATCGGGGAAGGCCGCCACGGAGAGGGCCGTGATCGGACGCCCACCCATCGCATAGACATCGCTGAGTGCATTCGCCGCCGCGATAGCCCCGAAGGTGTAGGGGTCATCAACAATTGGCGGGAAGAAGTCGAGTGTCTGGACGAGAGCGGTTGTGGCATTGATCTGATAGACCGCAGCGTCATCGCTGCTTTCTAGCCCGACCAACAATTGGGGATGGTTGGGCAGATGCAGCTTACTCAGGATGGCGGATAGGGCACCCGGCCCCGTCTTTGATCCTCAGCCAGCGCAGGCGGCCATTTTGGTGAGCTGGATTCGTTGGCGCTCATCCATTGCAAGCATCCCCTTCGTGAAGTGTATCGCGTAGAGGTATTCTACCAGATCCCGCCTTTGGTGGGGGGATGGTATGGGTAAAGTTCTTGGGGTTGAAGCTCCAAACCCCAATGTTTGGCGGCGCAGCCGCCCCGAACAGGGCATGTGCAACGTTCTTGGGGCTGAAGCTCCAAACCCCAATGTTTGGCGGCGCAGCCGCCCCGAACAGGGCATGTGCAACGTTCTTGGGGTTGAAGCCCTAAACCCCAATGTTTGGTGTTGTTTGGCGGCGCAGCCGCCAAACAACACCAAATAAAGATCTTCGGGGGCGGCTATGCCGCCCCGAACCCACCGGAGGTGGACGTTGCATAAGCCATGGTACAATGGGAACCAAGACACAATCCTCTTTACAATCTGGACATGTGCGATTTTGGGAGGTTGATATGAAGCAGGTCGTGAGTGCGATTACGTTCCTCTTCGGGCTGGTTGTGGGCCTGATCAGTGGTGCAGCGTTGCTTGCCTATGCGTATCAGATGGCGGGACTCTACCCACCGGATGACGCAACGATCAAGTTTATTGCCCGTGAGCGCGGTTGGCTGCGCGATGACGTCTAAGTGAGATGGCTGGGGGTGAACCCTCCAGCCATTTTGAAGCAACCTAGCAGCACAAGGAGGTGCCGGATGGACAAACCCTGGTTCGCATTCTATGAGAAGGGCGTACCGCAAACAATCAGCTATCAGAGTGTGACAATCAGTGATGTGTTAGCTGAGACCGCCCGTGCATTCCCGGAAACCATCGCGACCAACTTCGTCCTGCGTTATATGCTGGGCGGGCGTTTTACGGTTGGTGGCAAGGTGACGTATCGCAAGCTGAATGAGCAGGTAGATCGCATGGCAACTGCGCTCTACCAACTCGGTGTGCGCAAGGGTGATCGGGTAGCGGTGATGTTACCAAATTCGCCGCACTATATCATTTCCTTCTTTGCTGCGATGCGTCTGGGTGCGATTGTGGTGAATGTCAATCCGACCTACACCAGTCGTGAGTTGCAACACCAACTTGAAGATTGTGGAGCGGAGACGATTATTCTGCTCAACCTCTTCTGGCCGCGTTTGCGTGAGATTCGCCCAGAGACCAAAGTCAAGCGAGTCATTGTCGCGCATGTCTTCGATACCCTTGGTTTTCCTTCCAAACTGTTGGTGAAGATTACCCAGAAGAAGACACCTGAGTGGGTTGATGTGAACCCTGAGCAGGACATCTTCTTCTTTGAGACGCTGCTGAACCAGTATGGGCCGACACCTCCCAAGGTGAATATTGATGTCCATGATGTGGCACTTTTCCAGTATACGGGAGGGACGACGGGCTTACCCAAGGCGGCGATGCTGACCCATTACAACCTGATGGCGAATGTGCAGCAGGTTGGTGCATGGTTGGTGAGTGGGCATCGCGGCCATGAGAAGATGATGGCCGCGATTCCCTTCTTTCATGTCTATGGCATGACGGTGGCCATGCTCTACAGTGTCTATATGGCCGCCGAGATCATCATCGTGCCCAACCCGCGCCCGATTGATAATGTGATGACGATCATGCAGAAGGAGCGCGCTACGCTCTTTCCGGGTGTGCCGGCCATGTATATCGGCATCATCAACCACCCCAAGGTCGCCGAGTATGATCTGCGTAGCATCAAGGCGTGTATCTCCGGCTCAGCACCCTTGCCGATGGAGGTGCAGGAGCGCTTTGGTGAGGTGACGGGTGGGCGACTCGTTGAGGGCTTTGGGATGACCGAATGTAGCCCGGTGGCGCTGGTCAACCCGGTCTATGGCACGCGCAAGGCGGGCAGTATTGGCATCCCGGCACCAGACACTGACGCCAAAATCATTAATTTGGAGACGGGGGTAGAGATCCCACTGGGGAGCGAGGAACAGGGCGAGTTGTGCGTGCGTGGCCCGCAGGTGATGAAGGGCTACTGGAATCGCCCCGATGAGACGGCGCTGACGGTGGATGCTGATGGCTGGTTGCACACTGGCGACATCTGTAAGTCGGACAGCGACGGCTACTTCTATGTTGTGGATCGCAAGAAGGACATGATCATCGCCAGTGGTTTCAAGGTGCTACCGCGTGATGTGGAAGAGGTACTCTTCATGCATCCCAAGGTGATGGAGGCGGTAGTCGTGGGGGTGCCGAATCCGGCCCGTGGCGACGATACCGTCAAGGCGTTTGTGGTCGTGAAGCCGGGCGAAAACCCGACGGTGGAAGAGATCCGCGAGTTCTGCAAGTTGCACTTGGCGCCCTACAAGGTGCCCCGCGAGATCGAATTCCGCGCCGAGTTGCCCAAGACGATGGTGGGCAAGGTGTTGCGGCGGGTTCTGCTGGATGAGGAGAAGGCCAAGCAGAAGGCGAAATAGGCTTATTGGGGCGGGGCGCGCTATAATGCGCCACCTACGTAATGTTCACGCTTGGGGTACACAAAGTTCTCGTATTGACGCTAAGGCGCCAAGACGCAAAGGTTATATTGAAGGCTTTGCGTCTTGGCGTTTTGGCGTCAAACTTTAGATGCTAGGAACAGTGCAGCTACGCCCCTACTCCTTCACATGCACCACTTGGATCTGGGTGTCGCCCGCGAGCATACTGAGCGTGGTGGTGACGATGGAGATGACGAGACCACCAAAAAAGGCGGGCCAGAAGCCATAAACGTGGAAGGCGATGTTGAGCTGATCGGCGAGCGCCGAGGTCATGCCGAGCATCACCGCGTTGATGACCAGCCCGAACATGCCCAGGGTCAGGATGACCAACGGGCAGGTGAGCATATAGATCAGCGGGCGCAGTAGGGCATTGAGCAGCCCAAAGACGAGTGCCACCACGCCGATCTGCCAGCCGGGGCCACTAAACTCAATGCCGGGAACAATCCAGACCGCCGCGAAGATGGCGAGGCTGCTGATCAGCCAACGCAGGGTGAGGCGCTGCCATGGGGGGCGCGGGTTGGTTGGGGGGATTGGCGGTATGGGTGGGTATTGCATAGGTGTCTCCGTCTCTATGATACTATATGTGGCAATGACTTGTCTGCCTCCGGCGGGTGGGGAGCGGCGCGGTGGCTGAGCTTGTCGAAGCCACCGTGCCCTATTTCAGTACTTTGGGGCTTGTCCCCAATACAATTGGGTAGGATAGGATACACCGATGACCACACAGACGCAAACCATCTTCGCCCAGGTAGCGCGGAGCGCCGAAGCGGATGGTAAGGCGGCATATTTTCGGTTACATCGCCACCGTTTTGCGGCGATGTTGCAGGCGATCAAGGCTGCGCCGGGGGCGCAGGTGTTAGAGGTGGGGGTGACTCCCGGCCACTTCACCGAGTTGCTGGTGCAGTCGGGTTACCGGGTGAGTGGTGCCGATCTTGATCCCTTTACGCGCAAGGCGCTCTGGGATCGCTTGGGGGTGGAGGTGCGCCAGGTACACTTGGAGCGTGAGGCATTGCCCTTCCCCGACAATAGTTTTGATCAGGTGGTCTTCTCCGAGGTGATCGAGCATCTGGTCTACTCGCCGCTGCCGGTGCTGCGCGAGTTTCGGCGCGTGCTGCGTCCGGGTGGGCGCGTGCTGATCACCACCCCGAATGAACTCTACTTCAAGAGCCGGATGCGCGGGATTCTGCGCATGCTGCTCTGGCAGAGCCTGCTCACCCGCGAGGAGTTCCGCCACCAGATGTTGTTGGAGGGTGAGCAGCGCTACACCACCCACAGCCGCACCTATACGATGGGTGAACTGACCTGGTTGGTGGAGCAGGCAGGCTTTCGGGTGGTGCGCCACCAGTACGAAGCACCTTGGGAGAAGGTGGGCTTGGAGGCGGGGCGCGTGCGGCGGCATCCGCTGCGGGTGCTGGTGAAGGGGGCGTTCTATGTGTTGACGACTCTGATTCCGCCGACGCGATCTATGCTGCTGGTTGTTGGCGAGAAGTAGCAGTATGGTATAATTCTGGGTGGGGGCCGCTAGCTCAACGGCAGAGCACTCGGCTCATAACCGACGGGTTCTGGGTTCGAATCCCGGGCGGCCCACCAGGAGTTTGCAAGATGCGCGATGCAAAATTGAACATTTTGCATCGCGCATCTTGCATGTTGTTTTGAAGGGAATGTATGGCACAACCAGATGTGATCGTGATCGGCGGCGGGTTGGCGGGGCTGACGGCGGCATTGCATCTGGCAGAGGCGGGGGTGCGCCCGCTGCTGCTCGAGTCGGATGTGCGTGTGGGTGGACGGCTGGCGGGGGCCGAGACGGAGACGCTGGAGATGGGCGGGCGCAGTTGGGAGTTCCCCGCTGAGCATGGTATCCATGCGCTGTGGGGGCAGTACCACAATGTGCGCGCCATGTTGGATCGCCACGGGATTGCGGCGGCACGCACGTATGCGCGCTACGAAGAGTGGGCGCACGCGAAGGGGAGTCGGGTGCTGCGCGCCGAGGCGGGTAGCGCGGTGCGGCGCAGTTTTATCCCGGCTCCGTTCCACTATATTGGGCTGCTCTTTCGCCCGACCTTCCTGCGTATGCTGACCCTGGCCGATCTGATCGGGTTGCCACGGGTGACCGGCAGCATCTATCTGGCGCTGGCCTATGATCCGCTGTGCGAGGAGATTGATTTTGGCGCGCGCACGGTGGCGGGGTTGTTCGACGGCTGGCCGCCGAGTCTGCGCGCCTTCATCACCGCGCTGATGCGCAGTGGTTTGGCGGCGCAGCCCGAAGAGGTGCCGCTGGCGGGCTTTCTGGCCTTCCTACGTTTTTACACCCTGCTGCGGCGCGATGCCTGGGCGTTCGAGTATCTGCCCGATGATTCGGCGGCGGCGGTGATCGATCCGTTGGCGGCGGCGATTCAGACACGTGGAGGCGAAATACGCCTGAATACCGCAGCCACTAAGTTGGAGCGCACACCCACGGGTTGGCGGGTGCGCTGGACGTGTGGGGAGGAACAGGGCGAGAGCGAGGCATCCCAGATTATCGTGGCGCTCGATGCAGCGGCGGCGAAGGGGCTACTCACCGGCAGCCCGGCCACCGCACCGGCAGCGGAGCAACTCATCTGGCCGACATGTCTGGATACCGGCGTGGTGCGGCTCTGGTTCTCGCGGGCACCCAACACCACGGCGGAGTCGGGGGTGTGTAGTGGCGACATGACGATTGATAACTACTTCTGGCTGCACCGCTTCCAGCGTGGGGTGGCCGAGTGGCACGCGGCCACCGGGGCAACCGTGGTCGAGATGCACATCTACGGCCCGCCCGACGTGCTGGCCCAGCCCGATGCGGCGCTGATTGCCCAGGCCGCCAACGACATCCAGCGCATCTACCCGGAGTTGCGCGGCCACCTGATCCACCAGACGATGCGCCGCAACCCGCCCAGCCACACCCGCTTTGGGGCGGCGAGCGGCCCCAAGCATCTGGGGGTGGCGAGTTTGTGGCCGGGGATCTCGTGCTGTGGCGATTGGGTGGGCTACCAGCACCCCTCGCTCTTCCTGGAGCGGGCATGTGTCACCGGGATTGCCGCAGCGGCGCGGGTACTGGACGCGATGGATCGCCCGACCCCGCAGGTGCTGGCGGCAACCCCGGCGGAGGCTCCGGCGCGGGCGGTGGAGTGGGCGTTGCGCCAGGTGCGCAAGGCGGTGGCACGGCGTCATACCACATAATGTAACCGTTCACGATGGGGGTAAACGGATTATCATTCCTACGCAAAACGACAGCTTGACGCAAAGGCGCGAAGACGCAAAGGTTTTATTGAAGGCTTTGCGCCTTTGCGTCAAAATCTTGATGTTCGGGGCAGTGTGAACAGCTACGTTAGACTATCGAGAGGATGGGGGATATGCAAATTGGGGGATAAAGAGGTTCCCGTGAAATAGTGATGACGGGTTCAACGTACTCGCTGAAGATGCCAATGACACCGATCTTTCGACCACCCGCTTAGTCGTATTATACCACAAACTGTTTACTCAACACGACTTGTGCTTGACTCCGCTAAAATGAGATCAGGTGGAAGTATTGGGTATGCATGTGCCTCGTAGACCTCAATCAGAGTTACCAACATATCAAGAATATCACCTTCAAGAGTGTTTGGTTGTGCATTGAATAAATAATCTACGAGATTAAGAGCATTCTGATAATCTACATCGTTTCTGATTGGTCGGATATTCATAGTTAGTGACCCTTATTGCATTCCTATAACCCCTACCAGTATAAGATGTTCACTCTCTGGGATCAAGACATGACACGCCCCCCCATCTCTGCGGTGATCCCGACATGGAACGGGCTGCGCTACCTTCCGGCATGCCTGATGGCTCTGCGTGCCCAATTGGGGCCGCAGGATGAGATTGTGTTGGTGGATAACGCCTCGCGGGATGGGGCGGGGGCGTGGGCGCGGCGCTATGCGCCGGATGTGCGCGTGGTGGCGTTGCCGACGAACCTGGGGTTTGCGGGCGGTACCAACGCGGGCATCCGGGCGGCACGCGGTGAACTGCTGCTGCTGATCAACGACGATGCGCTGGCTGAGCCGGGGTGTGTCGCGGCGCTATGGGCGGCGCTGCGCGAGTCGCCCTCGGCGGGCGCGGCAGCCGGGGCGCTCGTCTTCAGCCGCCGCCCGGATCGGGTGGCCTCGGCGGGGATTCGCTTCCAGGCGGATGGTGTGGCCACCGACATGCATATCGGGCTCCCCGTGGCGGAATTGCCACAGGAACCCCAGCCCATTTTCGGCGCGAGTGGCGGGTTGGCGTTGCTGCGGCGGCGCATGCTGGATGATGTGGGCCTGTTTGCCGAAGAGTTCTTTAGTTATTTGGAAGATGTGGATCTGGCGTGGCGGGCGCGGCTACGCGGCTGGGATGCGGTGTTGGCGGGTGGGGCACGCGCACGCCATGTCTACTCGGCCACAGGTGGACAGGGTAGCCCGTTCAAGCAGGCGCTGCTGGGGCGCAACCGGGTGCGGGTGTTGGTGCGCGTCTTGCCAACCCCGATCTTGCGCGATCTGTTGCCCGCCATCCTGCGCTATGATCTGCTCGCGGTGGGGTATGCGCTGCTGCGCGGGCAGGCGGCGATGGTGCGCGGGCGAGTGGCGGGGCTACGCGAGATGCCGCGTCTGTTGGCGCAGCGGCGGGTCATCCAGGCGGGGCGTAGCGTGCCAGTGGGGGAGTTGGTGCGCTGGATCGAGCCAGCCCCTTCGCCCGTGGAGGCGCTGCGGTTGCAGCGCAGGTTGCAGGCGTTGTTGGCGTAGCTAAGGTGCTATACTGGCAGTATCTCAACGCACAGGAGACAGCCCATGACCATGCAACCCATACGCATCTGGTCATCAGAGGAGTATCTGGCCTTTGAGCGTACCAGTGAGGTCAAACATACCTTTTTTGATGGTGTTATTGTCGCTATGGCAGGCGCAAGTGCGGCCCACAATATTATTACGGCCAATATTGTTGCCAGCCTGCATTTTCAAGTTCGGCAGCGCAACTGTACTGTCTTCCCAAGCGATATGCGGCTAAAAATAGAAACGACTCGCACCTACACCTACCCCGATATTATGGTTGTCTGTGGCGATATTCAATATGCCCACGAAGCGCAAGATACGCTAGAAAATCCTACGGTTATTATCGAAGTACTCTCGCCTTCAACCGAAATCTATGATCGGGGGAAGAAGGCTCAAATCTATCGGACTATTCCTTCACTGCAAGAATATCTCCTCGTTGCCCAAGATGGCCAGCATGTTGAACATTTTGTCCGCTATGCTGAGCATCAGTGGCTGTTTACCGAATGTGCCGATGCTCAAACCCCGATCATGCTTCCATCAATTGAGTGTACACTGCTGTTTGAGGATATTTACGCCAAAGTTCCCCCATCTTCTCCGGCGCAAGGCTGATCCCGCCTCCTACAGATAGAATGTGCTATACTTGTGTAGATATTTTATCTACAGCACTGAGGAGGTGGTATATGACGACAACAACCATCCGTGTTTCTGTAGAGATGCGTGATCTGTTACATGATTTGGCTCGTCAGACGGGCACATCTATGCAGCAGGTGCTTGAAGATGCCCTCACGCACTATCGCCGTCGCCAATTTTTGGTTGCACTCAATACGGCCTATCTTGCTGCACAAAGCGATTCAGTAACCCAGAAGGTAGAGACTGCGGAACGTGATGCATGGGATGCGACTCTCCTGGATGGCTTAGATGCACAGGAGACGTGGCATGAATCGTGAGCCATCGCGGGGAGAGATCTGGTTAGCTGATCTTAATCCTATTCGTGGGCACGAACAAACTGGAACACGACCTGTCCTTATTGTCTCAACGGACATGTTTAATCATGGGCCTGCTGGATTGATATTCGTCTTACCTTTAACTCGAACAGATAGACATATTCCAGCGCATATTCCGATTGATCCGCCCGAAGGCGGAGTGAGCAGTCGGAGTCTGATTTTGTGTGATGGTTTGCGATCTATTTCAAAAGATCGTTTGAAGGGGAGCGCGTGGGGACGAGTTTCATTGGCAACGATGCAGCGTGTGGATGAAATACTACGCATCCTGCTCGATTTATAGATCAACCTCCGCCCCAAGGCTGATCCCGCTCCTTCTCGCGCCCCTTGAGATCTGCCTGTTATAAGTGCTAGAATAGTTGTACCCTATTTCACACAAAGTCAAAGGAGACACGGTTATAAACGATATTCATACCCATGATGGCAAGCGGTTACATCCAACCACACCGCCACGCACGCGCGCCCTGTTGGTCGGGGCGGAGGTGGAGAGTTTCAACAGTGCCTGGAGTGCTGAGGATTCACTGCGTGAGTTGGCGTTGTTGGCAGATACTGCGGGCCTGGAGGTGGTTGGCAACATCTATCAGCGGATTGACCAGCCCTTCCCCAAGTATTTCATCGGCCCCGGTAAGGTGCGTGAGGTGGCTGAGTTGCGCGAGCAGTGCGGGGCGGGGTTGGTCATTTTTGATGACGAGCTAAGTCCGGCGCAGACGCGCAATCTGGAGGAGGCGTTGCAGGTCGGCGTGCTGGATCGCACCGCGCTCATCCTCGACATCTTCGCCCAGCATGCGCGTACCCACGAGGGCCGTTTGCAGGTTGAGTTGGCCCAGTATAACTACATGTTGCCGCGTCTGCGCCGCCAGTGGTCGCACTTGGAACGCCAAGCCGGTACGGGTGGTGGGACATCGGCGGGTGGGGTGGTTGGTCTGCGTGGGCCGGGTGAGACCCAGTTGGAGATTGACCGGCGTTTGATTGATCAGCGCATCGCGTTGTTGAAGGAGCAACTGACCGATGTGCATCGTCATCGCGAACTCTATCGGCAGCGCCGCAAGAATAGTGGGGTGCCGGTGGTGGCGCTGGTGGGTTACACCAACGCGGGCAAGAGTACCTTGCTGAATGCGCTTTCTGGGGCGGATGTGTTGACCCAGGATCAGCTCTTTGCGACGCTCGATCCGACGACGCGCCAGGTGACGCTGCCCGGTAATCATCATGTGCTTTTGACCGATACGGTCGGGTTTATTCAGAAACTGCCGACCCAACTGGTGGCCGCGTTCCGCGCCACACTTGAGGAGATCAATGAAGCGGATCTGTTGTTGCATGTGGTCGATCTGACCCACCCGAATGCCCAGGAACACGCCCAGACGGTTGAGAAGACCTTGGAGGAGCTAGGCGTGAGCCGCAAGGCGACGCTGACGGTGCTGAACAAGGTGGATAAGCTGGAGGGGGTTGCGTCGGGTGAGGTGGAGGATCTGGTGCGCGAGATGGGGCTGCCCAGCGATGTGATCGCGGTCTCGGCACAGCGCGGCTGGGGTCTCGATCTGCTTGGTGAGCGTATTGTTGCGGCGCTCTCGGAGGGGATGGTGGCACTCAAGGTGCTGATTCCCTACCAGCGCAACGATCTGGTCTCGTTGTGGCACCGGCGGGGTGTGATTGATCGTGAGGAGTATATTGGCGAGGGGACACATATTCAGGGGCGTATTCCGCGCACTCTGGCTTCGCAATTCAGCCAATATGTGGATTAGTGTGGCTCGTAACTGTTCACATTTCTCCTAGCTTCCAGGTTTTGACGCAAAGACGCAAAGGCGCAAAGCCTGCAAGATACACCCCAATCAAATCCTTTGCGTCTCTGCGCCTTTGCGTCTAAATTCTGGATTTCGGAGTAGTAAACAGATATAAGGAGAGCTATGCGTATCGAGCAGATTGAACTGCGCCGGATCGAATTGCCGTTTGTGGCCCCGTTTGAGACGAGTGGTTGGCGCGAAGAGGCGAACCACTCGGTATTGGTGCGTCTGTTTGCCCAGGGGGCTGAGGGGTGGGGCGAGGCTCCGGTGGGGATTGGCCCGTGGTACAACGAGGAGACGAGCGCCACCGCCTGGGTGATGCTGCGCGAAATTCTGGCCCCGCTCATTCTTCAGGTGGATCTGGATGGGCCGGAGGGGGTGGAGGCGGCCTTTGCGCGCGTGCGCGCCAACCGTATGGCGCGTTCGGGGATTGAGTTTGCGGCCTGGGATCTCTTTGGGCACCTGCGCGGCCAGAGCCTGACGAGTATGCTCGGCGGGACGCGCAGTAGTGTGGATGTCGGCGTGAGTGTGGGGGTGCAGTCCAGTATCGAGGCGCTGCTAGAGGTGGTGGGTGCGTATGTGGCGGCGGGCTACCAGCGCGTGAAGTTGAAGATTAAGCCCGGTTGGGACATCGAGCCGACGCGGGCGATCCGCGAGCGCTGGCCCGATCTGCGGCTTCAGGTTGATGCGAATAGTATCTACACCCTGGCCGATGCGGCGCATCTGGCGCAGCTCGACGCCTTCAATTTGCTACTGATTGAGCAGCCCCTAGCCCACGATGATATTTTTGATCATGCCAAGCTCCAGCCGCAACTGCGCACGCCGATCTGTCTGGATGAGAGTATTGTCTCACCGGAGCATGCGCGCTGGGCGTTGGAGATGGGCGCGTGTGGGGTGATCAACATCAAACCTAGCCGGGTGGGTGGACTGACCGCCGCACGCCAGATCCACAACATGGCCCAAGCAGCGGGTGTGCCGGTCTGGTGTGGTGGGATGTTGGAGACCGGGATTGGGCGAGCGGCGAATGTCGCGCTGGCCAGCCTGCCCAACTTTAGCCTGCCGGGTGACATTAGTGCCAGCGAGCGCTACTTCAAGCGCGATATTGTCACCAATCCGTTCCGGCTCAGCCCGGACAGTACCCTCAGTGTGCCGACAGAACCGGGGAGTGGGGCCGAGGTGGATATGGAGTACCTAGAGCATGTGACCGTGGAGAAGATCGTAATTGGGTAGGTTCGTGCAACTGTTCACACTTGGGTTAAACCGAAGCCTTGTGTTGACGCCAAGGCGCAAAGACGCAAAGATTTTGATTGGAACTTCTATTGAAGACTTTGCGCCTTGGCGTCTTTGCGTCAAAACCTGGATGTTAGGAGATATAGTGAACAGTCACAGTTTTCTAGGGGATTCACCGCGATGCGCCCCACACGTGTGTTATGGGGTTGGTGTGGGGCTAGGGTTTGGTACCTGACACACCAACTCCTGCACGATCTTGCGGGTAGCGCGATCCTCGACCACCACCGGGTAGCGACCGGGGCGCTCATGGCCAATGCGTAAGGCAATACTATACGCGCCATCAGCGCGGCTAAACCCACCACCCACAGGACGTGCCCCAAAGGTGACGATCAGTGCGGTGCGTGGGTTTGTTGTGCCCTCGATGGTGATCGTTTCACCAGGGATACAGTGTAGGGTTGGTGGCCCCTCTGGGGTGGGCGTAGGGCTGTTGGTGGGGCTGGCAGTAGGGGCGCTGGTGACGGGTGCCTGGATTGGTGTGCTTGTAGGTTGGCTGCCACTGCTGGTGGTACTGGTCGCGGTTGTCGTCCTCGTCGGGGTTACGGTGATCGTCCCGGTGGGCTTGGTGAGCGTACTTGTAGGGGTGGATGGCGTCACCGTACCCTTCTGGGTTGTCTGTTGCAGTAGAGCGGTGCGCGTGAGGAGGCACTGCTCATAGGGCGGGTAGGGTGGAATATTGTTGGGGCCAAGGGTTGGGCAGCCGCTTATGATCTTACTTTGGTCGAAGGTCGCGGTTGGTGCCTCGGCGGTTTGGGTTTGGATACAGTAGGGGTAGAAGGGATCGTTGGGATCAGAGGGGCAGAGGGTTGCTGCGGAGACGTGGGTTGATTGGAACTGGGTATTGGCAGTTATCAAGAGCAGCATGAAGGTCATGCCGACGATAGTGATCAGGCTGATCGGCCAGAAGAGGTTGCGGTGCGACATAGAATGCCTCGCTGGCTGCTATGCGGCAGCGCGATGACGTGGGCGACTCATCCACCACCAGCGTAGGCGGCGATGTTGGCGTGAGACTTGGCGGGCTGCATTGAGGGCGATCCTGCCAAGTGTGCCAATCAGTGGGGTGGGAAGTGCGGCCCAACGATAGAGGAAGAGTTTCAGATGCACCCGGCTCCAGCGGATGATGCGGTTGCGTGGCCCAACGAGGGCGATGCCGAGCATCAAAAAGATCAGGCCATTTACGATGGGCATGGGTATGCCGATCAGCCCGATGATGATCAGGAACCAGCCGAGAACCGGCTTGCATGCAAGCCAGATCCAGATCAAGATTGAGCGCACAATGGCGAGGAGCAGGGTCATCCACATATGCGTGTGTTCCTCGTCGGGCTAGGTCGGGTGTACATCTCAAAGCTAGTATACCATATTGCCTCTTCACCTTCACTCTACAAAGAACTTTTTATGCTCCAATAGATAGGTCGGATCGAGGGGCTGAAACGAATTGAGTATGGCGATCACCTCCGGGTAGCTGAAGCCGTAGACATCGAGTGCCATGGGGGGATGGGTGTAGAGAGTAGGATTCAGATTGATCTGATACCTGCGCGGGCGGCTGGCCTGGAGTTGGATGTTGGCATAGTCGGTGGTGATGGTCTCATCCGGGTTGAGGGTGAGTGGGGCATCGAAATGGATAATGATGTGGCGGTCTTGGCCGAGGTAGATGATCGCCTGGGGCATTGCGGTACTGCTTGGCCAGATCAGGAGGGCACGTTCGCTGCCCGTGGGCAGTGGGCTGGGCAGGTAGATCTGCCAGCGCAGATTGAGGAGCGTGCTGGGATTTCTCAGGTCACGGCGGCTGAAGAGGAGCATGGCGGGGTCGGCACGCGGGTTGTCGCTGGCAGCCGGGAAGCTGCCGCGCCCGTTCCAGGCCAACACGAGGTTGAAGGGCGATCCGGCTTCCTCACTGGTGTTGAAGCTACGCTCTTCGATGATGCGCCAAGTGACTCGGCTACTCTGGGTGGTGTCGCTGGTGCTACTCAGTTCGGTGGCGCTGCGCAGTTGCCCGCTTTCGGTGTCGAGGCTCAGCAGGATGGTGATGGGTTCGCTGGCGCGGCCAGGGGTTTGGCTGGGGTAGCCTATGGGGCTGAACCCCCGGAAACTGAGGATGTAGACACTGTGCGTGCTATCGCGTTGACGACCAAGAAGACGCAGATCTGCGGCCTGCTGCGCTTGTTGGAGGTAGAAGCGCGGAATATTCCAGATGCCGTAGCTGAGGCGCTGCGCTAAGGCGCGGGCTTGGTCACTCGGATCGGCGATCTGGTTGATCAGGCTGGGGCTTTCTGCGTTGTCATGTTCTGCGAGATTGGCATATAGGCTGGGGCGGTAGAGTGGATCAACCGCGTAGGCGAGTTGATCTATACCGTTGGCGATCTGAAACTCATACGGTGCGCCGCCGGAGGTGTGGCTGATTTGGAGCCGGTGACGGGCGGGGTTGCTGCGATCCAGCCAGAGTTCGGCGCGGATGGGGGCGTAGGTGGCATCGTTAAAGTACCAGAGCGTCTCGTAGCGGCTGTACCAGATCGTGCTGCTCGTCGCAGGGATGCGGGCATGGTTGGCTAACGCCGTCTCGATCAGTGCGGCGACATCCACATCCTCGCGGGTGTTCCGGTTGATCACCGTTACTGGCTCGCGGTTCATGCCGGGGAGCACGAGGCTGGCGATGATGACCAGGATGATCAGTGGAGGAACCGCGAAGATGATCGGGATCTGCGGGCGTTGGCGTGGCGCACCGAGGCTGATAAGCTGGGCTTCGAGGCGGGCGGGCATGTCGCGTTCACGCAGGATGGTGCGTAGGGCGGCTTCGATGGTCTGGCTCAACGCGCCCCATGTCTGGTCGAAGCTGCGGCACTCGGCACAGGTGGCGAGGTGACCCCGAATGGCGGGGGTGTGGCGCAGTCGCCCGCCCGGATCGACTAGGGCTATGCGCACCTCCTGGCATGTCTCGCTACTGTTCTGCTCGGTGAGGCTCAGCATCGCACTGGGGGCCAGGTTGCGCATGGCGCTGAAGAGGGTGGCACGGCTGGCCGCTGCATCCATGTTCAGGATCGTGGCCAGATGGGCCAGATCGTAGCCGAAGAGCAGGTAGAGGGCCAGAGCATAGCGCTGCTCGCTGGGCAAATGCAGCAAACTCTGGTGGAGTGTCGGTTGGTCGGTGCGGGACCGGGGTGGATGGGTGTGGCGCGGGGGCGGTTGGGTCTGCGCGACGGTGAAGAGGAGGCGCAGCAGATCGGGTTCACTTGGTGGGTTAGCTGGATCGGCGCGCACCAGTTCGGTCATCAGCAGGCGCAAGAGACGTTCGGCCCCGCGTGCTTCGCGCCCAAGGATCAAGGCGGCACGGTAGAGCGTGCCGCTGTGATGATCAAGAATCGTTTCGATGAGGTTATTGGGGGTGGACATGATGTAAACGTAGGGGCGAAGCATCGCCCCCAATATTGTCACGCTTCCCCGACCACTTGGAGGGCGATGCTTCGCCCCTACTCTGCGGGATCGGACATAGGCATCCTCAGACGATCTCAGCCAATAGCGTTCCTAATTGTACGGCACGTCCGGGGGTGGCGTTGAGGCTGGCGATGCGTCCGGCACGTGTGGCGCGGATCTCGTTCTCCATCTTCATTGCTTCCAGCACCAGCAAGGGTTGATCAAGCTCTACCTCTTGGCCCACGTCCACCAGGACGCGCACGACTATCCCAGGGATGGGGGCCTTGATGCGCCCATCGTGGCTACGCGGGTGGTAGATGCGCGAGTCTTGGTCGCGGACTTGGACGTTGTGGCGGCCATGGCGCGACTGAATCCAGCGCAGTTCATGATCGATCTGGAGTTCGTAGGGATGGGTATCAACCATCGCCCATTCGAGAACCTCGGAATCGGCTAAGGATGAGAGCGCGGCACGCATGGGTTGCTCATTCACGACGATGGTATAGAAGCCATCGGCATCGGGTGTTTCGGGAACCTGGACATGGAACTCGGTGCCATCAATGGTGACGAGGAGTTTGCGCATAGGGTACCTCGGTGTAAGGAATTTATGGCTTTACGATGGGCTGTATTGGCCCTCACCCCCCCAACCGGCGGCTATCGTGATACCAGCCACTGGTAAAGGCGGGTGGAGTGACTGGGCTGGCCTCGCGATTGAGGGCGAGGAACGCAAGGGCGGCGATAGCGGCCAGATCGGCGAGGTTATCATCGGCGGGCGGCGCTTCCATCAGATGGTGCTGGCTTGAGTCGGTGGTGTAGGTACCGGCCACAAACTCCGGGTCGTTGACGATCAGCCGCAGCAGCCCCAGGTTGGTACGCACGCCTTCGATCTGAAATTCTTGCAAAGCGCGGTGAACGCGGTTGAGGCACTCACTCCGTGTCGCGCCCCAGACGGCCAGTTTGGCCAGCAGCGAGTCGTAGTGAACGGGGACATCGGTTCCGGCGTAGGCGTAGGTGTCCACGCGCACATTGGGGCCGCCGGGGAGGCGGAAGCTGTTAATATGGCCGGGGCTGGGCATGTAGCCGTGCCAGGGATCTTCGGCGTTGATGCGGCAGAAGATCGCCACCCCACTCAAGCGTACCTGCTCCTGGGTGTAGCCGAGCGGTTCACCAGCGGCGATGCGCAACTGTTCGCGCACCGTATCAATGCGGGTGACCATCTCGGTGGCCAGGTGTTCAACCTGAATGCGCGGCTTGATCTCGGTGAAGTAGTGCTGCCCGGCCTGGTCTACCACAAACTCAACCGTGGCGACACCGTGGATGCTGAAGAGCCGTGCCACCTTGAGCGCACAGTTCCAGATCGCCTCGCGCTGCTCCTGGCTCAGCCCCGGCGCGGGCGATTCGCCGATCACCTTACGGGTGTTGCGCTGGATCGAGCCGTCGCGCTCGCCGAGGTGAACGATGGTACCGTGGGTGTCGCCCAGCACGGGGACTTCGATATAGCGCGAGGCGGGCATAGCCGCTTCTAAGTAGACGTGCGCGTCACCATAGAAGGCTTGGGCCGCCCCGGATGAGCGCTGGACTACATTCATGAGCATGTCGCGGTTGTAGACCAGATGCGTGCCGCGCCCGTGGCCTCCGGCGTGGGCCTTGACCACCAGCGGAAAGCCGATGGCCTCGGCTTCGGCGAGCATGGCCTCGCTCTCGTTGGGGCTAAAGGCGCGTGACGAGGGGTGGGTAGTGGGAATGCCCGCTGCGCGTACCTTTTCGAGCGTGTCAATCTTGTTACGCACCTGCTCCAAGGCAGCGCTACCCGGCCCGATCACGGTGATGCCGATCTCCTCGCAGGCACGCACAAAACCGGGGTGCTCGGAGATGATACCGTACCCCGGATGTACCGCGTCCACCCCGATCTGGCGCGCGATACTCAGCATAGCGTCGGGGTTACGGTAATCGCCCTGGCGCGGCAGTGGGTGGGCCTCGTCGGCGAGGCGCACATGGAGTGCGCCCATGTCATCGGGTTCGTAGACCGCCACGGCGCGGATGCCCATGTCGCGGCAGGCGCGCACAACGCGGACGGCAATTTCGCCCCGGTTGGCTACTAACACTTTATTGAACATACTGCGTTCCTTCTTGAACGTAACTGTTCACGCTTCTGATAGAACAGTAGCGGTTGCGATTTTGACGCAAAGCCGCCAAGGCGCAAAGTTTCAGCATGCACTATATCTTTCAGCAGAGCCGTTCAACATGGCTAACTACAAACCTTTGCGTCTTCGCGCCTTTGCGCCAAAAAACGGTTATATCTTCACTCCAAATGGAAACAGTTACCTTTGCGCCTACATCGGTGAGATGCCGTGTTTACGCGGAATATGGCGATCCCGCTTGCTGAGCGTGACATGCAGAGCGCGAATGAGGATGCGGCGGCTATCGCGGGGTTCGATCACATCATCAATCAGGCCGCGTGCGGCGGCAACGTAGGGGTTGTTGAACTTCTCCTGGTATTCGGAGACCAGTTCGGCCCCGCGTGCCTGCGGGTCGGGTGCGGACTTCACCTCGTTGCGGAAGAGGATATTGACCGCGCCCGCCGCCCCCATAACTGCCAGTTCGGCATTTGGCCAGGCATAGAGCAGGTCGCCGCGCAGCCCCTTGCTGCTCATCACGCAGTAGGCACCGCCGTAGCTCTTGCGCAGGATGAGCATCAGCTTGGGCACGGTGGCCTCGGAGTAGGCGTAGATCAGGCGCGCTCCGTTGCGGATGATGCCGCCATACTCCTGGCTGGTGCCGGGGAGGAAGCCGGGGACATCTTGCAGCGTGATCACCGGGATGTGGTAGGCGTCGCAGATGCGGATGAAGTGGGTGGCCTTGATGCTGGCCTTGATGTCAATCGTGCCAGCCAGAACCATCGGCTGGTTGGCGATCAGACCGACTACAAAGCCATCCAGACGCGCAAACCCGACCACCATGTTCTCAGCCCAGAGTTCATGAACCTCGAAGAAGCGCCCATCATCCACGATGCTGCTGATCACCTGGCGCACATCGTAGGGCTTGTGCGGGTCTACCGGGACGATCTGTTCCAGTTCGGGGCAACGTCGCTCCGGGTCGTCACGCGGGGGGATGTAGGGTGGATCGCTCAGGTTGTTCGAGGGCAGGTAACTGAGCAACTCGCGCACCTTCAGCAGACACTCGCGGTCGTCGCTGGCGAGGAAGTGGGCCACGCCACTCTCCGAGGCGTGGATGCGGCCACCGCCCAGATCCTCCTGGCTGACGTTCTCCTGCATCACCGACTTGACCACCTCCGGGCCGGTGATGAACATGTAGCTATTCTCGGTCATGAAGATGAAGTCGGTGAGGCCGGGCGAATAGACCGCGCCACCCGCGCAGGGGCCGAGGATGACCGAGATCTGGGGGATGACGCCGGAGGCTTCGCAGTTGGCATCGAAGATGCGCGCATAGCCACCCAGGCTATCCACCCCCTCCTGAATGCGTGCGCCACCCGAATCGTTCAGTGCGACAAAGGGGCAGCCATAACTGAGCGCCATCCGCATGGCCTTGACGATCTTGTTGGCGTGCATCTCGCCCAGCGAGCCGCCCATCACCGTCGCATCTTGGGCAGCGGCAAAGACCTGCCGCCCCTGCACCATGCCGAACCCCGTGATCACGCCATCGCCCAGGCGTGAGGACTTGCCGCCCATATAGCTCTCGTAGCGGGGTGTCACCAGCGTATCAATCTCATTGAACGTACCAGGATCGAAGAGCAGATCGATCCGCTCCTGGGCCGTCAGGCGGCCACGCTTATGTTGCGCCTCCACATCCTTCGCCGACCCAGCGGCCTCGGCTTTGAGGGCGCGCAGTTTGTCAATATATTCTTGCATAGACCTTCCTCGGTAATCGTCTCAGGCTTCGGTAACGATGGTGATTACGATGCCGTTGCTGGTGCGCCACCAACCGTGTAGCGCAACGGGGCTGAGCGCGGTTCTGATGGTGATGCTGCTCCACATGGGGCATGTGCAAAGCCCCTGACCCAGCCCGTAAACGGGCGGGCGAGGTTTGCAAAGCCCGCCTACGCGGGCTGATGCTAGGCCGCGTAGGCGGCCTTCGCCGTGATAGCCCGCCCGTTTACGGGCTGGGCGACTAGGCAGACACGTCACACTGCGCGTATCCACGCGCAAGCCGTGGCGGGTCACCTTGAGCGTAGCCTCTTTGGCGCTCCAGATTGCCGTGGCCAGGGTGTCATACAGATCGGGTGGAGTGCTGGTCAACAGATCCAACTCGGCGCGGGTGTAGTAGCTCTGGGCGAAGGCGGCTCCACGCGGCGCGATCTGTTCGAGGTCAATCCCCAGCCGGGTGTGACCAAGATGTAAGGCACAGGCGGCATGTTCACCACTATGGCTCAGGCTGATCTGCATAGTGTCCAGGGTGCGCTGGATGGTGGGGTCAGTTGACGTAAGGTAGGGCGCACCATCAGCATCACTCAGCACCATAATCGCCGTGAGCGGTAGATCGGCCCCGCATGTGGCATGCACCAGCCGCTTGGCCGTCCAGCGCCCGTGGAGCCAATCGGCTTGGCGTCGGGCGTGCGTGAACTGGGCGTAGACGGCCTGCTCGGCGGGGGCCAAGAAGTGATCGGGGGCGGGCATGGCGCTGCGTTGGGTGACGAGCCAGGTGAACATAGGTTGCATGGTGTGGGGGGCAAATCTGCTTGACCGTTGCGTCATGACCCTCACCCCCCTAGCCCCCCTCTCCCGTTCGCTGCGCGAACAGGCGAGGGGGGGATACGCTCCGGAATACCCCAGCCATGTGCCCCCCTCTCCTGTGGGCGAAGCCCACGGGAGAGGGGCTGGGGGTGAGGGCCATTCGGCAGCGAACCGAACCTTGCCTTACTTACAACTCCACCGTTCCGGGCAGCGCGATGGTGTGGTAGCCACGCATCGCGACATAGACGTTGCCCGCTTCATCGCGCACCTGGGCATCGAAGAGACCTTCGGATACCGGGGTGACAATGGCGTAGAGTTGCGGATCGCCGGGGGGCGGCGTGGCGCGGAAGACCGAGACCGAATCGATCTCGGCGGGTAGGGCCAGCACGCCATCGTGCGACGCCTGCCAGATCCCGGCGGTCTGGAAGCAGAACTCGATCAGCAGCGGGTCTATCAGCGTGGCCGCGTCGGGCGGCTCAATCGCCGGGGGGCGATCATTGGACATCACGCCAATCGCTCGGCCCTCGTCTATCAGCACCCGATCCAAGACCTGGTAGGCCGGGCCGTGGAAGTAGACACCATAGATGTCGGCGGTGGTATAGACGCGCACCTCGTCCGAGACCGGCCAGAGCGGGGCCGGTTCGGGTGGCTCGACGGGGGTGCGGCTGAGTAGCACGTCGGCGCTGAAGTGGAGCGTGATCTGTTCGGGTAGCCCCTCCTTGGGTGGCTTGAGCACCGAGCGCAATTCCGTATGCGCGATCAGGTCGCCGTTGGGCTGCGGGCGCACACTGGCACGCAGGTAGAGTGTGCGCGGCTGGTCGCGGTAGAACTTGAAGGGACTAGCGAAGCGGTCGTGGTCAATCTCGGCGATCTGGTAGCCCGGTGCCAGCAGGCTGGCAATCTCGGCGAAGGCTTCGGTACCCATCACGCCGGGGAGGACGGCGGTACCCTCGATGCGGTGATCATCGAGGAAGGGTTGCTGCTGCGGGTTCTCCAGCGTCTCGGCCTCGATCCCGCCGTAGAGACAGGCCGAGGTGAGGGTGCCGATCATCGCTAGGGGCGGCTCGCGGGTGGCGAGTAGCGCCTTGACCCGCTCAGGATCGAGGCCACCCTGGGGAGCCAGTTCAGCGGTGAGGATGCCCAGATCCATCCCCACCAGGATCTCGCCGCGTGTCCCACCAGCGGTCAGTTCGCGGCGGATGGTGGGAATACCAACTTCGGGCGGCAGCATGGTGATACCCGCCGCCTCCATGATCTTGGGAATGGAGCCACGGGTGGCCATCCCGATGCCGCCCCACGCAGTCCAGTCAATCACGATGCCGCGTGTCTGCGGGCGGGTGCGGCGCAGCGAACTGGTGATCTTGCAGAGCAGATCGTTGGCCGCGCTGTAGTCGGGTTGGCCGCTGTTGCCGAAGCGTCCGGCCACCGAACTGAAGGCGACGGTCGCGCCGATGGGGATGGCCTTGGCCGCGTTGAGCAGGCTGAAGAAGCCGTCAGCCTTGATGTCGAAGACCATGTCGAACTCACGCGGCTCCTTGGAGGGCATGCTCTTACTGATCTCGATGCCACCCGCGTGGAGCAGCACATCAATGCGCCCGTGGCGTTCGGCCACTTCGGCCACCACTGCGGCGACTGCCGGGCCATCGAGCAGGTTGAGGCTGCGGTAGTGGGCCGTGCCACCCGCCGCCTGCACCGCCTCAATCGCCCGCAGCGCCGCATCACTGCGCTCGATCTGGGCTAGACGACGCTCGATCTGCACCGGCGTCGGGCGCTCACCGGCGGCCTTCAGCTCCTCGATCAGACTCAGCTTGAGCGCCTCACGGTCGCTGCGGAACTGCGCGATCTGCGGATCGTTCGCCTCTGGGGTCGGTGTCAGGTCGAGCAGGTAGAAGATGCCACCGCTGGCCCCGGCGAGGTCGGCGACGATGGCGTTGGTGATGCCCCCCGCCGCCCCGGTGACAACGAAGACGCTCTCCTGCCCCAGCACCATGCCGGGGTTGCCGTCGGCGGCGGGGAGTTCCTGGAAGTTGATGCTGAAGCGCAGCCCTTCGTGGTAGCCCACCTCGATCACCCCAGGGTCATAGAGCGTCTCAGCGATCAGCGCCTCCGCCGGATCGGCGGTCTTGCGGTTCAACTCAAAGTCCACCGCCTTAACCGTCAACTCGATACGTTCGCGCTTGAACGACTTGGTGAGACCCGTCACACCACCACCCAGCGGGGCACTCGCGCCCGCCTCTTCGTAGCCGTGCAGACCACCCAGCCGCGTTGCGGAGACGAGGAAGTGTTGCGGGCCGCTGAAGTGCGCGTAGAGCGTGCGCAGGGTCAGGAAGAGGTTCTTCACTCGCCCGCGAGTCGCCTCGCGGAAGGTGGCGAGATCCATCTCGTCCAGGTCGGGTTCAACATCGAGCGCGGGCAGCCAGTAGATGCCCTGGATCGGCCCTTCGGCCATCCATGCGCTCAGGCGCTCTTCGAGTTCGGTCGTGCTAGGTGGCTCCTCGAAGGTGAGCGCGACAACGCCGCGCTTCTGGAGGCGACCCACCAACGCCTTGCCAACGCCGCTGCGATCCATCATCACGATTACCCGGCTACCGCTGTCGAGCAGCGCGCCGGTGGGTTGGCACATCTCAAGTGCGGGGCGCAACACAGGCGTGGGCACCCGCCGGGGCGCACGGTCGGCCTCGGCAACATCGTAACTGACGCTGGGTGTCGGGGCGCTGCTGACCAGCGGCGCGGCGCTAGGGGCCGGAGCGCTGGCCGCCGCAGGTGCGGCCCCACCCGCCCGCAGTTCGGGGCGGTACTCATAGACAAACTCGATCACCCGCCGCAATGTCGGGTAGTCGCGCAGCGCCAAATTTTCGGGACGTGGGATGTTGAAGGCACCGCGCACGGCCTCGAAGGTCTCGGCCTGCTTGACCGTATCCACGCCCAGGTCGGCCTCCAGATCCAGATCGAGATCGAGCATCTCGGTGGGGTAGCCGGTCTTGTCGGCGACCAGCGCTAACACTTGGGCGGCGACCGGGTCGCTGGCGGGGGCTGCGTCACTGGTGGGGGCCGGAGCCATCACCGGCGCGGGCGCACTGCTCGGCTTCAGATCGGGGCGGTACTCATAGACAAACTCGATCACCCGCCGCAGCGTCGGGTAGTCGCGCAGCGCCAGATTTTCGGGACGGGGGATGTTGAAGGCACCGCGCACGGCCTCGAAGGTCTCGGCCTGCTTGACCGTGTCCACCCCCAAGTCGGCCTCTAAATCCAGGTCGAGATCGAGCATCTCGGTGGGGTAGCCGGTCTTGTCGGCGACGAGCGCCAACACCTGCTCGGCGACCGGGTCGCTGGTGGGGGCCGGGGTACTCACCGGCGCGGCACTGACCGGGGTCGGCAGGCTTATCGGGGCTACGCTGACCGGGGCCGCGCTCACCGGCGCGGCACTGACCGGCGCGGGCGCACTGCTCGGCTTCAGATCGGGGCGGAACTGGTAGACAAACTCGATCACCCGCCGTAGGGTCGGGTAGTCGCGTAGCGCCAGATTCTCCGGGCGGGGAATGTTGAAGGCACCCCGCACGGCCTCGAAGGTTTCAGCCTGCTTGACCGTGTCCACCCCCAGGTCGGCCTCTAGATCCAGATCGAGATCGAGCATCTCGGTGGGGTAGCCGGTCTTATCGGCGACGAGCGCCAACACCTGCTCGGCGACTGCATCGTAGACCGGAGCCGGGCTACTCACCGGGGCAGGCGCGGCGACCGGAGTGGGTGCGGGCGCACTCACCGGGGTCGGGGCGGCTACTGGGGCGGGCGCAGCCTTCAGATCGGGGCGGGACTCGTAGACAAACTCGATCACCCGCCGCAGCGTCGGGTAGTCACGCAGCGCCAGGTTCTCCGGGCGGGGAATGTTGAAGGCACCCCGCACGGCCTCGAAGGTCTCGGCCTGTTTGACCGTGTCCACCCCCAAGTCGGCCTCAAGGTCGAGGTCGAGATCGAGCATATCCGAGGGGTAGCCGGTCTTATCGGCGACGAGCGCCAGCACCTGCGCCTCCACCGGATTGACCGTCGGGGCGGCTGGAGCGACTGGGGCGGGCGGCGGCGCAACGGGCGCGGGCGCACTGACCTGCTTGAGTTCAGGCCGCGACTCGTAGACAAACTCGATCACCCGCCGCAGCGTCGGGTAGTCACGCAGCGCCAGATTCTCCGGGCGCGGGATGTTGAAGGCACCCCGCACGGCCTCGAAGGTCTCGGCCTGTTTGACCGTGTCCACCCCCAAATCGGCCTCAAGGTCCAGATCCAGATCGAGCATATCCGAGGGGTAGCCGGTCTTATCGGCCACCAGCGCCAGCACCTGCGCCTCCACCGGATTGACCGTCGGGGCGGCTGGGGCGACTGGGGCGGGCGGCGGCGCGACCGGGGCGGGCGCACTGACCTGCTTGAGTTCGGGCCGCGACTCGTAGACAAACTCGATCACCCGCCGCAGCGTCGGGTAGTCGCGTAGCGCCAAGTTCTCCGGGCGCGGGATGTTGAAGGCACCCCGGACGGCCTCGAAGGTCTCGGCCTGCTTGACCGTATCCACGCCCAAATCAGCCTCAAGGTCGAGGTCGAGATCGAGCATATCCGAGGGGTAGCCGGTCTTTTCGGCCACAAGTGTCAGCACCTGCGCCTCCACCGGATTGACCGTTGGGGCGGGCGGCGGCGCAACCGGGGCAGGAGCCGGAGCTACGGCGACGGGCGGCGGCGCAACCGGGGCGGGAGCCGGAGCCACGGCAACGGGTGGCGGCGCAACCGGGGCGGGAGCCGGAGCCACGGCAACGGGTGGCGGCGCAACCGGGGCGGGAGCCGAAGCCACCGCGACGGGCGGCGGCGCAACCGGGGCGGCGTAGCTGCGCTGTGTCGGCTGCGGGAGATCCGCAACCTGCTGGGGGCTACCGGGGGTGGCGGCGCGCACCATCGGGCCGGTGCCGTAGCGCCACGGGCTAGGCGCGGGAGTACGGGCGGGGGCGCTCGTGCTCTTCACCCGTAATACACGCTGCACCACCTCAGTCTCAGCGCGGTCATAGCCGGTGATCTGATCGAGCCAGAAGCGGTAATGCGCGGGCGAGTCGACGCGATCCAAGCCGCCCGGCACGCGGCGCAGCAGGGTCAACGCCAACTGCGACCCGAAGCCAGCCGCAAGGTGGATGGCGTATTGCACCGGGTAACGCCCACCCCGGCTGAGGTTGAGCAGCCCTAGTTCGGGGTCAATCTCACGGAAGTTGGGTACCGGCGGCACCACCCCGTGCTCCAGGATCTTCACCGCGATGACATCTTCCACCCCCACACCCATGGCGTGGCCGGTAAAGCCCTTGGTGTTAGCGATAATGATCGAGTCGGCGGCGGGGCCGAAGTTGTGGCGCAGCGCGGCTACTTCGGCGGCGGCACTGCCTCCACGCGCCGGGGTGAAGGTCTCGTGGGAGACAAAGACCGTCTGCGGGGCGATGGCGAGGCGGTTGATGCCGAAGCGCCGCTCGGCACTGACGATCAGCCGATCCATCACCTGGGAGATGTGGTCTACATTCAGGCGCGTACCGTGGAAGGCGCTGTTGGCAGTCTCGCTGGCCAGCACCTCGACAATCCCGCGCATACCGCGCTCGCGCACGGCATCTTCACTCTCGACGACCAGGGCGCAGGCTCCCATCCCAAGGATCGTGCCGTGGCGGCGCTTATCGAAGGGCAGCGCGGCCTCAGCCACCGCATCATCGGTGGCGGCAGCGCCGGTAGCCAAGAAGCCCGCCCCGACCCACTCCATCAGCCGGTCGCTGGTCACATCATCGCTGGCGATCACCAGCACGCGGCGGCAGCGCCCGTTGCGGATCCAGTCTTCGGCCAGCGCGATGGCCTGGGTGGTACTGGCACAGGCGGCATTGACCGAGGTATTCGGGCCGCGTGCGCCGATATATTCAGCAAACTGGCTGTGGCCCATGGCCAGCACGCGGAAGATGAAGCGCCGGTCGAAGGTGTAGGGTTCGCGCGCCAGATCCTCACGCAGCGCCGCGATCATACGGTTGATCTCGCCCAAGGCGCTCGGATCACTCACCGCACTGCGCAACTTCTCAAGCTGCTCGACCTGGGTTTGACGGCTCTCGTAGGTGAAGTAGCGCATCAAATCATCGGCCATGCGATCCATACCGGGGAAGGCCGACGCAAAGATCACGCCGGTCTCATCGCGCAGCGGTTCGGGCAACATCCAGCGATCCGGCAGATGCGTACCTCTGCTGGTCAGGCGGTAGGTCTGCACCAGCGGCAACCCGGCCTCACGCAGCGCATCCAGACCAGCGGCCATGGCCAGTTGGGTGGTGCGATCCAGCGCCTCGATCAGCGCGTCGGGCACCCCATACTCCGCGTGCAGATCGAAAGAACCGGCGCGTCCGGCGAGGCGCACAACATCATCGGGGTTATCAATCGCCACAAACTGGCCGCCGCCATCTTCGCCCTTGACCAAGCGAATGATATTCTTGCGCAGCATCATCGCCCGGAAGCGTTCGGGGATGAGATCAATAAACTGCTCGCCACGCAGAATCCGCAGCGCATTCTCCGGGTCCATCAGCGACTTGGCCGGGCCGGGCAGACCCAGGCCAGTGCCGGAGATGACCACCGAACCGCTCGGCACCTCATCACGATCATAGACCTGCGGGCCACGCGCCTGCGCCTGGGGCTGGGCGGCCTGCAATGCCTGAGCCAGCAGCGACCCTAGCGCTTCGAGGCCCGCCGGAGCCAGTGGCGCACTTGGCTGGGGGCCACTTCCATTGGGTGAGGTCACAGTTGTCTCCTCTAGGATGGCGCGGGGAAGTTCGGCGGGCGGCGCAACGTGGGCGACGGGTGCTTCAGATTGCACCAACCCCGCCGCATAGAGGCCGCACAACGCCTGGTTGAAACTCGCCAACTCGCCATTCTTGGGATGGTTGGTAAAGAGCGACACCAGATCGGGCTTACTGCCCAGCACATCATCAACAAAGCCCTTGAGCGCCCGCTTCGGCCCGCACTCGACAAAGACGCGGCAGCCTTCGGCGTAGAGCGTCTCCAGGCCGCGTACCCACTGCACCGGCGAGGCGATCTGCTGTTCGAGGATGTCCTTGATCGCCTCAACATCGGTTGGGTAGATGCCACCAGTGACATTCGCCACCAGCGGGAGGCGCGGGGGCGCAATATGCAGCCGGTTGAGCAGTTTACGCAACGGGGCCGCCGCCGGAGCGACGATGCGGGTGTGGAAGGCGTGGCTCACCGGGATGCGCAGGGCTTGGTAGCCCTTGGCGACGAAGCGGCCAATGGCTTGCTCAACTGCCTTGCTCTCCCCGCCGATGACGGCTTGGCCGTAGCTATTGATGTTCGCCGCCACCACATAGCCCTCACACTCGGCGAGAGTCTGGGTGATCACATCGAGCGGTGCCATCACCGCCGCCATCCAGCCGTTATCATCCACACTCACGCGGGTCATCTCGGCGCCACGGGCGGCGGCAGCCTCCAGAGACTCGGCGAAGGGCATAATGCCGGCACTCACCAGTGCGGCATATTCACCCAAGGAGTGGCCCATCACCATATCCGGGCGGATGCCGTAGCTCTCTAGCAGCTTCATCATCGCAATATCGAGCGTGAGCATGGCGGGCTGGGTGATCGCCGTCTGCATCAACTCGCGCTCGGCCTTCTTGAGTACTGCCGGGTCATCCCCTTCGACAAAGAGATAACTGGTGAGCGAACGCCCCAGGATGGGCGTCATCACCGCATCAGCCTCGGCAAAGACCTGCGCCACCACGGGCGAGATCGTGGCCAACTCGCGGCCCATGTTGAGGTACTGGCTGCCCTGGCCGGGGAAGAGGAAGGCCACTTTGCCAGCGGGCTTGCCACTACCACGGAAGACACCCTGGCCTTGCAGGGCGCGCCACGCCGCCGGGCTGTGCATCGCAGCGGCCTTGCTCGCCTTGGCCAACTTCTCGCCCAGATCAACCGCATCGGCAAAATCAATCACCAAGCGCTCCGGCTGGGCCAGGATCGCCTTGTCGGGCAACGCCAGCGGCGGCGTCCAACCCGTAGCCACCCGTGCCACCACGGACTGCAACTCGGCCAGCAGCGCGGCCTCGGTGGCCGCCCCCAGCGCCAAGATACCGCGCACCGGCGCTGGCGTGGCCGCCCGGCCATCCCCCGATCCGGCTCCATCACCCTGGGGCAGACTCACGCCACTATAGCGCTGCGGCTCAGTGCGGATCATCCCCGGCACATACTCCTCCAACACCAGATGGAAGTTGGTACCCCCGAAGCCATAGGCACTCACCGCCGCCCGCCGGGGCAGATTGCCACGGCGTTCCCACGCCTCTGGGTTATGTTGGAGGCGGAAGGGGCTATGCGCAAAATCGGCCTTCGGATTGGGGCGCTCGGCATTCAGCGTCGGCGGCAACACCTTCGCGTGCAGCGCCATCACCGCCTTGAGCAACCCGGCTGCGCCCGCACCCGCCTTCAGGTGGCCAATGTTGCTCTTGGCCGAACCCAGCCCAATGCTGCCCTGCTCGGCATGCGCAAAGACCTTGGTCAGGCTCTCCAACTCAGCCACATCACCCACGCGGGTACTCGTGCCGTGGGCCTCGACAAGGTTACATGTCGCTGGGTCAAGCCCGGCATTGCGCCAAGCACGCTCAATTGCAAAGATCTGCCCAACCGGGTTGGGAGCAGTGATGCCCTTGCCCTTACCATCGGACGAAGCGCCCACGCCCCGGATCACCGCATAGATACGGTCGCCATCGCGCTCGGCATCTTCGAGCCGCTTGAGCAGGAAGACTGCGCCGCCCTCACCCATCACAAAGCCATCGGCCCCATCGCCAAACGGGCGCGTGCCAGTGGCACTGAGCGCCCCAATCTTACAGAACTTGACGAAGGTAGACGGCCCCATATTGCGGTCAATCCCGCCGGTGAGTACCGCATCCACACGCCCATCGGAGAGCAACTCCACCGCCGCATCCACTGCCGCAAAGGTCGAGGCGCATGCCGCATCGGTAATAAAGTTGGGGCCACGCAGATTGAGCAGATTGGCCACTCGCCCAGCCACAATATTGGGCAACTCACCGGGCATCGAGTCCTCAGTGATCGAGGGCAAGGTACGATCCATCTGTGCGTGGAACTGGGCTACCAACTCAGCCTGCACCGCCGGAGCCAAACTGTGGAACATCGGCGTAGCACGCAACATATTGGCAAATTCGGGGAAGACAACCCGCTGGTGGGTGTGGTAATGCAACTCACCCCCCATCGCCGTGCCCAGAATCACCCCGGTATTCTCCGTATTCAGCGGTCGGTCGGGGTAGCCATAATCAGCCAGCGCCTCAGCGGCACAGGTCGCGGCCCACTGCTGCCCCTGATCCATCGCCTGAGCAACTTTAGGAGGAATACGAAACCGCTGCCAATCAAAGCGAAAATCACGAACCCAACCCCCAATTTTGGTGTAACTCTTATCGGGCGCACTAGGGTCGGGGTCATAATAATCAGCGACACTCCAGCGGTCGGCAGGAGTCTCGCTGATACTGTAGCGCTTCCCAACAACATTGGCCCAGAAAGCCTGGGCGCTGGGTGCATCGGGCAAGACAGCCCCCACACCCACAACGGCAATAGCACGACGTGCGACCTGATCCATTGGTCGGCTCCTATTCGATAGCCCCCGCGCAGGCCGAAGCCGCAGCGCGGGGGCAGTCACTACTTATTCGGCAGGGAACGCCGCCACAAGATCGGCGGCAACCCGGTTCATATCCTCAATCTGACCAGCCTGCGCGGCATAGATCGCGGGCAGACCGAGCGAATTAGCGAGGTTGGGGTCAGTCTGACCGGCCCCAATCGCCCAACTCAGCCCCTCACTCGCAATCTTGAGCGCGGCGTTACGAGCGTGGATGCGCGCCATGGCCAAGCGGGTTTCGGCACCCAGCGGGATGGCCGGGGTGGGGGTGGCGGCGCGTTCCGCAAAGATGGCAGCGGTTTCAGCCCACGCCACCATCTCACCGAGGCGGAAGAGGATGTGCTGATTGCGGGTGAGGCGGTCGAGGCGACAGCGCTCCATGATCGTCGCCATCGCCCGGATGGCGAGCGCCGCAGTTGCTGCACCCGAGGCCGGATTGGTGGCAGCCAGCGCATCAAGCCGGGTCGCCCAATCCATAAAATAGGCCCCACGCGACTTCAGGTGGAGCTGCCAGCGGTCGCGGGCAATCGTCCACTCCAAAATCTCCGAGGTACCCTCATAGATACAGGTGATGCGCACATCACGCTTAATCTTCTCGACCATGTACTCCTTGGTGTAGCCATAGCCACCCAGCGCCTGGATCGCATCTTCAGCGGCCTTATTGCCACCCTCGGTGGCCATATACTTGGCAATCGCGCCTTCCGTCTGAAGATCAGGCTCACCGGCATCAATCCGAGCGGCGGTCCACTCGATATAGGCACGAGCAGCCTCCAAGCGGATCGCATTTGGCACCAGCAACCGATGGGTATACGCCTGCTTGGTCGAGAGCAAGCCACCACCCTGGATGCGGGTCTGGCTATAGCGGATAGCGCGTTCCAGCGCGGCCCAGCCGCCACCCAACCCAAACGCCGCCACCATCAGACGGGTATAACCGAAGACCGCCTGGGCCTGAGCCAAGCCCTGGCCCTCCACCCCACCAACGAGGCGGTCAGCATCAACATAGACATCATCAAGGAAGAGCGCGGCGGTATTGGAAGCGCGAATACCGTGCTTATCCTCGTGCTTGCCCTTGACAAAGCCGGGCGTCTCGCGATCCACCACAAACCAGGAGGGGCCACCGGGGGTATTGGCGAGGATGGTATAGATCACCGCCACGCCACCATTACTGATCCACTGCTTGCGGCCACTGATCTTATAGCCGACCACCCGGCCATCCTCCACCACCGGCTCAGCCTTGGTCGTCAGCGTACCCAAGTCACTCCCGGCCTGCGGCTCAGTCGCGCCATAGGCCACCAACATCCCCTCATCGGCGATGCGGCCCATCCAGTGGGCCTTCTGCTCCTCCGTGCCACCCACCGTAATCGGGTCAGTCCCCAAGAACGTCGCCAACACGCCGGTTGCGATCCCCAGATCAATCCGCGCCATCTGCTCCGACACACGATAGATGTCATACGCCCCGCCACCTAAACCGCCATACTCCTCCGGGATGAAGAGCAGATGCAACCCGATCTTATTCGGGTCATACAGCTCCTTCAGCACCTCAACCGGAAACTCATCACGCGCATCCAGATCGCGCAAGAACTCATCGGTGAGTTGTTTCGCGGCGTACTCGCGCAGGGTTGCCAACACCATGTCCAGCGTATCGGTGTCCAGCGTCGTCATGGGCGCCCTCCATAATCGGTGATGCTTGATGCCTGAGGTCTGAATGCCTGAACCCAACTCTGGCAGCCTCAAGACCCATGCTTCAAGCCTCACTCCTCAAGCATCAATTATCCCGTCGTTGTCTGCAATCATAATAGCGCATCTACAGCCAGAAAGAAAAGAGTAATTATATTTTGATGCCAGATACTCATTTTGTTGTCGAGTGTCACCTCTTTTGGTAGTGATAGAATAACAATTGAGCATCATAAAAGGGTGATGGGTACGAAAAGACTTAACGCACTGCGTATACACAGTGCGTTAATGCAGTGCGTTATGTTGGCAAGTGGGTTGGTGGGGGGGTGAGGTATGTCTCTTGACAAACTCAAAATAGTATGGCACATTTGTTTGTATTAACCAAGGGTGTGTTAGGAGGAAGAAGAATATGGTTGCAAATATTGATTTTGCACTAGATTATCGTTCTGCTACTTTTAAGAATTCGATTGTTATTCATGCGGACTGCTTTGAATGGATGGGGCGCATCCAGAAAGATTCTGTTCATGCCATCGTAACTGATCCACCCTATGGTGTAAAAGAGTATGATTTTGATCAAATAGAAAAACGTGCGAATGGGAATGGCGGAATATGGCGTATACCTCCTTCCTTCGATGGAAGTAATCGCGCACCGCTTCCCAGATTTACCGCACTCAATCAGAAGGAACGTGCATCGCTCCAGCGTTTCTTTGTTGAGTGGGGAAAGCTCGCAATGCATGTTCTTTTGCCGGGAGGTCATATCTTTATTGCGACAAATGCCTTTTTATCGCAGATCGTATTTTCATCGCTGGTGAATAGTGGACTAGAGTTTCGAGGAGAGCTTATTCGTCTTATTCGTACTTTTCGTGGCGGAGATCGACCAAAAAATGCGGAGAATGTATTTCCTGAGGTATGCTCTCTTCCAAGGAGCGCCTATGAACCTTGGGGTATTTTTCGGAAACCCTTACCCAAAGGGATGAAAGTAAGTGATTGCCTTCATACATACGGAACAGGAGGATTACGGCGAATTAGTATGGATCAGCCCTTTACTGATGTCATTGTCAGTGAGCGAACCTCGCATACTGAACGATTAATAGCCGATCATCCTAGTATTAAACCCCAATCATTTTTGCGCCAAGTAGTGCATGCTGCTTTACCATTAGGCAAAGGGATTATTCTTGACCCATTTATGGGATCAGGCTCTACCATTGCAGCATCAGAATCTCAGGGATTACAGAGTATTGGAGTGGAACGGTATATGGATTATTTTAATATGGGGCTGCAAGCTATTCCGAAATTAACAAATTTGTCTGTAAAAACTGATATTCGACAACTGGATCTACAGGAATTTGCAGAAGATTAATCAGAATAAATCCAGTTCGCAGACATTTTTGAAAATCCAGATGGCATGACGCTTGCCGTAATTGTTCGACGGCTATTAGCAGATCTTCCTGAAAAACTCCAATCCTCCTTATGTAATTGCGCTCCTGAAACTGATATGAACTTAAATTTTTTAGGATCGGTATCTTTAGCTCGATTACTATCAAAGACGAAGACCATCAGCCATACATCTTCTGGGTTATGACCTTGCCAGCCTCGTGTGTATCGTGACGCTTTGATCTCAATCCCTTCAGTGCCATGAAGTATATCGTTATCTGTGTAATATCCCACCGGGACGAGATCAGGATGTCCATTATGATGGCGATTTTTAGTTAGTGTTGGACAATATTTCGGAATAGAAGCGGACATGAATTCGCCCACCATACTACTGAAATTTACTGACATCAGCATTGACTCAAGTCTGAGTATATTTTTCGTATAAAGCTGATTATTTACAAAACTCAAGAAATCAATAAATTCTTGCATTGTGGATTGTATATGTGCGATTTGAAGGTTGTATGGTAATACTGCGCTGAGGTTAAATCCGTTTGGGTTTAATGGTGTTGGCGTACATGCTTCCTGCTCTGTCATACTCGGCATATAATGACTCCTTACTCAACCTTACCTAACACCGCTGGCATGCCCTGATCTCCCAGCATGCCAGCGCTATGTACCACTTTTCTACTCCACCCGTGGATCATGCCCCGCCGGGGTGAGCGGCGCAGCTTGGCGCTGGGTGAAGAGTCGCCAGAGGAGCCACGCTAATAGCCCCAAGCCGGCCAACTTGGCCAGATCGAGCAGCATCCCCACGAGGCCAGCGATCATCCCGAAGAGTCCCCAGCCCTCATGGGCGCGTGGCATCGCGTGGGGGTTGCCGCGCCCCGGCATCATCTGAGCATCATCGTTCTGGTCGTGCTTCTCTTTGGTGTTCCCGCGACCTGGATGTTGATCGCTGCGCTCTATCACCATCTGGTTAGTGGTGTTCTCCACCATCTGGCGCACGCCCCGCCAAGAGATGAAATCGTTCAGGCTAATCAGTAATGCAAGGCAGGAGATTGCTATTGCCAGCCAGCCCTGCCAGTTCCAGTTGCGGTTCATAGGTAGTTCCTATCATTCATGTGGGGGGGCGTGATGCCCGCATGCTTGTACACCCATGGTATGGGCAAAATCTTTGCGCATTCGGTTACGTAGGGGCGAAGCATCGCCTGCGGATGTCCCACGGGGGTTGGAACCCATGGTGGGCGATGCTTCGCCCCTACATGTTCCTGCGCCGCACCCGAACCCCCACCGGAGGTTATATAACCACTCTACCCCTCGGATGTGAAAAGTTGATGAAGATCCGGGGTAGGTATGCCTTACACGGGCGGCCAGGGCACGTTTGGCCCCGGCCCTAATGGCGGGAAGCAACCCTGGGTGATCAGATCCTCCAGGCGCTGCTGGAGCGCCCGTACCTCATCGGGGGCGAGGAGGTGGCCCAGGCTGCGCGTTATCTGGGTGTCGCTGGTGAGGTGCTGTTGGAGTAGCCCAAATGACTCCAGCACCTCGGCGGGCAGCGGCTCACCGATGAAGTCCCAGAGCACGGTGCGCAACTTGGGTTCGTCATGAAAACAGATGCCGTGGTCAATTGCCCACAGGTGGCCATCCAAGCCCTTGAGGGCATGGCCACTCTTGCGGTCGGCGTTGTTGATCAGGGCGTCGAAGGCGCAAAGTTGGCGAATCACCGCCTCATAGCTACCCTCTTTGAGCATCGTGAAGAGATGCGCCTCTTCGTCATGTTCAATGAAGAGTTGCAGCATCCCCACCCCATACGGCCCCTCGCGCAGCACGGTGGGCGGCACGAATCCCAAACCGAGCGCCTCGCTCAGTAGGTAGGCCGCTACTTCACGCTGGTAGAGCGTGCCAGAGGGGAAGTCCCACAGCGGCCGCTCGCCCCGTTGCGGCTTGTAGATGCCGAGCACCTGCATTCCGGCATGTTCCACCACACACAGCAGCGTATAGTTACTGCTGTAGGGCATCGCGGCAACAACTTCCATCTCCCCGTGGGTGAGGATGGCGCAGGCATCGCGGGGGTCGAGGAGATGTTCGTCCATCCCAGAACTCCGTGTAACTTGGGGGAAATAGAAGTCTCATGTTGACGCCAAGGAGCAAAGGTTCTGACTGGAGTCTATCTTGAAGGCTTGGCGTCAAAACCTGGATGTGAGGAGACGTGTGAACAGGTACAACTCTGTGGCGCTAAGCTTAAGCTGGGCTAGGAACTGAAGATCGGCCCGTGACCGTTGCGTTGGGGGCAGAAGTGGCCACTTGGATCTATCGGGCGGCCACAGTTACCACAGATCGGGCGGCCCGCCGCTACCACCTGGGCCGCGTGGCTGCTCAGGGCGCGCATCTGCGGGCGCGAGGCGGCGATGCGGGCGCGTAGGGGTTCCTCGTCTTCTTCGGCAACGCTTTGGAGGAGCAGGATCACCATATCGCGTTCGGTGTCGTAGCCGAGGCCCATCTGCCCGATGCGGAATTCCGGCTCTAGCGGCTCCTCCAGGCTCATATCGGTGATCAGCATGTCATCGGCGGTGATCAGGCGCGGATTCTTCTCGGCCAAGTTGTCGAGTAACCGCGCTACCGCATCGGCCAACGCCCGTACCTGTTCCTTCTCGGCCAGCATGGTGATCAGGCGGCTCCCGCGCCGAATCTGCATGTAGAAGAATCGCTGCCCACGGGGGCCGACTGCTCCGGTAGTAAGCCGCTGTACCGCATCCAAATCAATATGGAAGTCTGACATAACTACTCTGATTTCTCCGACGTTGGGCCATCTTCAGCGGTGGCCTCGGTTCCGGTTGTTCCTGGCTCAACGGCATCCGGCACTGCGGGGCGTGGTCGTAGGTGGCCTAGTGAGCCGGTGTCGTTGAAGGCGAGGAGGCGCGGCCCCATCCGCCCAAACTGGAGGGCGGTAAGCGAGCACGGCTCGATCACTAACCGCTGGAAGAGATCAATATGGATTCCAATGTAGTAGGCAACCGCGAGTTTGATCAGATCGGCATGTGAGCAGATGCCGATGATCGTTTCAGGATGTTGACTGCGTAGACCATCAATCGCCTGCACCACCCGCATTTGCGCTTCGCCGAGGGTTTCGCCGTTGGGGAAGCGCGTTCCGCTGGGGTAGAACTGCACCCCTGGCCACAGTTCGTGACGGGCGAGTTCCTTCAGTTCGCCCCCTTGCCATTCACCATAGCGCACTTCGCCAAGTTGCTCAACCAACCGTAATGGCAGGCTGCGCGGATGCGCTAGGGCACTGGCGGTCTCAACACAGCGCTCCAACGGACTCGTGTAGATCGCGGCAATCGGTAGATCGCCCAGCCGCTCACTCAGTGCCAACGCCTGTTGCTGGCCCTCGGTATTCAGATGCACTCCGGGCGTCCACCCGGCTAGTCGCCCATGAACCCAGTCGTTTGTCCCATGCCGTATCAGCAGTACTTGGGTCACGGTTGGCTCCTTCGCTCCCGAACATCTCTATTTTGGCAATACCGCATACGTAACGCTGTGATCTGCTCTACTGCCTATTTTGTTATGGTTTGGCGGCAAAGCCGCCAAACCATAACAAAGATCAAGGTTCGGGGCTGCACCCCAAAGTTGGTACCCTTATGCTTCCATTCAGATCCATGATACCATATTTGTTGGGCGATTTTTGATATAATGGAGACCTATGCTCCACAGCCCTGATCACCACGATATCCATTTCTCCTTCCCCCACGGGCTGATTCGCCGCCTGCGTCGCTTACGCTTTGGCTCCAATTGGTTGTGGGCGGGTGGGCTGGCTGCGTTGTTCGCCGTTCTCACCATTCTGTATGGCGGATGGCGTGCGTTACTGGCGCTATTTGCAGCCGCAGGTGCGACGATCCTCTATGCGTTGCATATCGAGCCGACCTGTCCGCATTTGGAGCGCCGTGATCTCTTCTTCCCCAACTTGCCGCCGGGTTTAGAGGGTTTGCGGATTGGCCACCTGAGCGATCTCCATATTGGCCACCGTTTTGCCGCGCAGAATACGCGCTGGGCGGTGGCCCAGATGCTCCGCGAGCAGCCCGATCTGCTGGTGATCACCGGCGATCTGGTGAGTTATGCGCGTAATATCGTCGATCTGCCCGATCTGCTGCGCCCGCTTCACGCTCCCCTAGGCGTCTTTGCGGTGCCCGGCAACCATGATCGCTGGGAGGGGTTGGAGGAGATCGTCGCTGCCATCCAGCCCCTGGGGATCGAGTTTCTGATCAACCAGCAGCGCCGCCTTACGTGGCGCGGAACCGAACTGACCCTGGCGGGGGTTGATGATGCCTGGAATGGTCAGATGGATCTCGTGGCGGCGCTGGCGGATACCCCGCAGAATCAGTTCAGCATCCTGCTCTGCCACCTGCCCGATATGCTCGAAGCAGCATCGGCGCGGGGTGTCGATCTGCAACTCTCCGGGCATACCCACGGTGGCCACGTCCATCTTCCCTGGCTCGGCTCGCTGGTGCTGCCGCGCCACGGCTGGCGCTACCCCATCGGCCATGCCCGCTATGCCCACACCCAGATCTATGTCAGTCGCGGGCTGGGTGGCCTCCCCTTGCGTTTTGGGTGCCGCCCGGAGGCGACGATCCTGACCTTGCGGCGTCAGCCGTTCACCTCTTCGCGCACCACATAGATCGGCTTTTTCTGGGTCTCGTAATAGGTGCGCATGATCAATTCGCCCATGAGCCCGATCCCAATGAACTGCACGCCCAGGATGATCAGCAGGACACCCAGGAGCAGCAGTGGCCGCGAACCAATATCGGCATCATAGAGCAGCTTGATGAAGGTCAGATAGAAGCTGATCGCGAAGCCGATGAGGATGGAGAGCAAACCCCACAGCCCGAAGATCTGCATGGGGCGGGTGGAGTAGGAGAGTAGGAAGCGCACCGTGATCAGATCGAGCAGTACGCGGATGGTGCGGCTGATCCCATACTTGGACGTGCCATAGCGGCGCGCTTCGTGATGCACCGGCATTTCGGTCACGGCCACACCCTGCCACGAGGCGACAGCGGGGATGAAGCGGTGCAATTCACCGTAGAGGTTGATGTTCTTGACGACCTCGCTACGGTAGACCTTGAGCGAGCATCCGTAGTCGTGGAGGTAGACCCCCGTCACCCACGAGATGAGCCGGTTGGCGATCATCGAGGGCAGTTTGCGGTTGATGAAGGCATCTTGGCGGCGTGCCCGCCATCCACTGACCACATCAAAGCCCTCTTCGGCGCGCGCCATCAGTTGCGGGATGTCACGCGGGTCGTTTTGCAGATCAGCATCAATGGTGACAATGTACTCGCCCTGGGCGCGGTCGAAACCGGCGGCAAAGGCGGCGGTTTGGCCGAAGTTGCGCCGGAAGCGTACCACGCGCAGGCGCGGGTCGCTGCTGGCCAGATCGCGCAGCAGGGCGAAGCTCTGATCGCGTGACCCATCATCCACCGCGATGATCTCGTAGGGTTGGTTGTAGGCTGTCAGCACCTCGCTCAAACGGGTGTAGAGGTACGGAATGCTCTCTTCTTCGTTGTAGATCGGGACGACAATCGAGAGCAATAGATGCTCGGTGGTGTGGGCGATATTTGTTGTAGCAACAGGCATGAATGTTCCTGTATAGGTCTGATTGACTTGGGCTATTGTACGCAAAAGGTGGATGGTTGTCATATTGCGTGCTCATACACCGCCAGCGTCTGTTCGGCTGTGCGTTGCCAACTAAACTGGGCGGCCCGCGCTAACCCGCGTCTGCGCAGATCCTCGCGCAAGGCGGACTGATCGAGCAGATCGGTTAGCCCCCGCGTCATCGCGCCCACATCCCACGGGTTGACGAGCAGTGCCGCATTGCCGACGACTTCGGGCATGCTGCTGGTATTGCTACACAGTACGGGTGTCCCGCAGGCCAGCGCCTCTAGCGGTGGCAACCCGAAGCCTTCATAGGTAGAGACAAAGGCGAAGCATGTGGCGGCGCTGTAGAGTGCGGGCAGATCAGCGTCGGCGACGTTGGGTACACGCAGTATACGGGTGGCTTGCGCGGCCAGTAGCCGATCCAGTTCGGGGTGGTGGGGATCGTGATGACCGGCGAGGACGAGGGTGGATGCAGGATGATCCACGGCAGCCCAGGCACGCACGAGTCGCTCTAGGTTCTTGTGCGGTTTGTTGGAACCCAGGTAGAGCACATATTGATCGGGCAGGTTGTAGCGTCTGCGCACCTCCGCACACACCTCTGCTGGTTGTGGGCAGAAGCGTGATCCGGCGGCCAAGGGTGTCACCGCGATGCGCTCAGGGGCGATGCGGTAGTGTTGGTGCAGATCGTATCGGGTGGCCTCAGAGATGCTGATCAGCATGGTCGAGTGCTGCACTGCTAAGCCCAATAGCACCCGGTAGAGCAGCCGCCCGCGCCAGGTGAGTTGGTGTGGGAAGTGTCGCCCCAGCAGATCATAGATGGTGGTGACACTGGGGCATATTTGGCCCAGGTAGGGGCGGACGAAGTAGGGGGCGTGGAAGAGATCGAGGCCCAACTGACGGATGCGCAGGGGCAGTTCGATCTGTTGGCGAGGCGAAAAGGGGCTGGAACGGAGCGCTACGAACGTCACCCCCGGCAAGGTTGTAAGGTGGTAGCGCATTGCCGGGGGCAGTGGATTGTAGAAGATCGCCAACTGGTGGCCGTGATCGAGGTGGCCCAAAGTGTGGATCAGGCTGGTGATATAGCGCCCAATCCCAGGAAAATGATCCCCGATACAGCGGGCATCAATACCGATACGCATCGTAGCGGCTACTGATCAGGATTCTCGGCCTGCTGCACGATCTCGCTGGCGCGGGAAAACTCCGCACCATGGTCGGGGCTACTTAAAGAGTTATCTAGCTCGGCAATTGCCCGCAGCGCACTTTCACTGACCGCCGCGCCCCAGGTGGTGACGCCGGTATCATTCTCGGCCACGTCACGCAGCGCCATCACCGCATCGGGAACATGCAGATCGATAATCGCCCGACACGCCTCATAGCGCACATCTGGTTCGGGGTGGCGCATGGCCGTGACGAGCGGGTGGTAGGCGCGTGGATCGCCGATCTTGCCGAGGGCCCGCGCCGCCCGCGCCGCCACATGGGCATCTCGGTCAGTCAGGCCGACGAGTAACTGGGTGAGCGCCCGTGCCTCCCCGACGACTCCGAGTACCCGGATGGCTTCGATACGCATGGCGATGTCATCACCTTCGACCATATGCAGCAGCGAGGGCAGTGCTGGTGCGCCAATAACACCCAGTACCCAGGCGGCACGCTTGCGCAGTTCCTGTTCGGGCGAAGCAAGCAGATCGATCAGCGGATCTACTGCCAGTTCACCCAGTACTCCTAGTCCAAAGGCGGCCTGAATACGCCGGAACTCATCATCCGCACAGAGATCGTTGATCAGTCCGCTGATTGCCTCTGGTACTTGGTTCATATCATGCTCACTTGCTTAACATACGCGAGGTAGGGGTAAAGCATCGCCTACCATATTGATCTGGGGAACACGAATTCGTTTGGTGGGCGATGCTTCGCCTTTACTTATTTCGTTATCGTATCAGTATGACTGATCCTGAGCGGCTGTGCAAGTACTTCGCGTACCCCGCGCAGGCGGGCCTGCAACAATGCCTGGGCACGTGCGATGTCGAGGGTGCAGTTACGTGGGCGGCGAACGGGCAGATCGGCACTCCGGCCAGATGGGATCTGATCGGGGTTAGCGCCTAGTGCCTGGGCCAACAGACACCCCAGTTCATAACGGCTCACCCGGTCGGCTCCGGCGATATTGAGTACCCCGGCATGTTCCGTATTGAGCAACTCGATTAGTGCGCTGGCTAGGTCATCCACGAAGATCGGGCAGCGATACTCATCACTAAAGAGGCGGTCGCTACTCTGACCCGCCGCGATCTCAAGTGTGAAGCGGGTCTGGCGATCAAGTGGCTGAAAACCATAGATGAGCGAGGTTCGCACGATGGTCGCCGCCGGATAGGCGCCACGCACCAGGGTTTCCGCCAGCGCCTTGGCTTCGCCATAGGCACTGATCGGGTTGGGCGGATCGTCTTCGGTGTAGGGGCCAGGCTGTTCGCCATCAAAAATGACATCACTCGACATGTGGATGAGGCGTGCGCTCAATGTGGCGGCCACCTCTGCGACAATGCCACTGCCATAGCCGGTGATTGCCAGTAGATCGGGTTCATACTGCACAAAGGCGGTATGGATGATCGCCGTAGGTTGAAAGGCATCCAGGATCGCCCGCACCGCATCGGGGTCGCGCAGATCCATCCGTGCCCACGCCACCTGCGGGAAGGCACTCGGTGGCTGGTGTAGGTAACTCGCACCCACATGGGCACCACGTGGCACAAGCAGGCGCAGCAGCGCCGTGCCCAAATAACCCGTCCCGCCGGTTATGAAGATCCGCTCAGCCATAACATCCCCAAGTAGGGGCGAAGCATCGCCCTTCAACAGATTTCGTGTTGTCCATGCCACATGCTGGGTAATGCTTCGCCCCTACATGACATATCCATCAACGCTATTTGCTCACCGTTTCGGCAGGGGATTCGAGGCGATTCAGCGCCTCACGCGCAGCGGCCTGAGCGGCAGCCTGCTTACTCGTCCCAACCCCAACCCCATAGCGCACCTCATCAATCACCACCTCCATGGTGAATTCACGCTGGTGATCGGGGCCAGAGACATCCACCATGCGGTAAGTTGGGGTACGATTGAAGCGGGCCTGGGCCTGTTCTTGCAGCCGGGTACGGTAATCCATCTCATCGCTACCACTTAGCACGATCAGGATCTGGTGTTCAAAGAAGGGCGTAATGAAAACCCGCACCGCATCAAGCCCCTGATCAAGATAGATCGCACCGAGCAGGGCTTCAAAGACATCGGCGAGCAGCGCCGGGCGATTGCGTGCGGTGGGGGTATCCTCCCCCCGGCTAATCTTAATATGCCGCCCCAGATCGAGGTTGCGTGCAAACCCGGCCAGCGTATTGGTCTTGACCAGTGCTGCCCGCAGGTAGGTCAACTCACCCTCGGTACGGTCGGGGAAGTTGGCATACAGCCATGCGGCGCTCAGGAAATTGAGCACCGCATCGCCGAGAAACTCCAGCCGCTCATTCGATTCCTTGGGGCGATTGCGCTCTGGGTGTTCGTGAATGAACGAACGATGCACAAAGGCGCGGGTAAAGAGTTCTTCGTCGTTAAAGCGGATACCAAGTTGTTGCTGTAGTTCGTCCAAGGTTGCACATTGCCGTATAGTGTAGGGGCGAAGCATCGCCCTCATAGAGCCAGAGAATGATGGTTTGCTTGGTAGCGATGCTTCGCCCTTACGGAATCTGACGGAAAATCAGCGAGACATTATGCCCACCAAAGCCAAATGAGTTGCTCATTGCGGCGCGGATCGTGGCCGGGCGGGGCGTATTGGGCACGTAATCGAGATCGCAGGCGGGGTCGGGTTGCTGGAGGTTGATGGTGGCGGGCAACAGGCCATGCTGCATCGCCAAAATACAGACCAACGACTCCATCGCGCCTGCGGCACCGAGCAGGTGACCAAACTGCGACTTGCTCGAACTGACGGGCGGAGCCTGCTCGCGCCCGCCAAAGACCGTGCGAACCGCAGCGGACTCAACCGGGTCGCCAGCGGAGGTGGAGGTTGCGTGGGCGTTAATATAGTCAATCTCGTCGGGCTGCATAGTGGCGTGGCGCATGGCGAGGCGCAGCGCACGGGCAACGCCACCCTCATCCACGCTGGTGATATGCACCGCATCGGAGGAGGAGCCATAGCCCACCATCTCGGCGAGGATCGTCGCACCCCGGCTGACGGCATACTCATAGTCTTCGAGGATCAGGATCGCGCCACCCTCACCCATCACAAAGCCATCGCGGCTCACATCGAAGGGCCGCGAGGCGGTTGCGGGGGAGTCGTTGCGGGTGGAGAGCGCCTTCATAGAGTTGAAGCCGGCGATCCCAATCGGGGTGATCGAGGCTTCGGCACCGCCCACGATCATCGCCTTGGCCCACCCGCGCCGGATCGTCTCAGCCGCCTCACCAATCGCGTGGGCGGAACTGGCACATGCCGAGGTGGTGCAGAGGCTGGGGCCGCGTGCCCCACTGAGGATCGAGACATGCCCAGCGGCGAGGTTAGTGATCATGGCCGGGATGAGGAACGGGCTGACCCGCCCTGGCCCACGGGCACGCAGAATATCCAACTGCTCGCTCAGGGTGGCGATGCCACCGATGCCACTCGCCAAAAAGACACCGATCTCATCGCGGTTACTCGCATCAATCACCAAGCCTGACGAGCGCAACGCCTCTTGGGCAGCCGCAACCGCAAAATGGACAAAGCGGTCGGTGCGGCGAGCCTCCTTGCGATCCATATAGTTCGTCGGATCGAAGTTGCGCACCTCACCCGCAAACTGGGTATCGAAGCCAGCGCTGTCAAAGAGCGTGATCGGCCCAATGCCGTTACGAGCCTCGACGATGCCCTGCCAAAGCGTTGGCACATCGTGCCCTAGCGGGCTGATCGCGCCCATCCCCGTAACAACTACGCGCCGCTCCATACCCTCTGCCTCCTACTAAGATCTGGCGGTTGAATCGTCGGGCATTATACCATGAGGCGTTGTTGCGCCTTCATCCTTCGCATCCTGTTCCGGTATCTCCTGCCCAGCCTGAAAGATCTGCGCCCAGACGGCAGCCGCTCGCAGATGATCGGCCATGGAGGCACGCGGGCGCGTTGTTTGGGCCTGGGTCACACAACAGATGCGGCGCATGGTCGGTTTGGGGGGGGCAGGATCGTGGTTGGGGGTATCCATTATGGCCTCGCTTTCATTGTGGGGTATCTGGGGTGCATGATACCACGGGCCCGTAGTAGAGACGCAAGATATTGCGTCTCTACGGGCCACCCGTGCGCCGTGCGCCGTGCGCCGTGCGCCGTGCGCCGTGCGCCGTGCGCCGTGCGCCGTGCGCCGTGCGCCGTGCCGTGCCGTGCCGTGCCGTGTCGTGCGCCGCGATGTGCGCCGCGATGTGCGACGCGACACCCGCCCCAAACGGTATATCCCATGCACGATCCTACCACCATGGAGGTACCGCATGACCTTCTCGTCGCTCATGGATGCCCTGCTCGGCTTCCTCTTCCCTGATCGCTGTGTGGGTTGTAGGCGTAGCGGGGCGCTCTTCTGCCCCACCTGCCGCGCCGCGCTGCGCCCCTACCCGCTTGATGATCCCCCGCCGGGCTTGGATGCGATGCTCGTTCCTTGGCTCTACGAAGGGGCGTTGCGTCAGGCCATCCACCGCATGAAGTACCGCTCCCAACGCCGCATGGCCGCCCCGCTGGGTGATCTGCTCGCCGCGCAACTGCGCCACCACCCCCAGCCCGCCGATGCGATCATCCCCGTGCCGCTCCACACCACCCGGCTGGCTGAACGCGGCTTCAACCAGAGCACTGAACTTGCCGCTCGGATTGCCCGCGCCACCGGCATCCCGCTCGTCTCCGGCCTGGAGCGCTGCCGCGATACTGGACACCAAGCCCAATTGGGCCGCCGTGAACGCCAGCAGAATATCGCCGCCGCCTTTGTCTGGACCGTCTATGCCCCGCCACCTGCCCGTGTCCTGCTCGTGGATGATGTGCTTACCACCGGCGCAACCCTGGTTGCCTGCGCCGATGCGCTGCGCGCCGTGGGAACCCAGGAGGTGCGGGCGGTCGCACTGGCACGTTCACTAGCCCCGGCACAGAAGATGATACAATGATCATATCTACCAACAGGTACTGTTGAAGTATCCCCACATAATGAGGAGGGACAATGGTGTTCGAATCAAAAGAAGCAATCCAGGCTGCACAGGCCAATTGGGAACAGCAGTGCCTTTGGCCCACCCTGGAACGCGCACCGGAGCGCGATGTGCGCTTTATGACCACGAGTAGTGACCCGATTGAGCGCCTCTATACGCCGCTCGATATTGCTGAGACCTCGTATACCCGCGATATTGCCCATCCCGGTGAGTACCCCTACACCCGTGGTGTCCACCCCACCGGCTATCGCGGCAAGGTCTGGACGATGCGCATGTTTGCCGGCTTCGGTACGGCAGAGGAGACCAACGAGCGCTTTAAGTATCTGCTCTCCCAGGGTCAGACCGGTCTCTCCATTGCGTTCGATATGCCCACGCTCTATGGCCGCGATACCGATCATCCGTTGGTCGAGGGTGAGTTCGGCAAGTGTGGCGTGGCGATCTCGTCGCTGGCCGATATGGAGATTCTGCTCGATGGCCTGCCGCTGGATCAGATCTCGACCTCGATGACGATCAATTCGCCCGCTGCGATCATCTGGGCGATGTATCTGGCGGTGGCCGAGAAGCGCGGTGTGCCGTGGAGTAAGCTGCGTGGAACGCTTCAGAACGATATTCTCAAAGAGTATATCGCCCAGAATGAGTACATCTTCCCACCTGAACCCAGCATGCGCTTGGTGGTAGATACGATTGAATTTGGTAGCCAGCACGTCCCGCAGTGGAACCCGGTCAGTGTGAGTGGCTACCACATCCGCGAGGCGGGGGCGACGGCGGCGCAGGAGTTGGCCTTCACCCTCGCCGATGGCGCGGCCTATGTGGAGGCTTCGATTGCACGTGGCTTGAATGTGGATGATTTTGCGCCGCGCATCTCCTTCTTCTTCAATGCCCACAATGACTTCTTCGAGGAGATCGCCAAGTATCGCGCTGCACGCCGCATCTGGGCCAAGCTGATGCGCGAGACCTTTGGGGCCAAGAAGGATCGCTCTTGCTGGTTGCGCTTCCACACCCAGACGGCGGGCTGTTCGCTGACCGCCCAGCAGCCAGAGGTGAATATCGTGCGCACCGCTATCCAGGCGCTCGCGGCTGTGATGGGTGGTACGCAAAGCCTGCACACCAACAGTATGGATGAGGCGCTGGCCTTGCCGAGTGAGAAGGCGGTGACGATTGCGCTGCGTACTCAGCAGGTGATCGCGGGTGAGAGTGGGGTCACGAATACGGTTGACCCACTGGGTGGGAGCTACTTTGTCGAGGCGCAGACCAACCGCATGGAGCGCGAGGCCAACGCCTACTTCGCGGCCATCCGCAACTATGGCGGGGTCATTCCGGCCATCCGCGAGGGCTTCTTCCAGCGCGAGATCGCCGACGCGGCCTACCGCTACCAGCAGGAGATTGACGGTAAGGAGCGCGAGTTCATCGGTGTGAACGCCTATAACGTCAACACTCCGATTGAGATCCCCATCTTGGCCATGGACCCCGAAGGCGAGCGCAAGCATCTGGCTCGCCTCAACCGGGTGCGTGCCGAGCGCGACAACGCGCTGGCGCAGCAGCGTATGGCTGAACTGCGCGTTGCCGCCGAGGGCAATGAGAACACCATGCCCGCCATCCTCAACTGTGTGCGCGCCTACTGTACGGTGGGCGAGATCTGCGATGTCTTCCGCGAGGTCTTTGGGATCTATCAGGAGACGATGGTGGTGTAGCGAAGGGGTAGGGGTTCTATCTCGAATGCCACGCTGAGCGCACGAGCCGAAGCCCTGAGCGTAGCGAAGGGGAAGCGTCCCGGACGGGATTCCTCGCTACGCTCGGAATGACAAACCATTTTTTCAACTCCTCGCCTTTAGCCCCGCCCGATCACCCGCTGCACCAGCGCCCGCTCTTCGGCCCCGATCCCGCCCAGCAGCCAGAGCACCACGGCGTAGCTGGGTGGGGCGATCAGGATGGCGGTGAGGCTGCCCCAGGGCGCACCGAAGGGCAGGCGCAGACCAAGCATACATCCGCCCATCACCAGCGCGGCCAGCAGCGGACGCCAGGAGAGGTGCAGCAAGCGCGGGGCGACGCTCTCACCAATGAGCAGCGGGCGGAAGACGAGGTAGAGCACCGCTTCGGAGATGATGGTGATCACGGCGGCGGCGTAGAGTCCCCAGGTGGGTTGACCGAAGAAGAGTGTGGCCACGGGTATCGCCACCAGGTTCATGCTCAGGTTGGCCACTGCCCCGATCACAAAGGCGCGGGTGATCGCGGTTTGGCGGTTGAGCGCGATCAGGACGTACTGCAACAGGCCATTAACGAACGAGAGCGGCAGGAACCAGGCCAGAATCGCCAGCACATGCACCGAGGGTTGGTAGGCGTCGAAGTTGCGGCGTGCGAAGATCCAGACCAGATCGCTGGCGAGAACGGCCATACCCATCGCCAGCGGAAAGGCGATGATCAGCAGCAAGCCCAAGGTACGCCGCTGCGCATCGGCCATGGCGCTGCGTTCGCCCGCCGCACGCCGCGCCAGCAGTGGGAAGACCGCGAAGGTGACGGCGGGCGGCAGCACCAGCGCGATGTTGAGCAACTGGTAGGGTAGTGCATATTGTTGCACCAGCGTATCGGCGTTGCTGCCCCCAAAGCCCCGGATGATGAAGAGGTCGAAGCGGAAGAAGATCGCGCTCAGCAGGTTGTTGAGCATAAGCGGGAAGGCGCTCGGCACCAGCGCCATGATCGGCTGACGGGCCAAGCTGAGGCTGGGCGCGAAGAAGTCCTTCTGTTGCAAGAAGAAGAAGACCACTGCGGTGAGGCTGCTCACCGCCACCGCCGACCATGCCAACCCCAAGACACCCCAGCCGAGCAGCAGGACGCTGATCCGCGCCAGGAAACTGATCGCCGCCGTGACCACCTCGATCATGGCGGGCACCTCCATGCGTTCGGCGGCGTTGTAGAGCGCCGTCACCGCCCCGGAGTAGGCGCTGGGCACCAGGGTCAGAATAAGCACCCAGATCGCCTGCTGGCCACTCGGCGTGATCGGATCACCTAGACCGACGTGCGCAAGCAGCGCATAGGCCCCGATCACCACGAGCGAGATCGGGACCGCCCCGATCATCACCAGCAGCAGACGGAGGCTCAGTGTCGCCCCAAAGAGACGCGGGGCGGCTTGGGGGTCGCGGGCCACCTCGCGGGTGAGCAGGATTCCCAGGCCAAATTCACTAAACGTGCCCAGGTATTGCGCCACCAGTAGCGCGGCGAGGCTGTAGGTACCCACTTCGGCTGGCGCTAACGAACCGACCAACACAAACAGCACCACGGTATCCAGGCCACGCACGAGCAGGCGCAGCCCAAAGGTGATCGCGCTATTCTTGAAGATGCGGCGGGCGGCATTGCTGGGATCATCGCGGTAGAAACGCCGCCAGAGCAGTGCGCCGAGGCCAGTGGCAATCAGCACGGCGATCAGGATGACAATGACAAATGGAAGTTGCATAGGGCTAGGGTGTCGTCTCGATCCAGGCCCGCCGTCCATCACTGATCAGTTCGACGGTGCCATCATTCTTCTCGTGGTAGAGCGCCGGACTATAGCGGCGGCGCTCAGTATAACTGAGGAGTACCGGTTCATCATCTGCGTAGCGGCTACTGAAGAGGATCGCCTGGGGGCGGAGGTGGGCGATCAGCGGCGTAGCCAACTCGCGCTGCCATGGGTAGATCAGCAGCGTTACCGGGGGCACCACCTGCGCGGCTGCGCTATCGCCAGTGGGGCCGCCGCTATGCACGAGCAGTTGCGTGGCTCCGTAGCGGATCAGCAGCACTGCACCACCCGCTTCACCGGGATTGAGTGCCAACACCTGCAAGGCGACCCCAGCCCCCAGATTGAGCCGTGTACCAGCCTGGAGCGCCCGTGCCGGCACGCGCAGATCGCGCACCAAGCGCCGCCACTCGCCACCCCGCCCCGAATCGGATAGATCGGTGGGGGCCAGCACCAGATCGGGGCGGTAGCGGGCCAGCGCCGCCACCTGACCGGGGAGATCGCTGGACTCAGGGTCGGTGAGGATCAACGCGGCCAGCCCGCGCTGCCAGAAGGGTAACAGACGCCCCAGTTCAGTCGCCAGCAACGTCGGGTCACTCCCTCCATCAATCAGCACCCAACGCCCACTGGGAGTCTGGATGAGCAACGCCTCACCGGGAGTATTGAGGGCATAGAGGTGCAAGCGACCATCGGGGCGTTGCGCCCAAGCCAGCGCGAGCAGAGTCGTGAAGAGCGCAGCGCCCCAGGTGAGCCAACGGCAGTAGGGTGGGTGTTCCACAAATGGCCTCCCTCATTCGGTATATCTATACCGAATGAGGGAGGCCAGAGGTTGCGTTGGCATAGAGTAGAGATGCAAGATCTTGCGTCTCTACTCTATGCCAACGCAATCACCTCAATCTCGATTCGCGCATCGCGGGGCAGGCGGGCCACCTGGATGGTCGAGCGAGCGGGTGGATTGACGGTGAAGAACTCGGCATAGGCGGCATTCATCGTCGCAAAATCACCCATATCAACCAGGAAGACCGTCGCCTTGACCACCTTCTCCAGCGAACTACCAGCGGCAGTTAAAATCGCGCTGATATTCGCAAAGATCTGGCGGGTCATGGCGGCCACATCACCCTCCACCATCTGGCTTGTAGCCGGGTCAATTGCAAGTTGGCCAGAGAGGAAGATGAAATCGCCAGCGCGAACCGCCTGAGAGTAGGGGCCAATCGCGGCGGGGGCATCGGGGGTGCTGATCACAGTACGCATAGATCTCCTTAACTGTTGACATGTAGCTGTGGTGGAGGGGTGGCCCATCGGCTCTCACGAAAAAGAGTATTTTGCTGGTGCGGTTGGCCGCTTTGCGGCCAACCGCACCAGCAAAACCATGGGTTTGGGGCATAGCCCCAAGCAGAAATCCCCTTAACTTGATGCGCATGGGGCGCAACCCAAAATACGGTTCAAGCCCTACCTTGGGCCATTATAGCATGGGCACACTCATCACCGTAGGAGGGGAATCGGCAGGCACCGCACAGATCGGCAATTCAATAAAGAACGTCGAACCCTCACCGGGGGTACTATGGAGGCCAATTGTACCACCCATCAGTTCCACTAAACGGCGTGAGATCGCCAAACCCAACCCGGCCCCACCCGCGTGACGCCCAGCATTCTCAACACGGCGAAATTCGAGAAAGATTGCCTCCTGATGCTCGTGGGCAATCCCGATACCAGTATCACTCACACTAATCCGCAGGCGATCCGCATGATGACTCGCACTCACCGTAATTCCGCCTTGGTCGGTGAATTTGATCGCATTCCCGATCAGGTTGGTCAGTACCTGTTCCAAGCGCATACTATTGGCATGCACATAGGGCAGATGGTCGGGCAGATCGAGGTAGAGATCGAGCGAGCGCTGAAGGATGAGCGGTTGGAACTGCCCCGCGACACTCCGAATCGTGCGCAGCGGTTCGACGGGCGTGAGATCCACCTTGAGATGCCCGGCCTCCATACGCGAGAAATCGAGAATATCGGTAATTAGGCGCAGCAGGGTGCCGCTCGCCGTGCGCATGTGGCCAAGTGGCTCGCCCATACGATCACCGAGCGGCCCATAGAGCCCGCGTTGCAGCATCTCGGTATAGCCAATAATCGAAGTTAGCGGCGTGCGCAACTCGTGGCTCACGGTAGCCAAAAACGCCGACTTCAGGCGGTCGGCGGTGCGTACCTCATCATAGAGCCGGGTGCGCACCGAAGCGTCGGTAATCAGTTCACCTATTGTCTCGGCAAGGTGGAGTAGTGCGGGGCTATGTGGGCGGGCGAGGCTATTTCCTAGTACTAACACCCCCAATGGGTTGGCTTGGTGCAACAAGGGCACCACCAAGACATGCTGCAACTGCTCACGGCGCATCAAGTGCATAATTGATGTCTCAGCCGCACTCGAATCATCAAGAGCAAACTGGCTACTCTTGCCGGCCATCATCAGTGCCAGTAGTTCCATACTCACCTGACTACGGACAAGACTACCCTCATAGCTCTGGCCCATCTGGGTACCCAAATCAGCCACAATATCGATCTGCCCACCGATCTTGGGCACCAAACCGACGGCCACTCGTTCCCATGGGCCATTTCGCACAATCGCCTCAGCAATCACCCGAATAAGGCGCTCAGTCTCGGTTGCTAGATTCGCGGCGCGTGCCACCTGATTGAGCAGGCTCAATTCAGTCATATGCATCGCTCGTGCCTGTTCAGCTTTGGCCCGTTCGCTGACATCACGCAGCAGGAGTAGCATCCCCACCCGCGCCCCACTACTCGCTTGTAAGGGGCGTAAACGCAACTCAAGCGCTTGTAGCGTGTCGCCCTCACCGATCACAATCTGGTGGGTCTGAGGGCTAGGGCCATCCACCAAGACACTATGAATCTGGCTCATGCGGGGCTGGTCGGCCAAGAGGCTGAGTAACGAGCGCCCGATCATCTGGCCAAGGGGTAACTGAAGGAGGCTGATCGCCTCAGCATTGATCTCACTCACCACCATCTGGCGGTTCAGCACCACCATCCCGTCGGGTAGGGCGGCGAGTACCTCACGTTCCACCAGCGGCGCAAGATCGATCACCCGGAAGTGGATGGTGGCATAGAAGCCGAGTAGTGCGCCAACAAAGGCCATGATCGGGGTTGGATCATCATTCCACGGCGTCCAGAGACCACTCAGATAGGTGACATTCCCGATAGCGGGTGAGAAAGCGGCAAAGAGCAACATCCAGGCATGGCCACGATTGATCGGCCCAGCCTTAAACACCGCCCGACTGAGCAGTACAATGCCGGTAAGAAGACACAGGTACGCATAGACCGCGTGAACCCAAAAGAAGATCCCGCGCTCGGCCACTGGCCACAAAAAGCCACGACTCGTATCCACTGTTACCGATGTCCACCACAAATGATGAAGATCGTTGGTCAATGCAATGACAAAAAAGATTATTGGAAGAACAAAAATCCCAATCTGAAGAGGTCGTCTCCAACGTAACCAAAATTCAGAATACGAGATCGAGATCAGCAGCCATGCCGGAGAGAGAGCGAGAATACCGAGGTGTTGGACAAGTGACCAGAAGATAGTACCATCAGGGGTAGGTGAAGCGGCGGCCAGCGCACGGCAGGTCGTCCAGACGGCAATTGCGGTGAGGAGGATGGCGAAGGGTTGGCTGCTGCGGTAGTAGCGACGACGCCACGCATACGCAGCGATCAAGAGAGCTATTAACGTAATGATGAAGTGGAGGGCAATAAAGGCGAATGCGCCCATAGCTTCTTCCTAGAATAGCGTCACTCTCTCATGATGTTGCTATGACCAACAACGAATTTTTGGATCAGAATTAGGTAAACGAGATTGATGGAGTCTGCTTTCTTATATACCGTATAATAGCCCCGGCGTCAATGATGATCATTCTCCAACTTTACTATGTATCTGCCCTTCTTTTTGAGCATCAGCAGTGCGACCATCCTCCTACTCATCGCCGCCGACATCCAGCGTTTACAGCGCGTGCCGCAGTTGAGTAGCCCGCACATCCCCGATCACGCCCCACCGATTTCGATCCTGATCCCGGCCCGCAACGAGGAGCGCAATATCGGGTGCTGCGTGCGTTCCGCCTTGGCCCAAAACTACCCGCGCCTTGAGGTCATTGTACTCGATGATAGCTCCACCGACCGCACGGGAGCGCTTCTCGCCAGCATTGATGATCCGCGTCTGCGGGTGATTACGGGGAGCGACCTGCCGCCGGGATGGGTGGGCAAGTGCCACGCCTGCCAGCAACTTGGATCTGTGGCTCAGGGTGAGTGGCTGCTCTTTCTGGACGCCGACACGCTTGCTGCGCCCGATCTGGTGGCCACGCTCCTCTCCTCAGCCCAGGCCCGCTACCTCGATCTGCTCACGATCTTCCCCTTTCTGGAACTGGGCAGTTTTTGGGAGCGGGTCGTCCTGCCGCCTTTTCTGGCCCTGATCACGGCACTCTTCCCGTTTGCGGAGATGGATCGCCCCGATACCCGGCCCGATCAAGTTTTGGCCAACGGGCAATGTATCTTTGTGCGGCACACCATGTATGCGCAGATCGGTGGCCACGCAGCGGTACGCAACGAGGTGTTGGAGGATGTCCGTTTAGCCCAAACTATTCGGGCCGCAGGGGGCAAGGTGGGGGCGGCGGCGGGTATGGACGTACTTCAGGTGCGGATGTATACCAATGGGCGCGAAGTTGCCGAGGGGCTGATGAAAAATGCCGCCGCCGGGTATCGCAGCGGGGGCGGGCGTTCGGGGTGGGCCATGATCGGCCTCGTCGTGGAAGCCTTTGGGCCACCCGCCATTCTTGGGGCGGGGGTCTACGGACTCAAGCGCGGTGAAACAGAGGTAGCCTGGGCGGGTTTACTGGGTGGCGGGCTCAGTCTGCTGGCCTCGTTGGCCCTGCGCGCCACGCTCTACCGACGCCTCTACCGCCAGCCTATGGCCTATGCACTACTCTGGCCATGTGGTTTGTTGAGCTACATCGTGATCGCTGGGGTGGGTATGTGGCGGGTGCGCCACGGCCATGGGGTGGTGTGGAAGGGGCGACGGTACGAGGGGTGAGGTAGAGACGCACGGTAGGTAGAGACGCAATATCTTGCATCTCTACCTACCCCAACGATATTCTACTCCTCGTCAGCCGCCCGTGGCTTGCGGATCAACTCCGGCTCTGCCGGAGCTGCCTGCACTGCTTCCTCCTGGATGGCACGCAACTGGCCAAGCGAGAAGAGCACGTCGCCACCATCGTTGATGATCTTGTAGCCCGTCTGAGCCGCCAGATCGCGCACGTGAATCACCTTCTCCATAGAATCCAGGCAACTCACATCAATCTCGATATGCTGCGGCAAATCATTGGGCAGTGCCTCGACCATCACCATGCTAACCGGATGGTTGAGCAGCGCATCGCCACGCGCAACCAGCGGCGACTCGCCAACCGCAATGACGGGAACTTCGATATGCACCAACTTCTTCAGGTCAACTACCTTGAAGTCAATATGCAGAATCGCACGGGTCACCGGGTGGCGCTGAATATCCTGCACAAAGACCACCGATATGCCCTGGCTGCCGATATTAAGATCGATCAGGGTGGTGCGTCCGGCCTTGCGGAAGACCAAGTCAAACTCACGGGCGCTAACCTGAGCTGAAACCGCCTCGAAGCCCTTACCGTAGATGGTGCAGGGAATAAGCCCGCTGGTGCGTAGGTACTTGACCTTCTTGCCAAAAACGGTACGAACCTCGGCCTTAAGTGTCTGATGGGTGGACATGAGCGAGCTGCTCCTCATCTTGTGGCGGAGATGCCGCACACAATACTTATACAGCGACATAAGAATGGCGACCGGCGGGCCGCCGGTCGCGCAGTGCAGAGTGTAGCACAGGCGGGGTTTCTTTTCAAGTTGGGGTATACTTCCCACTACACGATCAACTACAGAACCAGATGCGCTACCGTTATAAACAAACCACCAAAACCTTCTGGGGTGGCCTGACCTACCCCGATCTTCTGGCTATCTTCGGCCTGCTCATCCTCTACGCGATCACGCGCTTCTTGGGCCTCGAACGCTACCCGATCTACTTCTTTTGTGATGAGGCTATCCAGGCTAATCTGGCCCGTGAGTTGCTCGACCGTGACCTGCGCAGTTACGAGGGGGTGTTGCTGCCGCCCTACTTCTACAATGCCGAGAAGTGGAGCCTCAGTCTGAGTGTCTATATTCAGGTGATCAGTAGCGCCCTCTTTGGCAGCCGCTCTATCTTCACTACCCGCGCCACCTCGGTGGTGGTGAGCATGCTCGCAATACTGGCTGTCGCCATGAGCCTGCGGGTGGTCTTTCAGACGCGCTTCTGGTGGGTGGGGCCGCTTAGTCTCACTATCGCTCCGGCCTGGTTTGTGCATTCCCGCACCGCCTTCGAGACGGTGATGATGGTCGCCTTTTATGCCTGTTTTCTTTGTTGTTACTTGCTCTACCGCACCCGTAGCTCCGGCTGGATCTTCCCCAGCCTGATCTTTGGGGCCGCCACCTTTTATGCCTACGCCAACGGTCAGGGGGTGATGTTGGTGAGTGGCGTGCTGCTGTTGCTCGTGGATCTGCGCTACCACCTGCGTCAAGGCTGGCGCTTGCTCAGCGCCGCGAGTTGCAGCCTCATTTTGCTGGCGTTCCCCTTGGTGCGCTTCCGCCAACTTGAGCCGGAGGCCATGCAGAACCATCTGCGGGTGGTTGATTCGTATTGGTTGGATCGCCTGCCACTTCAAGACAAATTGCTCACCTTCGCCCAAACCTATTGGCTGGGGCTTAGCCCTGGGTATTGGTTCTGGCCCAACGATATTGACTTTGAACGCCACCGCATTCCTGGGCTAGGCCACCTGCCTTTGATCCTGCTGCCCTTCTTCTTGGTCGGCTTGGGCGTGTGTATTATCAGGCTGCGCTCGCCGATCTATCGGGTCTTGCTCATCGCCATGCTGGCGGCCCCCTTCTCTTCAGCCCTGGCCAGTATCAGCATTGCGCGGGTACTCGCGATGCTTGTGCCTGCCGCCATGCTCATCACGTTGGGGATGGATCAGTGTTACCGCTGGGTGGCACGCTGGGTGCGCTATAGTATGGTGGCCTGGACGATGGCTCTGTTGATGAGCCTGCTCGCGCTCTTGTTACTGCGTGGGGCGCTGCTGGCCGGGCCAACTTGGTTTACCAACTATGGGTTGCACGGCATGCAATACGGTGCGGCGCAGGTCTTTGGCGAGACCATCCCAGAGATCCTGGCGCGCCAGCCCGACGTTCAACTGCTCGTCTCCTCAACCTGGACCAACAACCCCAACGCGCTGGTGAGCTTCTTCCTCAACTCGCAGCAGGCGGCGCGGGTGCGACTGGCCGATGTGAATGCCTTCTTACACGACCAGCAAGCGCTTGATCCCCAGCAGCAGGTCTTTATCATGCCCTTTTACGAGTACGATGCAGCCGTTGCAAGTAGAAAATTTGTACTTGAACCACCCGAACGCATTATCCGCTACCCAGATGGTAGCCCCGGTTTCTATGTAGTACGCATGCGGTATGTAGACAACATAGAGGCGATCTTAGCCGCCGAACGAATCGCCCGTGCCCAGTTGATCGAGACCCCCATGGATCTCGATGGGCCGGTGGTGGTCGCCCACTCACAACTCGACATTGGCGCTCCCCAGGCGATCTTTGATGGCGACCCGCACACCCTCATGCGCGGCTTCGAGGCCAACCCGCTCGTGATCGAACTGCGTTTTGCGCAGCCCCGTTCGTTCAGTGGGATCAACCTCACGATCACCAGTATGGATCTTGATCTACGGTTGATTGCAATACCTGCCGCCGGAGGCCAACCGCTGGTAGCCAGCCAGAGCTATCGCAACCTCGTACCCGACCCAACCGTGTCCCTCAGCCTTCCTGGCGGTAGCCACGAGGTAAGCAGCATACGGATCGAGATTACTCAGATCGGGGTCGGTGAGGTCGCCCACGTGCATGTGCGTGAGGTGCAGATGCTCCCCTGAAGGTGATTGCGTTTTTGGGAAGCCGGAGAATCGGTACTACCACACATGCACTTGCAGATCTTCAAGAATATGGGCGGCGATGCGCAGATCAGCGAGCAACCCTGAGGCAATCCCCACCACGTTTGCACCCGCCGCAAACATTGCCCGTACATCAGCGGCGGTGCGCACGCCACCCACTCCAATGATGGGGACATTCACCTCATCGCTGACAGTGGCAACCAGCCCTAGCGCCACTGGAGCCACGGCGGGGCCGCACAGACGGCCTTCAACCAGGGTACCATCGGGTAGCGGTGCCACCGCTGGAATACCGTCAATCAGCGCAATTGCGTCGGCCCCCTGCTCGACCACGGCACGCGCCAACCCCGGCACATCACTCGCTTGGCCCGGCAACTTCACCAACAAGGGGAGTGCGGTGGCCATGCGTACTGCCAAAACGAGGCGCGAGGCGGTGTCGGTGGTGATCGCATTGTTGTTGGAGAGCGGAATCTCGATCCCGCTCACCCCCTCGACCCCCTCCAACTGGGCGGCAGCCTCGGCAATTTCGGTGTAATCCTGCCCCCAGAGGCTGACAATCACCGGCAAATTCCAGGTTGCCCAAATCGGAGCGAAGCGTTCGCGAATGACCTTCAGCCCTGGGTTGTGATCGATCCCACGGTAGAGCAAGCCCGCCGGTGTCTCAACAATGCCGGGCAGCGGGCGGGCACGATGCTGCCGCAGGCTGGTACTGCGCGTAATCAGCGCCCCCAGACCATGGGTTGCGGGCTGCGCGGCCAACCCCATGTGGCGTGCGACTTCCATACCGTAGCCTAAGCTACCCGCAGCCGCAATGATCGGCGTTGTGATCGTCAACTTATAAGGGTTGTTAGGGACAAGATCAATGTTCATTGTGCAACTACCTTTGCTGTTAGGGTCAAAGCTCTCTTTACGGCATCCTGAAGTGTGGCAGCGGTTGAAAGATGGTCCAAATCTAATCCCTGGGCAACAATCGCTTCCGCGATCTCAGGGCGCACCCCCACCAAGACGCAGCGCGTACCAAGGAGGGCCGCAGCCTGTATACTGCGGTTCAATCCTGTCGCCCCCTGTTCGTCCAAGAATAACAATCCCGTCAGATCGAGGATCACCAACCGTGCCTGCTGACGTTCAATTGCCGCCAGCATCTGGGTTTGCAGATCGCGCATACGGGTGGTATCGAAACTCCCAACCAGGGGCAACACCAACACGCCTTGAAGAATAGGAATTACCGGCAAGGCCAAGGATTGAACCGTCGCACTCAGTGTGGCCCGCTCACGCTGCTCTTGCTCAAGTACCTGCACGATCTGAGTCAGATGCACTCGTTCCTGCTCTAGTTGATTGGTACGCTCTTCAACCTCGGTCACATCACGCCCCAACACGAGGCTCCCTTGGAGTTGACCACGTTTATTGCGTATTGGCCGCACACTTACCAGAAAGCGCCGCCCATCCACTACCAACGGGTAGGAGGATGAGGCTTCTCGGATCAGCGTCATTGTATCATGGGTAATCTTCCGGCTGTGTAGATACTCCGTCATGCTCATATGCGGCTTGAAGCCGAGATTCATCGCATGCGGGTTGGCATACACGATCTGGTCATTCGGATTAACCACAACGGCTGCATCGCTCATTACTTCAAAGGCTTCTTCAATCGCTGCTCGTAACGGAGCGATCAAGCGGGTACGAAAGACCACGATGGACAAGGAAGCCATGACTGGTAAGAGCAGGATCAAACCTCGCATAACTGAAGAGAACGGAAGAAGATTCAAAAATTGCAGAGTGTTTAGAATTATAAATACGATCATGCCACCGGCCAACACCAGGATCGTCTCACGCGCTTGGTGATTGCGAATAAATACGGTGATCATCATCGTCAAGGGCAGCAACCACCCGATCCCAAGAAGCCCTGCCAGCCAACGGCCTGCCGGCGTTGTCATCGTTGTCACCAGATTGGGTTGGATGCTGTCAATCTGAATTCCGGTCACAAAGAAGCCAAACTTGCCAAAGAGATCGATCGCCAACGCCACGGTTATGAGCGCATAGGGCGAGATGATCCAGATGAACGGGCGCCGCCCCTGCCACCACTCAGGGGTAAAGAGCGTACTCAGCAGAGCCACAAAGGTGCTTGAAAAGAGGGCCATAGAAATTAAAAATATCGCATGTAGTTGATAGGCAATCTCGTGGGAAATAAAGAGGACTTTTCCCAGAATGGAGATGTTGATTACCATCAAAAGCGTGATGAGCACCACGAAGATACGTGCCGGGCGATGATCCCATGCGCGGAAAGCAACAAATACCGCCAAGGCCACACTAAGGATGACAAAGATAAACGTGGCAAAGAAATCAGTGAGGGATTCAGTCATAGCGTATCCCTTAGATTCAGATGGTGGATCCATCAGGCATCAGAGACTGGATAGCCCAACGAGCGAAGTGCTTGTCGCGCAACTTCGGCTTCGTCCCATGGAATAGCACCACTCGCATAGATGATCGTACCCTCGTGGCCTTTCCCCAGCAAGAGAACGAGATCACCGGGTTGGGCTGCCGCAATCGCAACATGAATTGCTTCACTGCGGTTGGGAATACAACAATAGCCATCCCCGGAGCGTTTCCCAACGCGCTCCGCCCCCTCAACAAGTTCGGCAATAATCGCGGCCGGATCTTCACCACGCGGATCTTCGTCGGTGAGCACCAGGAGATCGGCATAACGGCCAGCAATCTCGCCCTGCACGGCGCGTTTGGCGCGATCACGTTCACCAGCACTTCCAAAAACGGCAATGATCCGCCCTTTCGTTAGTGGGCGCAGCATGCTTAACACCTGCTCGAAGGAGTCGGGATTGTGGGCATAGTCAACAATCACATCAAACGGCTGGCCCATATGGATCGGCTGCATGCGGCCCCGAATACCCGGTACCGCTTCCAGCGCCGCAATTGCTCGTTCCAGCGGCACCCCTTGACTGAGCGCCACACTCAGTGCCGCCAGCGCGTTGGAGACGTTGAAACTGCCAGGAATCTGGAGGTGGATCTGCGCTTCGCCCCACGGCGTTGTCACCCGCAGATGCGATCCACTCGGCCCCGTCTGCACCTCGTGGGCACGCAGATCCGCTTCTGCCCGCACCCCAAAGGTGAGCCGACGCGCATAGATCGGGGCCGCATCAAGGAAGAACTGGTAGTTGGGGTCATCGGCATTCGCAATCGCCCACACCGCACGTTCAGAACCCGCTCCTAGGTGGCAACACGCCTCCGACTGACCTTCGCCCAACAGCGCGAAGAGGCGTGTCTTGTCGGCACGGTACTGCTCGAAACTGCCATGGTAGTCGAGGTGTTCGTGGGTTACATTGAGGAAGACTGCCACATCAAAATAGACATTCCCCAAGCGGTTCCAGTGTGGCGAGAGGGCATGGGAGGTTGATTCAAGCACCGCATAGGTACATCCCGCATCAACCATCTCGCGTAACAAACCCTGGATCTCCGGGGCTTCAGGGGTACTCTGGCGGGTTGTATTGGGCCAACGGCGGCTGCCGATCTTAAAATCCACCGTACTAATCATCCCGGTGCTCAGCCCGCCTCCCTCCAAGACCTGACTGACGAGATCGGTGGTGGTGCTCTTGCCCTTGGTGCCAGTAATCCCGATGGTACGCAACTGCGCACCGGGGCGAGCATAGAAGTTGGCCGCCAACGGTGCAAGAGCCACGCGGCTATCGGCCACGGTGATCAGCGGTACCCCCAGCGTTGTTGGGCCATCCCAGTGGCGCACATCAACCACCAGCGCTACCGCACCCGCCTTCAGGGCATGATCAACATATTGATGCCCATCAACATGAAAGCCACGGACGGCCACAAAGAGCCAACCCGGCCGCACTTGGCGCGAATCGTAGGCTAACCCCAAAATAGGGATGTCAAGGTCGGTGGGCTGGCCAATGGTCTCAAGACCAACCAGCAGGTCGCGCAGCGTGACGCTCATAGAATCTACAATAGTGCCCTTGAGAGAATATTTCCGACTATGAGGATTGTACCCGATTATTGCTAGTTTGGGGCAAGCATTGCACGTTACCCAATAGGGCATGTGCGAAGTCATCTCCGGTGGGGGTGCGGGGGCGGCTGCGCCGCCCCCGCAGAAATTTTTTGTGGTGTTTTGGCGGCGCAGCCGCCAAAACACCACAAAAAATGGGGCTTGGGGCGTAGCCCCAAGGACTTTGCACATGCCCTGCGTTAGCCAATCCGCTGGCGTGCCAGGGTATAGAGCGGGGGAATGAGTAGCAGATCATAAGCCGGAAGGTAGCGCACGATCTGGCCACCAAAGCCCTTCTTGAAGCGGTAGACCCCGATCAGGGGATCGGACTGGGCGCTTTGCTCGAGCGCTGTACGGGTAGTTTCGTCGGCCTCAAGCGCTTGGCCGAAGGCATCGGGGATGCCCCACATGTCGTAGCTGTGGCAACCCAGGTGCGCCGCCCACTGGATGGCGTGCCATTCTAACAGATGATTCGCTCCTGCCTTCAAGCCAACCTCGTCTGCGCCGCTGTAGAGGTAGCTTCCACACTGCGCATCGGCAAAGACCATGTGTGCCGCGACCACCCGGCCCTCGATCTCGGCGAGGAGCAGATGGCTGCGCGGTTGGAGGCATTGCCACGCGGTGCGATAATACGCCTCGCTATGGATACCGAAGTTGGCACGCGCACCAGTTGCCTGCATAATCGCGTAGAAAGCGGGGATGTCGCGCTCCGTACCGATCCGCACCACCACCGCGTTGCGTTCGGCGCGCCGAATATCGGCGCGATGGCCTTTGCTGAAGCTGGCAAAGATCGTCTCGCTAGGGCGGTTGATCGCCACATGCACGCTGCTGCGGGGCTGAATGGTACGTTCGGGGTGCAGACCTTGGAGGAGGATCCATGTGTGGATGGCGTCAGCCAGGGGATGCTGGGTGGTCAGATTGGGTTCGAGGCGCACAAAGATCGCCCGTTGCCGCCGCGCCAGCCGGGTCAATCCATGCAGCAAGAGCCGATTCGCGGTTGCATCGTCACTGAAGAGCGGGCCACGTGGGGTATAGGCCACCGCCAGTCCGTACTGGTAGCGGAAGAGCACCTGCGCTCCAGCCAGTAGTGTACCAGCGTGATCCAACACCACCACCCGGCGTGCCGACCAACCCGCGCTGGCTTTGAGTAGGCTCCACGCACTGCTTTGTAGCAGATGCCCTTGCGGATGGGTATCAACAAAGGCATCCCATGTGGCCAGATCGGGTTCGAGCAACGCCAGTTCCCCATGGCGCGGGTGCAGTGGGTGGGCAACGATACTCATCGTGGCATCCAGATCCGCTCACCATAGGTACCCGCGTCTGGGCGTAGCCCTTCGGCATAGGCGGTGACACGCGCTGCCATTGTTGGGAGATCACCAAAGAGGGCGATGATCTGGCTGGTATAGGATTCAATCGCACTGATTTTGCGCGGAAGTGTGGCATCAATAGTGATCACCACGGGGAGGAAGAGTTCGGCACCACCAAGCTGCGCCAAACGACGCTCCAACGCCCCATTAACGGTCACATAGGGAAAATCCTCATAGAAGGCGATATTCACCCCCCCACGCACAAATTCGGCGGCCACCGTATAGGTTGCCTGATGATCAACATGCATCCCTACCGCTAGTGGGGCATAGAAGATAGCGTTGGGGTAGCGCGCCACCAATGCGGCCATCTGGGCGCGGAGGGCTGGACCAAGCGGATCACCTGGCACCACCAAGCCAAACAGACTGGATTCATCGTGGTAGGCAGCGGGTATGCGATAGATCGCATCGAGCAGATCGAGCAGCAGACAGTCGGCTCCAAGGGTCTCTAGAGCCGCAATATCCTCTAGAATACGCTGCTGAACCGCCTGATCCGGTGGTAAGCGCCACTGGTGATGCTGATGCTGGGCAAACGGGCTGAAGGGGCCATTGGCCGGTGGGCTACCAGCACAGACCGTCACCACCAACACCGACTGGTGGGCGGCGATGAAGTTGGCAATACTTCCGGCGCAGGAGAGGACAGCATCATCAAGATGTGGTGAGAGGTAGATATGGTCATAGTGTGGGGCGAGATCTTCAATCCGGGTATAGTGGGATGGCATACGGCCCTCCAAGGTTAGATATTGATCTCCTCCAACGCCTCGGTCGCAGCGGCCCGCCGTGATTCGTCCTTTGAGCGGGCTACACGTTGCAACACCCGCTTGGCACTTGCGCCACCCACCTGGCCCAAGGCCCAGATCGCAGTGGTGGAGATCTCCGTATCCTCATCATCAACCAGGGGCAGCAAGGCGGGCAAGAATGGTGTTCCCTCTTCGCCCAGTTCGCCGACTGCCCGCGCCGCCTCGTAACGTAAGGCGGGCGAGGGACTCTTCAGTTCGCGTTCGATAAAGGGGAACCATGCGGGCTGCATCGAACGCCCCATGGCACGCAGCGCACTCTCGCGTACTGCCAATTCAGGATGCGCATAAGCGCGCCCTATTTCAGCTTGAACATCATTGGAATGCGTGAAATAGCCCAAGCCCTCCACGGCTCGCCGTTGCACATCAAGCGGTTGTTCCGGGTTGGTGGCGGCTGCCCATAGTGCCTGATAGACCCGCTGGGTCGCTGGGGCAGACAGTTCGCCCAATTCGCCCCGATGGGCGAAGGTGGCCAATGCCACCACCGCTGCCACGCGCACCGCCCCCGATACATCAGCTATAAGCGCGATCAGGCGATCCATGGTCGCCTCACTCTCATCCTCCCACAGCCCATTGATCGCCGCTACCCGCACCTCGGCATCGGAGTCATACAGGCATGCGCGCAAGACGGGACGAAAATCCAGATCAATGTTATCTTCAGCCAGGGCATCAAAATCGCGCAGAATAGCCACGCGCCGTTCAGCGGGGAAGTGGCGCCATAGCTGCCAAAAGACCTTGAGGCTCTCTGGTTCGAGGTTGGCCAGAACGCGCAACTCGTGGTGCAAGAGCGGTCGGGCGAGGTCACCTAGTTGGGCGATCTGATCTTCAAAACGCATAGCTAACCATATTCTTCGCTCGGCGGGAGATCAAAGCTTCCTGGAAGCTAGGGGCAGGGCATGTGCAAAGTTCTTGGGGCTGCGCCCCAAACCCCAATTTTTGTGGTGTTTTGGCGACGTAGCCGCCAAAACACCACAAAAAAGATTTTCGGGGGTAGGAAGTCGCCCCCGATTCCCATCGGAGGTGACTTTGCTCAAACCCTGAAACTAGGGGTTGCACTACTCGTCGTCGTCGCTATAACGTCCGAAACGGCGGCGCGTAGGCTGAAGGTCTTCCTCTTCCACTACCTCCTCGGGCGTATTGTCCTCATCACGCGGGGCCGGGGTAAAGAGGTAGCGCCCATCGGCATGGTTACTGAAGGGATCACTATGCGCCAGCAACTGTTCGAGCAAGCTGCGTGAACCCGGACGTAACACATTGAATGCCAGCAGCAGGTCGTCCATCGCGAGCAGATAGCGTGGCTCACTGCGACTCCCCACCTGTTCGCCCATCACCTCAAAGACATGTTCGAGTACCACCTCAGACTTGCGTCGCTCGCCCATTGGCAGCGACTTGAGGTTCTTCAGCCGCCCATAGCGCGTCTGGCTCGGTACCTGATCGGCATCCACCGCACAGAAGTAGCTCATGTTAGCGAAGGCGAACTTGTTCTTCTTCTCATCCAAGGTGAGCAAGCGGTCACTCGATTCAGCCGCTTCCTCATAGCTGATCGTGAAGAGGTTCGGCTCGGCACCCCGGCTGATGGTGATCATCGCGCCGGGCACCAGATGATCGCGGAAGTACTCCTCAAGACCCTGGAGCCAGCCTCCACGGTTGCCGGTGGGGTAGCGCACCTCTACGAGGTAGGAGGTGTAGTGCTGGGGCGAATCGAAGCGCAACACCGCGCTGCGCTGATCGGGCAGCATCGGGGTTGGTATGAGAGCGGCAATACTCGCATCAAACGGCAGTACCCCATACTCCCACTCAAAGAAGGTGAGTAGGCGGGTGATGCTCCCAGTGCTATGGATCGCCTCGGCACTCTGCAATTCGAGGCTGTTATCAGCGCCTTCCACCAAGTACGAGGTGATCTGGCCCATTTCGGCTGCCTTCACCCGCTTACCGCCAATTGGTGGCAAGCCCTTGGTAGACCAGAGCCGGGCACCTTCAACGCCGACAAACTCAAAGTCCTTCTCACGATGCAGCCGATAGTTGAGTGAGAAACGGAACCCCTCATAATCCGCTTGGCGCGGCAAATGATGGTACAGATCGGCAATGATCTCGGTATCCAGCAGCGGCTCGTTGCGCTCCAAGATATAGTCGCGGATGCGGCGTAGATCATTCTTGCCCAGGTTCGTGACACTGGCCTCAGGGTAGTAACTTCGGCCAAAGCTGACGATCCGGCGCAGCGTGTCCTGATCCAGACGATGAACCAGAATCTGCTCCAAACGCTCGCCCTGATCCGCAAGAATCTGCTCAACCGGCAGGCTTAGATTGATCGTCAAGCCCTCAGGCAGGCTCACCAAGCTATTCCGCTCACTCGTAGTTTCACGGCTTGGCTTACTCGGTACCGGGGCTGGCTCCGGCTCAGCGGCCACCGGCTCTGGTTTGGTTGGTACCACCTCAACCACCACCGGCTCGACGACCACCGGCTCCGGCTCGACGACCACCGGCTCCGGCTCGACGGCCACCGGCTCTGGCTCAGCGGCCACCGGCTCAACCACCACCGGCTCTGGCTCGGCTACAAACTCCGGTGATACCGGGACAGCCGTCACCATACTGGCATGGCCCATGGCCTCCATTGGCACCGCAGTCATGGGAGCCATCCCCGCCTGCACCTGCCAATAGTCGGAGATAAAGACCGGCTCTACCGTCGTAATCGCTGGCCGCGAAGTCGAGACCACTACACTAATATCATCCACCGGCAAGGGATGCTCAGGATCGTGGAGGCGCTGCTTGAAGGAGTGGGTATCCACCATTGAGCGCGGCACATACATGCCCTGACGTGACGTAATGAAGAGAACCCCCTGCTCCGTCACTTCACGGGTAAAGACCTGATCATTCACCGTCAGCGCGGCATCAATATCGGCAGCAATCTCGTTCCGGTCACGCCGATACTTCCCCGACAGAAACTCGGCGAGATTATCAAGCGATTGCCGGATTGGCGCATCAACCGCAAAGAGCGCGCCCTGCGTCGTCATCAACTGAAAGACCTCTGCGGCTAATTCCTGCTGACTCGCGCTGCCCTGAAACGAGGCGACTGTCATTCGCTATCCTCCGTCACCGACTTGCTAAGGATCTGGAGATACTGAATCAATACCTCCCGGATGTCTTTCGGCTCGCCACTGGAGCGTAGCCACTGGAGCAGTTTATCAAGTGATGTCTCACCAAAGACGATTAGTTTCGCGTCCATAGTACCCCGCTCAAAACAGCACGAAGCCGAGAGACACGTTGTCTCTCCGCTTACCTGGTAGCGAACATGCCCAACCTTGGCGAATTATAGCATTGCGTTCTTGTCTGTGCAACTAGCCGAGGGGGTTGTAGGGCATGTGCAACGTCCTTGGGGCTACGCCCCAACCCTCAATTTTTGGTGTTGTTTGGCGGCGAAGCCGCCAAACAACACCAACCTAATCAACCAAACTATCGAGCGCTAACGCCACTGCCCCCATCGTCACGCTATCTGGGCCAAGAGTAGAGGCAACAACTGGGATAGGCTGGACAAATTGGGGGGTGACGCAACTGTGCATCTTATCGCCAATCGCCTGAACAAACGACTCGCCACCCATACGTACCACAATCCCGCCTAGAACGATCATCTCTGGGTCGAGGAGTGCGACAATCTGGGCGCAACGAGTGGCGATGAGTTCGACTGTCTCATGAACCACCTGTTGGCCTGCCGGATGGTTGCTGAAGATGTCAGCGAGGTTCTCAGTCTCTAAGCCGAGGCTCTTGGCGCGCCGCAAGAGGGCACGGATGGAGACCAGTTCCTCCAATGTCTCTGGGCGGCCTGTGCCATCCCAACCCCGGCCCACCACTGCATGGCCAATCTCACCGGCGGTTGAGGTTGCACCGTGATAGAGGCGGCCATTCAGTACCGCACCACCACCCACACCACTGCTCAGGTGCATATAGAAGACATGCTGGCAATCTTTGGCCGCACCAAACATCGCTTCGCCAAGCGCAATTAGGTTCGCATCATTGTCAATCAGCGTCACCGTATCAAACGCCTGCTCAAAACGTTCCTGAAGCGGGTAGTTCTCCCAGCCCTCCATACGCGGAGCGAGACGGATGACCCCACGGCGCAGATCAATCGGGCCACCAAAACCAACCCCGACCCGCACCAAACGATCCGCTGTAATGTCGGCTTGCTTGAGGAGGCCACGCGCCATACCGATTGCATGTTCGACAATCGCATCCGGTTCTGTCTGTTTGATCTCGGCATCGCTACTGATGATGGTGCTGTGCGCCAGATCAACCAGTGCGGTTCGTAGGCCATAACTGCCGAGATCGACACCCAAGATATAGCCCTGACTGCCTAGCAACCCGCCACGATTGTGCGACAGGCGCTCCCTGATCAGCGTATGCAGATCGGTCATAGAGGTCTCCTTTCAGGTTCTTGGGGCATGCGATGCGATCCGAACCCCAGAGGTATGGTGGGTGTGGGGCGTTCGAAAGCCTGGGTAAACCAGCCTTGTTGTGTGTGTGGATTATAGCATAGGTTCATCGGGTGTCTTCTTCACCCCACGTTTTAGATCAATAACTGCCAGCCCACAACCAATAACGATCCCGATGCCGCCGAGCAGGTTGGTTGGCCATGGACTCGGTGCTTGGGAGGCTACCGGCTCTGGTCGCACGGCCTGTGTGGGCTTGGGGCTTGGTTGTTGCTGCTGGATGGGGGCGCTGGGTATCCCACGGTAGGGCGGGCTTGGGGTGTGTTGCACGGCTAACAGTTGTGCAGGCGGAGCAATTATGGTGACGCTGGTTGGTGGCAGCGCTGACTGGGTGGGTTCAGCTTGTCCCGTTACGTTGTTCAGGATCACGATGGTCGCTTTGGGTGTCCGCGTGGCGGTCGGCTCGCGGGTGGCGGTGGGCGTTCGCGTGGCGGTCGGCTCGCGGGTGGCGGTGGGTGTCCGCGTGGCGGTCGGCTCGCGGGTGGCGGTGGGTGTCCGCGTGGTGGTTGGCTCGCGGGTGGCGGTGGGTGTCCGCGTGGCGGTCGGCTCGCGGGTGGCGGTGGGGCTGTACGTGGCCGTCGTGGTGGGGCTAGGGCTTGGTATCGCGGTGGGGGTGGGTAAGGGATTTGGCGCATTGGGCGAGGGCGTATCATTAATCACCCAATTGCCATCGGGTTGCAGGGCATAGACCTGACTGGCTCCCATGGGCGGATAGCTCACAACTTCGCTTATGAGCATACCACTGGCACTATAGAGCGCAAGACTGGCTCCATCATTGGGCAAGAAGCCCTTGGTGAAACTCAACACCACCCGTTCTCCGGGTGCGAGGATCGTTTCAGGAATAGAGCGCGTACTTGTCTGTGTAGAGCTTCGCTGCACCGACCAATCCAGCATCAGGATTGGTTCTTCCCCCAGATTGATGATCTCGATCCATTCGGGATCGCTGGCGGCCGCAATCTCGTGAATCTGGATACTCCCCCAGCGAATGTCGGGGGTTGGTGAGGGGCTAGGCGTGGCACTCGGTGCAGGCGTCGGCGTGGCACTCGGTGCAGGCGTCGGCGTGGCACTCGGTGCAGGCGTCGGCGTGGTACTCGGTGCAGGTGTCGGCGTGGCACTCGGTGCAGGCGTTGGCGTGGCACTCGGTGCAGGCGTTGGCGTGGCACTCGGTGCAGGCGTCGGCGTGGCACTCGGTGCAGGCGTCGGCGTGAAGGTGACCGTCATCGTCGGGATGAGCGTTGCGGTCGGTGTGGGATCAAGCGGGCTATTGGGCTGACCCATGCTCGGCGGCATCCACTCCCAGATCGCACCCGCATCGGGCATCCGCGCCAGCGCCAGATCAAGTTGGGCAGCATGGTAGGTGTATCTATCAATCACCACACCCTGCGGATCGAGCAGTTGAAGCGTATCGCCATCGCGATTGAGGATATTCGCTGCCCATGTAAAGACCAGACGCTCCCCTGGCGCAATGATCATACCAGCCGGAAGCACCAAGCCGGGCTTACCGACGGCCTGATCATCAATCTGCCAGCCACTCAGATCAACTGGTACTGCACCGCCATTCAGAATCTCGACCCATTCATTACCGAAACTCGGATCGGGCATAAATTCATTGATCAGGATCGGATGATCGGATGCGTGAACCAGCGGGTGGAGGCAGAGAGTCAGCCCCAGCATGAGCAACAAGAGCGCAGCATAACGCACGGCATAGCCTCCTTCGTCGTGTCGGAGCGATGCTTCGCCACTATACTAGCTATACCGTGCGAAGGAGGAAAAAGGTTTGGTTCTACGGGCCAACATTTACTGTGGAGGGTGTGGGTTGCTCAATCGGCCAGCCGAGGTTGCCACTTGCTCGCACCATCAACTTGAGGCCGGTGGCATCACGCGGCACATCAAAGATGATCGGCACACTGCGCATCCCGCTCTGGGCTGCGAGGCGTTCTTCTAACGCCAGATCACCATACTGGCCACGGGGATAGAGGCTGAGGTAGGTGCTTGAAGCATTCGGAAGGGGACTAAAACTGCGGCCACGCGCATCAACCAAGGTGAAGAGATCGAGCGGAATCAGGCGCGCCTCAGCACTATTATTCGCCACCGCCATCAGCACCAACACGAAGCGCCCGGAGGGCTGGAGTTCGCCAATACTTGTATCGAACACCAGACTATAGTCGGGGCGCAGCAGGGTCGTACTCCAGCCATCAGCCTCCACTACCATCCCCAACGGCAAACTGGTTGGTGGGGTCGGGCTAGGCGCGGGCAGCGTTGGCGGAAGGGGCGGACGGGTTGGGGGCGTGGACGGGATTGGCGGTGCGGCGGTAGGTATGAGCGTCGGCAGAGGGCTAGGGCTAGGATCAACTTGAAGAATGGCGGTGGGTTGAGTGGGCTGCGTTGCAACTGGTTGGGCAACACCCCATTGATGTATGCCGAAGAGCGCAATGATCCCCAACAGTAGCAGCACGATCACCACGAGTGCCAACCGATTGAGCAGCGGGAAGTGGGGCGTGTGCGGGCCAACAGGTTGCTCCGGTGCTGCGGGGGGCGCGGTGGGTGTAGGTGTAGGTGTCAGTGGTGGAGGAACTGCTTCGGGTGGTGGTGCGAGTTGTGCCAGCCGTTGGCGGGCTTGGAGGTGCTGTGGATCGAGCGCGAGCACCTGTTCGAGCGCCCGGCGCTGCTCATCATCATCGGCGGCGACCTTGGCTAAGCCCAACCAGACCCGCACATCGGTAGGATAGACACGGCTCATCGCCAGAAAGAGATCGCGGGCAGCCCCACGACGACCCGCACGAGCGGCGGCGACGCCACTCCGCAGGAGCGCTTCGAGTTGTGGTTTGGTGGTTTGGTCGGTCACAGGGGGCAACACATATACGTGGGGAGATCGCGTGATCCCCCCACGCACATTGAACGCCTACACATTACTCAGAATGAGCCAACCCTGGGCCGGATTGGTGCGGGCAAAGAAGACCAGATTGGTGGCATCGGGTGCCACATCAAAGATCAGCGCCACACTATAGGTCAAGCCATCGGACGGGATGGGCTGCGAATGGCTCTGGTCGGCATTCACACCTGGAACCACATACGCATCCGAGACCTCAGGGCGAGCCTGCCAGATCCGCCCCTGAGCATCCTTGATCACGAAGAAATCGGCTGGGATGGTCTGGGTTGTACCACTGGTATTAGAGACAAAGACCAGCACCACCACGAAGCGACCGTTGTTGGATTGAAGCTGCTGGATGGGGCCAACAATCGGTGCGGCATAGGTGGGTTGGTTGAAGTCATAGATCCAGCCATCGCTCTGGAGTGGAGTGCTGGCCGCCACAATCGCTGGATTGGCCTGCGCAAGATCGCCACCACTCACTGGCGGTGTGGTCGGCTCGTTAACTGGCTCCGCTGTCGCATCAACAGGGACGTTCGTCGCATCAGACGGCAAGGTTGTTTCGGTCGTGGTCGTCACGCCTGGATCACTACCCAACACCGACGTTGGCTCCAGACTATCCATGGTAGGTACCAACTGGCTTGTCGGAGGGGCGGCAACCGTGGGTGGTGGTTGTGTTGCCACCTGCGGGCCGGGATCACGGAAGAGGAAGAAGATCACCAAGAGGCCAATGAGCAGAATACCAACCAATGCCATCAGAATCGCCAGTAGTGGACTGATTCCGCGACGGGCTGGAACGGTATCACTTCCATCATCATCGTAGAGGCTACTCCGGCGATAGCTACTACTGCTACTGCTACTGCTCCCGCGCCCGGTACTACTACTATTGCTCCCGCGCCCGGTACTACTACTTGTCATCACCGGCGAGGGCAGTGCATCATCATCAAGGCTCACTGGGGGCGGAGGTGGCTCATTGCGGCGCACCGGCCCTTCCGAATCAGCCATGACATCAGAGAGGTTGTTCAGTTCAGCAAAGGGATCATCATCGTCGCCAAAGGGATCGTCAATCGGTGCTGCGGCTACCGGTGCCGCTACCGGGACTGGAAGTGGTTCAGGGGTGGGGGCAACAGCAGGGCTGCCGGGAGTGACCCCTAGAGCTTGTAGCCCCTTGATCGCCATTTCGTTGGTCGGATCAATCTCGACCACCCGTTCGAGAGATGCTTGCCGTTCCTCGCGATTCTCTGCCACACCAGCAAGCCAGAGCCACGCCTGGGCGTTAGCAGGGTCTTGGAGTGTGAGCAGGCGGAAGAGGTTGCGCGCCTCCTCTTTGTTTCCATCGCGGGCGGCCTCGATCCCAAGTTGCATAAGGCTATCCGGCTCCGCCATGCGCAGTCCTTCCTCCTACGCCCATCGTGGGCAGAGAAGACCAGAGGTTTTTGAACCTAGGCGTCATTTTAGCACACCGCTAAGCAAGGGTCAACACATGCCAAGCGTTCACATCGCACCAATACGGGGCGAATGCATGCCTAACGAATGCAAAGTGCAAAGAGTTTTTTGCTGGGAGGTTACAGTCTATTGTAGATCTATCATTCTGTCACTTCGCTCGTCACCTCGCTCGTCACCTCGCCCGGTACTTCGCTCGTTACCTCGCCCGTCACCTCGTCCGTCACCTCGCCCGTCACCTCGCCCGTCACCTCGCCCGTCACCTCGTCTGTCACCTCGTCTGTCACCTCGTCTGTCACCTCGTCTGTCACCTCGTCTGTCACCTCGTCCGTCACCTTGCCCGGTACTTCGTCCGTCACCTCGTCCGTCACCTCGTCTGTCACCTCGTCTGTCACCTCGTCTGTCACCTCGTCTGTCACCTCGTCTGTCACCTCGCCCGGTACTGGTGGTTGTTCGATCTGATAGACGAAACCGGCCTGTTCAGCGATCATCGAGAGTGTCTTTTGAGTGGATCGATGCGGGCGGTGGGTGCCTGTCTCCCACTCGCTAATGGTCTGTTGGCGCACTTCGAGTTCATCCGCCATTTGTTGCTGGGTCATACCCATAAACTCCCGCAAGGCCCGAATGCGCTGGGCATCCCATTCCTGACGAACCCGTGTGCGCGGTTGGGTTGGCGGGTATTGGTATTCGTCACTCATTGACTACTCCATCATGCATTGATATTAGGCGCTTATTCCTACACGATCTATTCTAACACGGCAACGGATAGTTGCAAGTGGGTATACTCAGGGCATGTGCAACGTTCTTGGGGCTGGGCCTCAAACCCCACCGGAGGTGGCTTGGCACATGTTCTATGGGTATACTAGATTCTATGTAAAGGACTATTGAATAGTCCGTAAATTAAGACCTCTTGTGTTCTATCGCCACGTCACTTAGACTGGTGGCATGAAAAAACAGCACCTCACC
>NZ_RYFD01000051.1 GCF_004138135.1 Candidatus Oscillochloris fontis
TTTGTTCCTACTTCCATGATGACACAAAAGAGCTTCCTTGGCTGTTTTCTTAGCTTGAGGGGTATAGGGGCGCGTCGTGACGCGCCCTCCGGCGCGATGATCGCGGCGACGTATGGCGTGGGGACGCCAGGGGGCGCATCACGATGCGCCCCTACGCGGTATTCCGTAACCGAACGCCTATGAGGCTGCGCCTCCCCCAAACCCCCACCGGAGATGGCCTTGCACAGGATTTTTGGAAAATCCTGTGCAAGGTATTGACAAACCATCAACAAATATGTTATATTCTGAACAAGGAAACAAAGTGCCAGCCAAATCCAGGAGGCGACCGTGGAAACCAACAAGCGCTCCCCACTGATCTTCATATTTTTGACCGTCTTCATTGACCTACTGAGCGTCGGGATTGTGGTGCCGTTGCTGCCCTACTACGTCAAGCTGATCGAGCAGGCCGATACCTCCTGGCTGACCTCGAACCGTGCGCTGATCGTCGGGGCGTTGGCGGCGAGTTACGCGCTCTTTCAGTTCCTCTTCTCGCCGGTGCTGGGGGCGCTCTCGGATCGCTTCGGACGCCGCCCGGTGCTGTTGATCAGTCTGGCTGGCACGGGGGTCTCCTACATCATCTTCGGGATTGCCGATCAGTTGTTGCCCCTGGGCATCGGGGTGGTGCTGGCGGTGCTCTTCTTCGCCCGCATCATGGACGGCATCACCGGGGCGAATATCAGCACCGCCCAAGCCTATATTGCCGATGTGACCAAGCCGGAGGATCGGGCCAAGGGTCTGGGCCTGATCGGTGCGGCCTTCGGGATGGGCTTTATGCTTGGCCCGGCGATTGGTGGCCTGCTCAGTACGATCAGTCTCTCCACCCCGGCCTTTGTGGCGGCGGCGCTCACCTTCGCCAATGTGATCTTCGGCTTCTTCCGCCTGCCCGAGTCGCTGCCGGTTGAGCGCCGCACCCAGGTGCCCTTCCGCAAGATGAACCCGATCAGCCGCCTGAATGGGGTGGTGCGCAATACGGATATTCGGCCCCTGCTGCTGGGTGCGTTGCTGATCAACTTCGCCTTCGCTGGTTTGCAGAACAACTTCGCCGTCTTTAGCGACATCCGCTTCGGCTTAGGCCCGACCGAGAACGCCTTCATGTTCGCTTTCATTGGGCTGATGGCGGTGCTGATGCAGGGCTTCCTGCTGCGCAAGTTGCTGCCACGCTTCGGCGAGCCACGTCTGGCGGTGATGGGTCTGGGCCTGATGACCTTCGGCTTTGCGATGATTGCTGCGGCTTCGGACGCTTGGATGCTCTACCCGGCGCTGGGTGTGTTGGCCGCCGGTTCGGGGATGGCCACTCCTTCGATCACCAGCCTGATCTCGCGCAGTGTCGCCCCGGAAGCCCAGGGTAGCATCTTGGGCGGCGTGCAGTCCTTCAACAGCCTGATGATGGTGGCTGGCCCGCTCTTCGCGGGGGTGATCTTCGACCTGATTGGCCCAGCGGCGCCCTATGTGAGTGGTGCGCTGATTGTCTCGGCGGCGGGCGCGGTGATCACCAATGCTGTTCGTAACCAACTCGCCGCCCCGCGCCAGCCGGTTCCGGTCGCGCCGAGCCTGGAGGTGGAGCAAAACCCGGTGTAGAGACGCAATATCTTGCGTCTCCACCTACACCATATGAACGATTGCCCCCGACCCAAAAGAATGCTATAATCAGCACGGCTGTTCAATCTATTCTGGCGTCGCTACCCCTAGCGGCGCTTTCGGCTGCTTGCACCCAGGAGTACCTCGCCCATGGCAAAAGATATGATCGTCATCAAGGGCGCACGTGAACATAACCTGAAGGGTGTGGATGTTGAACTCCCGCGTGATAAACTCATCGTCCTGACGGGGGTGAGTGGGTCGGGCAAGAGTTCACTCGCCTTTGATACGCTCTATGCCGAGGGCCAGCGGCGCTATGTCGAGAGCCTCTCGGCCTATGCGCGCCAGTTCCTGGGCCAGATGGAGAAGCCCAAGATTGACATGATCGAGGGGCTATCCCCGGCAATTGCGATTGAGCAAAAGAGTTCCTCCAAAAACCCGCGCTCGACTGTCGGTACGGTTACCGAGATCTACGACTACCTGCGCTTGCTCTATGCCCGCGTGGGGCTGCAACACTGCCACCAGTGTGGCCGCCCGGTAGCCTCGCAGACCGCCCAGCAGATGGTGGATCGGGTCATGAATCTCCCGGCGCGCAGCCGCTTCCTCATCCTCGCTCCGGTGGTCTCGCAACGTAAGGGTGAGTATAAGGACATCTTTGCCGAGGCCAAGGCTGAGGGTTTTGTGCGCGTGCGTGTGGATGGCGAGATCCGCACCCTGGATGAAGAGATCAAGCTGAATAAGAAGGTCAAGCATACGATTGAGGTGGTGGTAGACCGCCTGGTTATGCCTGACCGCGCCGAGGCTGAATCGCGGCGCCTCGATGATGCGGGTGGCGCGGGGTTTGCGGCGGCGGGGGCCGGCACGGAGTGGGATGGCTTTGTCACCCGCCTCACCGATAGTGTTGAGCAGGCACTACGGGTCGGTGAGGGTACGATCATTATCTCGCTCCAGGACGCTGCTGATCCAAGCCCCGATGGTGATGAGTGGCTCATGAGTGAGAGTAATACCTGCCTCACCTGTGGCATCTCCTTCCCTGAACTCTCGCCGCAGATGTTCTCCTTTAACTCGCCCCAAGGTGCATGCCCGACCTGTACCGGCTTGGGGACGCACTTAGAGATCGATCCGGCCCTGCTGGTGCCCAATCATGCGCTCTCCATCCACGAGGGCGCGGTCACCTATTGGGGCGAGATGCGCAAGAAGAAGGATTCGTGGGGCTACCGTTCGCTGCTCTCGATTGCGGCCCACTACGGGATCGATCTCGATGCGCCCTGGGCGGATCTGTCTCAGGAACAGCGCGATGGCCTGCTTCTGGGCAGTGGCAAGCAGAAGTTGCGTTTTGCCTGGGAGAACGAGAGCGGTAGTCGGGGCGAGTTCTTCCGCCCCTGGGAGGGCATCGCCGCTGAGATTCGTCGCCGCTTTATGCAGACCGGCAGCGAGTCGCAGCGCGAGTTCTATGTTCAATATATGAGCGAACAGCCCTGCCCCGATTGCCACGGTGCGCGCCTGCGCCCGCAGAGTCTGGCGGTTAAGGTGGATCAGTCCAGTATCCGTGAGGTGTGCGCCAAGCATATTGAGGCCGCGTACCAGTGGGCCGAGCAGTTGGCGCAGCCGGGGAGTGCGCTCACCCCGACCCAGTTGGAGATTGTGGGTGATGTGCTGAAGGAGATCCGCGAACGGCTCAACTTCCTGCGTAATGTCGGGCTGCACTACCTGACCCTCGAACGTGGCGCACCGACGCTCTCTGGTGGTGAGGCGCAGCGCATCCGGCTGGCCTCGCAGATTGGCTCCGGCTTGGTGGGGGTGATGTATATCCTTGATGAGCCGAGTATTGGCCTGCACCAGCGCGATAACCGCAAGTTGCTCAACTCGCTGCTGCGTCTGCGTGATCTGGGCAATACGCTGGTGGTGGTTGAGCATGACCTAGAGACGATGCAGGCCGCCGATTGGATGGTGGACTTCGGGCCGGGGGCGGGCATCAAGGGCGGGGAGGTGGTAGTGGCCGGGACGCCGCAGGTGGTCGCTGCGCATCCCACCTCGCTCACCGGGGCGTACCTAAGCGGACGCTTGGAGATCGCTATCCCCGGTCTGCGCCGCGTGGCCCAGAGCGGTTGGCTGCGCATCGCGGGGGCGACTCTCAACAACCTGCGTGATGTGAGTGTGCAGTTCCCGCTCGGCACCTTCATTGCCATCACCGGCGTCTCTGGCTCCGGCAAGTCCTCGCTGATTACCGAGACGCTCTACCCGGCGCTGGCCAACCGGCTCAATAAGGCCCAACTCAAGCCTGGCCCCCACCGCGCACTTGAGGGAATCGAGGCGCTCGACAAGGTGATTGATATTGACCAGCAGCCGATTGGGCGTACCCCGCGCTCCAATCCGGCCACCTACGTCAAGCTCTTCGACATCCTACGCCAACTCTTCGCCGCAACCGCCGAGGCCAAGTTGCGCGGCTACGAGCCGGGGCGCTTCAGCTTCAATGTCAAGGGCGGGCGCTGCGAGGCGTGCGAGGGCAACGGCGAGATCAAGATTGATATGCAGTTCCTCGCCGATGTCTGGGTGCGCTGCGATGAGTGTAAGGGCAAGCGCTACAACCGCGAGACCTTGCAGGTTAAGTACAAGGGCAAATCCATTGCCGATGTGCTGGATATGGATGTGCAGACGGCACTGGAGTTCTTCGACAATGTGCCGCGTGTGCGCCGCATCCTCCAGACCTTGCAAGATGTTGGGTTGGAATATATCAAGTTGGGGCAACCCGCGACTACCCTATCGGGTGGCGAGGCCCAACGGGTGAAACTGGCCAAGGAGTTGGCGCGTGTAGCCACCGGACGCACCATCTACATCCTCGACGAACCGACCACCGGCCTGCACTTCGCCGACGTGCAGCACCTACTCACCGTTTTGCACCGCCTAGTGGAAGCGGGCAACACGGTGCTGGTGATCGAGCATAATCTGGATGTGATCAAGACCGCCGACTGGATCGTGGATATGGGGCCAGAGGGCGGTGATGGCGGGGGCGTGGTGGTTGCCTCTGGCACCCCCGAAGAGGTCGCGTTGGTGGAGGGGTCGCATACCGGGTATTTTTTGCGTGATCTGTTGGTGGGGACATAGGAGATGATCGGCCCTCACCCCCGGCCCCTCTCCCGCAATGCGGGAGAGGGGTGATTCCGCATCGCGATGCGTTCGATTCCCCCTCTCCCACGCAGTGGGAGAGGGGGTTAGGGGGTGAGGGCCAACATCCCTTACCGCACCATCCCGATCACCCCGCTCAGATCACACTCGGAGAGATCGGCCCCACTCAGATCCGCGCCGGTGAGATCGGCATCGGCAAGGCTGGCCTCGCGCAGGTTACACCCATTCAGTTGGGCACCACGCAGATTACAGCCACTCAGGTTGGCGCGGCTCAGGTTGGTGTGGGTAAGGATCGCCCCTTCTAGGTTTGCGCCACTCAGATAGATCCCACTCAGGTTGGCCATACTCAAATCGGCGGCTCGTAGATCGGAATCACTCAGGTTGGCTTCGTAGAGATTGGCCCCGATCAGATTGGCCTCGCGTAGGTTCGCCTCGCGCAGATTGGCGCTCAAGAGGCTGGCCCCACTCAGGTTGACCCCCTGCATACTCGCGCCCCCCAGGCTCACCTTATTCAAGTTCGCCCCGGAGAGGTTCGCACCACTCATGTTGATCAGTTGCGCCTCACGCAGTTGGGCCTCGGTCAGGTTGGCCCCAATCATGATCGTGTCGCGCAGATCCACCCCGCTCAGGTTACACAGGCTGAGGTTAGCCCCATACAGGTTCGCGCCACTAAAATCGGCTGCACTCAGATTAGCCCCGCGCAGGTTGGCCCCGGTCAGATTGGCAAACTCCAAATTAGCCCAAGCGAGGTCGCCCTTGCGCAAATCCGCATCACTCAAATCGGCGCGGACAAGCTGCGCCCATGCCAAACGCGCCTCGCGCAGATTGGCCCAACTCAGCGTTGCACCGCCTAACTCGGCCACACTCAAATCGGCTCGGTAGAGATTCGCATCACTCAGCCGCGCCCCAACCATATTCGTCTCACTCAGATTGGCATTGCTCAGGTTAGCCCCAGAAAGATTGGCTCCGGCGAGGTTCGCCCCCACCAACCAGAGCGGGCCAGGGCGATTGAGTAGGTCGAAGATCTGGGCAGGATTCAGATCGGCCATGACACACTCCTTGACTATGCACTCGGTAGTTTGGGGGTCTTATGCACCAACCAGATCGAGGCAGGCGCACCCATCGAGCGGCATGCCACCTGCTCCACCTCAAAATCCTTGCCGATCTGCCAGTGCAGGGTCTCCTGGATCGCGCCGGTCTGAATCCAGCCAATCGGCTCATCAGCAACCTTCCCGGCACTGGTGGGATCGGCAAAATCGTGGTAGGCCCAGGCATCGCCGCGATCCTCAAGTTCAAAGTGGCGATCCTGGCCCACCGACTGGCTCAGGCGGCGCATCCCGCCCTGCATCGCTGAGAGTCCCATCTTGATCTGGGTCGAGATGGGCAGCATCTTCGAGGCGATCAGGGCTGCGGTACCGAACAAGGCACCTTGGCGGTCAATCGAGTAGCGCGCCGTCTGCCGCCCGATCCGCAGCGTCATACTGCGTGCCGAACGCCCAAAGAAGTTGAGCAACCCGGCATTGAGATTTGCATAGTGGGTGAGCGTCATCCCCGTGGTGGCCTTGAGTTGCTCCGGCGGATAGTTACTGATTAAGTGGCTCAACCCATTCTGGCGCAGAATCACCGCCAGCCCATTCTTGCCCACCACCTCTTCGGCGGCCAACAACGCCCACCGCATATACGCATCTACCAACAGGAGGTCAGTTGCCGGGTCGTGATCGGTTCTCTCCGTGATCTGCATGCTACCTCCACCCATACAACCTAAAAAATAATCTGATCCGCATTGATCTGATCCAACCCACCCCAGGGCGAACGCACCGCCCCACTCTGTACCTGTCGCCCAATCTTCAACACAAAGAGCAGAATGGCGGCCAGACTGAGCAGGACGAGCGAGGCGCTATAGACCACCGTGTAGCCCAGCGCGACTTGACCAGTGAAGTGCTGCATGATGTCGCGGGTCAGGCCACCCCCAATTGTGCCAAAACCCTGCGCCAACGCCTGGGTGATCCCCCACAGGGCGATGAAGAGTCCGGCGTGGTTCTTGTCCACCAGCGACATGACCAGTGCCAGCGCACCAACAATGAACATGCCGCGCCCCATGCCGATCAGCACCACTCCAACCCGAAAGATCGTGGCCAGCGCGGGCATGCTCGCAAGGCTGATCGTCAAGAATCCCGCCGCCCCCAGCAGTGACCCGGCGGTAATCAGTAGCACCGACGAGCGCCCCTTCCACAACGCCCAACCCGCCAAGCTGATCGCAATCAACATGCCGACGCCCCATAGCGCGGTGAGGCGCGAGGTTTCGGTGATACTCATATTGAGCACTTGGCCGCCATAGGGTTCGAGCAACACATCGTGGGTGGCGAAGCCCAGCGTAGCGAGAAAGAGCACAATGAAGAGGTTGCGCAGTGGCACTTGGGCCGCCAGCAGCCGCAACGACTGCCCCAACGTCTCGCGCACCCGCACCGGCTCGGTCACATCCGCAAGCTCGCCGTTCGGCTTGAGGCGCTCCTGGTTGTAGAGCGAAACGAAGGTCAAGGCCACGAAGATCACCGCCGATGCCTGCATCACCTGGATGAGCCGGTAGTGGCTGTAGTCGAGCAACAGTTGACCAATAATGACCGAACTGACAATCGTGCCCAGCACCAGCATGATCCAGAGCACACCCAACACCTTGCCGCGCTCATGCGAGGGGGTCATATCACTCACCATCGCCAGATAGATCGTCTCGACCACATTTACCCCGATGCCATAGCCTAAAAAGATCAGGCTACAGAAGAGCAAGGCGGGCCAGAAGGTGAAGGAACCCTCGCCACTCAACAGAATCAGCGTGAAGGGCGCCGTCGCCAAGCCGCCGTATGTGAGCATGGCCCCAAAGACGAGATACGGCGTGCGCCAACGCCCACGGGCGCGATCCACATCGGAGCGAAAGCCGATCAAGGCGCGCATAGGCGAGACGAAATAGTGGATCGCCAACAAAAAACCGACCGCGACAGCCGGGATACTCATCTCATCAATCAGTACCCGGTTGAGCGTGCCGGTGATCGGGGCGAGCGAGAGGCCCATACCAAACTGAAAGAGGCCGAGGCGCAGAATCTTCAGCCAGCGCCAGAGTGTGGGGTGTTGTGCCAGCCATGCGTTGATCGAGCGCATCGGCCCGCCGAGGATCTTACCTGCTGCCATGGTCGTTATGCTCTCCTTTGGGGTATAGTTGGAGGCAATTATAGCATGGGCGCTTTGGATTGCGGTCTCATCCGCGTATGCCTGTGTGGTATCATGCCAACAGGACGATCATGTGTTGGAGTACCCCCTACCTATGAGCCGAATCGCCGCAACATTCGCCCGTTTGCGCCAGGAAGGCCGCGTGGCCCTGATGCCCTATCTGACGGTTGGTTTTCCTGAGCCGGGCAGTACCCTCGATCTCGTTCCGGCTCTCGAAGCTGCCGGAGCCAGCCTCTTTGAGTTGGGCATGCCCTTCTCCGATCCCCTCGCCGATGGGGCGACGATCCAACGCGCTACCCAGCGTGCCCTCGATCATGGCATCAATCTGAGTACCTGTATCGAGACGGTGGCAACGCTGCGGGCGCGTGGCTTGCAAGCTCCGCTCTTGCTGATGGGCTACTACAATCCGTTGTTGCGCTATGGCATCGAGCGTGCATGTGCCGATTTTGCCGCTGCTGGTGGTGATGGCTGGATCATTCCCGATATGCCCCCCGAAGAATCGGCCCAACTGCACGCCGCCGCTGCCGCCCATGGCCTCGACCTGATCATGTTTGTGGCTCCTACCACCCCCGATGATCGCATGGCCGAGATCGCCGCCCGTGCCAGCGGCTTCATCTATGTCGTCTCGCTCACCGGCGTCACCGGGGCACGCGCCAGCCTCTCCACCAACCTCGCGACGGTCATCGAGCGCCTGCGCCGCCTCACCGATCTGCCGCTCGTAGTTGGCTTTGGGATCAGCAGCCCCGCCCATGTCGCCGAAGTGGCCCAGATCGCCGATGGCGCGATTGTTGGCAGCGCCCTGATCGCTCAGCTTGAGCAGTTGCCCGCCGCTGATCTTGTTCCTGGGGCGACCCGTTTTGTGCGCGAGTTGATGACCGGGATCGAAAGGTAATCATCGCGGGGTTCCCCGATCATCCCGTAGGGGCGAAGCATCGCTTCCCATAGAACAGGGGAACCCGAACAAACTTGGCGGGCGATGCTTCGCCCCGTGGGGTAAGGAAACCCCATCATCGCGGGGTTCCCCGATCATCCCGTAGGGGCGAAGCATCGCCCCCATAGAACAGGGGAACCCGAACAAACTTGGCGGGCGATGCTTCGCCCCTACTCACAATAGACCTCAACGAGGAGGTAACGTTATGGAAGCACGAGCCTATGTCTTGATCGAAGCCGAGTCGGGACGGGTCGCGGAGGTCTTGGCGGTACTCCGCACGCTCAATGGTATGGCGTCTGTTGATGCAGTGACCGGGCCATATGACATTATCGCTACGGTGCAGACGCCCGATCCGCGCATGATTGGCCGCCTCGTCATGAATGAGATCCATAGCGTCGAGGGCGTCAAACGTACCGTCACATGCATGGTGATCGGCTAGGTTGCGTATTACGGGCAATGTCACTCACTCTGCGTCTCAGCCTCACCTACCTCCTGCTCACGCTGGTGGGGATGGTCTTGCTTGGCGGTGGGTTTGTGGCATTAGCCGGGCGCTACCTGGCTGAACAGCGCACCACCACCCTCACCGCCCAGACTGATCTCTACGCTGCCCTGCTCGCTGAGTTGGCCGATTCACCCGCGACCCTCCAGGCCATCGCAGCGAGTGGGGTGGGGCGTGAGATCTTGCCGCCCGGTACGGCGGTGCGCCTCTTTGACCCTAATGGCACCCGGCTCTCTGGCGAGAGCGATCTTGGCCCCTTCCCCAGCCGCCCCGCGCTGGCCCTCGTGCGCTCCCCCTGGCCGCTGCCTGCCTCGCAGGTCGCCGACCGCCACTATGCCGCGCAGGTGATTCAATCTGCTACCACCACTATCGGCGTGGTCGAGTTATCCGTTAGCACCGCCGAGGATACACGTATGCTCGTTTCATTGCGCCGCCTGACCCTCCAGGTTGCGCTGGTGGCGGCGTTGCTCATGGCCCTGATCAGCCTCGTGGTGGCGCGTTCGATTGCGCGCCCGATCCTACGCCAGAGCCTGCGGGCTGAAGGTCTAGCGCGTGCATTTAGCCACGATCTCCCTACCCAGCCCCAACTCCAGCGCGATGAAATCGGCCAGTTGGGAGCCAATCTTGATGCGCTCGAAACCAGTTTGCACGCCTATACCGCTCGTATCGCGGAACTTGAACAGGCCCGCACTCACTTCTACCGCAGCATCTCCCACGATCTGCGTACCCCCCTGACTGCGATCAGCGGCATGATCGAAAATCTGATTGATACCGCCGCGCCTGAGCACCATCCAGCCCTGAGCCTCCTTGAGTCCGAGACCCAACGCATGGCACGCCTGGTTGATGAACTCCTCCGCCCGCCTGCCGATGGCCAACTCCTCCTGGCCCACCGTCGCCCATTGGCGCTTGGCGCACTGCTCTCCGAGTTGACCGACCTCCTCGCTGGGCGTGCCCGCCGGGCCGGGGTGAGCCTCCAACTTCAGTTTGAAACCGAAGTCTCTCTGCTCGCCGACCGTGACCGGCTCAAACAGGCGCTGCTCAACCTGCTCGACAATGCGCTACGTGCTACCCCCCCCGGCGGCACAATCCTCCTCGGTCTGGTGCGACGCGGCACCCAGGCAGAACTCAGCATCACCGATGATGGCCCCGGCATTCCCACCGAGTTACACGCGGCCATCTGGGAACGCGGCGTGCGCGGTGCGCACCCCGGTAGCGCTGGGTTGGGCTTAGCCATCGTGCGCGAGATCATCCATGCCCATGGCGGTACAGTACGTCTCGATTCGACCCACCAACCCGGCGCACGCTTTAGTATCGCTCTTCCTATTGACGCAACATGAATGTAACTGTTCACAGTTCTCCTAGCATTCCGGTTTTGACGCAAAGGCGCAAAGCCTGCAACAAAACCTTTGCGTCAATCAGAAGCTTCCTTTACCCCAAGTGTGAACAGTTACACATGCAGGGCATGTGCAAAGTCACCTCCGGTGGGGGTGCGGGGACGGCTGCGCCCCAAGGACTTTGCACATGCCCTGGTTACACATGAATCCCCGTTTGACTCATTGCCACGAAGGCGCTATAATCATCGCCGTTACTGCGGGGCGTAGCGCAGACCGGTAGCGCACCTGAATGGGGTTCAGGAGGTCGCTGGTTCAAATCCAGTCGCCCCGACCATAGGTTGAAGTGTAAAGCGTTCACCAAACGGTGAGCGCTTTATGCTTTTAATGACGTAGCATGCCCCCGGAGTAGGGGCGACGCATGGCCCACCATGTGGCCTGAGGTGTACGAAAGACATTGGTGGGTCATGCGTCGCCCTACGGAATGATCGCGGAACCCAGCGTTTGTTTTGCATGCCAGGAAGTCAATAAAGTGATAGAATGTCATACCACAAGGTTGTGCATAAGAAATCGAAAATAAAAAAACAAACGTTCTTTATAAGGGTATGCAACCCCTGTCTTGCATATGGTACTTTATGGGCATCTTGTGTTGTGATGAATAACCGTATTGTTGCGAGGTACCCGGCCTAGAACATTATTTTTTATGTTAAGAGTAATTCATTATGCCTAAACGTCAGTGTCTAGTAAACCATTTCTGATGGTATAGCCCTATTCTAAGCTACAAAATGCCGTCAATGCCCTTGACACCACGACTATAATAGACTTATACTTTACACGTTCTATCGGGCGAATCTGCGTCTATTCTGCGCAGCCCTCAGCGCCGTAAACCCTTCACACCCCCGCCGCTCTGTACGCGACAGCAGGAGGAGCCAGGATGGCTACAATTAGCCTGCAAGCTGCATATGATCAGGCCCGTGCCTTCCTTGAGGTCAACAAGGTCGAGCAGGCGATCGCTGTAGCTCAGCATATCCTCGAATATTTCCCTGAGAGCTTGGAGGCGCACCGCATCCTTGGCGAGGCGTACCTGGCGAGTCGGCAATTTGACCAGGCCGAGGCGGCCTTCAGTCGGGTTCTGAACGCTGATCCTGAAAATATCCCTGCCCATGTCGGTTTGGGTATTACCTATGAGCGCCAGAATAAGCTCGATCTTGCCGTGACGGAGTTTGAGCAAGCACTTGAAGTACGCCCAGATATGCCCGAACTGCGCTCCCAGTTGCTCCGCCTCTATACTGAGGTCTGGGGTAGCGAAGGCGCAACGCTTCGCCTCAGTCGGCCTGGCTTGGCTCGTCTCTATGCCAAGGGCAATATGTTGCCCCAGGCGATCCAAGAATTTCGCAGTGTAATTGACGAATACCCCCACCGCTTTGATGCGCGGGTCGGCTTGGCCGAGGCGCTCTGGCGCGATGGACAGCCTGATGTGGCGGACGAGGTGTGTGAGGAGATCCTCGCTCTGCGTCCGGTTGTCCTCAAGGCCAATTTGTTGCTAGGCTATATCCGTCAGGCGAGCGGTGATGCGAGTGGCGAACGGTATTGGCGTTTCGCACAGCAACTCGAACCCTATCAGCAAGTGGCACGGGCGCTCTTTGATGTCTTGCCCGACATTGCTGCTCCCAATCTGGAAGTTCCTGCATGGGATGAGCAGATGTGGCAGGAACAGCGTGAAGAGCAGGAACGCCAAGCCCAGGCTCAAGTTCAGGTTGCTGCGCTGGTGGTACCTAGTGCGCTTCCGGCTACTGCCGAACCCGATTTTCTCAGTGGATGGGGTGAGGATTTCGATCTCTCCCCCGCTCCCGCCTCGGCTCCGGCTCCGGCTTCTTCGACTGACGACGACGATTTTCTCTCCTCATTGTTGGCGATGTATCCCCCTAGCGATGATAGTGACGGGGGCGATATTGATACATCTAGTGAGATTACGCCCTTCGACTTTGATGATCTCTCTTCTACCTCGGCGCAACCAGCCGCACCCGTCGCTGAAGCGCCCGTGATGGAACCCTTCTCGCTGGCCGATTTGGGTCTCTCGCCAGAAGAGATTGCGCAGATGAATGCGCCTGCGCCCGAACCGGCTGCTGAAGAACCCGTGATGGAACCCTTCTCGCTGGCCGATTTGGGTCTCTCGCCAGAAGAGATTGCGCAGATGAATGCGGCTCATGCGGCTGATGTTGCTTCTGATCATCTTGATGATCTGAATCTTCAACCGTTCTCGCTGGATGATATTGATCTCTCAACGGATGAGGTTGATCTGCTGAGTAGTGTCTCTAAGGCAATGCAGCCCAAGCGCGAATTGTTGACCCAACGCCCTGAACCACCTGCGCAGGTGCCTGCTGAGGCACCAGTGACGCCCTTCGATTGGGATGCGGGTGATGAGTCGTCCACCATGGAATCGGGCTTTGATGGCGGTATGGGCGATCTTCAGCCCTTCTCGCTTGATGATCTCGATCTGAATTCAGTGGATGATTACGGGATGGTTGGTGCATCGTCATTGCCACCCTCGCTTCAGCCCTTCTCGCTTGATGATCCTCAGGGTTCGCTCTTGTCTCGCGATCTGCCCATGCCCACCTTTGATGCGGATGATTCTGGTCAGACGGGTGGCTATAGCTGGCAGCAGCCAACCTCTAAGCCGCGTACTGGTTTTGGGCGCCCGCAGGAGGAAGAAGAGCCGGAAGGTGGCTCGATCTTTGCGAAGCTGAGGCAGCGCGCAAGCGAATTGCCGAAGGAAGAACTGCTGCCCTTGCCGCCGATTAGTCTTGATGATGACGATGAGGCAGCCGCCTATTTCGCCAATGATCATGACGATATCTCCTTCCGTGATATTGAGGAGGCTTCTGAAGCGGCGGGTGAGCGCTTTACGGCCGGCTTCCGCTTGCCGAAGGAAGATGGTACGCAGGCTTCCGCACGACCTGAGCCTCAGGCTGAGCCGGAGATGACGCCCTTCTCGCTCGAAGATCTGGGTCTCTCTCCGGACGAGATCGCGCAGTTGCAGGCATCCGAGGCTCCAGCGGCAACGGCGGAAGAGCCGGAGATGACGCCCTTCTCGCTCGAAGATCTCGGTCTCTCTCCGGACGAGATCGCGCAGTTGCAGGCATCCCAGGCGGGAGAATCGGTTACGCCCGTTGAGCAGCCAGAATTTGATCTGGATGCCTTCTCCTTCGATGAGTTTGCCGCACTAGAAGATGATCAGCCGCGTCCTAAGCAGAAACCGCCATCCCTGGCCGACCTGGGTCTCTCGCCAGCGGATATTGCGATGCTCAGTATGGCTGCGGCTGAAGAGGCTCGCGGGGAATCTGAGGCTGATGCGGAGCTTGATAGCGAGCCTGAAGCCCCGCCGCAACCAGAGCCTGAACCCATGTTGATGCCCTTCTCGCTCGAAGATCTGGGCTTGTCGCCAGAGGAGATTGCCGCCCTCAAAGCTGCTGATGCTGCCTCTGAGGCCGATATGGCGGTGACCGGCGATACGGTCATTCCGGGTTGGTCGCAGGGTGAAGAACCTGAACTCAAGCCCTTCTCGCTGGCTGAACTGGGGCTTTCGCCAGAGGAGATTGCCAGTTTGGAACAGACCTCGGAAGGAGCCGAGGATGAACTGGAACTGACAGAGGTGGATTCCTTTGATTTCGATCTTGAGGCACCGGTTAGCCCTCGAACCTCGCCAGCGGAAGAGGTTTCGTCTGATGTTGAACCGTTCTCATTTGATGAGTTTGACATGGACGGTATTAGTGCGCCGATGTCCGATGGGGCGTTCATTGATGATGTCTCGGCTGATGTTGAACCCTTCTCTCTCGATGACTTGGGGCTTGATGCTGGGAGTCCCCTAGATCTGAGTACCCGTGAGTTGGGTCTAACCGATGATGAGTTGGCAGGTCTTGATCTGGGGGAACTGGAGACCTTTATTGGTAGTGATGGTGCCGATACCACCTTCGATATGGCCGATTCTGAGCCTGAGTCTGAGGTGATGACCGGTGACCCAGCGCTTGATAAGTTGATTATTCTTGGCCAGCGCCAGGGCTATGTCGATCTCACCGATATTATTGGCGTGGTTGATGATCCTGAGGCTGAGGCTGAACGCATTGAGGAGATTGGCTGGACCCTTCACCGTGCTGGTATCCAGATCCGTGATGGTGACGAGATCATTGATATGGATCTGGAATCGGCTGAGGCTGAGGACTCCTATGATGAGTTGGCCGAGTTTGCGGAGCCTGAAGTCGAAGCGCCTGTGGCTGACTTCGATGCTGAGCCTGATCTTACACCCTTCTCGCTGACTGAACTCGGTCTCTCGCCCGAAGAGATTGCTGAGTTGGGTCTGGTTGAAGAAGTGCCGAGTGCTGCGGAACCACCTGCTCCGGTGATGGAGCCAGAGGTTGAGCCGGAGATGACGCCCTTCTCGCTAGCGGAGTTGGGGTTGTCGCCGGAAGAGATCGCCTCGCTGGGCCTAGCAGATGCTGAGACGGTTCCTGAGCCGCCTGCACCAGTGAAGTCGGAGCCGCCTGCCGCCCCAGTGATGGAGCCAGAGGCTGAGCCGGAGATGACGCCCTTCTCGCTGGAGGATTTGGGCCTCTCACCGGAAGAGATCGCTGCGCTGGGCTTAGCGGACGCTGAGGTGGAGATTGCACCGGAGCCAAAGCCGGAGCCAATCCTTGAGCCAGAGGTTGAGCCGGAGATGAAGCCCTTCTCGTTAGAGGAATTGGGTCTCTCGCCGGAAGAGATCGCTGCGCTGGGCTTAGCGGACGCTGAGGTGGAGATTGCACCGGAGCCAGAGCCGGAGCCAATCCTTGAGCCAGAGGTTGAGCCGGAGATGAAGCCCTTCTCGTTAGAGGAATTGGGTCTCTCGCCGGAAGAGATCGCCTTGTTAGCGCTGAACGAGGCGGCGGCTGAGGTTGTGCCAGAAGCGCCAGCGCCGGTGGTTCCGCCGCCAGCACCAGTGGTTCCCCAACCTGAGCCAGAAACCTTCTCGTTTGAAGACTTTGGGTTCTCCTTGGATGAGGCCGATCAGTTTGGTATGGCTCCCCAGGAACCTGCGCCAATGCCATCTGTGCCGCCAGTTCCGGCACCAGGTACGGCCACCCCGATCATGGCTACCGAGATCACGCCCTTCTCGCTGGCGAACCTGGGTCTCTCCCAGGAGGATATTGCCCTGCTCACCGGCGTGATTGAAGACTCGTCTAGTGGTTTTGGTACGGCAGACTCTGGTACGACTGGCACAACAGGTGACGATCAGGAGTGGACCTCCTTCTCTCTCGCCGACCTGGGTCTTTCGCCGGAGGATATTGCGCTTCTCAGTGCCGATCCGGCACCCCGCCCAGTGCCGCCCCCGGCTCCCCAGCCGACGCCGACGGTTGCTTCCATGCAACCAGTGGATATGGATGCTTTGCAGGAGTGGGGGTTCACGCCAGAAGATATCGCGATGCTCTTCGGGACGGATGAAGAGGCTGCTACTACCTCTCCATCTACCACTGCTGGGGCAACCGTACCGCTCTCACTCGATGACTTGGGCCTGACACCGGAAGAGATCGAGTTCCTGTACGGTGAGACGGAGCATCCTCAGCGGACGCCAGCACCTGCGCCCGTGCCAGCACCTGCGCCCATACCCACCACAGCCAACGTGGTTGCGGCGAATATGGATGTCTCTTCGCTGGAGGAGTGGGGCTTCACGGCGGAAGATATCGCCCTGCTCTTTGGAACTGGCGATGCTCCGACCGCCCCCGCTGCGCTCGTTGAACGTGCCCCCTTGTCGCTGGAGGAGTTGGGCTTCTCGGAAGCAGAGATCGCCGAACTCTATGGTGATACGACACCAATGAGTGCTAAGGCACCACCAGTTGCACCGGTGCTGCCACCGGCAGCACCCGTGGCCCCGCCAGCACCAGCGGTTGAACAGCCAGCGACCTATATGGCTCCCCCGCACGTCTGGCAGCCTAAACCCGTTGCTCCGGCGCGTGGTACTGGGGCGCTGCCACCAACAGTGGCCAAGGAAGATCTCGATCTGCTCCTCTCGTTGGATAAACTGGGCCTCACGACCCAGGAATTGGCCCTGCTCACCGGTATGACGGTTGATGACGTGTCGGCCCTCTTTAGCGCGGCCATGGTGACAGAGGCTGAGCCAGAGATGAGCCCGCTGTCGCTGGAAGATCTCGGTCTGACGCTTGAGGAACTCGATCATCTGAACGAGGAAGAGACGCCTCCGATGATGACGGCAGTTCCAGCGATTGAGTCAAGGGTTGCACCAGCGCCGGTGGTCGAACCAGCACCAGCGCCGGTAGTCGAACCAGCACCAGCGCCGGTAGTCGAACCAGCGGCGGCACCAACCCAGGTATCGCTTAATGAACTAGGACTCTCGCCCAGCGAGATCGCCATGCTCAGTGCCGTGGAGGAGGAGACGGAGGAGGTCGAATCCGAAGGCGGAGATCTCTTTGACTTCGACTTCGACATGGAGGCACCTCCGTTACAGAAGGCGGTACGCACTGCGCCGCGTGTCGAAGAACCAACACCCTCGATTGCCCCTGAAGATATTGGTTTTGTTCCAGAACCACTGGAACAACTCGACGACATCTGGGATCGACCGGCGTCCGAAATGGACACCAGTAATGCCCCGGCTCGAATTGTCCTGCCCGCGATGAGCGAACGTGCTCCGGCTCGCCCTGTGGTGCATCGTGAACCTCGCGCTGACCGTCCACCACGTGAACCGCGCACGCCTCGTGAGGGCCGTGCATCGCGTGATGAACTCTATGCCCGCCGCGAAGCGCTGCTTCATGCGCGGGAAGAGCGTGCCGCCCGCCGTGAACGTGACCAGTTGAATGCTCGCCGTACCTTCGATACCTTTGTTCCCACCGGCGACCAGAGCCTTGATGATATCCTGTTGAAGATCGAGCTTGCTCCCGATAATGCCGCTATGGCGCTGTCGGTAGCGCGCCTCTCGGCTCAGACTGATCGCAACGAGTTGATGATGTACAGCTACAACTATCTGGTGCGGGTATCGGCGCATCTTGAAGAGGTCGCTGCTGACATCCAGAAGTTGCTGGGTTCGGTTAAAGATGCCGAGATGATCGCCCAACTCTATCGGATACTTGGCGACACCTTCTCGAAGCAGGGCCGCCCGCAGGATGCGATTGCAGCCTACAACCATACATTTGGCGGCTAGGAGTTAGCCGACCCATGCGCTTGGTATACAGCCTGGAGTACACATAATGAATGCGCCTGTGGAGATTACGAAAGGTCAGCTTATGCGCCGAATCGTCGAGGATCTGATCCGCGTTGAGGGGGTAATCGGGAGCCTCCTTGTCGGCAAGGATGGCCTAGTTGTGGCTAGCACCTTGCTCGATGAGGAAGATGCCGAAATCCTTGGCGCCATGTCAGCCGCAGTCTTCGGCGAGATCGATAAGGCGACCAAGCGTATTGGGGTCGGAACGTTGGTGGACTCAATTATTGATGCCAAGGATGGCTCGATCCTCCTCCTTGAGGCTCGCGAGTTGATTTTGGTTGTCATCACCCAGCGCATCGTCAACTTTGGGTTGGTGAAGATGGAGATGCGGCGCGCTGCGAAGCGGATTGGCGAGGCAGTGCCAATTTAGGCGTATGCTGCTTCTGGTTGGAAGAACAACAGCCACGTAGGGATGGGTAGTTGTGCTATCCGTCTCTGCGTGGTTACTATGTGTGTGGTATACTTCGCCCCGGTGGTTCTCGTTCAATTTATGAGGTTTCTATGGAACGTGCATTGATTATTCTCAAGCCCGATGCGGTTCAGCGTGGTCTGGTTGGCCCGATCCTGACCCGTATTGAGCAGCGTGGCCTGAAGTTGCAGGGTCTGAAGCTCATGCAGGTGACGGAGGCGCTCGCCCGCACCCACTACGGTGAGCATGAGGGCAAGGCGTTCTTCCAGGGATTGGTCTCCTATATTACGTCGGCTCCGGTCGTGGTGGCGGTGGTGGTTGGTAAGGCGGGTACGGTTGAGATGATCCGTACTATGGTCGGGGCCACCAACCCCGCGAAGGCCGCACCCGGCACGATCCGTGGCGATTTTGGGGTTGAGATTGGGCGTAACCTGATCCACGCTTCGGACTCGCCGGAGAGTGGTGAGCGTGAAGCCTCGATCTTCTTTGATGATAGTGAGCTTATTCATCAGTGGGATCGCGTTACTGATGCCTGGATTCACGAGTAGATAGCCTAGGGCATCGGTAATGTCGTTGGGGCGACGCCCCAAACCCCAATGTGTGTTGTTTTTTGGCGGCGAAGCCGCCAAAAAACAACACACAAGATCTTCTAAACCTATGGAAGTACGTCGCTGGCGCGACTATAACTGGCCACTCCTCGGCTGTGTCGCTGTCCTGCTGATTATTGGCCTGCTTGCCCTCCACAGTGCCACCCTGACCGCAGTGACGGTGAATGGTGCCCCCTTACGCACGATCTTTCCCCGCCAGATTGTCTATATCATTGTTGGTTTGGTGCTCATGTTGGGTGCTACGCTGCTCGACTATCGCTTGCTCTCAAGCATCTCACGCCCGATCTATATGGTGGTGGTGGTGCTCTTAGCGGTGGTGCTCTTTGTTGGCCGGGTGAGTGAGGGTGCCCAGAGCTGGATCGCCTTGGGTGAACGCACGTTCCAGCCTTCTGAGGCCGGTAAGTTGGCCTTGATGCTGGCACTGGGTGCCTATTGGAGCCGTCATGAGGGACAGACGGATCGCTGGCTGGTGCAGATCGGGAGTCTGCTGATTCTGCTCCCACCCATGTTGCTGGTCTTGCTCCAACCCGATCTGGGTTCCGCGATTGTGTATGCGATGATCTGGCTGGTGATGGCCTGGGGCGCGGGGATGCGTTGGTCGCAATTGTTGGTCTTGACGATCTTATCCCTGCCACTTGGCCTTGTAGCCTGGGAGCAAGTGCTCGATGAGTATCAACATGTACGCCTGCTGACCTTCTACTACCTGATTACCGATATGAGCAAGGTTGATCCTGATGCTGGCTATAATGTCATCCAGGCACTCAGTGCGATCAGTTCGGGCGGTTGGGTTGGTACGGGGCTGACCCGTGGTCTCTTTAGCCAGGGCAACTATGTGCCGGTGCAGCATACCGATTTTATCTTTGCGGTGGTGGGCGAAGAGTTGGGCTTTGTGGGTGGGGGGGTGCTGATTATCTTTGAGGCGCTGCTGCTTTGGCAGGCACTCACGATTGCCGATCAGTCATCGAACCTCTTCGGACGCCAGATGGCGCTCGGTGTCTTCGCCATGATCTTCGCCCATGTGCTAATCAATATCGGGATGAACATGAGCCTCTTACCCGTCACGGGGCTGCCGTTGCCATTTGTCTCCGCCGGGGGCAGTTTTATGATTACGGTGCTGGTGGGGGTGGGCGTGTTGCAGAGTATTGCGCTGCGACGTAAGCGGCTGGCGTTCTAAGCCAAGAAGGCTTCAACCTCGGCGAGGTTGGGGAGGCCCGCCCGCCCACCATAGGCGCGGGTCTTGAGTGCGGCGACCGCGCTGGCAAAGCGGATCGCGGCGGGGGCGGGGTCGCCGCGCAAGAGTGCAAAGAGTAACCCGCCATGAAAGGCGTCGCCACACCCGGTGGTGTCGAGCGGTCGCACCGGAAATGCTGGGGTGTGGAAGAGATCGCTCCCGTCGGCACACCAACTTCCTTGTTCCCCCGCCGTGACCACCACCATCTGCCCGTAGCGTGCGTGTAGCTCCTGCGCCGCCGCTGCTGGATCGGCATGGGTGACGGTGCGCCCAAAATTGGCCGATACCACCAGCCACGTGCAGAGCGGCAGTAGTTCCATAGTGGTATCGCGCACCCGTTCCGCATCAATCATCACCGGGATGCCTGCCGCCCGCGCCCAGCGTGCCGCTTGCACCCCAGCGCTGCCGGTGTAGGTGTCGAGGTGCAGCGCACGCCCACTCGTGATCAGGGCGTGATCGACCTGTACCGCCGCCAAAACGCTTGGGTCGGTGCGAAACCAGACCGAGCGCCGGTCGCTGCCGGGTTCGGCCAACACAAAGGCAACGTGCGAGTTGCCGGGGTGTACCTGCATGCCTCTGGTCTCTACTCCCTCAGCCGCTAAGTCGCTGATAATCCGTGCTCCGTAACTATCATCGCCCACCGCCCCAACCATACATGTGCGGGCACCCAAGCGGCTCAAGGCCACCAGCGCCGTAGGAACTGGCCCGCCTCCGGCTTCGATCCATTGGCTAATCGGTTGTTTACGCCCCAGTTGTGGCGCTTCGCTGGCCACGCCGATCAGATCGTGGGAGGCTGTGCCTAGCCCGATGACATCGTAGTGCATGATCGCGCTCCTTGAAAATATGCTACTATAACCCCCCTTAATTGTAGAGACCTCCCCTCAACCACATGTGTGATACGAGGTACTCCATGCCCGATCTGCCCTTCGCTCATGATCTCATGGCCGCCCTCTCCGGTTCTGTCGTCACGTTGGCTGAACTTGATGCGAACCTACACTATACCGCGCTGCATAATCCCGGTATGTTGTTGGGGGCAGTGTGTGTTCTAGGGCGATCACTCCATACAGTCCACGGCCTTGATGCGTCACGCCTCTCCGATCTGGCGATGCAGGCATTATCTACGGGCTTGGCTCAAGAGGCGCGTATGGCCATGATCGGTCGAATCTGGCAGGTGCGTATCACTCCGTTATCCCCCAACCGCTTGGCGCTGCTCGCTAGCGAGGTTGCACCATTGCTTACGGATTTCGATCTCTTATCTACGCTCTTTGAAGGTCTGCATGATGGTCTGATTTTGCTTGATTCGGCGGGGCATATTCGCTTGATCAATGCGGCAGCGACGACGTTGCTCGCGCCCAACGATGAGGTGCTGCTTGATCGCACCTGGGTCGAGTTTCATACCGCATGGCCCAATCAGCCACTGATCAGTATTGATCAGAGTCTGCTTGATGGACAAGTGCGTCACGCCCGTGTCCAACTTCCCAACCCGTTGGGCGGTGAGCGTACCTACGATATTCGCACTATGCCGCTGCTTGATGACCACGGGCGGCTTACCTGGCTCTTGGTGCATCTGCGCGATATGACCGAGCCGCTCTGGTTTGCCGCGCAGATGCGCCAGCACGAGCGACTGCTGGCAACCGGACGCTTGGCGGCGGTGGTGGCGCACGAGGTGAATAGTCCGCTTCAATCTATTGAGACCTGCTTGCATATGGCGGGGCGGATGAGCGCTGATTCTGACCGTGAGCGCTATTTGCGCCTCGCCCGTGAGGAGATTAAGCGCATCAGTGTGACGCTGCGCCAACTACTCGACCTCTACCGACCGAGCGCCGCTCCGATGCAGATCAATATTAACACCCTGATCGAACGGGTCTTTTTGCTGACCGAGCCGACCCTGCGGCGGCGTGCTATTCAGATCCAGTGCAATCTGAGTGACAATCTGCCCATGCTCATCGGTCGCCCCGATGAGATAACCCAGGTCTTGATCAATCTGGTCTTTAATGCGATGCAGGCGATGCTACGCGGTGGGCGTTTGGTGGTGATGAGTGATTGGGCAGCGGATGCGCAGGGGCAATTACAGATCATTATTCGGGTAAGTGATAATGGTATGGGTATTTCGCCCGATAATCTGCCCCATATTTTCGAGCCATTCTTTACTACCCGGCCCGATGGTACCGGCTTGGGGTTGGCGATCTGCCAGCGGATTCTTGCCGATCATGATGGACAGATTATGGTGGAGCATAGTAGTGAGGAGGGAACCTGTTTTCGGGTTGAGTTGCCGGTGAAGGAAGGGTGATGTGCATCCTTGCGGGGGTTCGGGGGAGGCGTTCGGTTAATCCCAGTGTGGCTGTAGGGGCGCGTCGTGACGCGCCATCCGGTGCGATGATCGCGGCGACATAAGGCGTGGGGACGCCTGGGGCGCGTCGTGACGCGCCCCTACGCATGCCATGTGGGCGCGTCGCGCCCCTACAGGCACCTACGCCTGCGCCAAATACTCACCAATCCGCTTGGCCGCCTCGCGGCCCTCAGCAATCGCCCAGACGATCAGCGACTGGCCCCGGCTCATGTCACCGGCGGCGAAGACGCCAGGGCGCGAGGTCATCTTCGAGGTGTTTGTGGCCACCGTGCCGCCAGGGGTTAGATCTACCCCCAACTGCTCGATCATCCCGTTGCGCTCTGCGCCGGTGAAGCCCATCGCCAACAACACCAGATCGCAGGGCATGGTGAAGTTCGAGTCGGGCACTTCCTCCATCCGCATGCGGCCCTGGGCGTCACGCTGCCAATTCACCTTGACCGCCTCAATGGCGACTACCCGCCCGCGCTCATCGCCGATCAGGCGTTTGGTCTGTACCGAGTAGATACGCTCGCCACCCTCTTCGTGCGACGAGGGGGTGCGGAAGACACGCGGCCACTCTGGCCAGGGGTTGTCCTTGGCGCGCTTGAGCGGCGGTTGGGGCAGCAGTTCAAACGACGTTACCTGCAAGGCACCCTGGCGCAGCGAGGTACCCACACAGTCGGCTCCGGTGTCGCCGCCACCGATCACGATCACCCGCTTGCCCTCGGCACTGATCGCATCGTCGGGCGGAACCACATCACCCTCACAGCGCTGGTTCTGCTGGGTCAGGAAGTCCATGGCGAAGTAGATCCCGCTCAGTTCGCGGCCCTCGGCCACCAGATCACGCGGCTTGCGCGACCCACCGGCCAGCAGCACCGCGTCGAAGTCGCGGCACAGGTCGTCGGCGGAGACATCCTTGCCGACTTCAACCCCGGTGTGGAAGACGATGCCCTCGGCGACCAGTTGCTCCAAGCGCCGGTCAATGATCTTCTTCTCCAACTTGAATTCGGGGATGCCGTAGCGCAGCAGGCCACCGATGCGATCCGCCCGCTCGAAGACCTCGACCTCATGGCCCTGGCGGCGCAACTGCTGCGCAGCGGCCAGACCAGCCGGGCCGGAGCCAACAATGGCGACCCGCTTGCCAGTCAGGGTGTGCGGCGGCTGCGGGCGCACGCGCCCATCGGCAAAGCCGCGCTCGATGATCTGCAACTCGATCATCTTGATCGTCACTGGCTCAAAGCTCAGGCTCAACGAACACGCCCCCTCACACAGCGCCGGACAGAGGTGGCCGGTAAACTCAGGGAAGTTGTTGTCGCGGTGCAACAGCGTCAGCGCGTTCTCCCAATCCCCCTCGTAGACCAGATCGTTAAAGCCGGGGATGTAGTTGCCGAGCGGGCAGGCGACGTGACAGTAGGGGATGCCACAGTCCATGCAGCGTGCCCCCTGCTGCACCACCGTCTGCTCGTCTACTGGCTCATACACCTCATGGTAATCGGCCAGCCGCTCCTCGACCGGACGCCCATGCAGTTCGGCCCGCCCATACTTAAGAAAGCCCTCAACGTCGCCCATAATGCTGTAACCTCTCTGGATTGTGCGCCATGGTATCATGTGCGGCGCAACGGTTTTGTCGCTTACCCCCGGCGGAGCGTTCCCGCACCCCGCCACGCTCTTACGCCCGGGCCGCGAGGGCCGGCGGTGCCGAGCTACGTCGCTCGTGATGGGTCGGTGTCGGACGCTCCATTGCGCCACAGTTTGGCTGGGAATCCCAGGGGTACATTTGTGATGTAATGTACACTGTTCTGGGCGTTTGCAGAGTAGTAGCATATCAACTTGGGCTGGTCATTTGGTTACTTCTGGGTTGAAATGGGCCTGTTTGGAGGCTGAAAGGCATCATTGATGGCAGAATCTGAGCTGGTGCAGCGAATCGAGCGTCTGCGGGCGCTGCTGCGTGAACACAACTATCGCTACTATGTGCTCGATGATCCCAACGTGAGTGATGTCGAGTATGATGCACTTATGCGTGAGCTACGCCACCTGGAGGCCGAGCATCCTGAGTTGCTCAGCCCCGACTCGCCCACCCAGCGTGTCGGCGCACCAGTGACGAGTCAGTTTGGCAAGGTGCGCCATCCCCAGGCGATGCTCTCGCTTGGTAATGCCTTTGATGAGGCCGATCTGTATGCGTGGCGCGAGCGGGTACTCAAGTTGCTCGGTGCCGACACGCCGCTGGCCTATGTGCTCGAGCCGAAGATTGATGGCCTCGCCATCGCCCTGACCTACCGTGCCGGTCGCTTTGAACTCGGCGCTACCCGTGGCGATGGCGAGGTCGGTGAGGATGTGAGCGCCAACCTACGCACGGTGCGCGGCATCCCTTTGGTGTTGCGCACGGAGACTCCCGACACGCCCATTCCCAGCAGTATCGAGGTGCGCGGCGAGGTCTATATGCCCAGCGCCGATTTTGATGCACTCAACAAGCGCCTCGCCAGCAGTGGTGAGAAGGTCTTTGCCAATGCGCGTAACTCCGCTGCTGGCAGCCTGCGCCAGAAAGACCCGGCGATCACCGCGAGCCGCCCGCTGCGCTTCTTCGCCTACCAAGTGGGGCCGGTGGAGGGCGTGGAACTGACGAGCCAGTGGCAGACGTTGGCCTACCTGCGCAATCTGGGCTTCCCGGTCAACCGCGATGCGCGCCGTTTTGACGACTTTGCGGCGGTACTCGACTACTGCCGGGATTGGATGGCGCGCCGCGATAGCCTGGAGTTCGAGGCCGACGGGATTGTGATCAAGATTGACGATTTCGCCCAACAGCGCGAGTTGGGGGTAGTCGGGCGCGACCCGCGCTGGGCGATTGCGTTCAAGTTCCCCGCCCGCGAAGCCACTACCCGCCTCCAGGCAATCACGGTAAACGTGGGGCGTACCGGTGTCCTGACGCCCGGAGCCGAATTGGAGCCGGTGGTCATCGGTGGGGTGACGGTGCGCAATGCCAGTCTGCACAACGCCGACTATATTGCCGAGCGCGATATTCGCGTCGGCGACTATGTGACGATAAAACGGGCCGGGGATGTGATCCCGTATGTAATCGGGCCGATCCTCAGCCGCCGCGATGCGAGCGTGCAGCCCTGGAGCTTCCCCACCATCTGCCCCGCATGTGGCACGGCACTAGAACGGGTAGAAGGCGAGGCTGCATGGCGCTGCCCCAACTTCGGTATCTGCCCGGCGCAGTTGGTGCGCCGCGTGGAACACTATGTGAGTCGCGGGGCACTCGACATTGTCGGGATTGGTGAGAAACAGGCCGAACTCTTCGTCACAGCGGGGCTCATCAGCGACGTAGCCGATCTCTATGCACATGCACTGCAACCCCACCACTTCCAGGGCATGGAGGGCTTTGGCCCCAAGAAGATCGCCAACCTGATCACCGCGATTGAGGAGTCGAAGACACGTCCGCTAGATCGGCTGCTGGTGGGCCTCGGCATCCGTTTTGTGGGCAGCGTCGCCGCCCAGACGCTCGCCAACCAGTTTGGCAGCCTCGACGCCATCATGGCGGCGACGCAGGCCGATCTCGAACAGATCGAGGGCATCGGCCCAGTGCTGGCGGCCAGTGTGGTAGATTTCTTCCAACACCCGCAGAACCGCGCCCTGGTGGAGAAGTTACGCGCCGCCGGGCTGACCCTCACCGGCGGTGCGCCGCGCCAAATCCAGAGCCAGAACCTCAACGGCAAAACCTTCGTACTGACCGGAACCCTGCCCACACTCACCCGCGAACAAGCCGCCGAAATGATCCTAGCGCATGGCGGCAAGGTGAGCGAGAGCGTGAGTAAGAAGACCAGCTACGTGGTCGCCGGGGCGAGTGCGGGGAGCAAACTGGCCAAGGCGACCCAGTTGGGGGTGCCGGTGTTGGATGAGGCCGGGTTGCGGGAGTTGGTTGGGGGGTAGAGACGCAAGATATTGCGTCTCCCTCTGATGTGAAAAACCGGGTCGGAGGGGTATACCGCCGAGGACGCCGAGGTGCGCAGAGGGGGAGGCCGAAGAGCGCATCCTCTGCGTTCCTCGGCGTCCTCGGCGGTGAAAAACCGGGGCGGTGGGGTATACCACAGAGGACGCCGAGGTGCGCAGAGGGGGAGACCCAAGAACGCATCCTCTGCGTTCCTCCGCGTCCTCGGCGGTAAAAAATTGGGTCGGAGGGGTAACCGCCGAGGACGCCGAGGTGCGCAGAGGGGGAGGCCGAAGAGCGCATCCTCTGCGTTCCTCGGCGTCCTCGGCGGTGAAAAACCGGGGCGGAGGGGTATACCGCAGAGGAGACAGAGTGGCGCAGAGGGGGAGACCCAAGAACGCATTCTCTGCGTTCCTCGGCGTCCTCGGCGGTAAAAAACCGGGTCGGGGGGTTCTACCGCCGAGGAGACAGAGGGGCGCAGAGGGGGAGACCCAAGAACGCATCCTCTGCGTTCCTCCGCGTCCTCGGCGGTGAAAAATTGGGGTTCCCTATCCCATTGCGCCCCACCCACCCCATCGTGTACCATACGGCACATACCACTCCACACCCACGGAGCCACCATGAACACCCAACCCGAACAACCCGATTCTCCACTTGTCCGCCTAGATGGAGTACAGGCTGGGGATATAGACTTCGGCGATGTTGTTGGGCGTGACAAGATAATCCACAACCACCACCACCACGCCCCACCACCCACCCTCAGCAACCTGCACCAACTGCGCGTCCCAGTAAGCGACTTTGTCGGCCGCAGCGCGGAGATCGCCACCCTCAGCGCGGCCTTGCAGCGCGGCGACGCCGCCAGTATCAGTGGCCTCGCCGGGAT
>NZ_RYFD01000052.1:0-5900 GCF_004138135.1 Candidatus Oscillochloris fontis
GTGGCTCGTCCATAGCGGTAGTATGCCGGATTCTACTGATTCTCGCAACTCAGGAGTGACCCACCCTGAACGGATACGCACGCAGTTGAGGAGGCGGCAGATCTCGTTCCATGCCTCGTAGTCCCAGCCCTCGCCCATGCCCGTATTGGGGTTGACATAATTGAAGGGCGGGTAGGCATTCTCGACCGCAATCGTCACCTCGCGCCCGCCCAGGTCGGGCAGGGTTCCACTGGTGGTGGTAGCCTCGGTGGTGGCCTCAGCAGTGGTGGCCTCGGCGGTGGTGGCCTCGGCAGTGGTGGCCTCGGCAGTGGTGGCCTCGGCGGTGGTGGCCTCAGCAGTGGTGGCCTCAGTTGGCGCAGAAGCCGGAGCATTTGTCGGTGCGCTCGTCGGCGCAGCCGGTGTACCACCACATGCGGACAGCATAGCCGCCAACAGTAGCACCAACACCAGCATCAGACGGTGTCGCATACAGGTTCCCCTTTGTGGTAAAGCACCGCAACGAGCGGTGCAAACGGATAGCTGCAATTTTACACCCATTATGCAAGGTTTGGTGCAGCAGGGCTATTCATTCACCAGCAACGGAAAGATCGCCGCTACCTCGCGATCTCCCAATTCAGCGACGGCGATAACCCGCCAATCCCCGGCCATCACATAGACCGTCGTAACTTCGTAAGTACCCTGGCCGAGCGCCTTGGCCACCGGCTTACTACCACTCAGACAGATCATATCCATACCGAGATCAAAATAGACACTCTCAGCCTCAACGGGTTGCCCATGCGCATCGCGCAGGGTCAGGCGCAGTTGCTGGGCATAGTTGATACGCGGGTTGCTGGTGTAATCGAGGGTAAAGGTAACCTCCTCACTCACCCGCTGGTCGCGCACCATATCGGCGGGCAGGGGCGGCAAGGCCACCCCACCACATCCAACCAAGCCGAGGAGCAGCAGGAGTGCCAGAACGATTCGTGTACGCCAGGGGTGCATAGGCAATGCTTACTCCTGCTCAGCGATCAGACGCTGAATATCGGCACTAATTACCGTATGCGGCGTCCCAAAGCGGTAGATGAATCGCAGCCGCCCTTGGCGATCCAACAAATAGGCCGAGGCACTATGGTCAACCAGATAGGCCGCCGCGCTTCCTTCCACCGCGTGGCGCTGGTAAAAGAGATCATACTCCGGGCCGATCTGTTGCAGAATAGCCGCATCACCACTCATACCAATAAAGCTCGGATCATACACCTTCAGATAGCGCTCCAACACGGCTGGAGTGTCGCGTTCGGGGTCAACACTGACCATCAGGACATTGAACGCATCGCGTTGTTCGCCCAGATCCTGTTTGACGCCAATGAACTCAACCAGGGTCGTGGGGCAAATATCGGGGCAGAAGGTGTAGCCAAAGTAGAGCAAGAGCGGCTTGCCACGCAGATCGCTTAGGCTGAGCGGCTGCCCGCCATTACTACTCGGCAGAGTGAAATCGGTCACTTCGCGGGGCGGGCTGATCTCCGTCCCGGCCTGAGGCACCTCTGGGGTGAGCACCGGCTCACTCGTGGGGATGGGGGTCGCCGTCAGGCCACTGCTACTTCCACAGGCCGTGAGCAGCACGAGGAAGAGCAGGGGCACGAGGGTGCGTAGGGGCATCGGTGGCTCCTTTGGTGGGGGTGTCGGGGTAGCGACGCAAGATGCTGCGTCGCTACGTGCGTCGCTACCCGACGCAACATCTTGCGTCGCTACCCGACGCAACATCTTGCGTCGCTACCCGACGCAACATCTTGCGTCGCTACTGCGTCGGCGGCATTCGTACCGGAGCCTCGATCTGGATCGTGCCCGCATTCTGGAAGGTGAGGGTGATCAATACCATATCGCCCTCGTTCAGATCCTGGCGCAAGCCGATCAACATCACATGCAAGCCACCCCGCTTGAGTTCGACCGAGCCGTTGGCCGGAATATCAATCTTCTCAACTGGGGTCATCTTCATCACATCGCCCTCCATCACCATCGTGTGGAGTTCGACCGTCTCGGCCACGGCACTTTCGGCACGGATGAGGGTGTCGGGGGTGCTGCTGCTATTGGTGATCAGCATAAACGCGGCGCTGGTGCCTCCACTCATGTGGCTCGCCATGGGGGTTGCCATATCCCCGGCCATTGGGGTGCCATGCATAGGCGGGGTCGCCATATCCCCGGCCATGGGGGTCGCCATATCCCCGGCCATGGGGGTCGCCATATCCCCGGCCATGGGGGTCGCCATATCGCCGGCCATGGGGGTCGCCATATCTCCGGCTACCGCTGCACCCGTCATTGCGGCTGGCCGCACCCAGGGGTCGCTAATCGTCAGGGTCATTGCCGATGGATCGAGCGCAATGGTGGTCGGCGCACTGGTCGGGCTGGTGGTACTGGTGGTGCTGGCACCACAGGCGGCGAGGAGCAGCATGGCGCTGATCAGCGCCAACAGGGCAATATGCTTCCGCATAGGTGTTGGTTCCTTTACTTAGATAGGTGTGAAGAGACTGATATACTGAGTGGCATTTGTAGGGGCGCGTCGCGACGCGCCCCTACGGAATTACCGTGGCGGGGGCAATGGTGGCGACCAGCGTAATGAGGCGAGGATCTGGGGCGTAGGCATACTGATCTGCATCAAGGCAATGATCAGGAAGATGGTGGGAGGCAGAATAGCTGGCAGGCTAGGCCAGAAGGCGGGCAGGGGAATATGGCTCGGATGCGGTGCTTCGGGTTCCTCCTGCACAAAGGAACAGAGGAAGTAGTTGCGTTGGCTGCCCTGGCGCTCCGCCGGTGAAAGATGTGCATCGGCGGAGCAGTGGATGATGCAGAGGATGGGTTGGATACACAAAAAGACGAGCAGCGTTGCTGCAAAGAGCGCTGGCCACTGCTGACGCAGCCACGCACGTTGGTGTGAAGGCTGCGTCAGCGTGTGCATCTAGAGGTACCCGATCATCACGAGGGCCAGGATGATCAACCCGGCGATAATCCGATAGATTCCGAAGGCGACGAAGTTGTTGCGGGCGACATAGCGCAGCAGCCAGCCAATACTGAGCCAACCGACGATCATCGCCACCACCGAACCAAGCAAGAGGCGGCCCCAATCATCAGGCTGAATCTGGTCAAGACTGCCGATCAGATCGAAGATGGTCGCCGCGCCTAGCGTAGGAATCGAGAGATAGAACGCGAAGGTCGTGGCGGTGCGCCGGTCGAGCCCGGCCAACAACCCACCCACAATCGAGGCGCCAGAGCGTGACGTACCGGGCACCAAGGCGAAGATCTGGGCCACCCCGACGCCAAGAGCTTGGCGCCAACTGATAGCTCCGAGTTCGTTGGTGCGGGCGGGGCGGTGGGGCAGTAACTCGATCAGCAAGAAGATGATCCCGCCCACAATAAGCGTCGTGGCAATCGTTGGGGGGCTATCGAAGATATACTGCTTGATCGGCTTGCGAAAGATCAACCCCACGGTTGCTACGGGGATAAATGCGATCACTACCGCAATCCAGAGCCGTTGCGCCGCCACTCTGGCCTCGGCACTCTTGGCCCCTAGTAGGGCTTGGAGTTGACTCAACAGATCCTGGATATAGAAGGTGACCACCGCGATGACCGTGCCAAGTTGGATGGCAATCTCGAAGGTTCCGCCAATGTTGCCCTCAAATCCGATCAGATCGCCCACCAGCAACAAGTGGGCGGTGGAGGAGATCGGCAGGAACTCGGTTAGCCCTTGGACAATACCCAGGATGCAGACCTGCCACCAAGTGGGGTCAAATGGGATGGTAATCCCCAGACTGATCAGCAGCAGCAGGCCGACTATGATCGCAATTGGTATGGGAAGGCGGGGTGTTGGAGTAGACTCCGCCGAGGAAGATCGCGCCACAACAAGAAACTTTCTACTATCGTAACTGTTCACTGTTCCCCTGGCATCCACGTGTTGACGCAAAGACGCAAAGCCTTCAATAAAACCTTCGCGCTTTCGCGCCTTCGCGTCAACACGAGGTTTCTTTTACCCCAAATGTGAACAAGTACCTAACTATCGCCCGAATTTCAGACGATGGATCAGATCATACGGCAATCCGGCCTCTTGCATCTGATGTTGCGTCTTGGCAATATCATAGGTGATACGATGGAAACGGATGGAGTTATGCACCGTATCGAAGACGGCGAAGGCCGCACGCGGATCTTGGTCGCGTGGTTGCCCAACACTGCCAGGATTGATGAAATAGCGCGTTGATCGATGTAGTTCGATTGTTTCACCTGGCTCTGGTAGGAAGCGCTCGGCATGTTCGCTGCCGTGGCGCATGCGGAAGCCAAGCTGAATGTGCGAATGACCGATGACACAGACCTGATTGGGGAAGTACTCGAAGTTTGCCGCTGCCTGTTCGGGCATCAACACATACTCCCAGACCGGCTCACGCGGGCTACCATGGGCTAAGAAAAACTGCTTATCCACATGAAAGCTCGGCGGAAGTGGGTCCAACCATGCACGGTTTTCTGGCAACAGTTGCTTTCCATTCCAGAGGTTCGCCTTGCGCGCATCGGGATTAAAATCACGAAGATCGATTCGCCCCAGACATGCCAAATCATGATTGCCCGTGATCGCAATCTGAGCATGCTTGCGCATTAACTCGATACACTCATTTGGCCGTGGCCCATAGCCAATCGTATCACCAACGCACCACAACGCATCAAATGAGCCGGCTGCTTCCAGTACCGTCTCAAGTGCTACCAGATTGGAATGGATGTCTGAGAGAAGCACAATCCGCATATGATCTTGATCCCAGTAATCGTCACACTTTGACGCTAAAAGAAGCGAAGCCTATAATACGCGCTGACCGCCACTATGCAGGAGCTACGAAGACCTATGCTTGAACCATCAGGCCATTGTCCATATCTCGGCCTGAAACAGAACCAGGCTATTCGTTTTGCTTCCCCCACACCTGAACACCGCTGCTACGCATCGGGACAGGCCCAGGATATTCCATCATCACAGATGGAGTATCAGGTGCGCTATTGTCTCTCGGCAGGTCATGTTAGGTGTCCATTATACACGGGCTCTGGATTGCCTTCAACGCCCGCACTCAGTGCCGGTGCTGCGGCGCTCGATCTTTCGGCTCCGCCGCAGAGTTTGCGCGGTTGGTTTGCGGCGCTCTCTTTGCGTGATCGGATGATCTATGTCGGCCTGTTGGGGTTACTCCTATTTATTTTTATTGTCTACAGTGTCGCTGGGGTTAATCTCTTGCGCAGCAATGGTTTTTTTGGCCAGGATGTCGCTCCTTCGCCCCAACCATCCGTGCCGCTGGTTGAGCAAGATACGGCAACGCCGACCTTTACGGTTACGGTGGTGACGCCGACGCGCTCGCCGACGCCCTTGCTTACCCCTACGCCAACCTTTACGCCGACGCTCATACCCTCACCAAGTGTTACGGCGACGCTTACGCCGGTACCTACTGAGCTACCTATCGTTCTGCCAACCTTTACCCCCACCAACACCCCCGCGCCCCTGGTGCCGATCTGGCCGACGCCGGAGCCACCCACGGCGACGCCGGAGTTGCCCACGGTGCCGCCGGAGCTACCCACGGTGCTGCCGGAGCTACCCACGGTGCCGCCGGAGCTACCCACGGTGCCGCCGGAGCTACCCACGGTGCCGCCGGAGTTACCTACGGAGATGCCGCCTCCAGCGCAGACTCCCGATCCTCAGCCGTCGCCAACCGAGATGTATCAGTTTTGAGGTTGGTATTTCCGTAGGGGCGAAGCATCGCCCTCCAGATGACCGGGGAAACCCCACACATGTTGGGCGGCGATGCTTCGCCCCTACATGCCCCCCCACCATGCCCCGCGCCGCCACGGGTGCGCCGCCACGGGGTTCCCGCCATGCCCCGCGCATGCCCGCCCCACCCGGCATTTCCGTA
>NZ_RYFD01000052.1:5957-27171 GCF_004138135.1 Candidatus Oscillochloris fontis
TGCTTCGCCCCTACATGCCCTCCCGCCATTTTCCGCACGGCCACGGGTGCGCCGTTATGCCCCACATCGCCACGGGTGCGCATTAGTGGTTCTGCATGCGCATGATCTCCTCAATCAATTGCTCTACGTTGGCGATCTCGCTGCTGCGCCCACTCCCTTGTACGACGATCAGCATCCGATTGGCCTCGGCCAATGCCTCTTGGTAGCGCTGAGTATCGCTCAGAATCAGGGTGTAGTTCTGGCTATACTCCACACTCGTGGGCTGCAAATTCACGGCGCGTTGGTAGGGAGCTAGGGCTTCCTCACTTGCGTCGGCATAGGCGGCGAGTAGCCCGGCCACTGCGTAGAGCCGTGCGGTTTGGCTGCGCAGGGTTGCATCGTCCGTACTACGCTCCAGGCGCTCATCATAGCGCTGGGCGGCGGTGAGGAAGGCCGTGTGTAGGCGGCTGAGTAGGGCGGGTTCATTGTTGAGCCGCTCGGCGAGGCGCTCTACATTCTGCGCCGCCGTTAACGGGGAGAGTTCGATCCCGCGCTCATAGAAACTGGTCGCGGTTGCACGATCTCCCCGCAACTGGGCCAGATCGCCCAGGCGCAGTGCTGTGTCGGCGTAGCGCGGATCGAGTTCAGTGGAGTGGTTGAGTAACTCTTCGGCTTGGGTGTACCAGACTTCAGCCTGACTCTGTTCGCCACTGCGCTGGAAGAAGCGGCCTAGATCGATCATTGCTCCGGCACGTTCGTTGATCAGCGTGACATCGTTGGGGGCGAGGTGCGCCACCTGATCGTACCACTTCAGCCCCTGATCAAGGCGCTGTGGGTCGTTACTCAGGTTGTACCAGTAGCTATTGAGGCGGCCCAGGTTGGCCGCGTGATCTTTGTTCAACGGGTTGAGTTGGTAGGCGCGTTGCAGTACCGCTTCGGCATAGCTGAGCATCTCAAGGCTGGTGCTGCGCTGAAGAAAGGCTACTAATGTGTCGTCACTATCGAGACGCAGCAGATCGGGGACATTGGCCTGTGGATCAGCCGCGCCGAGCGGCACCCCCCGCGCATGCAGCACACTCGTTATGGTCATCAGGTTGTGCGCCAACCCCAGGTAGTAGAAATCCTCGTTGGGGTTGCTACGCAGCGTGGCCAGATAGTCATCGAGCGCCACCACCAGTCGGTTGAGGTCGCTTCCGGCTTGCTCGCTCACCCCCTGCGCCGCTTGGTAGCGCATGTCGGCATAGACGGGGGCGAGATTGGCGCTCCAGGTAAACCAGAGCGCCAGTAGGATGAGTGCGGCGTAGACCAGCAAGGCCGGGGTTTGGCCGACCCGCTGGGCACGCAGTGGCGGTTTGTTGCGCCCCTTGGCACTTCCGCGCCGCTGCGCTTCGGGTTCGCTGGTGGGCGGTGCGGGTGGTGCCAGACTCAGCGCATAGTGCCCGTCCAGCGCCCCGCCCACCACTGTGATCGCCACTGCCACCCAGAGCATCATCAGCGTGGCCACGATGGGAATCCCGAAGCCACCTTCCACCAGATGTGCCGCGACCATGCTCAGCATCGTAATGAAGAAGACCTGCTGGGGCCAACTGGGGCTGCGCCATATGAGCCGTAGCGCCAGGGCGATAAAGCTGCTGATCAGGAAGAGATAACTGGCCAACCCGATCACGCCCTTGGTCACCAGTTCATCCAGATACGCCATGTGGGAACGGTCGGGCGATGCGCCGCGTGCCTCCACATTCGCCAGCGAAGGCGGAAAGAAGGGATTGAAGGCCACAAACATACTCTCTGGCCCCCAGCCCACCAGCGCGTGCCACGGGTCGGCGACGATCATCCCCACCGCCCCACCTCCATGGGCATCGCCGGTCCAGATCAGCCGCCGCACCAACCCGGTACCGCTCTCGATCTCCAACAGTCGCCCCATCCGCCCCAGGTAGGGGACGCTGCGTAGTTGGTTGAAGAACGTAGCGTCGGAGAGGTTGAAGGTGATCAGGAAGGCGGCAGCGAGCACGGCTACCCCCACCCAACCGATTAGGAGTGTGCGCAGCCGTGCAGCCAGGCGGGGTTGTTGCTGGCTGCGGGCGTGGCGCAGCGCTGCCCAGAGCAACAGCGAACAGAAGAGAAAGAGACTCGCGGCGAGACCCAAAAAGGGGCCACGGCTCTGGCTTAGCACGATGGTGATCACCATGAGGAGGGCGGCGGCCCCACTTGCCAGCGCCGTGATCCTCAAGCTGAGGCGCGAGGGTTGCGCTAGGGATCGCGGTAGCCAGGAGCCGAGGCCATAGCCAAGCCCGCCACTGACGATACTCGCCAGGAGCCACGCCGCCCAATCGTAGGCATGTGGTGCCTCATCGGCACTCACTGCGACCTGAATCCCATTGGCGGCGGTGAAGGCAAACTGGCCACTGAAGAGCAGCAACAGCGTCAGTGTCGCCACGGCGGGCCAACGCGGAAAGCGGTGTTCAGGGCCAAGCGTGATCAGCCACCAAAGGCTGGTCGCGCTCATCACCGCTGCGGGCAAGAACCACCAGTAGCGGAAATCCACTGTGCGCACCGCCGCCCCAAACTTGATCACCGCGAAGAGGAGGAGCATCCCACTCAGGATGAGGAGCCCATGCGCAAGCGCCCGCAGTCCATCGGTGCGCGGATCGGGGCTTGGTGGGGCGCTGCGGGCCGTACTCCAGCGCACCACCATGCGGTAGATCGCCAGCGGTACAATCATGATCAGGTAGGCCGCGACAAAGATCGAGTTACCCAAGGTCGAGGCCACCCGCGTAATCACATCACCCTTCCAGGGTAGCGGGTCGAGTTGGAAATGTTGGATCACCCCGTAGGTGGCGGTGGTCACGCCGGCGATCAGACTGATACTGATGATACGTTCGATCTGTGCACGGCTCCGAATCGTCACCACCATCAGCAGACCGAGCAGGAGGTAGGAGAGATTGGTGTAGGTTCCTTGCAGGCGCTGGTACGATCCCCAGAAACTGGTGGCAGGGATCACCGAGGTGGCGGTGGTGATCAGAAAGACCAGCGCATAGACCAGCGTCGGCAGCGCGAGCGGGATAGCGCGTAGGCGTTGCCACCAGCCCGCATCCAACCGTGGCGGGTCGTGGCGCAGCGCCTCCAAGCCCCGGATCAGCCCCAGGGTCGCCGCGATCACCACCAGCGTGCGCAGCACCATCGCCTTATCTGGCTCAAAATGGCGCGCACTAAAGAGATTAAAATAGATCGGCACCAGCGTCAGTGCCAGCACCCAGCACGCCTCAATGATCCGCCCACACCAGCGGCTCAGGGTAGTCTCGTGCGGCATAGTCGCCTAACCCCTCTTCCAACGCTCCGCCCGCTCCAAAATCTCATGGGCATTGGCGCGGCTATGCGCACTCGGCGCACCATCAAGCATCGCGGCCAACTCTTCGACCCGCTCCTGCATATCGAGCATGCGCACGGCGGTATGGGTACGATCATCCCGAAACGCTTTGCTGATATGGTAATGTGTATCGGCAAACGCAGCCACTTGGGGCAGGTGCGAAATACAGATCACCTGATGCTTCTCGGTGATCGCCCACAACTTCTGGCCCACCACCTGTCCGGCGCGCCCACCGACACCAACATCAATCTCATCAAAAATCAGCGTTGGCACCTCATCAACCCGCGAGAGGATAGACTTGAGCGCGAGGAGCAGACGCGCACTCTCGCCCCCTGACGCGATACGTGCCAGCGGCTTGAGCGGCTCACCGGGGTTGGGCGAGATCAGAAACTCGACCTGATCAATGCCGGTCTTATCGAAAGCGACCGGGGTTGCATTCGGCATGGGCACCCCGTGGGGATCATCACTCTGGGCGACCCGCACCGCAAAGCGCACATTGGGCATGGCCAGATCGCCCATGGCACCCTCAATCTGGGCCGCAAGCTGATCGCCAACCGTGCGCCGCCGGGTCGAGAGATCCCGCGCCAGCCGCCCCAGTTGGGTCAGTTGGCGCGCCTCCTGCTGTTCAAGCTCGGCGATATGTTCAGAACTATGCGTGAGGCGCTCAATCTCCGCCTCGGCGCGTTCAGCGCGTTCGATCAACTGCACCAGATCGCCACCATACTTGCGTTGCAGATCGCGCAGCACCGTCAGGCGATCCTCAATCTGATCAATCCGATCCGACTCAAAATCGAGACTGAGCCGATAGGAGCGCAGCGCCGCCGCCAGATCTTCAGCTTGGTAGTGCAAATCATTAGCTTGGCTGGTCAGCGCCGCCACACTCGGATCAAGGCGCGCCAACTCATCAAGCGCGGCGGCAATCTGGGCGGTTGCTGCCACCACCGGGCGCACGGGGCTACGCCCACCCTCGCGGCCCTCGTAGAGGATGCTGTAGGCATCATTGGCCAAACTGGTAATCCGCGCCGCATTCTGCACCACCGCACGTTCACGCAGCAGATCCTCCTCCTCACCGGGGCGCAGCTTAGCCGCCGCGACATCCTCGATCAGAAAGTGGAGTTCTTCGAGGCGCTCCTGGCGACGCGCCTCACTGCGGCGCAGATCGGCCAACTCCTCGCGGATTCGGCGCAGCCGCGTCACCACCTCGGCAACCTGATGGCGCTGCGCCACCAACTCCCCGAAGCGGTCGAGCATCTCTAGGTGGGTGCGCGGGTTAAAGAGCGACAGCCCCTCGTGCTGGCCGTGAATGTCAATCAGTTGCGTACCTACCTCGCGCAGTACACTCGTCGAGACCGCACGGCCATTGATACGCGCCACACTCCGCCCACTCGCAGCACTGATCTCACGGGTTAGAATGACCTGCCCATCATCCTCGTCATAGAGACCATACTCTTGCAAGACCGGAATGAGGTGCGGGCAATCATCGAGGCTAAAGATTCCCTCAATCCGTGCACGGCTACAGCCTGCACGCACCAAACTGACATCGGTACGCTCACCACGCAGCGTCCCCAAGGCATCAATAATGATAGACTTCCCCGCGCCCGTCTCACCAGTCAGGACATTAAAGCCTGCTTCGAGACGCAGGTGGAGCCGGTCAATGATCGCAAAATCACGGATCTGAAGCTCGATCAGCATAGGTTAGTGTCGCGAACATTTGGGCGATAGCGATGCTGTTTGCATTGTACCACACCGATTGCCGATTGCGTAACCACGCAGAAATCCGACTTTGGACCGATGCCACGCTGCTTAAAACTTGTTATGCTCTTCACATAACCTTTGGTGCTGGTAGCGACAGACACACCGAAGAACAATCCTACACTCACAATCCTCACTGTTGCTCTCCAAACATCCCCAACGGCTGCCGCAAGGCAGCCGTTTCCACGTTTGACTTACTACTACCCCCGCCGTGTCCCCGCCGAGATGCGCATCAACAAGCCCACCACCAAGAAGTTGATCAGCACCGAGGAGCCACCATAGGAGATGAAGGGGAGTGTGATGCCGGTGAGTGGGATGAGCCGCAGGTTGCCGCCCAGGATGATGATCGTCTGTACAGCGATGATCGTGGTGAGGCCGACGGCGAGGAGTTGCTCGAAGCCGCGAAAGCGACCGGGGATGGCGAGGGCGATGTGGAAGCCTCGGAAGATCAGGAGGACGTAGGCGATCAGCACTGCCAGGGTGCCCGCGAGGCCCAATTCCTCGCCAATAGCGGTGAAGATGAAGTCGGTGTGGATGGCCGGAACAATCGCCGGGACGCCCATGCCTAGCCCGGTGCCGAAGATGCCGCCGGAGGAGAGCGCGTAGATGGCTTGGACGATCTGGTAGCCGTAGCCCTGTGCCACCGACCATGGATCGAGCCAGATCGAGACGCGCAGCGAGACGACGGGCAGGAATTGGTAGAGGACGTAGGCTCCGATGGCGAAGGCGAGGACGGCGACGAGGACGTAGAGCCCGCGTGCGGTGGCGACGTAGAGCATGGCTAGGAAGACGCCGAAGAGTAATAGTGCTGCGCCCAGATCGCGCTGAAAGACGATGGTGGCCATTGCCAGCCCCCACATGCCGATGATCGGCACGAGGTAGGGCAGTGGTGGCAGGGTGAGCGGCCCCAGTCGGTAGCCGGAGCCGGAGGAGACCACCTCGCGGTGTTCGTTCAGGTATGAGGCCATGAAGATCACCAGGATGATCTTGAGCAGTTCGGAGGGTTGGAAGAGGAATGCGCCAAAGTTGAACCAGACCTTCACCCCGCTGCCGTTGGGGTCAACGCCGAAGATGAAGGTGGCGAAGATGAGCAGTAGCCCTAGCCCTAGCCAGATGTAGCGGTGGTGATCGAGGAAATCTATCAGCGAGAGGCGCATACTGCGGATCAGCAGGCGATCCCAGGGTACAAACAGCATTACTGCCAGGATGATCACCCCCATGGTCACCCACAGGCTCTGTTTGGCGGCTACGCCCTCGTAACACGGCCCGCTGCCCACCACCTCGCCCGCTCGGTTGTAGATGTCGCAGAAGTAGATCTGGTTGAGACTCGGTTCGAGGCGTGCGGTGAGCATGAGGCTGAACCCGGCCAGCAACGCGACGAGGGGGAGCAGCACTTGATCCGCGTTGGGGCTGTGGAAACTGAGACCCACCGAGATACCGATGAAGAGCAGCAGCGGCAGGGTCGAGGGCCACAGGATGCTCAGTACCCCCGGTACGCTGGCGACGAAGGCTTGTTGACGGGTTGCCGTTACCACGAGCAGATAGCCAGCGGCAAAGAAGAGTAGCACGGTTACGAGGAGTTGGAACTCGATCCCGCGAAATTGGCGTAGGCGCTGGAAGATCATAGCGTTTGAATTCCTGAAGTTTGCGAAGGGCGAAGCATCGCTCGGTCATTCATCGCGGGCTGAGTATCATCTCCATCAGGAGCGATGCTTCGCCCCTACACCCCGCGTTGGCAGGCATACCCAGCGTCGCTGAGGTGGCTGATCACCGCCTGGGCGTGCTCTTCGCCGCGTATTTCTAGCACCAATTCTACCCCCACCTTGGTGACGGGTAAATGCCACTCGGCGCGCCGATGGAAGACCTCAACCACATTCGCGCCTGCCTCAGCCACATGGGCGATCAGGCGTGCCAAATGGCCCGGCCAATCCTCGACGACGGTGCGCAGCAGCAGGTAGCGCCCCTGGTGAACCAAGGCGGTCTGCACGACCCTGGTGAGCAGTGTGGCGTCAATGTTGCCCCCGCCCAATACCACCGCCACGGTCTCGTTCGGGCGTAGCCCCACCTTGTTGGCCAGCAGCGCGGCGACTCCGGCTGCTCCGGCCCCTTCGACCACGAGGCGGCTGTTCTGTACGACATGGGCAATCGCGAGGACGATCTCCTCCTCCTCGACGGTTACAACCGCATCCACTAACTCGCGGATGATCGGCAGGGTCAGGTCGCCGGGGCGCTTGACGGCGATGCCGTCGGCGATGGTATTGGCGGCACTGGCGCTCACGGGTTGCCCGGCAGCTAACGATGCTGGAACGGCGGCGCATTCGGCGGCCTGCACGCCCACGATGCGCACGTCGGGGCAGAGCGCCTTGACCGCAATCGCAATCCCGCTGATCAGGCCGCCGCCGCCAATGGGGACGATGAGCAGATCCATGTCGGGCAATGCCTCGACAAGTTCGAGGCCAATTGTACCCTGGCCGGCAATCACCTGGGGATGATCGAAGGCGTGCAGGTAGGTCAACCCGCGCTCCGCTTGCAGTTCGCGGGCATGGGCAACCGCATCATCAAAACTGGCCCCGTGCAGAACTACTTCCGCCCCTAAGCGCCGGGTGGCTACGACCTTGGTTAGTGGGGCACGTTCGGGCATGACAATTGTGGCGCGTACCCCCAGCAACTGGGCCGCCATCGCTACGCCCTGGGCGTGGTTGCCCGCTGAGGGTGCGATCACCCCCTGTGCTCGCTCGGCAGCACTCATGCGGGCAATCGTGTTGTAGGCACCCCGAATCTTGAACGAGCCGCTGTGTTGGGTATTCTCTGCCTTATACCAGATCGCCGCCCCTAGTTCAGTTGAGAGCAACCCCGCTGGGAGCAGCGGAGTTGCGATGATGTGATCGCGCAGTGTGCGCCGAGCGGCTTGGATGTGGGCGAGCGTGACGGCAAGGCTCATCCCTCCATCTCCTCGCGTACATTGGCGGCCTGCGCGGCCACCAAGCGGAAGCGCCGCGCATTCTCTTTGTCGCCCGCATTATCGGCGGCGTGCATGAGAACCCCCGCTGCATACTGGATGTGGCGCAACTCCTCGCGTCGCCCCTCTAAGCGTTTGTGGGCGATTTCGTGTTCCATATAGATGATGATTTGATCAATGGTTAGCATGGTGGCTCCTTTAATTCATCGTAAACCCACCGCTGGGGGGCGGGGGTGGCACAGTCGCATAGGCGTTTGGTTACGGTTTTTGCTGCTGATGGCAAGGAGTGACTCAACATTGGTATTCCTGGTAGGGTGATGGTACGAAACACAACCGTACCGGAGGACGCAATGATGAATCACCTCCATGATACCAGTTCTGGTGATCTGTGGTATCAGGAAATCGTCCCCCAATTGCCGGCGGATCTCGATGCCCAAGCCGTGATGCTTGGTGTCTATGTGCGTCAGCCGAATGGGGCGTCTCTACGCCTTCAAAAAGAGCAGAATCCCACTGATCACCGCCGCGCTGATCAAGACCCCACTCAGGATGTACAATCCGTAGGTGCGCAGACGGGTGTGATTGAGGTAGCTTTGCTCGTCGCGGTAGCTGATCAGGAAGCTGCGCTGGGGATCAATTGGGTGGCGCATCAGCACCGGCTCACCATTCACATCACCGAGGGTGGCCAGCACATAGACCCGGTTGCCCACCGGGAGGTTGTGCTCCTCGCGCCAGATCTCGCGTTCGACATCATTGATGATGCCGGTGTAGGACTCAAAACGGGCCATGCTCTCTAGCAGATCGATCTTGGCCCCCTGGGTCTCAACCATAATACGCCCACTGGCGTCGTGGACATAAAAACGGGGCACTCGCTCAGCATGAATGTTGAGGTGGTTGCTGCTGATCTCGCGGCCATGATTGGTTATCAGGCCCCCATGGTGGCGTGTTCTGAACCCGCCATGGCCCACGTTGCGCTCATGCTCCTCGTTGACCACATACTCAAAGGCGAGACAGAGATCTGAACTGTAGGGCGCACGCAGCGGCATTTCACACTCGCTCGTACCGACCACTTCAACCGTCTGGCCGAGCCGCCCCATGCGGTGTTGTTCCACCACTTGCGCAATGTTCAATGTCTCTGTCTCGCGCATGGCGATGATGTGGCCTTCGCCGCGCCACGCAAAGATTGCGACGATGATACCGGCAATGGTTAAGCTAAAGGTGAGAAAGAGTAAGAACATGAACATGGCGGCTATGTTTCCTTAGGTGTCGTGTATAATAGCGTAACTCCACAAGCAGATGCCAACAATGGGTGTTGGCGCGTAGGTGAAGTGAGGTTAGTTGTGCTGAAGACTGTCTTAGGCAAAGTTGGTTTCGTACTGGCAAATATGTTTGTGATGGTTATTTTACATGGGAACAGCAAGCAATTTTGGCCAAAAATCCCCTATCTGAGCCTGAAGGACGAGAGCACCGGCGAACATGCCCGCCTGCTCTTCAATACGCTGGGGGTTGTCACCCTCTTCCAGGCGCTAATCGGGCGTTTGCCGCGTGAGCGTTGGGTGGCGCGTGGGGTGGTGTTGGCGGCGATGCCTGCCGCACTGCCGCTGATCATCTTCTTTGGCCAGAAGGTGTTGCGCCTCCAGGGTCATTCCGCCGAGGTCTATAACCTTTCGATGGTGCCGATCCTGCCGATTGCGGCCATGGTCGCCGAGGATGCGATTGCCAAGCGGGGGTAGGTTTTGACGCCAAGGCGCAAAGACGCAAAGGGTTTGATAGGGGTCTATCTTGAAAGCTTTGCGCCTTGGCGTCTTTGCGTCAATACGTATTACTTCAGAAACACCTGATACGCCGGGTTCTCGTTCTGGTCGGTGTGGCGGTAGCCGAGCCGTTGGAGTGAGATTCGGAAGCGCTCAAGGTCGGCGGGGGGCACCTGGATGCCCGCCAGGACGCGCCCGTGGGCGCTGCCGTGGTTGCGGTAGTGGAAGAGGCTGATGTTCCATGCCGCGTCGAGCGATTCGAGGAACTGCAAGAGCGCCCCTGGCCGTTCGGGGAACTCGAAGCTGTAGAGTTGCTCGTGCGTGGCTTCAGGGGCGCGCCCGCCCACCATGTGGCGTAGATGCACCACCGCCAACTCGTCGTTGGTCAGGTCGAGCGCCTCGTAGCCCGCACTAGCCAGATCTGCGAGTAGGGTGGTGCGCTGTTCGGCCCGTTCAAGCTGAATACCGACAAAGATGTGCGCCTCGGTGCGCGGTGCGTAGCGGTAGTTGAACTCGGTGATGCTGCGCCCGCCCACGATGCGGCAGAAGCGTTTGAACGCCCCCGGCTGCTCCGGGATCGTCACCGCCAACAGGGCTTCGCGATGCTCGCCGATCTCGGCGCGCTCGGCCACATGCTTCAGGCGGCTGAAGTTCATGTTGGCTCCGCACGTTAGCGCAACCAGCGTTTCGCCGCTGGTGCCCTGCTCGGCCACGTAGCGCTTCAGCCCGGCCACCGCGAGCGCCCCGGCTGGCTCCTGAATGGCACGGGTGTCATCGAAGACATCCTTGATCGCCGCGCATACCTCGTCGGTGCTGACCCGCACGATGCGGTCTACATACTGTTGCGCCAGCCGGAAGGTGTGTTCGCCCACCCGTCGTACCGCCACGCCATCCACGAAGATGCCCACTTGGCTCAGGGTGATCCGTTCGCCCGCGTTGAGGCTCTGGTACATCGCGTCGGCGTCGTCCGGCTCCACGCCGATGATCTCGATCTCTGGGCTGATGCTCTTGAGGAAGACCGCAATCCCGGCGATCAGCCCACCGCCGCCCACCGGCACAAAGACCTTGTAGGTACGGGCGTGGATCTGCTGTGAGATCTCCAGGCCGATGGTGCCCTGCCCGGCGATGACCAGCGGGTCGTCGTAGGGATGCACGAAGGTCATGCCATTCTCGGCCTGCAAGCGGTAGGCGTGTGCCTCTGCATCGCTATAGCTGTCGCCGTGGAGCACCACCTCGGCCCCGCGTGCGCGGCAGGCATTGACCTTGATCTCCGGGGTGGTGGCGGGCATGACGATGACGGTGCGCAGCCCCAGGTGTTGCCCGGCATAGGCCACGCCCTGGGCGTGGTTGCCCGCCGAGGCGGTGATCACCGCCCGTTCGCGTTCGGCATCACTCATGTGGGCCATGCGGTTATAGGCTCCGCGCAGCTTGAAGGAGAAGATCGGTTGCAGATCCTCACGCTTCAACAATACCTCGTTACCCAGCCGGGCCGCGAGGAGCGGCGCGGGTTGTAGCGGCGTCTCGCGGGCAACATCATAGACCCGGCTGGTCAGGATTCGCTTCAGGTACTCAAGGTTCATGCGTTGCTTCCGACCTCAATTCCGCACATGCGCTCGATGGCTTTGATCAGGGCATGGTTGCCCTCGCTGCCCAACCCGGCGGCTTGCAGGGCGCGGTACATCTGGAAGATGGCAGCGGTATTCTCCAGGGGCACGCCGACCTGATCGGCGGCCTCCAACACCAAGCGCAGATCCTTCTGCTGAAGATCTATCGTAAAGCCAGGTCGCCAATCGCGGCGCAGCACCTGTGGCCCCCGATTGGAGAGCGTCCAACTACCCGCCGCGCCCGACGAGACCGCCGCCAGGGTCTTCTCCAGATCTACGCCACTGGCCTGGGCGAAGATGAGTGCTTCGCTCACCGCCCGCATCGTCCCGACCACCAGGATCTGGTTGACCAGCTTGACCGTCTGGCCCGCGCCGTGATCGCCGACATGGGTGATCGTCTTGCCCATGACCTGAAAGACGGGCATGGCGCGTTCAACATCAGCCACTGCGCCGCCGATCATGATCGAGAGGGTCGCCTTGGCGGCTCCTTCACTCCCGCCACTGATCGGGGCATCCAGGTGCGCGACGCCGTGGGCAGCCAGGGTGGCAGCAATCTCGCGTTCAGCTTGCGGGCTGGCGGTACTCATATCAATCACCAGCGCACCGGCGCGCACCCCGTGGATGATTCCAGCCTCGCCCAACGTCACCGCCCGCACATCGGGTGTATCACTCACACATGTGATGATGATGTCACTCTGCGCCGCCACATCGGCGGGGCTACTGGCAGCATTGGCTCCCTGAGCCACCAGATCCTCCATGCGGCTGGCAGTCCGGTTCCAGACCGTCAGTTCAAACCCGGCACGTAGAATATGGGTTGCCATACTATGACCCATAATTCCCAAGCCAATAAATCCAATTCGCTCAGGCATGAGATCCAGACCTCCTAAGTTATACGTAGTCTCCCTTTGACGCAAAGGCGCAGAGGCGCAAAGGGTTCAATGGCATAAGCAATCGAATCCTTTGCGTCTTTGCGCCTTTGCGTCAAAACTGGGATGCTAGGCGAAGTATCCACACCTACCGCGCACTGGGCTTCTCTTCAGCGACTAACAGATCGGCGAGCAAGGGCTTCCCAGCGGGCACGAACGTCACCCGTGCCTTACTCTCGGTAATATTCTGCATCTCCAGAATCGAGAAGAGCGTCTCGGCTACCTCTGGGTCGGTTCCGATCTTATGCAGGGCTTGACCGAGGATGCGCGGGCGGATCGCCTGGGCCTTGGCAAACTCAATCGCCGCTTGGCGCTCGGCAGTGCTGGTGATGATACTCACCTGGTTGGCCCCATCCTGCTTGATCGCCGAGGTTACTTGGCGCAAGCGGTTGACCACCTTGGCCTCGATCTGGCGGATCATCCCGATGTCGCGGAAGTGAACCTTGCGGATATAGACCGAACCAAGTTGGTAGCCCCACTCGATAGATTTGGGCGAGACCTCGGCGCGCACCGCTTGGCTCATTGAGTGGCGGTTCTCCAGCATCTCGGCCAGCGGCAGGTTGCTGAGGGTACGCACCACCGCATTACTGACATTCGCGGCCAGCGAGCCTTGCGGATCGGCATTCTTGAAGAGGTAGGAGATCGGATCGCTGATCTTCATCTCATACCACGCTCCGATACCCATCGGGGCGCCCTCTTCGGAATTGACCGGCTGGCTGCGCAGGTAGAACTGATCGAGGCGCATATCGAGGATATAGCGCCGCCCAAAGAAATTGATGATCAGCGCGGATAGCCCTAGTGTTGAGGGCAGGATGTGCAACCCCGGCTCGCGCAGCACGCCCACCACATTGCCGAAGAGCGTATAGACGTGGCATGTCCCCTCGCGCACGATGGTGTATAACCCAAAGAGTTGGCCCAGCCCAATAATGAAAGGGACGAGGACGAAACAGACCATGAATGTGATTCCGGCGGACATCAGAAAGAGGGTGAGTTCTCTCACTTTTCCACCTCCATAATCACCCGTTCCGCTTGGCGGAAGAGGTTCAGGCGCACATTGCGTAGGTAGGACGAGAGCGCACCAGTGCCACTCTTACGTAGGGCGTGTAACTGCTCAGCCAGCGCCAGCAGTGGTTCGACCTCGGTTTGGGCCTTGAGTGTCTCGATCTCGACGGCGCGTTTGGACTGCACGATGGTCTGATCTGCTGACGCCTGAGCCAGACTAATATCCGAGGAGACATGGTTATGGGCGGTGTTGATGGCGGCCATCGCCGATTCGACATCGGGTGGCGCATCAATCTCGGTAATCAGCGAGGCATCGAGCATAATCCCATAGCGTGCCGGTGAGGAGAGGCTCTCGCGATCCATATGCTCATTCAGATCGCGCAGATTCTTGCGCAGATCATTGATCGAGACCCCCGACACCGCACTGGCATCAGTAGGCTGTGAGGCCAAGCCCAGCGCAGTTGAAGGGGGAGCCTCGAAATTAGCGATGCGCTCGCGCAGAATCGAGATGAAGTACCCCATCACATGCACAATCGGGTTCTTCACACCGAAGAGGAACGCATACAGATGGCGCTCGGAGATACGGTAGCGGATCTGGCCTTTCAGCCCGACATTCAGTTGGTCTTTGGTTACCGCCTCAAGGATGCTCCCGCCATTATTGGCACGCGGATCTTCCAGATCGAGCGCCATATTCACGGTTTGGGTCGCCACCGAGACCTTAAAGATCTTCTCCCAGGGCCATTTGAAGTAGGGGCCACCGGGCGGAATGACACGCACCTGCGGGTAGTTGTAGCGCTCGCGCTCATCGGGGCGCAGATACTCGGTGAAGGGATCGTCACCGGCGGCGGCGGAGAGCCGTTCCGCACGTCCGAAGATAGTCTTCACCGCACGCTCATTCTGATCGACGGTATAGAAACTGAACACGATGTAGCGAACGAGGAACCAGCCGATAAAACCGGCGATGATACCTAGACCTACGGCTGTCATAGGCAGTCACGCTCCTTTCAGTCATTCCAGGACGTTGCCATGTCTTGTCATTGTATACGCAATTGAGCGCAGATGGTGACATGAGAAACATGTTGGTTGGATTGTAAGGGTGAAGCATATGAGTTTGCTGGATGTTAGAACCTACTCAACACATATTTTGTCTTTGCTTAACATAGGCTTCATGAAAGCCTAATCATTAACAAGCATCATGGCAGTATCCAGGAGTGTCTTGGTTTTATACCTGTAGTGGAGAGTGACCATGATGTTGCCCCGCGCCGTGCCATGGCTTGGCCTACTCGTCTTGTTCGCCCTGGCATTTGTTGGTAGTGCGCCACCTGTCGGTATCGCCCACAGCATTGTTGCGCCGAGCATCGCGCTCGCAGGACTGCCCGATACGCCACTAGAACCGCTCGCGCTGAGTCGTATTGGTCGCTACAGTAGTGGCCTCGGCGCGACATCGTCGGAGATAGTCGCCTTCGATCCGGCCAGTGATCGGATGTTCATTACCAACGCTGTCAACGCGACCGTGACCATCGTTGATATCAGCACCCCATCTGCTCCTACCCTCGTCTCGACGATTGATATCGCGCCCACCTACGGTACTGGGATTAACAGCGTTGATGTGTACGATGGAGTAGTCGCTGTTGCAGTCGAACCCACCCCCAAGACTGATCCGGGTAAGGTGGTCTTCTTTGACGCTAATGGTATCTTCATCAACCAGGTGACGGTCGGTGTTCTTCCGGATATGATCACCTACACACCTAACGGGGCGTATGTACTCACCGCCAACGAGGGTGAGCCGAACAGCTACGGTCAGCCCGATTCAGTAGACCCAGAGGGTTCGATTAGTGTGATCGCCATGCCCGCAGGTGGCCCCGCGAATCTCACGACCACAACGACGCTAACCGCCAACACCGCAGATTTTACGAGTTACAATGCTCAGATGGAAACGTTGAAGGCCGCTGGGGTGCGTATCTTTGGCCCGAACGCTAGTGTAGCCCAGGATTTTGAGCCTGAGTACATCGCCATCGCCCCCGACTCGTTGACGGCCTATGTGACGCTTCAGGAGAACAACGCCATGGCTGTTGTTGACATTGCCACGGCGACGGTTACGGACGTGCGTGCGCTTGGCTTCAAGGATCACAGTCTAGCTGGCAATGGCCTCGATCCCAGTGATAAGGATGGTACTGGGGGTAGTCCGACGATCAATATCGGTACGTGGCCAATCTTGGGTATGTATCAACCCGATAGTATCGCCGCTTTTGAAATCGGTGGCACGACCTACTTAGTCACGGCCAACGAAGGCGATGCCCGCGACTATACCGGCTTAAAGGAGGAAGTGCGGATCAAGACTCTCTCCCTCGATCCGGCGGTCTTCCCGAATGCGACGGTTCTCAAACAGGATGCCCAGTTAGGTCGTCTGACCGTGACGAACCAGAACGGCAACACCGATGCCGACGCCGAGTATGAGGCGTTGTACGTCTTCGGTGCGCGCTCATTCTCGATTTGGAATGCCAGCAGTGGGGCATTGGTCGTTGATAGCGGCGATGACATTGAGCAGCGGACGGCAACGCTGACCCCCACGCTCTTCAATGCCAACGACGGCAAACCGGCAGATTTCGATACACGCAGCGACAACAAAGGGCCTGAACCCGAGGCGATTGAGATCGGCGAGATCGCCGGGCGTACCTATGTCTTTGTTGGTCTGGAGCGCTCCGGTGGTGGTGTCATGGTCTACGATGCGACCAACCCGGCGGCGCCAACTTTCGTGCAGTATGCTCGCCCCACCGATGCTCCGGATGACATAGCACCTGAGGGTATACACTTTATCTCCTGTGGTGATAGCCCGACGGGCAAGCCCCTCCTGCTCGTCTCCAACGAGTACAGCGGATCGGTCGCGATCTACGAGATCACGGTTCCGCTGTTGCCACAAGCGTACTTGCCGTTTGTTAGCCGTTAGAGCCGACGCTGAATCTCTGATGCTGATGTGCGTGCGTAGCGCGCACATCAGCGTTCTAGCGTAGAACCGTAAGATCTTGCCTCTCTACGCTACGCATCATATTACGAAAGTTTTTTGATATAAAATGACATATAGACAAAGCCGTTGCATGCGATTATAATGATCCTACACCTCTATGGTGTCCTGTTTTGATACAAGGAGGTTACTGTATGGCAACTCCGCCGGTTAATACCAACGCGACGACGAACAACATTGTTGATGCAGCGAGCAACTTGGCTGCAACCCTCACCCGCACCGGTGTTGCGCTGGTTTCGGCTCCGCTGAGCATGCTGCCTGAGCAGGTGCGCGTTGATGCGACGAACGCTGCTGGTGGCATGATCAATGCCGTTGGGAACCTGCACCTGAGCATCCTCAAGGCAGTAGTCAGTGGTGTGAACACCGCTTCGCAAGAGGTTGATAAGGCGCTCAAGGATATCAATATTCCTGGCGGCAAGAAGTAGGCACGAGGCAGAGTCTTCTGGACATCAGAACGGCGCCGGTCATCAAGACCGGCGCCGTTTTGGATGCTGAAGGTGCGTTACTACTCAAAGCGCGGGCTAACCCACGGCACATCGGGGGTGGCGGCGCGGGCATTGGCGACACGCGCCACAACGAAGAGAAGATCCGAGAGGCGGTTGAGGTAGCGTAGCACATCGGCGCTGAGTTCTTCCTCGTGAGCCAAGCTGACCGCCCAGCGCTCGGCGCGGCGGCAGATGGTACGCGCAAGGTGCAGGTGCGAAGCGGCTGCGGTGCCACCAGGCAGAATGAACTGCTTGAGTGGCTCGATTTCGGCCTCGAGGGTATCAATCTGGCTTTCGAGATACTCGATCTCTCTGGCTCCTACACGCGGAATATTGGCCCCACCCTCGCCGGGAGTCGCTAGATCTGCACCGACGACAAAGAGTTGGGCCTGGATCTGGTTGAGCAGTTCATCAAGCCCGGCGTCAATCCCGCTGGCACGGGCGACACCAATTGCCGCGTTGCACTCATCGGCTGTTCCATAGGCATGCACGCGCAGCGAATCCTTACTCACTCGCAACCCTCCCCACAGCCCTGTTTCACCCGCATCGCCGGTCTTGGTGTAGATCTTCATTGTGCTTCCTTTGGCTTCGTTTAAGGGTATCTGCGTAAATAAGCATACCACAAATAGTGCCGCAAGATCTTGCGACGCTATTTGTGGTATGGGCATGTGCAAAGTTCTTGGGGCGCAGCCGCCCCCGAACCTTCGCTGGGAGGCGGCGCTACCGCAACCTGCGCACACTCGCCTCGAAGATCGCACTCAGCGCGATCAGGACGAAGATACCTGGAAAGAAGAGTTTGGGTATCATAAAAAGGAAGGCTAGCCCAAAGAGCCACAGCACACTTCGCGTTCCGCTGACTACATCGCCGTGGCCACCGACGCGGATAAAGTCGGCGATGCCGACCACGACGAGCAGCCCCGGCCAGAAGATGCGCGGGAAGAAGATCAGGATTGTCCCCAGCCCGATAAAGAGGAAGATGCTGCTGGCGATGTTCCAATCACTGGGGCGGCCAAAGAGGGGTTGGGTAGGTGGTGTACGGTTGGGGAGATCTGAACCCGTGATTACATCACCACTCAGGATGGGTGGTGGGCGTGTCGGATCACCCGCAGCGTCCATTCGCCGCCCGCAGCGCACACAGAAGATGGCGTGGGCGGGGTTGGCGGTGCCACACGTGGCGCAACGGATCTGCCCGGCCGCCTTGGGTTGAAGTTGGTGGGTTGGGCCGGTTACCGGCGTATCGAGGATGATCCCACATTCAATACAGAAGTGGGCATCATCGGGGAGTTCGGCATTGCATGATGGGCAGCGCATAGCGGCCTCCTCTCATAAGCTTCTCGGAAGGGTAGGGGCTACGCCCCAAACCCTCGTTTTTGTTGGTGTTTGGTGGCGCAACCGCCAAACACCAACAAAATAAAGATCTTCGGGGCGGCACAGCCGCCTCCAACCCCCCACGGGAGGTGGCTATGATTGTACGCTGCAATTGCCTACTGTGTTACACACGCCTCGGCTTCGGCCTGCATCGCCTCGGCGGTTTCGGTCTGATCCAGTGTACCCTTCAGCAAACTCGGTAGCCAGACATCAATGCCGAAGAGGGCGCAGCGTGCCGCCTTGGTGGGCGGGAGGCCGGGCGCACGGCGGGCTTGGCTGGCAGCGGCGGCCAGGGCGGGATCGGCCTGGAGGCGCGGGTCATCCAGGGCTTCCAAGCTGGCTGGGAGCCGCCCTAGCGCCAGCGCCAACTCGATCTGGGTCGCCGGTTGTTCGAGATAGTGTACTAACGCCTCGATGTGGGGCATGTCGTCCTGGCTCACATCATCGGCGAGCATCAGAAAGCTGCCGCTGATCAGGGGTAATGCGGCCTGGTTGGTGGCTGGAATGCGTGGCAGGGGCGCGATCCCCAGATCCAGTGTTTCGGTTAGGCTGCGATACTCGCTCAAGGCCCACTCACCATCAATTGCCAACCCGACTTCACCTGCACCAAACCACCGTTGTCCGCCACGGTAGGTCTTGACTTCTGTAGGCGCGGCAACGGCGAGTTCGCCAAAGAGGTTGAGCGCGGCGATCATGGCGGGGGTGTTGAGGCTGGGTGCGCCGTCGGCTCCGGCGGTGAGGCTGCCGCCAAACCCGTAGAGCCAGGGCACCAGCCAGTGTGGTTCGTTCCAGGCAAGCACGAGGCCGCCCTGAGCGCTACGCGAACTGCTGATCAGGGCGTCGCTGGTTGTGGGTGGGTTGCTGATGCGGCTGCGGTTGTAGAGGAGGAGCAACTGGTTCTGTGCAGTGAGCGGGATGCCCCAGAGTTGGCCCTGGCTGGTGGCGGCTGTCTGTAGCCCCGGCAGCGGATCACCGCTAGAACGGATGGGTTGGAGTCTGCCATCGGCGAGCAGCCCGGCGAGGGTCTCCTGGTCGGCCCAGATCAGATCGGGGGCCGCCTCGCCACTCAGGCTGAGCCCGGCAAGGCTGAGGCGCAGCACATCGGGGGGCTTGGGGATGACCATGATCGGCGTGCCACTGGCATGCTCGAAGTCGGCGAGCAGCGCCTGAATCGCTGGGAGGGACGCTTCGGCCTCGCCTACCCAGAGGCGCAAGGTGCGCGCCACCGGGGTCGGGCTGGGCAGGGGGCTAGGGGTAGGGCTGGGGGCTTGGGTCGGTATGGTGGGCGATGGGGTGGGCGTACTCGGTGGCGCGGCACAGGCAGCAAGAAGAAGGAGGAGTGCGGTGCTGAGCCAGCGCAGGTGCAAGATGGGGTGTTGCGTCTTCATCGTTGCGATTATACCAGCATCTTTGTTGATTACGTGCTAGAATACCATTCCTTCTCACATCCAGGGCGTATTCGGTGTAGAACTTTTTAGAAAGGCACACCTGATGACTCCTGCATCTGTTACGCCTCAACGCCTCCCGCTCACCAGTAAACTTGCCTTTGGTGCCGGTGATCTTGCCCCTGGAATGGCTGCTCTGATCGTTGGTTTTTTTCAGGCGCTATTCTTGACCACAGTAGCTGGCCTGAGTCCGAGTGCGGTGGGGATCATTTTGCTGATCGGGCGGGTCTGGGATGCCTTTACTGACCCTTGGATGGGCCTGATCAGTGACCGTACCCGTTCGCGCTTTGGGCGGCGACGTTTGTGGATGTTGGTGGGAGCGGTGCCGTTTGGGATCGTGTATAGTCTGCTCTGGGTGGTACCACCCTTTGGGCCAACTGGCCTCTTCTTTTACTATCTGCTGGTGATCCTGCTCTTCAACACCACCTACACGGTCGTGAATGTGCCCTATACCTCACTCACTGCCGAACTCACTAGCGATTATGATGAGCGTACTAGTCTGAACTCGTTCCGCTTTGCCTTCAGTATTGCGGGTAGCCTGCTGGCGGGAGTTGTGCATGGGCTTCTGATTACCCGTTTCTGCACTGATGCAAATGCCTGTCTGCCAAGCGAATCACGCACCGGCTATCTGCTCTCGGCGGCGATCTTTGGGGTGGTGATGATCCTGCCCTTCTTCTGGTGTGTGGCGGGAACCCGCGAACGCTACACGCCGCCTGCCGATGCTGCTGCGAGTGCTGCCATTCTGACCCAACTGCGCATTGCGGTGGGCAATCGGCCCTTCCTCTTTGTGATCGGGATCTATCTCTGTTCGTGGATGGCTTTGCAGGTAACGCAAAATGTGATCGGCTTTTATTTAACATTCTATCTACGGCGGGCCGATCTTTTCCCACTGGTGCTCTTCGCGGTGCAAGGTTCGGCCATGGTCTTTCTGTTTGTATGGACGGCGGTCAGCCGTAAGATCGGCAAACAGAAGACCTATTATGCCGGGATGTCGTTATGGATCGTGGTGATGGCGGGGCTATTCTTTTTGCGCGCGGATCAGGCCATGCTGGCGGTGGTCTTGGCGGGGATGGCGGGGATGGGGATTGCCACCGCCTACCTCGTGCCGTGGAGCATGCTCCCCGATGTGATCGATCTGGACGAGTTGGAGACCGGCCAGCGTCGCGAGGGGATCTTCTATGGTGTGATGACCTTTACCCAGAAGACCTGTGTGGGTTTGGGGATAGCGCTGACCCTTCAGGCGTTGCAGTGGTACGGTTTTGACGGCAGCCTACTGCCGGGCCAGCAACCGACTAGCGCCCTCACCGCCTTGCGCTGGATGATCGGCCCGTTGCCCACGGTCATCCTGTTGATCGGTATGGTGTTGGTGGCGCGCTACCCGCTGACGAAGCAGCGCCACGCGGAGATCTTGGCTGAACTGGAGCGGCGTAGGTAGAGTGTAATCCGCAGATTACGCAGATTACGCAGATTTAATGCCTGCGCATAATCTGCATAATCTGCATAATCTGCATAATCTGCATAATCTGCATAATCTGCATAATCTGCATAATCTGCATA
>NZ_RYFD01000091.1 GCF_004138135.1 Candidatus Oscillochloris fontis
GTCTGCGAGTCTGCAACCTTCGATGCCATCGCACGAGTCTGCGACCTTCAATGCCACCGCACGAGTCTGCGACCTTCGGTGCCCGTCAACGAGTCTGCGACCTCAATGCCCGTCATCGAGTCTGCGACCTTCATTGCCCGTCTGCGAGTCATCCCCCCGCCCAACATCGCCTCGCAGGTGACGCCGCTGGCGCGGCCTGCGAACCCGGTGCATTCTGGGTGTTTCCTGGTGGGCAAGCCTCATGCAGATCACGGGAAGCTGCCAGCGGCGCACCTGAAGGCTGGCGTTGGGCGGCTCATAAACGCTACCACTACTAGAAATTCCATTTTAAGGCTAAATTTGTGCTATAATAACGCCATGGTATAGTGTAATGAAGAAACTTGCAGAGATTATATGAATTTAAGTGATTTTACAATCAGGCTACTGCTCCTCTCACTGCCAGGGTTCATTGGAATAATGACCTATCGCTCACTAAAAGGGCGGCCCGACAACTATAAAGATTGGGAAGACATCCTTGAAATGGCGCTTTTTTCTCTGTTAAGTTATAATATTTATGGATTAGGACTAACGTTTACTAATTATCGAGGCTGGACAAATACACAAGTTGTGATATCACAAGCACTCCTTGATAATGGCGTGCCGATAAATTGGTTAGAGATAGTCATTACAGCAACCATTAGTTTTGTAATAGCCTTCATAGCTTCTTTCTTGTATACAAAAGATACAATAAACAAGATTGGACGCAAGCTAAGAGTAACGAGTATGTTTGGAAATAAAGATGTATGGGATTTTTATTACAAAAACTACGGAAATCAATGGGCCTTTGTTCGAGACTACAAGACCGATATGGTATATTATGGTCATATACTTTCATATTCAAATACAGATAAAGAGAGAGAATTGATAATAACGGATGTTGATGTCTACACTAACACAACAAGTGAATTCAGATATAGTTGTCCTGTTATGTATATATCACGATCAAGAGATGATTTGACTATTGAAATACCTGATTTCAGTATAGGGTTCGAAGAACCTAAGAAGGAAACATGTCATGAGCGAACAGGACAAAAGCAAGGACAAATCACCAATCAAAATAGTAGATCCACCTCTTCATCGCGCTCAAGCCGAGAAAGGAAACGTGAATCCACGCCCGACAAATCAAAAGCCTGATATAAAGCCTCCACCGCAAAAGCCTGCATCAGGGAAAGATAAAGAGTAAATTAATACTTACACCACTACCAAAGCCGTCCAACATGGCATGGCGCGTCCCTAAACTTGGTAGTTTTTTAGAATGTCGCCTCGTGCCGTCGTTTGTCTCTATCTATGAAAGCTGCCAGCGGCGCACCTGAAGGCAGGCGTTGGGCGTCGGGACGGACTTCCAAGCCCGTTAAGTCGGTTTCGATCAGCGCCCGTTGGTGAGTCGGCAACCTTCGAGTCCCGTCAGGGAGTCGGCTTCGGCCTCTGTCCGTCGAGGAAAGAGAATCGGCTACGATGAACACCCGTTAGCGATCAGCCATGTTCACCACCCGTTAGCGAATCGGCGACGATGAACGCCCGTTGGGGTATTCGCCACGAGCAGCGTATATTGAAGAGACAACAATGGGAGGAAACCGGGTCATCGCCAGCCCGCCGCCCAACATCGCCTCGCAGGTGACGCCGCTGGCGCGGCCTGGGAACTGGGTGCATTCTGGAAATGTCCTTCTGGGCAAACATCGTTCGGATCACGGGACGTTTGCCAGCGGCGCACCTGAAGGCTGGCGTTGGGCGGCTCCTCAACCGACAACACCCTTGCCGGACGGAACGAGATGGACATACCACCAATGAGGATGTTCTCTTAATCCCGTAAAACTCTTTTCACATCGAACACCTCTATATCTTGGTGATGAGCCATTCCGTAGATAATGGTAATCTATTCCGTCGTTCTTTCACCATCTATGCTATACTTGACCGTAGCGCTGTTCGCCAGAGGCCACGACACAGGAGGTGCGTGATGACTCCGAAGATGGCGATCCTCATTGTCCGATCCCCAGATATTTTGAGTGGAACCCCGGTCTTTGCCGGTACACGGGTTCCGGTCAAAAATCTGCTCGATTATGTCCGCGCAGGCGACACGATTACGGCCTTCTTGGACGATTTCCCATCGGTCAGCCGGGAGCAAGTAGATACGGTTTTAGCTCGCGTAGAAGCGCTTGTCCTGGAGATGAATGATGCGCGTGCTGCTTGACGAATGTTTACCGCGAAAGCTGAAATATCGCCTCAATGGACACGAGGTAACGACCGTTCAAGAGCGAGGATGGTCAAGTAAGAAGAATGGAGAACTCTTACGTCTGATGAATGAGTCTGTCGATGTATTTCTGACATCGGATCAGAATTTACGTTACCAGCAGGATCTGAGCAATATTCGCTATCGGATTATCGTGTTAGTCGCCCACGATAATCGTCTTCTTACCCTTCAGCCATTCATGCCACAGGTGCAACAAGCAATTCCCTTGATGCTCCCTGGCTCGGTGATCGAAATTGGCATGCGCGAAGACTGATGCGTTCCTGTAAGAATCACTAGACGCATGGGAAAGCCCTCCTTCTCTTTCTTCTGTCAATCCGCCGCCCAACATCGCCTCGCAGGTGACGCCGCTGGCGCGGACTGAACCTGGGTGCGTTCTAGACATTTCCTGCTGGGTTGAGCTTCGTTCCGATCACGAGAATCTGCCAGCGGCGCACCTGAAGGCTGGCGTTGGGCCGTCTCTGCCCGAAGCCTTGGGGCATGCCAACGATGCTGAGGCGTCCGGGCGATGCATGATTGGGGATGGATCGCATGGTCAATACCTGATGAGCGATGTTGTGCCAGGGGGCACAGATGGGAGCGCGCCGTGCCAGCGATCCGTGCCGTGCCACCGATAGATGGGGGTTGTTCGTCAACAGATCGCAGCACGAACGCCGTGTCAACCTATCAATGGCGTACCAGAAATTGATGGGGGTTGTTCGGCAACAGATCGCGTCAAGAACGATGAGCCAACCATCACTGCCGTGACACCAACAACGGAGGCGGAGGCGCTGAGGACGCGCCATGCCCACCGAGACAGCGCCGTGCCAGGGGCAAGGCCAAAAAAGGAGAAAATGCGTGTTTCCTCGCTTGACATAGAACACGCTTCCCTTGTATCTTGGAGTCAGCATCACGCGGTCTGTTCGGGAGGAGGGAATGCCCACCATTTTGCGTATCGGCCCCTATCGCTTTTTCTTCTACTCGGCGGATTGCAACGAACCCGCACATGTCCATGTCGAACGGGACTCCCAGATTGCCAAGTTCTGGCTCATGCCGGTTCGTCTCTCCGAAAGTGGCGGCTTCGGACGCCGTGAGTTGCTGCGGATACAGCGCCTTATCGACGAACACCACGAGACGCTCTTGCGAGGATGGAATGAGCATTGTACCCCTTGATGGAGCGATGGCCCGCGCCCAGCAGGTCACCATTTCCGACGACGCGCTCACCGTTGATTTACGCGATGGGCGTACCATTATTGTGCCATTGACGTGGTATCCTCGCTTAGTGCATGGGACGCCCCAAGAACGACACCATTGGCGGTTCATTGGAGATGGAATCGGCATTCATTGGCCCGATCTGGACGAAGACATTAAGGTTGACCATCTTCTGAGCGGAAAAGCCTCCAATGAGAGTCAGACATCCCTACAGCGATGGTTGCGGCAACGAACCATCCCAGCACGCGCTGAACCACCGAAGGAACCTTCCTGATCAGGAGAACGACCTTCCTGCCGTACCAGAGGTACGGCAGGAGTCGCGCAAACAGTGCCGTGCCCACCCTTCACGGCGCTACCACGGGAACATGCCAGGAAAACGTGGAAGACCTCTTTTGTCCGCAGTGCCGGAAGCAAAAGCAGTCATCCGTCATCAACAGCCCCGCGCCCAACATTGCCTCGCAGGTGACGCCGCTGGCGCGGCCTGCGAACCCGGTGCATTCTTGGTATGTCCTTCTTGGGCAAGCTTCAATCGGATCACGGGACGTTTGCCAGCGGCGCACCTGAAGGCTGGCGTTGGGCGGCATCTCATCCCTAAAAGCCTATGCCGAACATTTGTATTAAATCGGAAAGGAGGTTGTGAAACAAGGTTTTCAAGTTGATGGAAAGATACTATACTTTTTAAAATTATGAGTCAGAATCGCTTGCTATTATGGATTAACTAATGAGTGATATAGATCAACTAAGAAAGATACTATGTGAAGCTGCTTATGACTCTACAAATAGTGCTATCCCTCTTCTGATACAGATTATTGATGATGCTTTAGGAAATGGAAAGAGACGCTATGACGTGAGCAAACAGACGAGAGATCAATCGAGCGAGCTAACATCTTTGCTTACTAGATTAGCTAATCGTGAGATTCAAAGTAATAACACTCTCTTGTCTTTTGGGTCAGGAAACCAGTTGGGTGATATAACAATAAGAGATATTATTAGTGGAAGTAAATTTACTATCAATATTGTTTTAGAATTAGATAAGCCAAAAGTACAAAAAATCGAAGAGAAACGTGTGTTTGGTTGTCTGAATGTATCTATCTTATCGATCAGTACTTCAAGAATTATTACTACTCTAATATTGATAATCGCAATAACTATGATTTCGATTTTCATCAGGCAAATAATAAAGAACCCTTTGTTACCAATTAGGCCAACTAGCTTAGCAATAGAGCCTACTATAGCAATCCTACACCAGTCGTAAAGTCCTTGCCAATTGATTACGGCTATGCCGTACCAGGTCGCGGTAGCCAAT
>NZ_RYFD01000092.1 GCF_004138135.1 Candidatus Oscillochloris fontis
GCATATGTGAGGAGACAGTGGTGAGCAACAGTCCGGTTGATGTCCTCTTTGCAATCTCCGACACCGGTGGTGGTCATCGTAGTGCGGCTGTGGCTATCGCCGCCGCCCTGGATCAGATGAGCGAAGGCAAACTGAGTTGGCAGATCGAGGATATTCTCAAATTGACCGATTTTCCGGGTGTGCGTAGTGCCCCCGATCTCTATGATCAGCTCTCAACACGCTGGTTGCGGCTCTATGATATGACCTTCCAACTGACCAATAGTAAGTGGCCGGTGGATCTGCTCTCTAAGTTGGTCTTTGTCACGGCGCGACGCAACATCACCCGTTTGCTGCTCGAAACCCGCCCCAAGGTGGTGGTGGTGACGCATCCGCTGGTTCACCGCTTTGTCTGCGCGGTGCGACGCATCCACCGCCTGCCCTGCCGAGTGATCACCGTGGTGACCGATCTGGTCAGCCTGCATGCCTCGTGGACCTACCCCGGCGTGGATTTGGCGATGGTGCCAACCGACGAGGCGTACCAGTTGATGTATCGGCGCGGCATGCGCCCCAGCAAAATGCAGCGCACCGGCTTCCCGGTACACCCCAAGTTTGCCGATTACTCCGGCGATGTGCTGGTGGCGCGATCTGAGTTGGGGCTTGACCCGCAGCGGTTTACGATTCTGCTTACTGCGGGTGGGGTTGGCTCTGGCCGCTTGGGCGAGTTGGTGGTAGCAATCGAGCGCGCCTACCCGGATCGCCAACTGCTGGTAGTGACGGGGAAGAACCGCACGCTGCGCGAGGAACTGATCGCCGTCGGGCGTCCGCCAACCACACACATCTACGGTTTTGTGCAGAATATGGAAGTGCTGATGGCCGCCAGTGATTTGGTGGTGACGAAGGCTGGGCCGGGGACGCTCATGGAGGCACTGGTGATGCGCAAGCCGGTGATCCTCACCGAAGCGGTGGGAATGCAGGAGCAGGGCAATATTGATTTTGTGCTCAACTATGAACTGGGGATGTTCTGCCCCACCAGCGAACGGATCGTGGCGGCGGTGAGCGATCTGGAAGACCCGCAGCGCTACGAAGCCACCTTGGAGCGGTTGCGCCATTCGGTGCCCCGTGATGGCTCCACCGAGATTGCGCGCATCACCATCGAGCAGATGAGTCTCGTGCGGGACATTGGCACAACCTCGCTCTTGCGGCGGTCGCGGTTGCGGATTGGCGCACTCAAGCGAGTATTACGCAAACTACGGTAGGGTATGCTGACCCAGAATCATTCCCAACCAACCCCCATACCCCGCCCACGCTCACTGGCCCGCGAGCGTCTACGCTGGACGCTGGCTAATCTGCTGATGTTTATTGGCGTCTATCTGCTGCTCTATGTGGGAGGTCTCTATGTGGAGATCGAATATGAGCGCCAATCTGCACGGGGCGATAGCGACTTGAGCCTGCTGAACGACGTTTACGCGCATGAGATACCTGCTGCAACTACAAATGCCGTTCAACCCTTCCCCCAATCCAATCTGGCTGATGGTAGTATCTCTTCTGATCTGCCTAGCGGGAGCCAACTCAGCCACGTCTCCAGCGTCGAACGTCTGGTTATTCCGAGTATTGCCCTCGACTACAAGGTGGTTGAAGTGGGTTGGAGTAACCAAGAGATAGATGGCCAGACCGTAGCACTCTGGGATGTAGCCAATTATGCAGTGGGGCACCATCGTGGCTCGGCCAACCCCGGCGAAGGCGGGAATGTGGTGCTGACCGGGCATGTCGGCGGGTATGGCCACGTCTTCCGCGACCTCTTCTATGTTCACCCTGGTGAGCCGGTGATCATCTCTAGTGGTGGGCAGCAGTTCCACTATGTCATCTATGACCGTCTGATCGTGGATGAGGATGGCGCACCACCAGAACAGCGCACTGCCAACGCCAAACTGATCGCCCCCACCAATTATGAGGTGATCACCATGGTCACCTGCTGGCCCCCCAACGGCCCAGACAAGTTTACCCAACGGGTGATCGTGCGTGCGGTACCCTTCAGCATCACCATGATTGACACCTCTCCAAACGCCCCTCCGGTGCAGTCTATTCGCTAGAAAGGCAGATCCTATGACCAACTCCAGCCGCGAGACCGTCACCTTAGGTGGTGGTTGTTTCTGGTGTCTTGAGGCCGTCTTCGATCAACTGAAGGGGGTGCTTGATGTCGTCTCCGGCTATGCGGGTGGCCAAGTCGAGAATCCGACGTATAAGCAGGTGTGTGCGGGTACCACGGGCCATGCCGAGGTGGTGCAGGTTGTCTTCGATCCGCAGCAGATCGGCTTCCGCGAATTGCTAGAGGTCTTCTTCACCGTTCACGACCCGACCACACTCAACCGCCAAGGGGCCGATGTCGGCACGCAGTACCGTTCGGCGATCTTCTACCATAGCGAAGAGCAACGCAGCACGGCACTGAAGCTGATTGACGAACTCAATGCGGCGAATGCCTGGACAAAGCCGATTGTCACCGAGGTGACGGCGATCAGTAGCTTCTACCCCGCCGAGAACTACCACCAGGAGTATTTCATCCACAATGCGGCGCAACCCTACTGCCAATTTGTGGTAGCCCCCAAGCTCTCCAAATTCCGCAGCCAGTATGCAGCGCGGTTGAAGGAGTAACGAGCATCCCGGTTTTGACGCAAAGCCTTTAGCATAGGCTCCAATCCTAACCTTTGCGCCTTGGCGTCAATGAGCAGTACACGTTACTCCACGTGTGAACTATTAAGGAGTAGCCTAACGCGGCAGGGTGATGCCCAACTGGTGCGCGGCCCAGCGCACCACGCCATGCAGACGCGGGTTATGGATGCGCTCCATCGCCACCCGCAGGGTACACCAACGGGCGTGCTCAATCTTTTCGGCCTTGCTCAAGCGTAACTTGCCACCATTGGCACGCACCAAAAAGTAGTGAACCTGCTTGGTAAGAACCACCTGCCCCTTCACAATCTGGTAGGTCAGGGTCTCGCCAGTGGCAATCAGCACCACCCGCAGGCCAGTCTCTTCACCAATCTCCCGATGGAGCGCCGCCAATTCGTGTTCACCGGGTTCAATCCGACCCTTCGGTAGCGTCCAAAACCCATTGCGCTTTTTGATGATCAAGATCTCAGGCTTACCGTCACGCCGACGGCAACGGTAGATGACCCCACCAACAGCCAAGATCGATGGTGGCGTAATCTGGTCGCATGGATCAGGCATCGTCATTTCCAGTGCCAAACATGAGAGGGGCGGGATAAAATATCATTGTAGCAGAAGAGGGGCGCTATGCCAGCACCAACCATCAGCGCGATCATCAGCGCATTAGCCCAACTCGCGGCTCCGCACGATGCGATCAACCCCTATGCCGACGGTGGCTCAACGGGAAATGCCATCCGCCGGGCGAACCTGCAACGGGCGTTGGAGTTAGCTGTGCAACGTGGCCCCGATCTCTTGGTAGTCGGCGAGGCACCCGGCTACAATGGGGCGCGGCGCACGGGGGTACCCTTCACCAGCGAGCGGATCTTGCTGGAGGGCAGCCAGTACGGGGCAACCCAGGGCTTTGCCATCGCCACCAATGATGGGCGCATCTCGGCGGAGCCGACCGCGACCATCGTCTACCGCGAAATGGCAGCACTGAACCTCTTTGTGGTGGGATGGAACGCCTACCCATTGCACCCACACCGCCCCGGCAACGATCAGAGCAACCGCCAACCGCGCTCCGCCGAACTAGCGCTGGGCTTACCGCTGCTTGCCCAAGTGTGTACACTCTTTGCTGGGGTGCCGGTGCTGGCCATGGGCAAGAGTGCTGGGCGTTCACTCCAGCAACTCGGCATCAGCCACACGCCCCTGCGCCACCCGGCTCAAGGCGGGGCAAGCCAGTTTGCGCAGGGGTTAAGGGAGTGGTGTGCGCAACGGGGCAGCAATACTGGAGGTGTAATATGACGGCTCAATCAACCGCGTATCTCTCTGAAAACGAATATCTTGAGCGCGAACATATCAGCACGATCAAGCATGAATACTATGCTGGTGAGATTTTCGCCATGTCAGGCGCGAGCGAAGCCCATAACTTGATCGCTAGTAATGTCAATGCGAGTATCTATGCCCAAACCCGTGGGCGTGGCTGTCGCATCTATCCAAGTGATATGCGAATAAAGGTCATCAAGACCGGGCTATACACCTATCCCGACATCACCGTTGTGTGTGGCCAACCCGAATTTGCCGAGGCAAAAAAACGCGACACCTTGCTCAACCCCACGGTGATTATTGAAATTCTGTCCCCATCAACAGAACGCTATGATCGTGGCCTCAAGTTTCAACATTACCGCACGATTGAATCGTTGAAAGAATATATTCTTATCGCTCAGAACACGTATCATATTGAACGCTATATACGCCATGATCCTCAGATGTGGATCTTGAGCGAAGCGATAGGCATAGAGGCCACGATCAGGCTAGAATCGATCCAGTGTGGGCTTGCGCTTGCCGATGTGTATGAACTTGTCGAGTTAGCGCCAGAATCTCCTATAAGGACGAATGATTAGGTGGAGATTTTTTCTTAGACATGGCTTGTAACCACTTGACAGTTCGCCGCCGAACGGCCCTCACCCCCAGCCCCTCTCCCGTGGGCTTCGCCCACAGGAGAGGGGGGCA
>NZ_RYFD01000006.1:0-30589 GCF_004138135.1 Candidatus Oscillochloris fontis
CGTGTTGGTTGGGGGGCGATGATTTCCAGCGTTTTGATGACACCACATCGCGTAGCTTGAGGGGTATAGGGCGCGTCGCGACGCGCCCCTACGACAACACCGCCTCAGCCACAACCAACCCATCGCCATCGGCATAGACGTAACTGCCGGGGCGAATCGTTACGCCCAGAAAGGTGACGGGCAGATCACGCTGGCCCTCACCGCGCTTGACACTGCGGCGCGGATGGGTGGCCAACGCCATGATGCCGATGGGGAGTTGAGCCAGTTCGGCACTATCGCGCACACAGCCATAGACGATGATGCCAGCCCAAGCGTTACGCACCGCCAGGGCAGCGATCTGATCGCCAACCAGCGCACAGCGTAACGAACCACCGCCATCAACCACCAACACCCGCCCCGCCCCCGGCTCCTCTAGAGTCGTGCGCACGAGGCTGTTATCCTCAAAGAGCTTGAGAGTGGTAACAGAGCCACAAAACTGCATCACCCCACCAACATGGCACAGGCGCGGCTCGGCGACCTGAATCTCATCGTGGGCATCACAAAGATCGCTGGTTGTCCATTGCATACGCAGAACCTTCCTGAAGACAAGGCATGTTGAAAGAGACCTCATGCTACAATACCACCACGTTCTCGTAGGAGCGAAGCATCGCCCGTCATGGAGCAGGGGAACCCGAACGAGGTTGGCGGGCGATGCTTCGCCCCTACGGGATGATCGGGGAACAGTCACATCCTGGCCCAGGAGCGCATGCATGCCCATCGAGATCATAGACCTGAACGAGGAGTGGCAATCTTCAGCCTTGGCCTACCTGCGCCGTTCGCCCTACCGCAACGCGATTCCGCTCTCGAATATCACCCAACTGCGCACCCGGAGTAGCGTGGTTGTGGCGCATACCAATGGCTTCATTCTGGGGATCGCGTCGCACTACCACGACCTACCGCTGCTCAGTTTGACCTTTGTGGCGGAGCGCGGCGAGGCACTACCGAAACTCCTACACGGCCTGCATGCGCGGGTACCAGCGTTGGGCACCGAATCGGTCATTGCGGTCTTACCGGAGCAGCGCATGTTCCAGTTAGCCGAATGGGTCACGGTCGAGAGCGTCGAGGCCGAGTTGCAGATGGTGGTTGAGCCAGAGACACTACGCCCACGCGAGCACCCCAACGTGCGCCGCTTGCACGCCGAGGATCTGCCGGAGATGGGCGAATTGGCCACGGTGGGCGGGCTGATGGCCTGGAGTCCAGAGACGATCAGCCACGGCCCCGCATTTGGAGCCTTCGTGGATGATCGGCTGGTGGCGATGGCCGCAACCCGCTTCGCCACGCCCGATGTGGTCGAGATCGGCAACATTGTCACCCACCCCACCCACCGACGCCGGGGGTTCGCCAGCGGATGTACCTCGGCGCTCAGTCAGGCGTGTTTCCGGCTGGCACCACGGGTCTACCTAATGGTGATGGCCAACAACCAGGCCGCGTTCGACTCATACCGGGCGCTCGGTTTCTGGCCAGCGGAGCGATTTGGGTTTATGCGGTTTCGGCTACGTTAATCGCCATCGGCGGCCAGATAATCCACACGCGGCGGCGCGAAGGTATCGAGCACCAGACTCTCCTCCAACCCCCAGACCGCGTGGGGCACATTGCTGGGGAAGCGAGCGAGGCTACCCGGCCCAGCCTCAAAAGTGGTGTCGCCCACCTGTACCCGCAGACGCCCGCGCACCACATAGGTAGTCTGCTCCTGAGGATGTTGGTGCAGCGGTACGGCGCTACCAGCCGCAATACGAACCTCCATCTGATAGATGTGCTCACTAAACGCAAGACGGTGACGTTCAACACCCGGAAAGACCTCGATCCACTTCTCACTTGGGCCACGCATAAGAGTTCCTTTCTTGTTAATGGCTGAGGTATTGGCTTCGACAAGCTCAGCCAACGAGTCGCCCGGCGGCTGAGGTTGGCTGAGCTTGCCGAAGCCAATAGTTTAACTCAATTGTGACCACCTCCGTTATGATAGATCATGCCAGTAACGAGTGGTCGAGAGGCATGCGAGAAGTCCCTCGCGATAGGCCATGCCAAGGAGGTAGGGGTGAGCAACGTAGATATGGCTGAAGTACGAGCGTGGGCACGTGAGGGCGGGGAGATGGCCAAGCGCTACTTCAATAACGTAGCGCGTGAATTGAAGGCCGACCAAAGCTGGGTTACGCAGGCTGATGTTGAGGTTGAGCAGATGCTGCGCGAACGGATCACTCAACGCTATCCTGACCATGGGATCATGGGTGAGGAGCAGGGTGTTGGTGAGATTGATCGCGAATATGTCTGGTCGCTCGATCCGATTGACGGTACCGGAGCCTTCGTTTCGGGTCTACCGCTCTGGTGTGTTTCGATTGGCCTCATGCACCACGGTGCGCCCTATCTGGGAGTGGTCTATCTGCCCATTCTTGATGACTACTACTGGACTGATGGTCAAGGGACAGCTTACTGGAACGAGACCCCGATTAGTGTGATTGATACCGATACGATTGATGATAATGACTGGCTGGCGGTCTCGTCGTATGCGCATCGGATCTTCGACATTAGCTTCCCCGGCAAGACCCGTTCGCTGAGTAGTATTGCAGCCGATATTTGTTATGTGGCGCGCGGAAGTGCGCTAGGGGCGCTGATTGCGAAGGCCAAACTCTGGGATGTGGCGGCAGCGATGGCAATCTTGCATGCCGCAGGCGGCGTGGTGCATCTGCTGAGTGGGCCACGGGTCGAGACAGACATGCTGCTCGATGGTCGTCCAATGGAAGAACCCTGCATTGCTGCTGCGCCGGGTATGATCAAGCGGCTCACGTCATATGTGGCACGGCGGTAGATTTGTGCTACAATCGCGCCGGTGATGGCGCACGATGTCCCCACAGCATCGTTGAGCCGCTCCGCATAGGGCTGGAGCGGCTTTGCTGTACGTGTATTAGGAGGTCTAACCGTATCCGTTCACGATGGGGGTAAACGGATTGCCACTCCTACCCAAAACGACAGGTTGACGCAAAGGCGCGAAGACGCAAAGGTTTTGTTGCAGGCTTTGCGCCTTTGCGTCAAAATCTTGATGTTCGGGGCAGCGTGAACAGTTACGGTCTAACCTAGCCTGTACAAAGTATCAATGCGAAATATAGCTTTTAGGATACGTAATTTTCATGTATTCAATCAAATCTTTAGGCTTGTACTTGTTAAGAATCGGAACATGTGTTATATTCTTCGTTCGTTGTAGCCTTTATCACAAGATATGAAGGAGTACAGCACACATGCAAAGGCTGACATCAATAGATTTATTTGCGGGTGCTGGCGGGTTGTCCTGTGGTCTAGAAATGGCAGGTTTCACTCCGCTATTTGCCTCAGACATTCACCCTATTTATTGCGACACCTATCAGTACAATCATCCTAATACGTATGTATACCGTAAAGATATTCGTGATTTACCTGCTGAGGAAATTGCCCAAATTACGAATTTAGTAGAAGGTGAACTTGATTTACTTGTCGGCGGGCCTCCATGTCAAGGTTTCTCTATTAATGCTCCAATTCGTACAATGGAAGACCGGCGTAACCATCTTTTTTTGGAATTTACACGCATAGCCTCTTACTTAATGCCTAAATTTATTTTAATCGAGAACGTACCTGGTATCATTTCAATGGACAAAGGCGGGGTAGTTGCTGCTATTTTACATGAATTACGCCTAATAGGATATAAAGTGGAGTATCGAATTTTATATGCTGCACACTATGGGGTTCCACAAATACGATTTAGAACCATTTTTCTCGCAACTCGCGAAGATATTGACATTAAATTCCCTCTACCAACGCATAATGCGAAGAGCCGACCTAATTTTACCGGTGGTCGTGAACTTACGATACATGTACTTCCCTTATTTGGTATTGACTTGAAACCGCATACGACTGTTTGGGATGCTCTTTCGGATTTACCGCTTATTGAGCCTGGAAAATTCGATCAAGAGACAAAATATATAAGTGAACCACAAAATGAATTTCAAAACCTTATGCGTATGCACCATCAATCTTTGGTAATTTTTAATCATCATGTTGGGAAGCTATCCGAAATAAACCTGCAACGTCTTAAACATATACCTCAAGGCGGTAGTTGGCGTGATATACCCTATGAATTACTTCCGGCTGGCATGAAAAGGGCTCGACGAAGTGATCATACAAAACGATATGGACGGCTTGACCCAGATGGTTTATGTTCAACTGTGCTTACGAAATGCGATCCTCATTGGGGTTCTTTTTTTCATCCATTTCAAGATCGTGTTCTTTCCGTGAGAGAGGCAGCAAGAATTCAGTCATTTCCTGATCACTATGTATTTACTGGTAAACTCATTCATCAATATGAGCAAGTCGGCAATGCTGTTCCCCCTTTGATGGCGAAGGCTATTGGAAAAGTCATCGCGCAAAGCATTATTGCAACGAAAGAGGTATATTATGCCACGAGCAATAGGTAGAGATATCGAGGAAATTTTCGGTTATGCCCCCGATGATCTGTCTTCTATTGCTCGTACCTTCTGGAATCTAAAAGCATGTCCTTTTGTTGGTAAAGGATGCATTAAATACAACCACGATAAAACGGTTTGCTATGGAACATGTAGTGTCTCTAATCGGACAACGAAAGAATCAAAGGAAACCGTAATAATTTGTCCGAATAGGTTATATGCGGACAACTATGCGACCATTCGTTATGTAGCTGAGAATGCCTTTAGCAAAGAGTATACCTTCTATACATACCCTGAATATGTACAGAACCTTTTTTCAGCAGGAACAAGGAGTTGTATTGTTGCATTAGGACATGATTCTGGACGAGAGATTAAACTTGGCCGAGCAATGAGCATGGATTGGGTCGTTGCTAAAATTGAAAACGATAAACTCGTTGAATATGTTGGCGTAGAAGTGCAAAGTATTGATATCACCGGCAATTATCGAGATAATTGGTATGCGTATAGTCAGTTGCCTGATCATCCAGATACCTCAATACCTCCTTCCGCACATGGATTAAATTGGGCGAATGTTCATAAGCGGCTTATACCTCAGTTAATTCGGAAAGGTTTAGTGTATTCACGTTCTTCTCTTGTCAAGAAAGGACTCTATTTTGTGCTTCCAGATCGTGTTTATCAGGAGTTCGAGAAAATTATTGGCAAATTGCCTGTACAAGACACTGTAGATAGTAGCACGATGACGGTATTTACGTATGATCTTGGAATCGCAATACCACCAGGACAGCATCGACCGTTAGAATTAACTCGATCAATTCAGTTCTCGCTTAGCGATTTTTCCAGCCAGTTTATTGCCGGCACAGATCTACCCACAGGTACAATACTTGATAATAAAATTATGAGTATTTTAAACTTAAAGTAACAGTTTTAATATTATTCTATAGTAGAAAGTAGCAGGCAGCATGGCGAAGGTTGAAATCCACCAGTGGTACCGTCAGTATCGCAAACTCAAGGCCGAGGCCGAAGATGCGATCCTGCTCTTTCGCTTTGGTGACTTCTATGAGTTGTTTGATGATGATGCGAAGTTGATCGCGGAACTACTTGATGTCACCCTAACGCGCAAAGATTTTGCGGTGGATAAGAGTCGCCCCAAAGAGGAACAGAAACTCTTCACACCCATGGCCGGGATGCCCTACCATGCAGTTGAGCGTTATGTCAACGATCTCGTCGCCCGGGGCTACCGGGTGGCGATTGCCGAGCAACTCAGCGAAACCGAAGCTTCGCGTAGCGATACGCGCCCCAAGTCTATCTTTGCGGCTGGGCTTCAGCAAACTGCACCGGGTGAGATGGAACGCAAGATGGTACACCGCGCAATCGTGCGCGTGATCACCCCCGGTACGGTGGTTGATCCTTCAATGCTCAGTGCGACGAGCAACACCTATCTGGCAGCCGCGCTGGTGGAGGGTGATCAGATTGGGTTGGCCTATGCTGAGTTGAGTACCGGCGAGTTTGCGGCGATTGAGTTTTGTGGCGAACGCGCCGCTGCGCAGCTCCAGGGTGAACTCATGCGCCTTCAGGTGGCCGAGATCCTCGTCTCCGATGACCCGCAGTTCCGGTTGGCCGACCTTGCCCCCGCTGAGGCGCGGCTGACCCAGGATCTGGCCCCGCTCACCAAAGATGAGCGCGATCTGCTGCTGCCCCACGAGCGCGTCGCTCGCCGCCTCGATCAGCATAGTGAGGCGCGCTGGACCAAAGGCCAGGTGACGGCATGGCCCGCGTGGCGCTGGGATATGCAGACTGCCCAGGAGACGCTGACCCGGCAATTGCGCGTGCAATCATTGGCGGCATTCGGGCTTGATGAGCGTCCGCTGGCGACCCGTGCGGCTGGGGCGCTGCTTCAGTATGTCCACCAGACTCAGCGCCACCAGGCTAATCAGATCACCCGGCTGCGCGTCTATAGTACCGGCAGTTTCATGTTCCTCGACCCGCAGACGCGGCGTAATCTGGAGTTGTTAGAGAGTAGTTCAGCCACCAGCAAGACTGCGCTGATCCATACGCTCGACCGCACCCGCACGCCGATGGGGGCGCGCTTACTGCGCCGCTGGCTCAACCAACCACTCCTGGAACTCGAACCGTTGCTGGCGCGCCAGGAAGCGATTGCGGCCTGTGTGGAAGCGAGCATGCTGCGGGCCGAACTACGCCAGACGTTGAGCCAAGTGGGCGATATGGAACGCGCCGTCAACCGCGTGGCGCAGGGGGTGACGGTGGCAACCCCGCGTGACATGGTGCAATTGCGTACCGCACTGCGCGCCTTGCCTGCGGTGATCACGGCTACCGGGAGCCAGTTGGCCGCCTTGATACCAGAACGCAACGTCAGGCAACAAACCGCCGTCACTGTCCCGCAGATGGCCAGTGCAGAGGACGATCTCTTTGGCGCGGACGATCAGGAAGTGCTGGGGATGGAAACGACCGAGAGCGAGCTTGATCCCTGCAACGACATTGCCGCGCTGTTGGAGCGTGGCTTGGATGACGATCCTCCAGCGCTGCTGGGCGCATCCAACTATCTGCGCGGGGTGGACGAGGGTGCCGAGCGGCCCCGACGGGTGCTGCGACCGGGCTTCGAGCCGCGCATTGACGCACTGGTACGGGCGAGTCGCCATGCGCAGGAATTCATTGATCGCCTTGAAGGGCGCGAACGGGATCGCACCGGGATACGCACACTCAAAGTGGGCTATAACAGCGTCTTCGGCTACTACATTGAGGTTTCGCGCACCACCGATGAGAAACTCATCCCCAAGGACTACCAGCGCAAACAGACCCTGGTGGGAGCCGAGCGCTATATCACCGAGGAACTCAAAGAGTACGAGCAGGTGATTGATCGGGCCAAACTGCAACTGGTGGAGATGGAGCGCGAGGCATTTGCGCGCCTGTGTGAAGAGATCGGCCACCACACCGAGCGGTTACGCGAAGTGGCGCGCATCCTGGCCCAGTTGGATGTCGTGGCGGCGCTGGCCGAGGTGGCGGTGCGCGGGCGCTACACCCGGCCCAGTTTGAACACGAGCACCCGGCTCCAGATTCGCGGCGGGCGCCACCCGGTGGTCGAGCAGATGCTACCCGAAGCCTTTGTGCCCAACGACACACTCATTGATAGCGACGAGGCGCAGTTGCTGATCATCACCGGGCCGAACATGTCGGGCAAGAGCACCGTCATGCGCCAGGTGGCACTGATCGTACTGCTGGCCCAGATCGGCGCGTTTGTCCCGGCGGAGGCCGCCGAGGTGGGCTTGGTGGATCGCATCTTCACCCGGATCGGGGCGCAAGACGACATCGCCACGGGACAGAGCACCTTTATGGTCGAGATGACCGAGACTGCCGCGCTCTTGGTGCAGAGCAGCCGCCGCAGTCTGATCATCCTCGATGAAGTGGGGCGCGGAACCAGCACCTACGATGGCATGGCGATTGCCCGCGCCGTGGTGGAGTATATTCACAACGAGCCACAACTGCAATGTCGCACCCTGTTTGCCACCCACTACCACGAACTGACCGCCCTAGAGCAAGAGCTGGCACGAGTGCGCAACTTCCACATGGCCGCCGTCGAAGAGGGCAACCATGTGGTCTTCCTGCACCAACTACGCGCCGGAAGTGCAGATCGCTCCTACGGCATCCATGTTGCGCAACTGGCTGGCATCCCGCGCTCGGTGATTCAGCGTGCCAGCGAACTGTTAGCCGAACTTGAGGCAGGCCGAAGCCCCGGAGCGCCCACAACCCCGCCCGCGCCCCCCATCGAACTAGCCCCGCCACCGCGTGAAGGCCAACTCTCGCTCTTTGATCTCGCCCCCAACCCGGTGATCGAATACCTGCGACGGCTCCGCATCAACGACCTGACCCCGCTGGAGGCGTTGAATCGGCTGGCCGAGTTGCAGCGGCTGGCGGGGGAGACGGTGGCCTAAAGAAAATGTAACTGTTCACACTTCTCCTAGTCTCTAGGTTTTGACGCAAAGACGCCAAGGCGCAACGTCTATAACAAAACCTTCGCGTCTTCGCGCCTTCGCGTGAACAATAAGGCTTCCTTTACCCCAAGTGTGAACAGTTACAAGAAAATCCGTTCTTGACGCAGCGCCCAAATCCTGCTATACTTCCGCACAAATAAGCGTATAGCACAAAAGAGCGTCATATCAGAAGGACGGAGGAAGGCCATGGCCGTCACCAGCCGCGAACTACACACCCAGCGTCGGTTAACGCTCAGCGTTCCCCACGGGAACACCAACTCGGTCGCCTACATCATCACTGGGATCTTGGCCATCCTCGCCATCTACGTCCTCCTGAGTGGCCTCGTCAGTTGGGGGCAGGTCTTGGTTGACGATCTGCGCTATGGGCGGCCCCGCACCTTCCATCTATCGGCCAACATCGGGCGAAGCGAGGAGAGTAGCGCACCGACGCACCTCATCGCAATGAATCTGGATCGTCAAGTGGTGATCCTGGAGATCCCCGGCGGCGATGCCACTAAGACCCGTTCGTTACCTGGGCCATACCTATTTGGCTCCGGGGAAGATCTGACCCCCGTCATCCTACGGCTCGACGACATGAATGGCGACCGCACCCCCGACCTGATCGTGCGCGTCAAGGACGAGGAGATGGTCTATGCTAACCGCGATGGCAGCTTCAGCCTCATCACCGCCGAGGAGCGCCAACAGTTGCTGCGGGATGCACGCTAGGCGGCGCTCTCAGGTCAGAATAAAGAGCCGCGACATGCGCGTCGCCAAGATCGGATTGCCCCGGATGTGCAGCTTACGCAGCAGGAAGAGCGGCCAGATCTCGGTCTGCATCGTAACCACCCGACAGAGCAGATCGGCACTAGCGAAGGTGAGGGTGACATCGGCGGTGCGCACGGTACCCAGACGGCCTTCGCCGCCACTCGGATCAATCCGCACAAACCAACGCCCGCCGCCCTGACCATCAATCTGGAAGACGAGCGTGGCATGCAACGTACCACCGCGCTCTGGCCAGTAGGCGAGACCCACCATATGGAACGCACGGGTCAGTTGGCGTCGCATCATACCAGGGTCGTAGAAATTCCAGATCGGCTGCATGCGCGTCCCCACCGCAAGCTGGGAACCATGCACCATCCCGGCATGCACCAGCGAAGTGCCGACCAATTCCGCAATCGTCGGGCGACCACTAAAGTAGGGGTGCTCTACCGTCGTGGCCAGTTGGCTATAGCTGAGTGCCGAGGCCAGCCGTGCCGTATAGCGCAAGGAATCCAAGAATGATTCGCTCAACACGTTATAGCCCAGCATCATACGCTCATCTATCGCCTTGCGGTTGAGCGCACGCAGATCATGGCGGGTGGTAAAGCCAGCAATCTGGATGGGCTGATGCGCCAACGCCTGCTCGATACTCAGATTGAAGATTGTCGCAATCGCATCCAGATGCGCCAACGTCTCTAGCAGAGTCCAGCCCGCCGCACGCCGCTCCGTGCGCCGAATCCAGGCATCAGGCGGTATGCGCTCGATATAGCCCGCATAGATTTCGTGGAGTTTCAGTAGATCAGCCGCCAGCGAGTAAGAGCTAAAGGCACCGATACGATCATCAGGCAGCGGGGAGAGGTCTTCGGCATCAGGCTCATGCTCGGTTTCGATACTAGTTACTTCGTTCATCATAGGTCACCGTCCCCTTGAAGCAAGTCACTGATTTCAAGGTACCGTGTTTGACTCGATTGTCAAGTAGCGTGGTGCAGACCCTACGTATAGATCGAATCGCCCCACACAGGGGTTGATCGCCACCGCAGCACCATCACGCGCAACAAGGCTGCGGATCTGGTCGCAGCGGACGGGCCACAATGCGCCGGTAGGTGCCCACACCACCGCGAGCGTCTGATCGCCGCGTTGGAGGCGCAGATCATAGACCTCAGGGCCAGTGATCATCACGATCTCCCCGATCCGGATGCTTCCCGTACCAACATAGCGATCCTCACGATCCTCCAGCACAATCGCCTCCAGACTCACCGGGAAGTCCAGTTGCTGGTTGCCACTGCCCACCAAACGGTTGGTAGCCTCGACACTTCCCACGAGGGGGGTGGTGAGCAGTTGCCAGCCCGGCCCCGCCACAACCCCCACGAGGTATTGAAGGCGCTCGCCCTCAGCATCGCGCAACCACACCTTCAGGCGGTGGCCACTGGCATCTCCATCAACCCAGATCCCCAACCCATAGGGCTGACCCGGTAACACCAGCGGTTGTTGGCGTTCAAAGACCACGTAATCGTTCTGGCGCGTGGTGAAGCGATACTCAATCGCTGCAATCCCCGGCGAATCAGGGGCGAGACGCAGGCTGCCATTGGGTTGGCTGGTGCGTTGCCACGCATCAAGACGATCAATATACATAACCGGGATTTGATCGAAGTTCGTATGCCAACTGAGCAACTTAGTTCCGGCCAATTGGTAATTCAGCGTGCGCAGCGCCGTATAGGCCGGTTTCCGCTCGCGTAGATCGCCGCGCCCCCAACCGGCACGTAGCAACCCGTAGGGATTGTGCGGATCATCCTTGAAACTATACCAGAAAATACGCTCCACCCCGGCGCGCCAGAGGATCAACATCGAACGTACCAGATAATTGGCCTGCTCCTCGGCATCGGTCATCCCCAGCGCATCGCGATCACCGGGGCCACTCGCCCAACCCACCTCGGTCGCCCAGATTGGCTTCTGGCCATAGTGGGCAAGCACCGTGCGTACCCCATCAAGCGCACTGATCAGATTGCCCTCTTCGGGGCCGTAGGGATCAACATACGGATGCACAGCCAGAATATCAAAACTGCCCCAGCCACCATGCTCGGCCACCCCGCGCAAAAAGGCGGTATCGAAGGGATTGATCCCGCCTAACACCACCTGCGCATGAGGGTCAATTGATCGAATCGTCGCCGCAGTCTGAATGAGGAGGCGGGTATAGGCGGCAACATCCGGCTCGGGTTGCCAGAAGATGCCATAATCGGGTTCGTTCCAGATCTCCCAATGCTGAACAACCGGGTGGTAGCGTTCGACCACCGCCCGTACATACGCATCGAAGGCCGCCGGATCGGGAGGGTAGTACGAGACCGCATCGAAGCCATCGCCGGGTTCAGGGGTGGCCCAACCCACGCTTGGCCCCAACACGCCCAACACCTGAATGCCGCGCTCATGGAGCAGTTGTAGCGCCATATCGGTGAAGGTCCACTCCCATGCGCCAGGGCTAGGTTCAATCCGGTGCCACTGAAAATCCTCACGCACCCACGTCACCCCCAGGTCACTCAACATCTGCGCCGGAGCCGCCATCGAGGACGGATCGGGGTAGCGGCTGGCCACGTGGCTGTTCAAGCCAAAACTGGGAGGATCATCCGCAATGCGCAGCGGGGCCACAAAGCGCGGCGGCGGTTGCATCAGCAGGGGGGAACTCGCGCTCAGCAGCGGAACCAGGAGCAGCAGGAGGCAGATTTGGCGTATCATTCGTTAGTAGGGGCGAAGCATCGCCCGCTATGTGACAGCAGTACATCATCTGTGGGTTGAATGGCGATGCTTCGCCCCTACGGGATGATCATCATGGTTCAGAGACGATCATGGGCGAACCCGTTGGTGTGCGCATAAAGCGCCCGGCATACGCCACGCGCAACACGAGGCGTACCCGATAGACTCCGGGAGCCAGATCGGGGTAGGTCAGTGGCAGGCTGAGCCGATTCAGATCGCCGGAAGCCCAACCCGTCGGGAGGTGTTGCGCCTCCACGCGCAAGGCGGCGGGAAGTTCGACCGCTAGGTGTCCGGCGGGGAGTGGCTGAAGCGCGATCAGGGTCAGATCGAGCGCAACCACTTGGCCCGTCGGCAACGTATCGAGACTGATCGGCTGGCCCGTCGTCAGATCCTTCCAAACCGGATACAGCCGCAGCCCCGCATTGTCCGCAGCGAGCGCAGGCAGATCGGGGAGAATCGCGATCTCCTGGCTGATCTGCTCACGGATCTGGGGGCCACGCAGACTGTAGCGCAGGTTGAGCACCTGCGCTGCTTGGCGCGGCGCAACGCGCCAGACGAGCACTTGGCGAGTGCTTGGTTCAAGTGTGATGGTGTGCAGCGCCGGGGTGTCTCCCTCAAGTTCACCGCCCAAGACCAGCAGGCGCACGTCAACCTGCTGGCTGATCGGACTGGTGTTGTGCAGCCACAACGTCACCTCCGCCTGATCGCCAAGCCTGAGCGCAGGCGGGGCATGCAAAACCAGATCCAGCGGCTGCTGGGTGGTAACGGTTATTGCATCAGTAACAATCTGCCCGTTTGGCAGCGCCGCATAGAGCCGCACCCGCCACTCACCACGCTGATTGGGCAGAGGAATGCGGAGTTGGCGTTCCGCATCACCCGCGCCCCCCGCACTGAGCGGCACCAGATAGCCCATCCCACCCACCAGCACGCCATCCGCAGGAGTAGCCGCGTGCCACGCCGCAAACTGCGTCACCAGATCGGGCGTATCGGCTGGGCTCAACGTCACCAGCACCTCGCTCACCAGCGGATTGGTCATCGTCAGCGTGGCGGTCGCCCCAGGCGCATACGGGTCAGACGCAGCACTCAGCCCCAGATCGGGTACGTCTTGCACCGCATCCACCCAGATCGTACTCGCCCCAGCCAAGCGGGTCTCTCCAACGGCAAGTAGTGCCGCCAGATTGAGCATCGGGGCCATCTGCGGCGTGATCTCCAGATCGAGAATCTGACCGGCACGTAGCTCGCGCACCTGATGATCCCCAAGGCTGCCATTGGCACTAGTGAGCAGCAGAAAGCCAGAACGAACCGGAGCGGTGATCAGAATACGCGCCACATCACCGGGTTGGTAGTGGTCACGATCCGTCACCAGCGCAACCTGAGCAGGCGGATTCTCCCAGCCACTATAGCCGTCACGAGTCACCCAGAGCGGGGCGGTTGCCTGCACTTCGCCCAAACTGGCCACCACGCGGTAGTGGCCCGCCTGGAGTTGCACCAGTTGCAGATCGGCGCGCCCCTGAGCATCAGTGCGCAGCGAGCGCACTAGGAGCGGCGCAGGATTGTTGGAGGTAGTGCGATAGACCGCCACCTTGAGCGGCTGATCGGGCAACGGGCGGCCCGCCCCATCCAGGCTGAAGAGTTCAAGTTGCGGGCGTTCATGCACCGCCAACACCCGGCTGCGCAGGTTCAGGCGCACCTGGGGCGGCGCGGGCGGCAATGCGGCATCCAGATGCAGATCGAGCGCCTCGGTTGGTGCCAGCAGATCGAAGGGCACGTGCGCCACCACCTCACCCAAGGTAACACGGAGCTGCATGCGCCCCGGTTCCTGAGCCGGCGGGATCGCCAGGGTGCCACGCACAATACCTTGCTCAACCCGACATGCCGCCTGCACCAGAGGCTGATCGGCGGGTTGCTCAAGCTGCATATGGCACTCCAGATCCTGCGTGGGCAGGCTGAACGCCCCATCAGCACGCGGCACACGCACAAAACCATCCACCTCTAGGCTATCACCGGGCTGATAGCTAGGCTGATCGAGGAAGAGCAACAGACGGGGCGGCAGGTCTGGCGGCACCACCTCACGCTGCACGAGCGCCGGTTGATCGCCATCAGCCAACACCAGATAGGACGTGGCAAGATCGGCGTCACGCACAACTGGCACCCGCCACACCCCATCAGCATCAGTCTGACCCCGCGCAAGCAGCGCATCATCGGCATAGAGCAGGAGTGGCAGATCGGCCACCGGCTCCCCCGCTGTACGCTGGGTGGCCCAAACAAGCATCTGCGCACCATGTTCGCGCATACTGAGACTCAGATTGCTCACCTGCACCAGCAGATCAAGTTGCGGGCCTGCGGGGCTGCGCACGCGCAGGTAGTAGATCCCCTGGGGCAACGCGCTCGTATCCGCCAATTCGAGCCGCACTTGGCTCGGCACGAGTTGATCGGGCGAATCGCGCAGCGCCACCTGCCAACGCCGCAACAACGTCTGACCATAGCGTTCGGGCGCAAAATCGCGCCATTGGTCAGGTTCAAGATTGATCGCCCGCACCAGCGTCGGCAGATCCAGCGGGTAGAGGCTCAAATCAAGCTGCGCGAGGTTAATATGTTCTACTTCAAGCTGCACCTGCTCACCCAGCGGCAACACCAACAGATGCCCCTGCGCCGCCGGAATACGCAATAACGGTTCGGCGGGAGCCGTGTGTAGCTGTACCGTCCTGGTTATACCCAACGACTCCCCAAGGCGATCCCGCAGATCGGGCGTCAGCGTCAAGGTATAGGCCGTAGAGGGCAACAGACTGGCTTGCAGACGCACCTCAGTTTCGCGTACCTGCACCCTCAGGTCGTCCACCGGCGGATCGAGGCGCAACCCGGCCTGCACCCCCGCAGCCTCCATCGGTGTACGGAAGATCAGGCGCACCTCCTGGCCCTGCGCCAACGCCTGGCCCTGGCCGGGGAAGAAGGCGATCAAGCCCGGTTCAGGCGCAACACGCAAGCGCCAAGATAAGGGCGGCGGATCAGCCAGCGCCGGATCGGAAGGCTGGAGCGCGACCTGATAGTCTTGCCCATAGGCCCAATGCAGCGTGGGGGTAATCGTCACCACCTGGGTTGCCGCGATCTGAGTGCTACTCAGCGTATACTCAGTCGGTGGATCGAGGCGCAACGCCGCCCGCAGACAATCAAGATCGAGCGGAGCCGAGAGCGAGAGCAGCCAGGGCTGATGCGGGCCAACCCAGCGTTCAGCTTCAGCCGGACTCAGATCGAGGATCTCCGGCCACGCGGTAGACCAACGCCACATGAACGGCTGGCCCAGATCCACCCCGCGCAGATCGGCCAGATCGGCGGAGATCGTGGCGGTATAATGGGTCGCCGCATGCAGCGGGGTCTGCGGCTCAATGACCAGGGTAGACGGATCAACCCAACGAGCTGCGACATCCAGTGGCGGTTCGATCTGGAGATAGTGGAGATCGAAGGGCTGCTCAAGCTGCGCAGCAGCCACCATCGGCTGACTAAAGATAACCGCCATCGCGCTATCGAGCGGCACCGCCAGCCCTTGGGGTAAAGCCGTAACCACAGCCGGCAGCGCCGCCGTGCGGAAGTTGATCCGCAGCGGTTCAGCCAGCGGCTGCCACCAACGCCCCTGCGCCTCGGCACTCACCAGCAAGGTATAATCAGTAGCAGGAAGCAGCGCCGTCGTCGGCACAAACCTCAAGGTCTGGGCATCATCCGACCAGTGCAAGTGACCGGGGGTAGGCGGATCGAGCCGCAAGGCCGCCTCGGTCGTCGCCCGGTTCATAGGGCCATGAAACCGCAGCACCAGTTCGTGGCGCGGCAAGACACCCACCGCCCCATCAGCGGGGGTACTCTGCAACAGCGCAGGCGCGGGTACGCCAAGCGCACGCGGCGCAAGCCAGCGCAACAGCAGACCCACCCCCAGCGTCAGCAACACAACGGCGAGTAGCACCGTCCAGATACGAGCCAGCCGACGCAACACTTGCATGCGGCACTCCACCCCTGATCACATCGTCGTGGGAGCAGTATAGTACATCTGAGTCCTCTGCATGGCACAATCTCCGTAGATGCTGATACAATTTCACTATCCGTCTCAATAGTACATCTATTCGTCTGGTTATGCAAAGCAGAAAAGACCATGAAACCACACCAGATCATTGCCGCCTGGAAGGGCGATAAACGCTTCACCCAGATTGCCAGCCGGGCTGCTGCGCTGAAGAAGGCAGGCCAGTCGGTAGCGGCGATTCAGGCCGCGATCACGCATGAGTTTGGGACACCCGCCACCCGGCTGCGCCTACAGCCCACCCCGGCTCGCTACACCGTCTTCGGGACAATTGGCAAAACCAATCTTCCCGGAAGCGAGGCCGACATTGAGCCGGGGGCTATCGAACAACTCCAACTCGCCCTGCGCCTCCCCATCGCCGATCAGGGGGCGCTTATGCCCGACGCTCACCCCGGCTATGCGCTGCCCATCGGTGGGGTCTTCCGCGCCCACCGCGCCGTCTGCCCGGCCATGGTCGGGGTAGACATCGCCTGCCGTATGATGCTCTCGATTTTTGCGCTTGAACCAGAGGAGTTTGTGCGCCAACGCGCCGCATTCTTCAGCATCCTCAAGAGCGTCACCACCTTTGGTGCGGGTGCCGAGCGCAGCTATTCGGCGGATCATGCTGTCCTTGACGACCCACGGTGGGGGAACACCAGCCAACTGCGCGGGTTGCGTGCTCGTGCGGCGGCCCAACTAGGAACATCGGGGAGTGGCAACCACTTTGCCGAACTTGTCGTCGGTGAACGGCTCCAGGATCTCATCCCCGGTGCCCCAGCCTACTTCGCCGGTCTCCTCACCCATAGTGGCTCACGCGGGGTTGGCTACGCGGTCGCCAACCACTATATGCGCGTGGCTGCCCAAGAAACCAAGCAGATCGCCGATGTCCCGCGCTTCTATGAGTGGCTCGATCTTGAGCGCGAGGCGGGTCAGGAGTATTGGAACGCGATGGAGTTGTGTGGAGCCTATGCCAGCGCCAATCACCACGTCATCCACAATCTCTTTGCGCGCCGGGCGCGCCTGCGCGTCGTCGCTCAGGTTGAAAACCACCACAACTTTGCATGGCGCGAGGGCGACATGGTGATCCACCGCAAAGGAGCGACCCCCGCTGCAGCCGGGGTTCTCGGTATCATACCGGGGAGTATGGCCAGCCCCTCGTATGTGGTGGTCGGGACAGGCAACCCGGAGTCCCTCAACAGTACCTCGCATGGTGCCGGGCGGCGCGGGTCACGCAGTTGGGCCAAGCAGACGATCAACATCGGCGCAGTGCGACGTATGTTGGCCGAACAGGATGTGTTGGTGGAAGGGCTTTCCGCCGACGAATCACCACTGGCCTACAAAGAGATCGAGCGGGTGATCCAGATCCAGGAACAGGCTGGGCTACTCGAACGAGTAGCGCGGATGCGCCCCATCGCGGTGCTGATGGCCGGAGATTCTGGGGAGGATTAACGTACCCCCCCAAACTGCACCCCTACCCCACGCTGATCACCCTGCTGCGGATCTTCAGCGGCGGGTACCCAGGCTTGATTGGTGATGTGGAGCAGCACTGTCCCACTGGTGGCGGGCGGCAAGCGCGCCGGATCAAGCTGGATCGGGTAGTCGGTGGGTGTGGCCGCGACGCTAACACACCCCAACTCCACCGCCGCCGCAACCCCATCCTCCACCTGGGCGCTGAAACAGACCGTGGCTGGCCCTAGGTGCGCTGGGCGTTTCCCGGCTGCCAGGTTGACCCAGATCGTCTGCGGGGTGGCCCCCAACGGCCATGCGAGCCGCAGCGTGGCCGCACCATTCGTCCATGCATACGGGCTGCCATCGGCACGCACTTCGGGGAGGTGCAAGCCGCTCACTTGGGCCGCAAAGTCCTGCGGTGTGATCGGCAGTTCGAGGCTGGCCAAGCTGCCTGCTGCTCCCGGCTCCAAGCGGTAGATCTGGAACGGCAGGCGCAGGTGTGCCACATTGCGCGGCTTCTGATTGGTCAGTTGTTCAAATTCGGGGAGATCGATCTGCACATGCCCCACCGGCTCCAGACGATAGCCCGGCAAGGCAAAGTTGGCCCCGCTCGCACTCAGCACGAGATAGACCGGATGGCCCGCGCTACGCCACACGTCAACCTGAGCCGCCAGCGCATCAGCATAATTACCGGGGCGGCTACTCTTCACCGTAAAGGCATCGAGGCCAAAAGCGTAGCGTAACGGGGTCGCCAACATATCCGGCACATCCCGCGCCTGGGAGTAGATCGGTGCGCCACCGCGTAGCAACAACACATCCTGGCCCGGTGTGAACTGCTGCGCCACCGCCGTAATCTGGCCGACCGCCCCCGCATACTCGGTGTGGCGGTAGATCGGTTGGTTGGTGAACAGCAAAAAGAGGATCTGGAGACCCGCCAAACCACCAGCCAGAGTGCGCCCGATCCAGTGCCAGTGCTGGCTCAACGCAACAATCGCATAGCCCATTCCCAAACAGAAGGCCGGATAGGCCACCGGCACAAAGCGGCGCAAGATGTAGATATAGTGCTGATCCGAAGTGCCGTAGGTCTGACGCACATAGAAGAACGTACCAATAAAGGCCACCATCAGAAAGAGCCAACTCGCCCGTGTCAGGCCACGCCGCCACCAGAGCGCATAGCCGGTGATGCCCAGGATCACGCCGAGCGGCGAGAGATACCAGCCGACCCGCACCAGATTGGCCAGCGGGATCATGTACTTATCGTTGATCGGCGCAGGCGCGGAGGTGAGCGTCGCCGGATCAACCGTGAGCCGTTGCCACCAACTCATCTCGGCATATTCGTTGTACCAAAGACTCACCGGCAGGCGGATGGGGGCACCCACATAGCCTTGGAGCCGCAGCCAATTGAGGCTCTGCGCACTAAACGGGCCGTGCCAGGGGCCACGCTCAGTGGCCAGCCGCTCGCGCTGGGCTGCGGTCGCGGCCTGATCGGGTTGCGCGAACCAAAACGGCCCCGGCTGCATCACCACCCCAGCCATAGTACGCGCCTCATCCTGACTCATCCAGCCCGCCCGCACATCAGCCGCGACCAACGCCGGATCACGACGCAACGGATCGCCCCAGCCGCCACGGGTGTTGAAGAGCAGATCGCTATCCAGAATCGCGGGGCGCAGGAGGTAGGCATAGGCGGCGAGGAGCAGAATGGCGGCGCTCACCCCGCGCAGCAGCAGAGTATGCCGATCCAGCAGCAGCGCTTCGAGGCGGCGCAACAGATCAGTACGCCAGCGGAGGAGCAAGAGCATTCCCACACCCCCCACCAGCATGAGCACCTCCAACCCAATCCGGCGCGGACTAGCCAAGCCACTCCCCTTAGCCGTCAAATAGACCTCGCGCAATTCAGGGGTGAGGAAGGGCAGACTCAAGAACCCGATCACAGCCCACTCGCGCAGCCGGTCGTAGCCGGTATCGAAGAGATAGGCGCGGGCGATAAAGCCAATATGCAAGCCAGCGTGGAGCAACATCGCACCCAACCCCAGGCTGATGAGAATCTGAGTGCGCCCCCAGCGCCGACTGAGCCAGCAGTAGAGCAGGTAGGCCAGCACCGGCCCCAGCAAGAAGAAATCGAGCCGTGCCAGCGCGACTTGGCCAATCGCGATCCCCGCCAGCAGGGGCGAGAGGCGATCCGTCGCCGCGTCATCAGTTTCTGCCTTCGCAAAAAAATAGAGCCCGGCCCAGATCAAGAATTGGGCAGTCGTCTCGGCGGTCGAGTAACGCCCAAACCAGACCTGCACCCCATTGATGACCAGGAAGAGGAAGGCCAGTGCGCCCACCCATGGGCCAGCCAAGCGACGACCGAGCATCGCCATGCTCCAAGCCCCCAACAACCCCAGCAGACCGGGGGCAAAGAGGCCCAGGGTTGGCCCACCCAACGCCGCGAGCAAGCCGATCCATGCCGGGAAGAGGTGAAGCCCCTGTGGCACCACCCGCCCCTGGGCCGCCTCGCCCTCATACACAAAGAAGCCCGCCGCCCGCAAGCGGGTAGCAATATAGCGATCCTTGGGCTGGCTGATCAGAAAGTTCGAGAATGCCTGCTGGGCTGGCCCGGCAATCACGGGATCAGGATCGGTCAGGTTACGGCCAATCTCGGCCACAAGCGGATCATACTGCACCAGCGAGCCAGTACGTGCAATCGCCAACCCCGTATTGGCATACACCCCCGCATCGCGCACCCCCAGAATCACCTCGAAGGGGCGGGCGAGCAGAATCAAACCCAGGAGGCCAATCAGTGCGAAGGCGAGCAATTCCCATACGTGTTGCCCATGGGGGTAAACGGGTTTCCCGTTCCTACGTAAATCCTTTGTTTGACGCAAAGGCGCGAAGACGCAGAGATTATAGAAATTGAGGTTGGACAATCTATGAAAGACATTGCGTATCTGCGTCTTTGCGTCAAAATCTGGGGGCTGACGAGGGCTGCGCCACCACCACAACCCCACCACAACCACCAAAGTGATCATCACGTGCAACCAGAGCGAAAAGACGCCCACCTCGGCCAACACCAGCGCCAACCAGCCACTCCACAATGCCGAGATGGTCACACGTTCATAGTGGCGTTCTAAGAGATCGGGAACAACAGCGTGCATCGCCCGCGCAACCACCCATCCCGGTAGGTAGAACATCAGCGGCACAGCGAGAGTAATGATCACAAGCGTGAGTAACATAGCCTATTTCTATCTTTAATCATGTTGGCGGCTTCGCCGCCAACACATGATAGGGGCGAAGCATCGCTCGCCAACCTCGTTCAGGTTCCCCTGCTCCATGGCGGGCGATGCTTCGCCCTTACGGGATGATCAGGGCACCCGGCGATGATGGGAGTTCCTTGCCCCAAGTGTGAACGGTTACCGGGATGTAATGTAATGGTTATATTGGCGTTAATATACTATAATATACCCAACGTCACCGCCGACTATGCCTCCTTGGCCCTAGAGTAGAGTCATGTATATCTGGAAATCGTTAAGTCTGAAGCTGATCCTCGCCTTCCTCCTTGTCGCGGGCGGTTCAATTGCCGTTGTCAGCCTCATCCAATCCCAGCAGGTCGCCAGCGCACTCCTGGCTGACACCGGGCATCTTCTCCATACCAGTGCCGTCGCTGAGGCGCGGTTGATCGGAAGCAGCATTGATGGCCAAATCATGCGACTGTATGATATTTCGATTGATGAATTATTGGCCAAAGAAGTAACCGCCCAGGAATCCCAATACCCCAATAATAATACCGAGGTGCTCCGCCAGATCGAGGCCGCAGACACCCGCTGGCGCACTGCCCACGCCAACGACCCACTTGTCGTTCGGGTTCTCGATAGCCCACTTGCCGATCACTTTCGCTCCCATGTACGCACTGATTACAATATGGTCGAGTTGATGTTCACCGACCGCTACGGTGCCCTCATTACCGCCAATGTACGTACCAGTGACTATTACCAAGCTGATGAAGAGTGGTGGCAGCAAGCGGCGAAAAACAAGATCTATGTAAGTAACCCCAATTTGGATCAGAGCAGTGGTGCTTTTAGCATCATTATTGCAATAGCCGTCTATCACCCTGATACGGGTGCCTTCTTGGGCGTGCTCCGTTCTACCTATAGTACCGATACATTTACCAAACAATTAGGTGAAAGTCGCTTTAGTAAGGATGCCCGCGCAAATCTTCTCATCAATAATGCCATTATTGAACCCGACGGTCATCGCTATATCGAACTTACCCCCGCAGATCAAGAGACTGTTCGGCAGGCCCAAGCGGTTGAATACCTTCTCACCTCTTACGATGGCCAGCCACGATTGATAACGATAGCACCCGTTATTATTAAGAATCACCGTGTCACTCTTGATTGGACAGTCATCCTCTCCCAAGATAGCACCGAAGCCCTCGCGCCCGTCCTCAATGCCCAGATTAGTGCCTTCATCACTGCACTCATTGTGCTCGCTGCCGCAGCAGTGCTCGCAACCGCCGGGGCTGAACTGCTCATTAGTCCGATCCGTCGTATCACAAATATCGCCGAGCAGATCGCCGCTGGTGATCTGAACCAACGGGTGGGCCGCTATACCGATGATGAGATCGGACGGATGGCGCGCAGCTTTGATAGGATGTCCGAAGCCCTGCAAGAGCGTATCCATGCTGAAGAGATCGCCCAAGTCGAACGTATCAAGATGCAAGATGAGATGATTGAGTCCCAGGATCGCCGCATTGAGGAGTTGACCGCCCCCGCCATTCCACTCGGTCACGGTATTCTCTTGCTGCCCCTGATCGGCTCGATTGACCAGCGCCGCGCTGAACGTGTATTCCAGACGATTTTGGCCGATGTACACGCCCGCCGCGCTAACAAACTGATCCTCGATATGAGTGGCATGCGCAGTGTTGATCGTGAGGTGATGAGTATCCTCCTTCGTGCCGCTGCCGGTGTCAGTCTGCTTGGCGCACGGGTAATCTTTGTTGGTATTCGGAGCCAAATCGCTCAGACTCTGGTTGATCTGGAGGTCAATCTGAGCGAGATGACGATCTATGCCAGCCTGCATGATGCGCTGGATGCGGAGCGCTAGGTTTTAACCAATCAAGATCTGCTCTTCAGGATAACTCACCAATTGGGTTCGTCCGGGTTGTGCCAGTGCGATAACTATCGTTAAGGCTCCCAGGCGGCCCCAAAACATCACCAAGGCGATCACGATCTGGCCAAACAGATTGAGTTCGCTCGTGAAGTTGAGAGTCAGGCCACAGGTGGCAAAGGCCGAAACCACCTCAAAGACAGCCACATCCAAGGTTGCCTCTTTGTGGGTAATCAGAATCAGCCACGTGGAGAGCAATACCACAAAGAGCGAGATCGTCAATACTGCCGCTGCCCGCCGTGCAGTACCCGTCGCTAATGAGCGCCCCGCAAACTGCGGGGTGGGTAGCCCACGTGCAAAACCCCAGAGCGAAATGGTCAGGATGGCGAAGGTACCAGTCGTAATCCCCCCCCCCATTGATGCTGGCGGGCAACCAATGAACATCAGGGTGATCATCAACAACTTGCTCGGTGGGGTCAGATCAGAAAAATCGGCGATCCCAGCAAATCCGGCAGTACGCGACGAGATGGACTGAAACAGCGTGATCAAGAGTTGCCGACTCACCGGCTCATCGCGCAGTGCCCCCACATCCAATCGCCGCTCGGCCACAAAAAATCCCACCATCCCACTGATCACCAAAAAACTCACCACGATGAGGGTAAGACGTGTATGCAGCGAGAGCCGATGATCGCGATAGTAGGTCAAAACATCGGCAATCACCGGGATACCTAAGCCACCAATAAAGATCAGGCTGCCTAAGATGATCAGCGAGAAGTTATCGCGGGGAATACCATCGGGGAAGCCGGGCGTGCCACTGAAGAGATCAAACCCGGCATTGCAGAAGGCCGAAACCGCATGAAAGATGGCGAAGAAGGCGGCTTGTTCGATACTTAAACGTGCATCCTGCCGCCAATGCAGAAAGAGCAAGAGTGCGCCAAGCCCCTCGATAATCCCCACCGTCACCAATACGCGCCGGGTGAGGCTGACAATCGCGCCGGGGACTAACAGGCCCAGCGAATCGCTCAGGGTGAGCCGATCTACCAGCGAAACCTTTCGCCCCAATAGGCGCAGAATCACGACCGCCACCACCATAAAGCCCACTCCGCCGATCTGGATCAGGGTTAGCAAGACGATCTGACCAAATGGAGAGAGTGCTGTTACCGGGGTGATGATTGACAATCCGGTCACGCTCAGTGCTGAAGTGGCTGTGAAGAGCGCCTCGTTCCAGGCCAGTGGCTGGTCACTGGCCGAGATCGGCAACATCAAGATGAGCGTCCCTAGAATAACTAAGATGGCAAGACCAAAGACAAGACGTAGAGCCGGCGGAATTGGGCGGTGTGAGGGGGTGAGCCGCTGAATCGGAATCATACTACTGCGTCTGGAGAAGAATTGCATTATGCTTGACCGCAGAATGTATGAATACTATCGTCGGAGCCAATGACGAGCATTTGATCTTCGGCGTTGAAGATGAGATCCGCTGGGGGAGTAACGATCAGGTGCTGGCCACGCCGTACCGCTAAGACGTTGATTCCATACAAGCGTCGTAGATCGCTCTTGGCCAACGACTGGCCCACGAAACGACGCGGTACCCGCACTTCGGCCACACTGAAGCCAGGGCCAAGATCGAGATGATCGAGCACCAACGGGTCGGCGAGGCGTACCGCCAGCCGCATACCGGCTTCGTGTTCGGGTAGTACCACCTGATCCGCGCCGACCTTCAACAAGATATGTTGCTGACGCTCGTTCAGTGCCTTGCACACCACCCGCCGCACCCCCAAACTCTTCAAGGCCACGGTGGTCAGCAGGTTATTCTCGAAGTGCGCCCCAATCGCAACCACCACCGTATCGAAGGAACGAATATCAACCGCTCGCAACGCTTCCTCGCTGGTCGTATCCATGGAGATAATCTGGGTCATGCGGTCGGAGAGACGCTGCACAATCTCTGGGTCACGATCAATTCCTAGTACAATATAACCCCGATTGATCAGACTAAGCGCCACACTACTGCCAAAACGGCCTAGTCCGATCACGGCAAATTCGGGTTTGCCTGCCTTACGTGCCATACAGCCTCTTCTGAGAGCGGGGACATAGCCCCATACGTATTCAATTTCGGAGCCTGCGGCTCCCGTAAAAACCTCGCTTGTTGGGGTGTTTTTTGGCGGCTTCGCCGCCAAAAAACACCCCAACAAGCTCTTTTCTGGGCTGCGCTCCATACGGATTTTTTAAGGCAGCCGCCTTAAAAAATCCGTATGGGGCGCAGCCCCAAAGCTCCACTATTCTACATCACATGCCTATGCTACAATGCGTTCTATGAGAGATCTATTTCGTCTTATTGACACCCATACCCATATCACAGGGCATCAATTCGATCATGATCGTGCGCATGTTCTCCAGCGTGCCCACGAAGCTGGCGTTGCACGTATTATTGAGATCGGCTACGATCTCCCCACTTCATATGCCGCTGTCGCCGTCGCCGAAGCCCACCCGCATATCTTCGCCGTGGTGGGACTGCAACCCAACCATATCCACGAAACCGATGAAGGTTGGTTGGAGGAGGTACGCACCCTTGCGAACCACCCCAAGGTGGTGGCGATTGGTGAGATTGGCCTTGACTACCACTGGATGAAGGTAGCCCCAGAGGTGCAAGAGACGGTCTTTCGTACCCAGATCGATCTGGCACGCCAACTGGGGCTACCGGTGGTTATCCACAGCCGCGAGGCGCACGCCGATACGTTGCGTATCCTCAACGATGCGGCACGTGGTGTGCCGGGGGTCATGCACTCCTTTTCCGGCGATTGGGCATTTGCCCAGGCATGCCTGGAGATTGATTTTATGCTCTCGCTCTCCGGGCCGCTCACCTTCAGCAAAGCCCACGAACTTCACGAGGTCGTCCGCCGCGCCCCCGCCACGATGCTCCTCACTGAGACCGATAGCCCCTACCTGACTCCGCATCCGCATCGGGGGAAGCGCAACGAACCCGCCTATGTGCGCTTCGTCGCCGAGCAGATGGCGCAGTTGCGCGGAGTTACGCTCGAAGAGATGGCGGAGCAGGTGTGGGCAAATGCCGAGCGCGTGTTTGGGTTTGGGTAGACGTGACGATTCATACTTCTGTTAGCATCCAGGTTTTGACGCAAAGACGCTAAGGCGCAAAGCCTTCAAGATAGACCCCAATCAAAACCTTTGCGCCTTGGCGTCAATCTCTCCAAAGTAGGCCACCAGTATTATGGCCAAGCCTCTCGGCTCCCAACTGAGCGAACTGGTACCAGGGGTGAGTCTGGCACTCATCATGTGCGGGGCGGTCATCCACAGTCTCGCCATCTCCGGTTGGGCACCGGGGCTGGCGGTACTGGTACCGATGAGTCTGCCGGGGTTTCTCGTCGGGGTAATCTTCGCCCGCATCCGCTGGATGCCCGGTTGGGTCGCCCACCTGCTCAGTATCCCGCTGGGCCTCGTCTGGGCCATCCACCTGCTCGGCGATCAGATGAGTCCCGCACTGCACACCTGGCGCGATCAGGCGGTGGAGTTGTTCATCCGTACCCTGATCTGGGCGCGGGTGATGATCGCGGGCGGACGTGGCGAGGATCTGTTGCTCTTTGTCACGGTGCTCTGTCTCCTCGGTTGGGCACTGCTCTATGATTCGGCATGGCAACTCTTTCGCTATCGGCGTACCTGGCGCACGATCATTGTTAATGCGCTGGTGTTGCTGATCAACTACACCTATGTGTTGCCCAAACCCGATCTGCCCTTCTTCATCTTTCTCGCATCTGCCCTGCTGCTGCTCGTTCACCAACACATCATCCAACGCCAAGCCGTCTGGGATGCCCAGCAGATGGAGTATCCCGATCTACTCCCGCTGCGCTTCCTCTGGTCGGCAATGCTGGTGTGCGGCATCTTGATTACCGGCACCGCGCTCTTGCCAGGGAATATTAGTGTGGATCGCGCCACCCAAACCTGGGAGGCGCTGCGCCGCCCCTTTACCGTCGCACGCGAACGTTGGGAGGATGCCTTCTCGACGCTGAGCGCCCCGCCCGGTGCCGGCAGTGGAGCCTTTGCCGCCCGCAATGCCCAACTCGGCGGGGCGCGCCAACTCAATGATGGGCTGGTGATGACGGTGCGCGCTACCGCCTTCGACTATTGGCGCGGCGTGGCCTTCGATAAGTATAGCGACGGACGTTGGCAGAATACGACCGGCGAACAGGCACGTGCCGCCCTGGCCCTCGATACCGCCGAACAGGCGCGCACGAGCATTGCACCGGGTGAGCCGGTGCCCCTCGCGGAGACACGGGGCCGCCAGCGGGTACTGCTCAATTTCACGCTGGTGCAGGATCGCAACGACGATCTGCTCTTTGTCGGTGGGAGTGGCGAGTCCTTCTCGATCCCGGCGCTGCTCGAACATAACTTCCTGCGCGATACCAACCCGCCGACCCCCAACTATGACGACACCGCCCTCGTCGCCACCCCCAATGAACTGCGCTCCGGCACCACCTACACCGTCACTGCGCTGATCTCGCGCATTGATGTGGCCAGCCTGCGCAGCGCAGGCACCGACTACCCCGATTGGGTACGCGAACGCTACCTGCAAATACCCGACACCCTCACCGCACGTACCCGCGAGCAAGCCGCCCAGATCATCGCCGAGGCCGGAGCGCAGAATGCCTACGATCAGGCCATCGCAATTCAGACCTACCTGCGCACCTTCCGCTATAATGAAGCAATCCCTGGCCCGCCCGGCGGTGTTGAGCCGATTGATTGGTTCCTCTTTACCCAACGCGAAGGCTACTGTGACTACTACGCCTCGGCGATGGTGATGATGTTGCGTTCATCGGGGGTGCCCGCACGCTGGGTGCAGGGCTACGCGGGCGGCATCTTCAATGCCGAGAGCGGGGTGTACGAGGTGCGCGAGAACGTGGCCCATAGCTGGCCTGAAGTCTATTTTCCGGGGGTGGGCTGGGAGCGCTTCGAGCCAACTCCGGCCAGTTATGCCGCCGCGCCCTGGCGTCCTCTCACCTCGGTCTTTGGCGCGGATGACGAAGATGGCCCTGGGCCACTGCCGAGTAGCCAACCCGACAATCTCGATCAGCCAGAGGATCTTGATCCTGGTCTCGAAGCATCCCAACCGAGTGGCGCGATGCAAAACACGAATAACCCCACCCCCACGCCACCTAGCCGTGATCTTGGCCCATGGCCACTGCTCATCGCCGGAGTCACCGGCAGCCTGACCCTCTTCGCGCTGCTCATCTACGCCCGTTGGCACTACGAACTGCGTGGTCTCAGCCGCAGCGCGAGTGCCTATGCAGCAATGGAACTACTTGCCGCGTGGGGCGGGAACCCGCAACCCGCGCAACGCACTCCGCAGGAGTATGCCCACCTGCTCAGCGAACTGGTACCCGAACATCGCAACACCATCCAGCAAATTAGCCAAGCGTATCAGGCTGAACGCTACCACCACCGCCGCATGTCCCTGCCCACGCCCGAACAAGAACGCGCCTTGCACAAGACCCTGATCCGTAGAATCTTTGATCGGAGGAGAGGTTGAACATGACCGAGACCGCCCAGCCCGCATTGCTCTGGACGCCATCGCAGTCGTTTCAGGAGACGAGTAACCTGCGTGCCTATATGAATTGGCTCGCCGCTGGGCGCGGTCCGCAGGTGACAAACTACGCCGATCTTTGGCAGTGGTCGGTTGATCACGTGGAGGATTTTTGGGCCTCGCTGTGGGACTATTTCGCCATTGAGTCACCCACCTCCTACACCTCGGTACTCTCCAGCCATACCATGCCGGGCGCGCGTTGGTTCAGCGGGGCACAGATCAACTATGCCGCCCACGCCTTCCGCCACGCCAGCACCGAGCACCCCGCCCTGCTCTTTCAGTCCGAGTCTGAACCGCTGACGGCAATCAGTTGGGAGGATCTGGCGCGTCAGGTGTCCGCCGTTGCCGCTACCCTGCGTGGCATGGGGGTGGTCGCGGGCGACCGCGTGGTGGCGTATATCGGCAACACCCCCCACGCCCTAATCGCCTTCCTCGCCACCGCCAGCCTCGGCGCGGTCTGGTCGAGTTGCTCACCCGATTTTGGCAGCCCCAGCGTGATTGACCGCTTCACCCAGATTGCACCCAAGGTACTTTTTGCGATTGACGGTTATCAGTATGGCGGCAAGAAGTTTGATCGCCGTAGCGCAGTCGCCGAGATCCAGGCCGCCCTGCCCAGCCTCGAACAGACCATCTTCATTCCCTACCTGGATCGCAACGCCGAACCCACCGGCCTGCGCAACGTGACGCTCTGGGAAACTGCGCTGGCCACCCCCGGCGAACTGAGCTTCACCCCGGTGGCGTTCGATCACCCACTCTGGGTACTCTACTCCTCCGGCACGACCGGGCTACCCAAGCCGATTGTACAGAGCCAGGGCGGGATTCTCCTCCAACACCTCAAAGAGCTACACCTACAACTGAACGTGAAACCGGGCGACCGCTTCTTCTGGTTCTCCACCACCGGCTGGATGATGTGGAACCTGCTGATCAGCACCCTGCTCGTCGGCGGCACCATAGTCTGCTATGACGGCAGCCCCGCCTACCCCGACATGAGCGTGCTATGGCGCTTGGCCGAGGCCAGCGAGATGAGCTTCTTCGGCACCAGCGCGGGCTACATCACCGCCCTGATGAAGACCGAGATCGAACCGGGGCTAGACTACAACCTGAGCAAACTGGTCGGCATCGGCTCAACCGGCTCACCCTTACCGCCGGAGGGCTTCGATTGGCTCTACGATCATGTCAAGCGCGATCTCTGGCTAACCTCAGTCAGCGGCGGTACGGACATATGTGGCTGCTTTGTCGGCGGCGCACCGCTACTGCCCGTCTACAGTGGCGAGATCCAATGCCGCTGCCTGGGGGTCAAAGCCGAAGCCTACGACACCGACGGCAACCCGGTGCAAGGGGTGATGGGCGAACTGGTGATCGAGAAGCCCATGCCCTCCATGCCGATCTACTTCTGGAACGATCCGGGCAACACGCGCTACCGCGAGAGCTACTTTGAACTCTACCCCGGCAAGTGGCGGCATGGCGACTGGATCGTCATCAACGAGCGTGGCGGCGTGGTGATCTACGGGCGCTCCGACAGCACGATCAACCGCCAGGGCATCCGCATGGGCACCAGCGAGATCTACCGCGCCGTCGAGGCAGTGCCGGAGGTACTCGACAGCCTCGTGATTGACCTGGAGGGGCTAGGGGGAGCCTCGTACATGCCGCTCTTTGTCGTGCTACGCCCAGGGCTAGAACTGGATGCAGATCTAACCAAGAAGATCAAAACCGCCATCCGCAGCGCCCTCTCGCCGCGCCACGTCCCCGACGAGATCTTCGCCCTGCCCGACATCCCGCGCACCCTGAGTGGCAAGAAACTGGAGGTGCCGGTAAAGAAGATCCTGATGGGAATGCCCGTTGAGCGCGCCGCCAACCCCGACTCACTCAAAAACCCCGAACTACTATCAATCTTTGTGGAATTGGCGGGGAAGATGCAGGTGTAGGGGCGAAGCATCGCACCCCAACCATGTTGGGATTCATGTAGGGGCGAAGCATCGCCCCCCAACCATGTTGGGATTCATGTAGGGGCGAAGCATCGCCCCCCAACCATGTTGGGGTTTCCCCAGGCCATCTGGGGCGCGATGCTTCGCCCCTACGGGATGACCGGGTATGGTGGGGCATGCGCGGGGCCGGGGGATCATGTTGGGGGTTCCCAGGCCATCTGGGGCGCGATGCTTCGCCCCTACGGGATGACCGGGCATTGCGGGGCAGGGGGATCATGTAGGGGCGAAGCATCGCCCCCCAACCATGTTGGGGTTCCCCAGGCCATCTGGGGCGCGATGCTTCACCCCTACGGAATGACCGGGTATGGTGGGGCATGGCGGGGCCGGGGGATCATGTTGGGGCGAAGCATCGCCCCCCAACCATGTTGGGATTCATGTAGGGGCGAAGCATCGCACCCCAACCATGTTGGGGTTCCCCAGGCCATCTGGGGCGCGATGCTTCGCCCCTACGGGATGACCGGGTATGGTGGGGCATGCAC
>NZ_RYFD01000006.1:30991-120789 GCF_004138135.1 Candidatus Oscillochloris fontis
GTTGGGGTTCCCCCGGCCATCTGGGGCGCGATGCTTCGCCCCTACGGGATGACCGGGTATGGTGGGGCATGGCGGGGCCGGGGGATCATGTTGGGGTTCCCCAGGCCATCTGGGGCGCGATGCTTCGCCCCTACGGGATGACCGGGTATGGTGGGGCATGGCGGAGCATCGTAACAAAATGTCGTGTTTATACGGTATATGATAGTAAAAATGAATCTTCACAACCTTGATCTATACCAATTATGCCATACGACCCCTCTAAACATCACCGCCGTTCAATTCGCCTGCGTGGGTATGATTACACCCAACTTGGCTCCTATGCTGTGACAATCTGTACCCAAGATCGTGCTCCAATTCTAGGTAATTTGAACAATTTTTCGGTAACGCTCTCGCCAATTGGCCATATCATCGAACAGTGCTGGATTGCACTACCATACCATTTTCCGCATATTACCCTTGATGTTCATATTGTAATGCCCGATCATTTTCACGGTATTATCACGATCAACGTGCCAATGGCCAAAGGAATAGCATCAGCAACGCAGGTCTCTTCCAATGGGACGACTCCTAACTCACTTGCAGCTATCGTTCAGAATTTCAAATCGGTATCAACTCGTCGCGTAAATCAGATGCAGCATACCATTGGATCAACACTTTGGCAGCGTAACTACTACGAACATGTGATTCGTAGCGAGGAGGAATTGGTTCGGATACGCCAGTATATTCTCGGTAATCCAGCGCAATCAGTGGAGTTCGAACGCTAAGAGGGGCAGGCTAGATGAACCAGGGGGGCGATCTCAGAATACCGCTGGAAAACTAAGGAGCGAGGGCTTCCCACCCTCGCTCCCTGAAAGAATTTTTCAACAAATATCCAGACCCTACTCCTCCCCCTTCTCCTCAGGTGGCGGTGCCTCAACCGGGGGCGCAGGATTGGGAGCGATACCCCCCACCTGCAATACCGCATCGCGCAACTCCTCCGCCGCCGAGCGCCAAGTGGCGCGGAAGCGCGGGTGCGCCTTGATGTAGATCGGATCACCAAAACGCACCGTCACCCGATGCGGACGCGGTATAACCACCCCCTTCGGCATCACCTTTGTTGTATCGAAGAGATAGGTCGGAATCACCGGCGTGCCAGGAAAGTCGGCAATCAGACGCCCCACCCCGCCCAAAAACGGCCCGACCTTGCCGTCTTTGCTGCGTGTCCCTTCCGGGAAGAGCAGCAGCGCATAGCCCTCGCGCAGCGCCCGCGCCGCATGGCGCAACGGGTCTTGCCCACCGCGCCGATCACGCGATATCGGGATGGCATTGAAGAGTACCCGCGAGATGAACTGCCAGATCCCGCCCTGAAAGAAGTAATCCTTCGCCGCTGCGGCCACAAAGCGCTCACGCGCATGGCGCGGTAAGGCAGTATAGATCACCGCTGTATCGGCATGGCTACTATGGTTGGCCACAATGATAAAGGAGCCTTCGGTGGGTAACTTCTCAGCCCCCTCGACCCGTGGGCGCACATAGACCCGCACAAAGAGCCGAAAGAGAAACGGGACAAAACGTGCCGCCACATGACGGCTCCGATAGAGTCGCATGACTACTCCGCAGATGGGTGAGTGAAACATCTCCACTCACCCACCATGATCATCAACTATTCCGAACGGACCCGCGCTATCGCCTCACGATCATAGCGCAGGATGGGCTGCCGCGCAGCACGCACCTCATCCACCCGCCGCACCGGCGCTTTGGTCGGGGCCGCATGCAGCAGTTCGGGTGCCTCAACCGCCTCGCGGGCGATCTGGAGCATCGTGTCAATAAAGACATCCAAGGTCTGCTTGCTCTCAGTCTCGGTCGGTTCGATCATCAATGCCTCAGGCACGATCAGCGGGAAGTAGATCGTTGGCGGGTGGAACCCGTAGTCAATCAGCCGCTTGGCAATATCGAGGGTGCGCACATCCTTCGGTGCCCCGGCAATCTGCCCCTTCAGCACCGACTCGTGCATGCAGATGCGGTCAATCGCCTGTGGATAGACATCCTTCAGCTTGACCCGTACATAGTTGGCGTTGAGCACCGCCATCTCGCTTACCTCGCGCAGCCCGGCTGCACCCAGCGTGCGAATGTAGGTCCACGTCCGCACCAGCATGCCAAAGTTACCATGGAACGACTTCATGCGCCCGATGGCCTTTTCGGGGTTGGCCAGCGCATAGCTGCCGTCGGTGTTCTTCACCACCACTGGCCCCGGCAGGAAGGGGGCCAGCGCCGCGCTACACCCCACCGCCCCACTCCCCGGCCCACCGCCACCATGGGGCGTGCTGAAGGTCTTGTGCAGGTTGTAGTGCATAAAGTCGAAGCCCAACTCGCCCGGCTTGGCAATTCCCAGAATGGCATTGAAGTTGGCTCCGTCACCATACATCAAGCCACCCACGCTATGCACAATCTCACAGATCTCGACGATCTGCTCGTCAAACAGGCCCAGCGTATTGGGGTTGGTGAGCATCATGCCCGCTGTGCGCGACGACACCTTGGCGCGCAGGTCGTCCAGATCGACATTCCCGCGTGCATCACCCTTCACCTCCACCACCTTCAGGCCGGTCATCGCGGCAGTGGCCGGGTTGGTGCCGTGGGCCGATGTGGGCACCAGCACCTCCACCCGATCATGATCACCGCGATCCAGGTGGTAGGCGCGGAAGACCAGGATACCCGCAAATTCGCCGTGCGCCCCGGCAGCCGGCTGGAGGCTCACCGCCGGAAAACCGGCGATCTCGCCCAGGTACGCCTGCAACTCATAGATCAACCGCAGCGCCCCCTGCGAATCGGCGGCATCCTGAAGTGGGTGCGCCGCCGCAAAGCCCGCCATACGCGCCGCCTCTTCATTCAGCTTGGGGTTCCACTTCATCGTACACGATCCGAGCGGATAGTAGCCGGTATCTACACTGTAGTTACGCTGGCTAATGCGTGTATAGTGACGCACCACCTCCGGCTCGGTCAGTTCGGGAAAATCGGCCAACCCATCCTGGCGCAACAGGTCAGTCGGCACCTCGCACTCCGGCACATCCAGCACCGGGAGGCTCGTACCATACTTCCCTGGTGTCGAGAGTTCGTATATATGTGGCTCGTAGGTATTCATCAATCTACCTTCATATTCCGCCCAATACCCCAACCAGACGATCAATATCGGCCTTGCTGGTCATCTCTGTCACCGCGAGCAGCATGGCGTTGCCCAACTGCGGCTCATCGTTGGCCAGATCGTAGCCGCCGATGATGCCCTGGCTACGCAACACCGCATTGATCTCGGCGGCAGGACGCGGCAGCGCCACCGCAAACTCCTTGAAGAAGGTGCCGCTGGTGAGCACGCGGTAGCCGGGCAACTTGGCAATCTCGGCAGCCGCATAGTGGGCACGGTGGTAGCAGAGTTCGGCCACCCGGTGCATCCCCTGTTTGCCCATCAGGCTCATATAGACCGTCGCGGCCAGCGCCATGAGCGCCTGGTTGGTGCAGATGTTACTCGTCGCTCGCTCGCGGCGGATGTCCTGCTCGCGTGCGCGCAGGGTGAGCACATACGCCAGTTGGCCATCAACATCCTTCGTGATACCCACGATGCGCCCAGCGATCTTGTGGACATGCTTCTGCTTGGTGGTAAAGATGCCTAGGTAGGGGCCACCAAAGTTCAGCCCGATCCCCAATGGCTGGCCCTCAGCAGTGGCAATATCCGCCCCCACCTCGCCAGGAGTCTGAAACAACCCCAGCGCAATCGGGTCGAAGTGGAGACACAACAACGCCCCCTGCGCCTGCACCTGCTCGGCCACCCCGCGCAGATCGTGAATCTGGCCCATGAAATCAGGGCTTTGCAGAATCACCAGCGCCGTCTGGTCGTCCACCTGCGCCAACGCCTCGGCCACGCCACTCCCTGGAGTCTCGTCACCCGTGATGGTAACATCGAGCGCCTGGAGGTAGGTGCGCAACACCGCCCGGTACTGCGGATTCACATTACGCGCCACGATAATCTTGCGCCGCCCGCGCACCACATTCAGCGCCATGATCGCCGCCTCAGCCAGCGCCGTCGCCCCATCATAGTGCGAGGCATTCGCAATCTCCATGCCGGTCAGCGACGTGATCAAGCTCTGGTACTCAAAGATTGATTGCAGCGTCCCCTGGCTAATTTCGGGCTGATAGGGCGTATAGGCAGTATAAAACTCGCCCCGGCGCAGGATCTGATCCACCGCTGCGGGGACAAAATGGTTATACGCCCCAGCCCCCAAAAAGATCGGGTGGCTATGCGCATGCGCATTCTGGCCACTCATGGCCAACAACTCACGCACCAGTTCCGGCTCGGACAAGGGTGCAGGCAGATTCAGCGTCGGAAAGCGCTTGGCAGCAGGCACATCAACAAACAGGTCAGCCGTATCGGCTACCCCGACGGCCTGGAGCATCGCGGCCCGCTCAGCCTCGGTAATCGCAATATAGTGTGACATAGAATTATGCTACAGGACTATAAGAATTGGCAGAAAGATCTGCGGGGGCGGCGTCGCCGCATAGTCATTATCCTCGGTGGTACACCCTATCAACCGCAGAGAACACAGAGGGACGCAGAGGGATGGGTTTCGCGCTCCCTGGGGTGACGACCTCTGGTTCTTCCTCTGCGTTCCTCTGCGTCCTCTGCGGTCAACAACCGGGGTACAAGCAGACACGTAACCAAACGCATATTCAACTGCGCCGCCTCCGCCCCCCCGGCATAGACATACCCCTAATGCCCGCGCTCCTCGCAGAAGGCCGTGTATGCGGCAGCATCCAACAACTCCTCCTCCGCACCGGAGGGGCGTACCCGAATCAGCCATCCCTCACCATACGGATCGCGGTTGATCGGCTCCTGGCTCGCATCCAGATCAGCATTCACCGCCACCACCTCACCGCCCACCGGGGCGTAGAGGTCGGAACTGGCCTTGACCGACTCGATCACCCCAAACGACTCACTAGGGGCAATCAGCGTCCCCACCTTGGGTAGCTCAATATAGACGATGTCACCCAGTTGATCCTGGGCAAAGTCGGTAATCCCGATCACCAACTCATCGCCCTCGACGCGCACCCACTCATCGGACTTACTGTAGCGCAGTTCCTCTGGGACGTTGTAGCTCATGGTTACTTGCTCCTCTTATGGATGCCGCAATTGGGCATCACTTCTTATACCGAGGTGTATAGAACGGCATCTTGATCGCCCGTGCCCGCACGGGCTTCTCACGAATGATAATATCAAATTCACTGCCCTCGCGGCTCAGTTCCATCGGCACATAGGCTATGCCTAAAGGCCGCCCGACTGTCGGCGCAGGCATGCCCGTCGTCACCGAACCCACCAACTCACCGGCCAGATTATGCACCGGGTATTCACCACGCGCAATGCCCTTACCCACCATCTCAAACCCGGTCAGACGGCGACTAACCCCACGCGCCTTGATCTCGGCTAACGCTGGGCGGCCAATAAAATCGCCCTTATCGAGCTTCACCACCCAACCCAGCCGAGCCTCATAGGGGTTGATGGTATCACTAATCTCGTGGCCATACAGCGCCAGACACGGCTCAAAGCGCAGGCTATCACGCGCACCCAGACCACACGGCTTCGCGCCAAGAGCCACAAGTTTATCCCAGAAATCAACCGCATGGATCGCATCGAAAAAAAGCTCAAATCCATCTTCGCCGGTATAGCCGGTTCGTGCCACAAGTGTTGTAAAGCCGAAGAGTGAACTCAGCGCCACCCCATGGAAGGGCAACCCTGCAAGGCTCCCCGCATCAGCCTCCTCGGCATGAACCAAGAGATTCTCGGCCTCTGGCCCCTGTAAAGCCAACATCGCCCAGCGATCCGAGCGCCCGACAATCTCGACATCGAAGTCCGCAGCATGTTCCTGGAACCACTGCCATACCCGCTCACGGTTCGACGCATTCGCGACTACCAGATACTCTTCGGGCAGGTGATAAATGAAGAGATCATCAATGATCCCGCCATCAGGCTGACAGAGCAGCGCATAGTTAGATTGACCCAGCGGAATGGCCGAAACATCGCAGGTGACCACATACTGCAAGAATTCCTCAGCCTGTGGCCCCCGCACCATGAAGCGCCCCATATGACTAATGTCAAAGAGCCCAACATGCTCGCGTACCGCATGGTGCTCATCAATGATGCCCGTATAGAGTACCGGCATCTCCCAGCCACCAAACTCGACCATACGTGCGCCCATGGCGACGTGCTTTTCGTAGAGGGGAGTTCGCTTTAACATGATCATTCTTCCCGATGGGCAAGTTCATGGGGGAAACGCCCCAGCGAGCTTCACCCACCCTAGCGGGTGGTTCCATCACCCGGCGAGTCTGTCGCGAATATGCCGGAGCATCTCGCGGCAATCAATGGCATAGTCGGCCAATTCATCATCACCACTCGCCCGTGCCACAGCCGCAAACTGCGCAAGCGCGTGCAGAGCCGACTCATCTAATAAGAACGGATAGTGATCCAGAACCTCGATTATTGCTGCTTCACCCTCGACACTCAACAGCGCCTCAATCGCCTCTTCCAGATTCATACTGGTTGACTGCTGCGCTATCGCAGCGGCCCGCAACGCCGCTACCGCTTCGCGACGCTCCTCCAAGCTACTCGCCAACCGATCATGGCCGCTATCAAGGGCGTGTTCGATCTCTTCTGCCAATAACGCATCCACCTGCGGATGCAACAGCAGTGGGTAGTGCTGCACCAACTCCTGCACCTCAGCCGGACTGGTGGCCTGCATCAAGGCGCGCAGCGCCGCTGCGGGTAACTCCGTCTCGGCAATGGGCGGGCGTACCTGCCCCACCTGACTCAACACCTGACGTGCCTGTTGCAGACTCTCCGCCACATCGTGGGCGCGCTGCTCCACCGCCACATCCGCCAACTGGGCCAGCGTGAGATCGGTGGCAGGTGCCAACAATACCGGGTACTCACCCAAAACCCGCTGGAGATCCTCTGGCGTCTGTGCATCCAGCAACGCCGCCACCGCCAACAGAAGGGGCGGCTGGGCCGTATCATCACGAGATGCACGATCCGCTACCGACTCTGCGGGTTGCGCCGCCCGTCGCCGCTGCATGCGTTCTAAACGCCGCGCCAGCCCATCAAGATCTTGGGCAATATCCACATCCGCGAGGTAGGGCCGCCGCTGCTCCTCAGGGATCGCGCCCACCAACAGTGCATGCAAATCACGCGCCTGATCACGCCACGCATGCTCGGCCATGCCCGGTGCCACTACGAAGACGACCTGGCGCGCCAAGCCGTCATGGAAGAGCAGAGGTGCCCCTGCCGGGCCATGGTCGCCACACTGAGGACACACTACCCGATTGAGTTCACCGCGTCGCAATGCCTCAACCGCCATCGGCTGCTCTTGGGCATCGAGTATCAGCCAGATCGCAGCAACAACATCGGCTCCACAACTTGGACAGGTGAGATTGGCCTGCTCCTGGTACGAGATTGGCATAGTGAGATCTGAGACATGTACAATCAATCATTCTCTACACCTATTGTACCATGTGGCAGCACCGCACTATACCACCTCAATCATATAATCCTGGCGTACCTCATGAACCACGCCCGTCAACTCCAACGCCAAACAATAGCGCCCGCGCATCGTTGGGGTCAGGCGCAGCCGATCCACCTCAATGGCCTGACAATCCGGCGGCAGATCACGCATGCGGATCGTCTCGGCCAGCAGTTGCCCCTGTGGATCAGTGAGCCGCGCCACTAATCGCGCCCCGCCAATGGTCATCTGCGCATCATTGATCAGATAGAGCGGCAGTTCAACCGCCTCCCCCAGACTATATGCGCGTGGCGGGAAGAGGCAAAAGGCGTACTGCGGGCTAAAGGCCATCCGCATGGCATAGTAGGAACGCTTTGGTACCCGCCAGTAATCCACCACACTCCACAAGACCGCCGGGTAGGGATCAACAAACAGAAAGGGGATGATCCCGCCATTAGGCCGATATTTGTAGAAGCGTAGCCGATCAATATAGTAACGGTTGATGAAGATCTGGTAGTCCTGGGTCAGATCAACCAATTCGGCCAGCGATTCGGCTTGACGCCAAGCAATCCAGTTGTCCATGATCTCGGCCTGAAAGCCGTGGTGGATACTCAGACGCGCAATCGCCTCGGCATCGAGCGGATCGGGCATGAAACGGCGACTACTCTCGACATTCGGGAAACTCTGCGCCCCAAACTCGGTAACAAAGCTCATGTTGCCACTGAAGCGCCGCTGCATCACCTCGGCATCATCGAGCGTCCCATAGGTACGGTACCAGCCAAAATAGGCGTGCCCATCGGTACCCCGCCGCAGGTAGGGCACATCCGGCTCACCCGAACTGCGGATCGCCGGGCGCGTCGGGTCGTCGGCTTCCACCAGCGCCTTGAGTTGGCTATCCATCACATCGCGGTTCCAGTTGAAGCCAAAGCCGGTCGCATAGGTACGCAAACGCGCCAACAGACTCTCATCGGTCGTATCCTCGATCAACACCGCCTCGTTATGCATACACCAGATCACGACGCTCGGATGGCTCCCCAAGAGCCGCGTCATCTCCAACACTTGCCGCCGCGCCTCCGGCAGGATCTGCTGATCGTAGAGCCATTGTAGTGGGAAATCTTGCCAGATCAGGATTCCCGCCACATCCGCTGCTTCATACAGCGCCGGGTGATCAATATGGGCGTGAATGCGCAGCATATTCATGAAGCACTCGCGCACCAAGAGCAGATCCTGATCGTAGCGCTCACGAGTCATAGTAGCGATCCACATATCACCCGGTGGATAGTTATTCCCCTTGGCCTGAAAACGCACCCCGTTCAGATGCGGTGCCCAGTTGCGTAACTCAAAACGCCGCACGCCAAAACCAAACGCGCAACGGTCACTCACTCCTTCTTCCAACACCACCTCAACCTGCACATCATACAGATCGGGCCGCCCCAGGTCGTGCGTCCACCACAAGCGCGGCTCGCGCAACTTGAACAACCCGCCCACCTCCTGCTGCCCCGCACGCAACACCCGGCGCTGGATGATCGTCTGTACGGGTGCCACAAAGGTGCGCGGCGTAAAGGTGAAGCGCAGCGTGACCGCACAGGCATGCGCAGCATCAAGATCGAGATCGAAGCGAATCTGGGCGAAACGCTCATCGCAGGCTAGGGTCAGACAGCGGGCATGGGTGAGGCGCAGCGGGCCACTCTGGTGCAACTCAACGGGGAGCCAAAGCCCGCCCGGATTGGCATACGGATCGAGGCAGTCCCAATGCGAAAAGACCCCCGTAATCATCCGCTTGCCACTCTTATTGCGCTCTTCGGGGCTATCAAGCTCGATCAGCAGATCGTTCTCGGCCTGGAGCAACGCGCCGACCTCATACTCCACGGGAGCAAAATAGCCCTCGTGGCTGCCCACGACCACCCCGTTCAGGTAGACCCGGCTATAGTAGAAGGCACCGTTCAACCGCAGCCAGCGCCGCTGCCCCGCCGCGCCCTCCGCAGCCGCAAAGTGGCAACGATAGACCACCTTACCAATATGGGTAGACAATTCGGGAATCTGCTGCCAATGCCCCGGCACGACTGCTGGCAGCCAGCCTTCATCATCACGAGGATAGATGCCTTGGGTAAAATGTTCGAGCGGGCGAATCTGCCAAGCGGTGTTGAGGGTTTGATCAAGCATGAGGTTTGAGGGTAAATGCTACTCAGCAAAAAGTTCGGCGAGCACCCCCAGCACTTTGGTTTGCGTCGTTGGGGTAATACGACCAAGATATTTGACGAGCCGCCGCTTATCCACGGTGCGAATCTGATCAAGAACAATATGGGCATCTTTGCCATCAAAACGGGTCGCAACACGCGATGGATACGCACGCGCTTTTGTGGTCATAGGAGCCACAATCACCGTCTGAATGTAGTCATTCATTTCATCCGGCGAGATAATGAGACATGGGCGAGTCTTTTGGATTTCAACACCCACTGTTGGGTCGAGGATCACCAAATAGACATCAAAACGCTTCATTCCCACTCCCATTCCGTCGTATCCCAAAGGGTTGCTGGTTCCTCAGCATCAAGCAGCGCATCGTCGTGTTGTTCGGCCATACGCTGAAACTGCGTCGCCCACAGCGCACGCGGCGCAGAACTAGAGCGCACGATCAAGTGGGTGCCTTGAACTTCCAATTCGATGGCATCAATCAGACCCACCTGATCGCGTACAATTTTTGGAATACGAACACCATGTGAGTTGCCAATTTTGACGAGGCGGGTTTTAATCACTGTGCTCATACGTGTATCCTTTCAACGTAGGTACAGTGTAATTACAATCCACGCTGGTGTCAAGCACAGATGCGACCGTAACTGTTCACCCTTGGGGTAAAAGAAATCTCGTGTTGACGCCAAGGCGCAAGGACGCAAAGGTTTTGTTGCAGGCTTTGCGCCTCTGCGTCTTTGCGTCAAAACCTGGAAGCTAGGAGAAGTGTGAACAGTTACATGCGACCAAGCGCAGCCCAGACCTGGCGATACACCGCGATCCGCTGGCGGCGTAGTTCACGGCGATGCCCCAACAGCCATTTCAACCCTTCGACAAGCAACTCATACAGATAGCCCAGCCGCAGCACGAGGCGCAATAGGCGTGCAAAGCGCCACCCGAACCAGATCTGGGCCAAGCGGATCTTACTCGACTGGAACCAGATATGCCGCCGCGCCAGCACCTGTTCGCTACTCTTGCCCTCATAATGCATAATCTCGGCGTCAGGCACATAGGCAACCCGTCCCTCCCGCTGCAACCGCGCCTGCCATTCCAACTCCTCACTATACATGAAGAAGCGTTCATCAAACAGTCCCGCCGCCTGGATCGCCCGCCCGCGCACCAACAGCGCCGCTCCCACCAGCCAATCCACGCGCTGCACCCGCGCCTCAAACTGGTTGACGCAGCGATAGTGGCGCAGCCACGGGTTGTGCGGCCAGAGCCGCTCCAACGGGGTACTCTCCCAGAATAGTGTCATACGGGTGGGGAAGTGCCGCCGCGAAGATTGCAGGCTGCCATCGCCATACCGCAAACGTGGCCCCACCACCACCAGATCAGGATGCGCCTGCATCTCGGCCATCAAGCGCCCCAGCGCCCGCCCCACCACCTCCGTATCCGGGTTGAGCAACAAGACATACGCTGGTGCAGTGGTACGCGGTTGCACGCCCAGCCCCAAGCGCTCTAGCGCCAGATTATTGCCCGCCGCAAAGCCCAGATTCGCCCCGGACTCGATCAACTCAACCTGTGGAAACTCAGCCCGCAGCATCTCCGGGGTACCATCACCACTCGCATTATCCACCACCACAATCCGCGCATCCAGATCACTCAGCGCTAACGAATCAGCAACCGATTGCAAACAGCGCCGCAACAAGTCGCGTACATTCCACGAAACAATGACAATTGCGAGTGTGGGCATAATAGCACCATGGGGGTAATACCAATTCCTGAAGAAGCTACCGCATTGTCACGCTGAGCGAAGCGAAGCGTCTCGGACGGGATTCCTCGCTACGCTCGGAATGACAATGCGGTATATTCACCAGGAACTGGTATAATGAGGGGGATTGGTTCGGGAGATATTATACATACCCATACTCAAGAAATGTACGTGGATTCAGAATCGCAACTCCGCGATATGGATGAAGATCAAGAAGATCATTATCTCCACTTATAATCAATTTTGCATCCCCACAGATTGCCACTTCAAGGAATTTATTATCTTTCGGGTCACGACAAGCAATAATAGGCTCAATAATCTCTACAAGTACAGTTTTCTGCAAAAAAATTGTCAGAAAACGCTCTCGTACATCGCGTGAAAGATAGCGATCAAATTTTTCTCGTAAAAGTACTGTAGTTAATTCAAGCGTCGTTGCTTCCGAAACAAGCACAATCCCTCCTACAAGAGCAGCGTCTACTGCCTGACGTGGTACGGATTGACGAAAAAGTGCAGCGCTAACAATGGTGTTTGTATCAATAACAAAGCGATTACTCATAGTCATTAAGAATTTGGTCAAGAATTTCAGGAGTTAATCCACGCGATTGCGCCTCATCACTCATTTCATCCATAATCTGCTGTAGCGTTCCCTCTACAGGCATCACACTAGTCCGGAAAAGCAGGCGTACAAGTAATTGTACTTTCCGTCGTTCTTCTTCCGTTGCAGCATAGTATTTCGCCGCTGTTGCAGTATCAACCGGAATCATAATCGTTGCATTGCTCATGATGAATTCCTTGACCACCCTACTTCTTAGGTGTACCCTCTGATAGAGAGTATAGCACGTTTGTTTGTAGTATACCACTCAAACCTAAGCCTTGCGCTGCTACGAACCTCAACTACTGTCCACTCTACCATGTTGGGTGAGTGAGATCCATCCCCACCCAATCCATGGTACGCTCTCTATACGCTATTCGTATCAACACATGGAGCAACACATGAATCGTAACACCATGATCGGGATCGCCGCCGGAGTGCTCGTCGTCGTGATCGCCCTCGGTGTATGGCTCTATACCTCCGTCCAAGGTGAAACCCAACCCGCCAGCGGGCCAATCACCGCCATCCCCTTAGCCACCAGCGCCCCCACATCGCCCCCCGCTGGTGCCACGATGGCCCCGGTTACCAATCCAACCAGCGCCCCCACAACTGGCGATCTGCTGCGCTTCCAGATCGTGCAGAGTGAATCGACCGCCACCTTCACCATTGATGAGGTGCTGAATGGCAACCCCTTCACCGTCGTTGGAACCACCGACCAAGTTGCCGGGGAGATTGCGGTCAATCCGACGGATCTCAGCACAGCCCAAATCGGTACGATCACCGTTAATGCCCGTACCCTCGTCACCGATAGTGAGCGCCGTGACCGGGCGATTAAAAATGCTATCCTCAATACCGATACCTATGAGTTTATCAGTTTCGCTCCCACCACAATCACGGGCCTGAGTGGTAGCGGCACTCCCGGAACGCCCTACACCTTCCAGATTAATGGCAATCTCACCATCCGCGACAAGACTGTGCCGGTCGTCTTTACCGCGACGATCATGGCCGAGAGTCCCAACCGCATGAGTGGTACCGCTACTGCCACCGTCAACCGCGCCGACTTTGGCCTAACCATTCCGAGTGTGCCCATGGTCGCCAGCGTGAGCGAACAGGTCACCATCGCCATTAATCTTGTGGCAACCGCGCCGTAAAGATCACGCCGCCATATGCGGGCAACCAAGCCGCGCCACCTTCTATGGTAACGCTATCACTCACAACCGCGAGCGTCCATTCAGCCGCAGGCAGGGGCACCCGCCCCACCTGCGGGCCATTGTTCAGCACCACGAGGCCGATCTCGTCACCGTCGCGACACTGGTAGGCGTAGTGGCCCGCCACATCATCAAGGTAGACCGTCTGCCGTACCCCGCGCCACAGTGCTGCTGTCGCCCGCCGAACAGTACCTAAACGCCGGTAAAACGTCAGCAGATCCTGATCCTGCTCTGCTCCCCATAGCATCGGCAAGCGCGCCTCCTCCGGGTGTCCGCTTCCATCAGCGTGGCGGACATCGTCGCGCTGACTCAAGCCGACCTCGGTGCCATAGTAGAGAATCGGTGGGTGCGGCAGGGTATATTGACACAGCGCGGCCAATTTGAGCCGCCGCCGATCCCCGCCCACAATCCAGAGGAAGCGGTTCATGTCGTGGTTGTCGAGAAAACTGGGCAGCACAAAGCCCGGCGGAAAGGCGCTCAGATGGCGGCACACGAAGCTATCAAACTGGCTCGCCCGTATCTCATGGAAACCGAAGAAGAGCCGCAGCGCCTGGAGTAGCAGAAAATCCAGACACCCATCGAGCCGCCCGCTATAGGTGCGTAGCAGATCGGCGGTCTCGACTGCCTCACCAATCAACACCACCTCAGGTTGTATGTTCCGCATCGCAGCACGGAAATCCACCCAAAAAGCATGCGAGGGGCCGATATTATAATCCAGGCGGAATCCGTCCACCCCCTGGCGCAACCAGAAGGCCGCCGCATCAATCAATGCCTGCCGCGCATCAGGATGATCGGTGTCAATCTGCGGCAAACTGCGCACCCCAAAGAACGAGATGTAGGTCTCTGGGTACTCGGTGAAGGTGAACCAGCCATACGTCGGGCTGTGCGGGTCACGACACGCCGCTTGGAAGGCCGGATGTTGATCCGAGACATGGTTGGCGGTAAAGTCGAGCAGCACCCGTATCCCGCGCACATGGGCCGCATCGAGCAATTCCCGCAGATCAGTCAGGGTGCCTAAACGCGGTTCTACAGCATAGAAATCGGTTGTATCATACCCGTGGTGCGAGGGGCTTGAAAAGATCGGTGAGAGCCAAATCAGCGTCACCCCCAACGCAGCGATCTGATCAATCTGCTCGATCACGCCCGCCAGTGTGCCGCCATAGAATCCGTTAAGGTCATCCGGCTGCGTAAACGCACGCCCACCACCAGGAGCGTAACGATCTACAAAGACCTGATAAATCAGCCCGTCATACAACCAATCTGGCGTCTGCTCATGATCGACCCGAAAAGCAAACGTGCGCGCCCGCCGCACAAAGGTCAACCCAAACTCCACCCCCATCGCGTGCAGGTAGATGTCGCCCGGTGACTCATCCCCCAACACGGTTCCATCACCCGGCGTACTGCCGATGATCTCGCTGGCCCAACTGCTACCATCCTCCAGGCTCGACCATGCCTCAATCCGGTAACGTACCGTTGTCCCCGCCGGTTGGGGCGGAATGTCAGCCACCCACTCCTCCAGGTAGCCCCACAGGAAGGTCTCCCACCGCACCGCCTGGCGCACAAAGGCCACCATCTGCGAACCATCCCCCGCTACCCCACGCGCTCCAACAGGTTCACCTCCATCGGTCGTGAAGTAGCAGGTCACCCGGTCGCCAGGAATATGCGGGCCAAGCGAGACCCACAACCGCACCGGCTGATCGGGGATCGGATCAATTGGCTCGATACGGTGGCGATGCGCAATCCCCGCTAACTCCGCCTGCATGGCCCCCAATCGCCGCGCATCGGTCGCCAGTGTCCCAAAGATAAAATCGGACGAGACATGATCCGCCCCCATACGCTACCCCTTTACGCCACCTACCGTCAGCCCCGACTCCAGGTAGCGCTGGAGGAAGAGGAAGACCAAAATAGTTGGAATGATGATCAGTAAGCCGCCCGCCGCGAAGTAGCCCCACGGCACACTCTGGCTGTTCGCCATACTGTATAGCCCCGGCACTACCAACTTCATCGAATCGGGTGCAGGTACCAGCACCGAGGCAAAGATGAAGTCGCCCCAACCCGCCAAAAAACCCAGCAGCGCTGTCACCGCCAACGCCGGGCGCGCCAGTGGCAACGCAATCAACACAAACGACTGCACCGGCCCACAGCCATCAATCTGGGCCGCCTCCTCCAACTCCACCGGGATAGTATCGAAGTAGCCCTTCATATTCCAGGTACTAAAGACGAGCGTGCTGGTGGTGTAGGCCAGGATCAAGCCCTCGTGCTTCCCATATAAACCGAGTGCAGTGAGCAATTGCGCCACCGCCACCAGCGAGAGCACCCCCGGAAAGGTCTGGATGGCCAGCAGTAAGATCAACCCAAACTCGCGCCCATAGAACTTGAAGCGCGAGAAGGCAAATGCGGCTGAGGTGGTCACCACTAATGACACCACGGTGGTAACACTCGCCACATAGAGGCTATTGCGCAACCACGTCAAGAGTGGTTTATCGAAGAGCATCGTGCGATAGTTCTCGAACGTCCACTCCAAGGGCACAAACATCCCCGCCAGATTCAGCGTATAGAGCCGGTCACCCACCCGCCCAGACGCGATCAGGGCAAACCAGAGTGGATAGATCGCAAAGAGCGCACCGAGGATCAAAATGCTATATTGCAGCACCAATGCCGCTGTGGTCGGTTTGCGTCTCATGACTCAAATGCCCCTTTCGTGATCTTAGTCATCCGCAAACTATAGAGCGTGAGCGCAAAGAGGAAGATGAAGAGAATGACCGCAAATGCGGTCGCCCGCCCATAGTTCTGGGTCTGGAAGATCTGCTTAAAGGCATAGACGATCACAAACTCGGTCGCCCCCGGCTTGCCCACCGATTGGATCGGCCCGCCCTGGGTGATCGCCCAGGCCGTCCCGAACATCTGGAAGGCGGTGATCGAGGTCAGGACGGTGGCAGGCAAGATCGCGGGGCGCACCAAGGGCAGCGTGATGCGGGTCAGTTGTTGCCACCAACTCGCGCCATCCAGATCCGCCGCCTCATACACATCGTGCGGCACCGATTGCAGCGCCCCCAAGATGGTAATCATAAAGAAGGGGTACGAGAACCACGTATCAACCAATACCACCGCCGCAAAGGCGGTGAAGGGATCCTTCAGCCATGCCATCCCCGTCAGGCCAAAGATGCTGAGAACCTGGTTGATCGTTCCCTGCTCACGGAAGAAGAACTGCCAGATCAGCGCCATGAGGATACCCAACGAGGATGCGGCCCAAGGAATAAAGAGCGCAATCCGAAAGAAGGTACGCCCCGGTAGATGTTCACTATTCAGAATCAGTGCAAAAGTCAAGCCCAAAACAAAACTGAGCGGCACCCGCGCTATGACAAAGATCAGGGTCCGCCCCACCACCACCACAAAATCGCCGGTATCCATCAGCACGTTATAGGCCGCGCCGATATTGAGCGCAAACGCCAACACCAAACTCAAACCTAGCCCTCCCCACCAGAGTGTGGTACGAGAGACAGGCGGCGTCGCTAGTTTGGCAAAGCGCTTGGTGAGCACCCACGCGGCAATCAGCGGCAAGAAACAGAGCACCATCAAGAACATCGAACCTAATGCAGTTGGGGTAAACATCGTCCCCAACAGATCGGCATAGTTCTTGAAGATCGGGTCTTGCAGGCCATAAGGCGAACCCAACCCCACTGGGGCACGGTCGCGGAACTGCGGCCAACAGAGTGGCTCCAACAACCCCGTCAGGAACACCGTACAATCAGGATTGGGGCGAAACTTATTGCGGTCGGTAAAGGAGACATAGGTACTGAGCACAATTGGGTAAACACTGAACAGCAGAATACCGATCAGTGTTGGCCCAATGAAGAGCAGTATCGTTAGTGCCTTCCGCCGGGCTGACCATGAGACCATAAAGTCACCTCCGGTGGGATTCGGGAGATCTCGTTTGTTGGTGTTTGGCGGCTGCGCCGCCAAACACCAACAAACGAGATACCTACTTCATCTGACTAATGGCGTCCTCGATCACCGTCTGGGCAGCAGCTAACGCATCAGCCGGAGCCTGCGATCCACTAAAAATGGCAATGCTCGCATCACCCACCGGAGTCCACTGGGCCGACGCAAACGGGGTGTTGGCCATCGGCACACCCGCATTCATCGCCACCCCAAAACCTGCGAGAGTTGGCAGCGCCTGAATCTCGGCATCTTGCACCGCAGCCGTTGCAGCCGGGATGGTCTTATTTGCCAGCGCAATCACCTTCTGCACCTCAGCACTCGTGAAGTACTTCATAATGTCGAGCGCAACCTCGGCATTCCCGCGATCCACGGCGTTCTTGGTAAGCAGCAGGGTCTTGATACCCACAAACGGCTTACCCATCGAGAGGATACCGTAATCCACGCCATCCTCCTCGATCCCCGCAATCGCCCACGGGCCGGTCCACCACATGGCCACCTTACCCTCAGCCAAAGCCGCCTTGCAGATGTCATAACTCTGCTCGGAGAGCGAAACCTTGCTCATCGCCGCCAGCCACTCACCACCCTGGATCATCTCTGGAGTGTTGACATAGGCCACACCGGCATCATCTACATAGGCCGGTACACCAAACCCAAAGTAGATCGGCGCAACATGGTAGGCGTCTTGCGTGCCAAAACCCTGGTTACACACATAGGTCTTGTCGGGGTTGGCCTCTTGGAAGGCGGTCGCCTTCACCAACAGATCATCCAAACTCGTCGGCAGATCGGCCTCAGCAACCAGCGCCTTGTTGTAGATCAGCGCGATGCCCTCCTGGCTCTCCGGCAAGCCCCAAATCTTCTCCTGCCACACGACACCATTCACCGCCGCCGGCTCATAAGTGCTGGTGAGGAACTCCTGCGTAATCCCGTAGTCATCGAGCGCTACGATACTACCCGCCATCGCCGACTGGCCGATCTGATCATTGGCCCAGCCAATGATGTCGGGGCCTTCACCCGCCGGAATGGCCACCATCAACGCATTATTGACATCATCCGGCTTGGAGAGATCAATCGTCACCCCCGGATGGCTGGCCTCATAGGCATCGAAAGCAGCGGCAATCGCATCCACATACTTCCCATCCCACTGGTGCCAGATCGTAATCTTCACCTCGCCCGCCGGGGCAGTTGTCGCATCTGCCGGGGGAGTCGTCGCGTCTGTCGGGGGAGTCGTCGCGTCTGTCGGGGGAGTCGTCGCATCACCAACCGGGGCCGTCGTTGCCGCCGGGGCAGTCGTTGGCGATGCCGCTGGAGCACCACCACACGCGGTAAGGAACAGCGCCAAGAGCGCGATCAAGGCCGCGAATGAGAGATGAAAGCGTTTCATAGTCCTATTGCTCCTTAGCAAAAAGTGGCCATCATTGGCCCGAATTGAGAAACAGGGGAACTTGTGCTACCTCCGCACGCTGTACGATTGATGGATGACCACCTCCCTTCTTAATCGCTAAACCGAAGGGGGCGAACGAGAGGATGAATGAGAATTATACCGCGTTGAATGGTATCAACGCAAGGTATTGGGCCAGTATCACAGGGCATGTGCAAAGTCCTTGGGTCTGAAGCCCCAAACCTCAATTTTTGTTGTTTTTTGGCGGCGTAGCCGCCAAAAAACAACAAAAAAGATCTTCGGGGGCGGCGCAGCCGTCCCCGAACTCCCCACCGAAGGTAGAGATTGCCGTGCTATAATAGATATGAGTCCTAGTATATGAAGAATGCAACACCATGCCATCAGTCACTGTCCGCGACGTTCTTCGTCTCGCGTTACCGCTAGGGACGATGATCGCCGCAGGCTCCACCAATGTGGGGCGTCAGGTGACCTGGGTTGCAACGCTGCGTGCCACCTTACCCGCCTTCGCAGAGTTGCGCGGCGGTGAGCTGGCCCTGCTCTCGGTCGACGCTGCCCGAGCCCTGGACACACGGCTGACCCTCGCAACACTTGTTCGCCGCCTTGCCCAAGCGCCCGTGCCGGTTGCCGGTGTGATCGCGCTAGGTGCGATTACGGCAGAAGATGCCGCCGCCGCTGAGGAGGGCAAGCTCCCACTGCTGCAACTCCCTAGTGGCACCGATCTGCGCGATGTCGAACGCGAAATTACGCGCCTCATTGCCGACTATGAAGCCCAGTTTGAACGCCGGAGCGCCCAACTCTACGATCTGCTCACCCAACGCTCCCTGACTGGCGAAGGTATCCCTAGCCTACTTGACACCCTAGCCGAACGTACTGGCCAGAGTGTGGCGTGCTATGCGCCCAATGGCGAACTACGCAGCCATCGCAGCAAAGGATCAGCCCGCATCGCCCTGCAAGCGCTCCGTCCAACCAGTAAAGGCGAGGCCAATCTGCTCAATCAGCAGATTTGGGTCGAGGTGATCGGCTCGACCGATTACCCTAGTGGCTACCTCGCCGTAGCCGGTAACCAACTCGATCCATGGGATCGCGAATCGGCCCTGCGCGGAGCCGCTGCAATGGCGCTTGAGATCGCCAAAGAACAGGCTGTCCAAGCAGCAGAAGAACGCCTACGTGGCGATTTTCTCTCCAATATCCTGACTGGCCCACCAAGCGACCTTGCCGCTGCCATCCAACGTGGCCAAGAACTCGGTTATAGCCTGACGTTGCCCCATATGGCGGTGCTGATTAACCTCGATGATGCCAACCCCGCAGCACTTGGGCGGGTCGCAAGTAGTGTGCAGAGCGAACTCACCCGCCGGGGAATCACCGCCCCCATCTCACGCCGCGATACCAACGTCCTCGCCATGATCCCGATCAGTGGCACCACCCGCCCCCGCGATCTGATCGAGCAGATCCGTGAACGCCTCCGGGTTGATTACCCCAGCGTCGCCGTCGCAATTGGTGGCCAAGTGACGACCCTCGCCGATTGGCGGCGTACCCTCGAAGAAGCCGAACAGGCGCTCATCTTGGGTCGCCAACTCTTTGGAACCGACCGCGTTCTCGCCTTTAGTGATCTGGGAGTCTACCGCCTACTGGTACGCCTGCGTGAAACCCCCGAACTCTGGACCTTCTACCGCGAAACGTTGGCCAAACTCGCCGATTATGATACCCGTCAACGCGCCGATCTGATTAAAACCCTCGAAGCCTATTTCGCTAACCTTGGCAACCTGCGTGCCACCTCCGAAGCCCTCCACGTGCATCGCAATACCCTGCTCTATCGCCTTGATCGCATCAAGGAGATTAGTGGCATGGATCTCGATAACTCCGAGGAACATTTTGCCCTCTGGTTAGCACTGCGGGCGCATCGCGTGCTCGCAACCCTCGATGAAGCCTCGTAGAAGATCACCACACCAACTAAGGTTTTGGTTGGTGTGGTGATAAAAATCTTTTCATCTCCACACAATATACCTACTCACGCGGCACAGTTTTTTATGACATATATTACGATTACTTATAGTAATCTAAGAAAGAATACACAAAAAACACTTTTCTTTCATCTTCTTCAACCATGCCACACACTTCAGACATGCGAACGGTATGCACGCTGTACACAATCGGTTGTATAATAGTAACATCGCCGGTGCGGGGCAAACCAACACCGGATCGCCTTGGTAGCAGCAGACCTTCCTTTCCTATTTTTATGTAAACAACAAACAAATAGAGACGAAGGTTCCCCAAATTCCAATAGGGAGTGATACAACCAAGCAATATCTTCAGATTAGGTAAAGATGTGGTAACGTAGCACTATCACATAAGCACCCCGCCAACATACCTAAGGAGTAGCTTGCAATGACTGCCAACAACCGCCAAATACTCGGCCCCTTTATGAACTTGGTCTGTTTCCAGTATCTGCGCAACACCACTGAAGATGTAGCCGGACGCGCACCAATTATTGCCGCCGGTCGTAAGCGTGGCTACGATGTTATCGTCTCGCTCGGCCTTGTCGGTAAGATGAGCGATGCTGCTGAGATACAGGAAAAGCTCAATGGTGCCCTTGGTGTCGAAGGCACGCGCCTCTGCATTGTTGAGCAAATTACAACGCTCCCCGATGGTGGGTATGAGGTACATATCATTGAGAGTGCCTGTACTGCCAATCAACATGCGAGCGAACCACTCTGCGCCTTTACCCTCGGCGTCTTCATCGGTGCGATCCACGCCCTCACAGGGGTACGTATGAGCGGTAAAGAGCTAGAGTGTCAAGCATGTGGTGCACCACAGTGTGTCTACCAGATTACGCCCATTTAGTTGTGATGTTTGATGCCTGATCCATGAGATGAAGACTCCCCGATCAAGCATCAACAGAGATAGAGGGAATTATGGCACTCGAGGGAACACTGCGTGATATTTCGCTCGAAGATCTCTTTGATATCTTCGTCACTGGCCAACGTTCTGGCCGTCTGCTCCTGGCACAAGGAGGTGAACAGGGCAAGATCACGATTAGCCGCGGGCGAATCGCTGATGCGTCCCTCTTCGCAATGCCAGGGCGGACACTCGTCGCCTCTGATACTGAGGCCATGATCCGGATGTGTCTCTGGGATCATGCCAATTTTATCTTTGTTCACGATAAAGCACTCGATAATCAACCGATCCAAATCCGTGCAACCTTCCCTGAGATTCTTAAACAGGCCGAACGCCAACGTGCATTGGCTCACGTTACGTTGCAAACAACGGATCTCCTCCGTATAGATAATCGCCCCGATGTGAGCGATGATAGAATCGAGATCAATCGCGAAGAGTGGCAATTGTTGTGTGCCCTCTTTAATGAACGTACTGTGGAAGAAGTAAGCCGCGATCTCGGTGTTGCCCCCTCACAGGCTCTCGCGGTGGCCAAGGGTCTGCTCGACCGTGGTCTGCTGCGGAACCCCTTGGCTGAACCCATCCGCCCGGCCTATGCTACAGCACCTACACCCATTTGGGCTAATCGGGTCACCAATACGAATAAGAAGCCAGAGAGCGCACCCGCAGGTGCAAATAATGTCCTGCTGCGAGCCATTATTCGTAAGGTGCAGAATCTTTAGTCTGGTTCGTTCACTTGTGTATAATGGAGGAGCCTCAAAGGCTCCTCCATTTTTATTGCAGGCAATCCTATGGCTGCTGCTCCTGCCGATCTTGAGATCGGGTTGCATCCCCGTGGTGAACATACCTATAGCGTTGACCTGCGCTATACCCAATCCGATAGCGCAACCGATATTCGCCTCAACTCCTCCGAACCAATCCTGGTTACAATTGATCCCGTAACCCTGCGTGCCCTTGAACTCGATCCGCTTGCCTATGGTCAGTCCCTCACGGCGGCACTCTTCGCCCCCCCAGAACTGCGCGTCGCCTTCGCCCAGGCTCGCGCCAGTGCCCAGTCGCTTGATCTGCCCCTGCGCCTGCGCCTCGTGATAGGGGTCGGCGCGACTGAGTTACACGCCCTGCGCTGGGAAATGCTGCGTGACCCCGAACAAGATCGTCCGCTGCTCACCGATGAACGCCTGCTCTTCTCACGCTACCTCGCCGCCGGTGATTGGCGTCCGATTACGCTGCGCCCCAAAAACGAGTTGCGTGCGCTCATTGCGGTCGCCGCACCCTCCGATCTGGTTCGCTTTCGTCTGGCTCCGATTGATGCCCCCGCCGAACTTGCCCGCGCTCAGGCGGGCTTAACCGGGATGACAACGCTAACGCTTAGTGAACCCGGTCAGGCTACCATCGCCGGAATTATTGCCGCTCTACGCGAGGGTGCCGATCTGCTCTATTTGGTCTGCCACGGCTCACTGGTTAAAGGTCTGCCTACCCTCTGGCTCGAAGATGAGAACGGTACGGTTGCCCATACCTCCGGGGTGGAATTTGCCCAACGCATCCGCGAACTCGATCAGCGCCCGCGCCTCGTCGTGCTGGCCTCCTGCGAAAGTGCCGGTGATAGCGCTGGGGTGGCCCTGAATGCCCTGGGGCCACTCTTAGCTGAGGCTGGGGTTCCGGCGGTCATTGCGATGCAGGGCAAGATCTCGATGGAGACTATCGCCGATTTTACCCCCGCACTCTTCCGCGAATTGAGCCGCGATGGCCAGATTGATCGCGCCCTCACCGTGGCACGCGGCGTTGTGCGCCATCGCCCCGATAGCTGGATGCCCGCGCTCTTTATGCGTCTGCGCGCCGGACGCATCTGGTATGTGCCCGGCTTTGCCGATGAACGCCAGTCCTTCGAGAAGTGGCCCACCATTGTGCGCAGTGTTACCCGTGGCCAAGCTACTCCGATCATCGGCGCAACGCTTGATGAACAGGTGATCACGTCACTACGTACCCTCGCCAGCGAGTGGGCGGAACGCTACAACTTCCCGCTCGCAGCCCACGAGCGCGAGGAACTGCACGATGTCACACAGTATCTCTCGATTAGCCAGGCTCCTATGTTCCCCCGCGAGGAGTTGGTGGATACCCTGCGCCATACGCTGGCCCAGCGCTTCGCTGCTGATCTCGCCGAAGGGGCGGAACAGGCCGATATTTATGATCTCTTGGCTGTGGTTGGTGAGATCCAGCGTGAACGCAATCCCTATGATCCCTACAAAGTGCTGGCCGAACAGCCCTTTCCGATCTACCTGACGACCGCCTACCATAGTCTGCTCAGTGAGGCGCTACGCGCCGCTGGGAAAGATCCGCTGATCGAGTTCTGCCGCTGGCGCCCCGAACTGGAGTCGATTCCCTCGATCTATGACGATGAGCCGCGCTACCTGCCTACTGCCCAACGGCCCCTGGTCTTCCACCTCTTCGGTATCCTCGCCGAACCCGAATCACTGGTACTGACAGAGGACGATCATTTCGACTTCTTGCTGCGCGTGGCCCGCGTGCCCGATCTGGTTCCTTTGGCTGTCCGCGAGGCCCTCACCGATACCGCTCTGCTCCTGCTTGGCTATCGCATTGATGGCTGGGATTTCCGCGTGCTCTACCGTAGCCTCCTGCAACAAGAGGGCCGCGCTCGCCGCAGTAAGTATGCGAATATCGCCGGGCAGGTCTCCCCCGATGAGGACTACTTCTTGCTCCCCGTGCAGGCCCGCCGCTACTTCGAGCGCTATTTCGACTATAACGATATTAGTATCTTCTGGGGAAGTGTCGAAGACTTTACTCGTGAATTGTTGGCCCAGATCGCGGCTGCCCCACCACCCGCTGCTCCCGAACGGGCGAGTCTGCGTCGTCGCTAACGTCGAGCGACTACTGAGTGAGTATCTATGAGCCATACCCCGATCACTCCGCCCTTTCGTGGTCCCCGCCCCTTCCAAGTGGGTGAACGCCTCTATGGGCGTGATTATGAGGCCCGCACCCTCCTGAGTATGCTGGTGGCTGAACGTGCGGTGCTGCTCCATTCACCCTCCGGGGCCGGTAAAACCTCGCTCATCCAAGCCGCACTGCTACCGCTGCTCGCAGAACGCGACTTTGTCGTTCTGCCCACCGTGCGCGTCGGTGAGGAGGCTCCTCCTGGTTGGGTCGGCAATCGCTATGTGCGCGCCATGCTGCTCGCATTGGAAGAGGGCCAAGCCGATGACGATCAGATCTCGACCACTGAGATCTCGGCTACCTCGCTCAAACAGTATCTCACCCAGCGTATCCCTAAAGATCAAGATACGGTATTGATTATTGATCAGTTTGAAGAAGTACTCACCCGCGATCCAACAGATCAGGATGCCAAGGCGGTCTTCTTCCGCGAATTGGGCGCGGCGCTGCAACAACCACGCCTCTGGGTGCTGTGTGTGGTGCGCGAAGAGTATGTGGCCGCACTTGAACCCTTTATGCGCCTGCTCCCCAACCGCCTCGCTGCCCACTTCCGCCTCGATCTGCTGGGGGTTGAAGGCGCACTTGAGGCGCTGTGCGAACCATTGCGCAGCGCCGGGGTGGATATTCCTACAACTCAGGCCAACCGCCTGATTGATGATCTGCGCCGCGTGAATGTCCAACAGGCCGATGGCAGCATCCGGAGCGAACTTGGCCCCAGTGTTGAGCCGGTGCAACTTCAGGTGGTTGGCTTACGCCTCTGGGAGCGCTTGCCTCCCGGTACGACAAGTATTTCGGCGCAACAGATTGATGCCCTCGGTGATGTCGGTACTGCCCTCGGCGACTACTACGCCGAACGGGCGGCCTCGGTGGCCCAAGCCAGTGGGGTTGCGGAACGCACGCTGCGCAACTGGTTTGAGCATGAACTAATTACCCCTCAGGGGGTACGCGGTCAGGTACTTCAGGGGGCCGGAAGTAGTGCGGGGTTGGAGAATAGCGCCATTACTCTGTTGATTGACGCCTACCTTGTGCGGGCCGAACCACGGCGCGGTGCCACATGGTACGAACTGGCCCACGACCGCCTGATCGCTCCGATCCAGGCCAACAATGCCTTCTGGTTTGAGTCGAATTTGAGTACCCTGCAACGCCAAGCCCAGCTCTGGGAGCAGCAAGGTCGCCCCGAAGGCTTGCTCCTACGGGGCGCAAGTCTGCTTGAAACTGAGGCGTGGGCCACCCAGCACAGCAAGAGCCTGACCTCCAGCGAACGCGATTTCCTCGATCTCTGTCGCCGCGCACGCCAACGCGCCGCCCTGCTGCGCAATCTGAGTATTGCGGTGGCAGTTGTGGCGGTTATTGCCCTCATTCTGGCCCTCATTGCCAACGCCTTCCGCATTCAAGCCGAACAGAATGCCCGCCAAGCCCGCTCACGGGAACTGGCCGCCGCTGCCGTCAGCAACCTACAGGTTGATCCCCAACGCAGCCTCATCCTGGCCCACGCCGCCTATGCCACCAGTGCCGCTGCCGGTGATCCCGCTCCACCCGAAACGCTAGAGGCATTGCACCAAGCCCTCGCCGCCTCGCGGGTGCGCCAGATCATCCGCGTGAGTGAACGCGGCCTGCAAGACCTCGCCCTCAGCCCCGATGGTCGCATGATTGCCACCAACGCCAGTGATGGCCAGATCCACCTCATTGATCGCGCCCAAGGCCAGGAGATCCAACACATCACAGCCAATGATGCCGGGTTACCCACCTTTGGCCTCGCTTTTAGCCCCGATGGTACCTATCTGGCGGCGGGAAGTAGCGATCAGATTATGATCTGGGCGATCACGAATGGACAGGTTGCGTACCAATTTGATGCCCATCCAGAGAGCGGTGCTGAGGTTATGAACAATGATATTCTTGCCGTCGCCTTCAGCCCCGATGGTAGCGTTATTGCAAGTGGCTCCGCCGATGGCACTGCCCGGCTTTGGGATCGCAACCAGGATCAACCCATCTACACCCTTGAGGTGGGAAGTGAGGTGTGGGCCATTGCCTATAGCCCCGATGGTCGCTACCTCGCTACGGGTGACTTCGCAGGCCAGATCATGTTCTGGGATGTGCTGACAGGTGATCTGATCTGGAGCCTCCCCGCTCACCAAGACCTTATTACCGGGATGGCCATCAGCCCCGATGGTAGTGTCATCGCCAGTAGCTCAGCCGATCTGAGTGTGCGGTTGTGGGCGAGCAGTGATGGCAGTGCCCTGGATATCCTACGTGGCCATGTCACCACCGTAGAGACCGTAGCCTTTAGTAGGACTGGCGACCGACTTGCCACGGCCAGTGCCGATGGCAGTGCCAAGGTCTGGGCAATGAATAACAGCCGCATGATCCTCAGCCTCATGGGGCACGAGAATGGACTCAGCGGAGCCATCTTCAGCCCCGATGGTGCCCAACTAATCACCAGTAGCCTCGACGGGACGTTGCGCACCTGGGATCTCAGCCTCGCCCCCGCTGACGGAGCCTACGGGGCGATCTTTAGCCCCGCTGGTGACACTTTGGCTACCTATGGAGCAACACAGGTACAGATCTGGAATCAGTCTGACGAAACGATGCTCTATAGTATCGAAATTCCTATCCTAATCGCTACCATCGCCTATCATCCGCAAGGCACTGAGATCGCCGTGGGAAGTATTGATGGCACCATTCTTTTGATCACCCCCCAGAGTGGCACTATCAATCAACGGTTAGAAGGTCATAGCGATCAGGTTAACCGCATAGCCTATAGCCCTGATGGGCAGCGGCTAGTGAGTGCCAGCCGCGATGGCAGCCTGAGTATCTGGGACTGCACCGACGGTAGCGAAATCATCAATCTTCCCACAACGAATAGTGATGAAGTTACCGTTGTTGCCTTTAGCCCCGCTGGAAGCATGATCGCAAGTGTCGCCAACGGAGAGATCAGCCTCTGGGATGCCGCTGGTCAGAGCCTCGGCAAGACCTGGACACTCCGCAGTAACGAGATCGTGCAGGGGCTAACCTTCAGCCACGATGGGCGTTGGCTGGCTGCGGGCAATGATAGTGGAGATCTGGCTATCTGGGAGGTCAGCACTAGCCGCGAAGTGGCTCGGATCACAACCCAGAGCGCCTTCACCGATCTCGCCTTTAGCCCCGATGGCACCCACATCGCCAGCGCCGAACGCACCCGGCAGGTACGGATCTGGGATGCGGCTACCCTGCAACAGATCCAGGTACTACCACATCCATCCGAGGTCTATACGGTGAACTACCACCCACAGGGAAGCAGTATCGTTAGTGCCAGTGCCGATGGTATTGCACGGATCATGCCGGTAAGCACCGCAGATCTGCTCAGGCTCGTCACCCAAACCACGCTGCGGCCCGCCAGCCGATCTGAATGTACAACATATGGACAATTTGATGGGTGTTGATCTGAAAAACGGTTAGCTTCTTAAGGAAAAACCTATGCTGCACCCACGTTATGCCGTATCATTCACGCTCATCATCGTTCTGATCAGCACCACGATGATTGATCTCCCGGTTGTTTCGCGTCTTCCTATGGCACAGGCGGCTGGAGTTGCCTTACAATCATACTGGCTCTCTACCGATGCTGCAAATGTAGGTAATCTTGCCTGGGGTGATGTAGATAATGATGGTAATCTTGATCTTGCCATAAGTAGTGGAGCAAAACCGCTACGGGTATATCGTAATAACAATGGCGTTATTGATACTCAATCTGTATGGTCGGCAACTGATCGCAACAGTGGCGGGCTCGCCTGGGGCGATGTAGACAATGATGGCGATCTCGATCTTGCCATTGGTGCCCGCCTCTATCGCAACGATGCGGGTCTGCTCAGTGCCACCGCCGTATGGACGGCCAGCGACCTCAATTCGCTAGAATCAGTCCCTAGTGTTGCCTGGGCCGATGTTGATGCAGATGGGGACTTGGATTTGGCAATTGCCAAAACAACCCATGTGAATGATCTAGGCGAAATTTCAAAAGGAAATGCCTTGATCTATGCCAATACAAGTGGGGTCTTAAGTTTAACCCCGGTTTGGCAATCTGGTGAAGCAAGCTATGCCCAATATGTCGCGTGGGGTGATATAGATAACGATGGAAAACCCGACCTCGCCGTAGGTAATGGCGAATTGTTTGAATCTGAACCAACCCGCATTTATCGCAATACTGGTACATCACTTCAGACAAGTGCCTACCTGACCACAAATCAAACCAGTAGCCTCACGACCCTCGATTGGGGTGATGTGAATGGCGATGGCAAACAAGATCTGGTGGTAGGTAATAATACGCCTAGCCCACAGCAACCGCTCTTCGTCTACATCAACAACAATGGCAATTTTTCATTATCAGAAGGAATCATGACCTGGGCTACATCGCCTTGGATTCCAACCGAGACCGATCATAGCACTGATGTCGCCTTAGTTGATGTTGATCAGGATTTCGATCTCGATCTGAGTGTCGGCAACTCAAACGGAAAGAATCGCATCTACCTCAATACAGGTGGAACCTTCAGTACAACTGCGGATTGGCAAGCAACCCATGGTGATAGAACTGCGAGTCTCGCCTGGGCAGATATTGATGCCGATAATGATCTCGATCTTATCGTCGGCAACCAGCTTAATAGTCGCATCTACCTGAATGGACAGAGCAGTCTCAGCGGCAGCATTGTTTGGGAAAACAGCGTAACCGACTACAGTTCCAAGGTGGCATGGGGCGACATGAATGGTGACGGGCGGCTCGATCTGGCGGTTGGTAATCTCTCCATCCCCAATCAGGTCTTTCTCAACCAGAGCGGGATGCTCCAAACCAGTGCGACATGGAACGCCGATGAGACCAGCACCACCACCGATCTTGATTGGGGTGATGTGGATGGCGATGGCGATCTCGATCTGGCCGTTGGGAATGACGGTCAACCACGGCGACTCTATCTCAATAATGGCTCCACGCTCAGTACGAGTGCCAATTGGAGTTCTACAGATTTTTTCACCTTTAGCATGGCCTGGGCTGATGCTGATAACGATGGCAATCTCGATCTTGCCGTCGGAACCGACACCGATTTCAGGTTCCACCAGAATACGAGTGGAACGCTCAATCCAAGTACCCCTCTTCCTGTCAGCTTTTGGGGCAATACGTCCGCTGTAGCCTGGGGTGATGTAGATGGCGATGGTGATCTTGATCTCGCCGTCGCAAATGAAGTCTATCGAACAACCAATGGGAGCCTAGAAGGTCAGCCCTATTGGCGCGCCGAGGAGAATAATACCCTCTCTAGCATCGCCTGGGGTGATGTGGATGGCGATGGTGATCTCGATCTGGCAGTAGGGAATAAGGGGCAACCCAACCGCGTCTATCGCAACGATCAAGGGATCTTGACCTCAAGCGCGGTGTGGGCCTCAAATGAATCCGATACCACCACCGCGATTGCCTGGGGCGATGTGGATGGCGATGGCGATCTCGATCTGGCCGCTGGGAATAACGGGCAACCGCTGCGCATCTATCGTAATCAGCGCGGGCAACTGAGCCAGAATGCCACGTGGTCATCTGCTGAGATCAGCAATACCCAGTCTATCGCCTGGGGCGATATGAATGGCGATGGTCAACTCGAACTGGCCGTCGCGAATCGCGGTACCTCCAATCGGGTCTATGCCTTCCAGCAGACTCCGAGCAGTGCCGCGAATCAACTGCCGCGTGCCGCGCTCGCCTACCCAACCAAGACCAGTGGCACCGGGAGCTATAGCGCTAACTTCTTCGCGGTGAGTCGTATCGTCAGCGGCGAAATCAGTATTCCCTATGTGCTACGCGATGCCGAGAGTCATCCAGCCAATATCTATGTCGAATATTCACTCAACGGGGGTGGCAATTGGCTTCCGGCAATCCCCACTGGTAGTACCATCACCCGGCACCTAACCACCAGTGCCACAGGGGTGAACCATACCTTTGGTTGGGACACGCTGGCCAGCGAGGTCATCGGTCAGTCTGATATGGCAGTGGTGCGGCTACGCGCCTTCCCCAGCTATCGCCCCACAACCAGTATGATTCCTGGGAACTACCAGTATAGCTACACCGGCACCTCCAGTTTCCCCTTCCGGTTGCGTGGAACGATTGCCCGCGTCATGAACACCCAGACACCAGCCCAGCCTATCGCCAACGCACGGGTCTATCGGATTCCGCATGGCCAGAATCTTGCTGGTCTGCCCCTGAGTAATTCCCTCAATGGCAGCCCGGTTCTGAGCGATCAGAGTGGTTATGTCAACAGCCGCACGCCGCTCAATCCTGGCGATCAACTGGTTGCGCTTCACGTCATCAATCAGGATGATAGCCGTTTCACCTTCGCCTATACCAGTGCAGCCCCCACCAGCAGCGGCTTGAATACGCTGCCAGTTGGCAGTACGGGTGGTACCCAAACCCTGGTTGTCAACCCTAGCAATCCGCTCCTGCTGCTCAATCTCAATATCGGCATCGAATGGGATGCGCGCCAAGATGCGGCCTTTATGCAGGCGCTACGCAACCGCCTGCAACGCACCTCCGAGGTACTCTACGATTGGAGCAACGGCCAAGTTGCTCTGGGCAGTATTACCATCTACCAGAATAAAGAGCGCTGGAGCCATGTGCGTGATGCCCAGGGCAATGTCACTCAGCGCGGGGTCGATCTGCGTATCTACGCCGCCAATAACCTGCGCCCCAATGCCACCCAGGGCGGCATCGTCAATGCCCCCACCAGTGTCACCTATCTATCGGGAAAGAGCGCCACCTATGAGCCAGGCTATATTCGGATGGGTTCGGCATGGAATAGTGATGGTAACCCCCAGATTGATAATGGTGAAGAGTGGGCACGCGCTTTAGCGCATGAGATCGGTCATTATGTCTTCTATCTTGATGAGACCTACCTGGGCAAGATCAGTAGCCCCGATGGCAGCCTGCTTGTACCCACCACCGGCTGTAGCAGCGCCATGTATGATCCCTACGTGGATAGTTCGAGTGAGTTTCGCCCCAGTAGCGATTGGCCGAGCGCATGCCAAACCACGCTCCAACATCTGGGGAGTGGGATGAGCGAGTGGGGCAGCATCACCCACTTCTATACCCGTACTCAGGCGCAGCATGGTTTTACTTTCAGCTTGAATGTTCCGGCAAGCACCCAGAGTAATCCGGGGCCAAGCCTGTTGCCACTCCAACTGCTCCAGGTGGCCGAGGCCAGCGCCACGGGCACTGCCGCGCCTGCCGCAGCCTTCTACAGCATCATTGCCCCCGGTGGTGGTCGTTACACACCCAGCCCGGTTGCCCGCGCCTTCATCTTCCCGGCAAATAATGCCACCCCGATTGATCTGGGTGTGCCCGCTACCGGCCAAGTGCTCGCACGCGGCTTCCGCAGTGGGGATCGGCTGTGTCTCTTCGATCCTGCCCAGGGTCTCTTCGGGTGTAACCTGACCGCCACTGGCCTGCAACTCACCGCCAACTACCCCGACTGGCAGCCGGAGATCCAGATCACACCGCAGACCGATCCTACCGCGATGACCATGGTGCTCCAGGTGCGCATCCCAGTGCAGAGTACCATCACTGAAGGGCAAACCCCACCCACTGCGCTCCAGATCCGGCTCTTCCCGCGTGAGGGCGAGATCGCGCCGGTACTGGTGAGTGCGCCGCTTCAGAATGGCTTCTACACAGCCAATATTGCCCTGAGTAGCATTGTTGAGGAGGGCTTGCTACACATCTGGGTGGATGAAGCCACACCACGCCGCGAGGCGATCAGCGACTACGCGATTGGAGGCAACCCGGCCCCACGCAGCCAACCACCCCGCCGCTCACGCCGCAATGCGCCCGCCGTCTCTCCCGATGGCCAGGCAACGATCTTTGCCGAAGATACCACCTTCCCAAGTGGCGACTTCTTCGCGCTGCAACGCGCAGCGAGTCTACCCACCCTACCCGCTTGGGCCACTCAGGTCGGCCAGGGCTACCGCCTGCTCGCCTCGCGCCCAGAGATGCTCAGTCAGGTGGATAAGCCCCTGGCGCTGAGTCTCAGCTATAGCCAGGGCGATGTGCCCCTCGGTCTGGAGCGTGATGTGCGTGTCCTCTTCCACGATGGCACCCGCTGGAGAGAGTTGGAGACTCGTGTTGATACGGCCCGCAACGAGGCAGCGGTGAAAGTCCAGCCTACCCCCGGCATCTATGTACTGGTCACGAGCCTACGCCTCACATTCAACCGTGCGGGCTGGAACTTCGTCTATTCCTACCCCGGTGCCACTGGCCCGGTGACAGAAGTTCTCAGTGCGGCTGCCGAACAGCAAGCCTACACCATGCTCTATGGCTATGATCCGAACGATGCCAATGATCCATGGAAGGTCTTTACGCCCGATCCCATGATCCCCGCATGGGTGCTAGAATTAACCCAGATGCAGGAGAGCGAGAGCTACTGGATCTACCTGACCACGGCCAATAGCACAATTGCCCTACCCATTCCCGATACGAGCCTGAATGCGATGCTACTGCCACCGCCGCCCTCAAACGTGTATGGATTCCTCGATAGTAGTTGGGGCTTTACACCCCAAACCGGGCTGAGTGTCAAAGCCATGAACGGAACAACCGTCTGTGGCACGAGCACAACCCGGAATGTTGCTAGTGGGCAGATCGGGTTTGCACTGGATATGCTGGCTCTTGATGGCGAACACCCTCAGTGTGGTGTCACGCAGGAGATGATGACAATCCAGATCAGTAATGGTGCGAATATCTTATCTAGCGTCACTATTCCTTGGAGCAACAGTGCCATCCGCGAAGTCGGGCCAAATGGAATCGTGATCAAGAATCCTGTCTATCTGCCGCTGGTGATGCGCTAGACAGTAGGCTATTGGGGCAACGCCCCAAACCCCAATGTTTGGTGGTGGTTGGCGGCTGCGCCGCCCACATCAGAGAAAAAAGCGGGTCTGGGGCGCAGCCCCCGAACCCGCACCGCATTAGACAGGTGAACTATGCACCGACGCATGCGCCACATCTTGCAGATCGGGATCATTCTGGGGCTACTCGTACCTCTCTGGCTCCACCCAGCGCTGAGCCGTGCCAATCCCGACCGCCTCTTCTTTGTCTCGACTGGACACCACCTCAGCGATGACTTTCTGGGCTATTGGCGTGCCAGTCATGGCCCGCAGACCCTCGGTGCGCCGATCAGTGAGCCATTTACCGATGGCGATCTCACGGTTCAGTACTTTGTTCTTGGGCGGCTGGAGCGCCACCCGGAGTATGGCAATGCAATTGTGCGCGGCCTCTTAGGGCACGAGTATAGTCGCGCCCTCGCACGGCGCTTCCCCGCCGCAACCAGCCGCGCCGACCAAGCCGATACCCGCTTCTTTACTGAAACCAAGCATACCCTTGGCTCACCCTTCCGCGAGTTCTGGGAGGCCAATGGTGACATCGAGGTCTTCGGGTTTCCGATCAGCGAACCACTCTGGGAATATGTCGGATCGGAATTGATCCACGTCCAGTACTTCGAGCGCACCCGGCTTGAGTACCGCGCCACAAATACGCCAGCAGTCACCATGAGTGGCTTGGGGCGTGATGTAGCCCGGCTGCGCGGTATCCATACTGCCCCGGTCACCCCCGACAATGCGATCCGAGTTGGTGATGATGGTGCCACGATCATCGAACCAACCCCCACCCCCGCCCCAGCCCCGACTAACCGCCCGGCTGCCACGCCCCGCCCGACGAGTAAACCGGTGGCTCCAGCAACAAGTAGTAGTGGCAAGAGCATGATTGTGGATATTAGCGACCAATGGCTCTATGCCTACGAGGGCCAGACCCTCATCTATGATGCGCCTGTCTCAACCGGACGTGATGGCTTCAATACCCCGATTGGTACCTTTGCGGTCTATGCCAAAATCCGCTCGCAGACGATGGAGGGCACTCTGGGCGGTGAATACTACCGCGTCCCCGATGTGCCGCACGTGATGTACATTGTGGGTGGGGTTGCCATTCATGGCACCTACTGGCACAATCGTTTTGGCAGCGGGGTACGCATGAGCCACGGCTGTATCAATGTGGGCCTCAGCCAAGCTGCCTGGCTCTACAATTGGGCACCGATGGGCACCCCAGTAACGGTGCGCTGGTAGAAGAGATCTGGAGATAGCAAAGCTCGCTCGATATCGTGGATATGGCGGGGTGGGAGAACATTGGGTATGCCGCAACGCACCCGTAGGGCGAAGCATCGCCCCCCAACATGGTTGGGGTTCCCCAGGCCATCGGGGGCGCGATGCTTCGCCCCTACGGGAGGCCAGGGAATGGTGGCGCACCCGTGGCATGCGCGGGGCCGGGGTTCATGTAGGGGCGAAGCATCGCCCCCCAACCATGTTGGGGTTCCCCAGGCCATCGGGGGCGCGATGCTTCGCCCCTACGGGAGCCAGGGAATGGTGGCGCACCCGTGGCATGCGCGGGGCCGGGGTTCATGTAGGGGCGAAGCATCGCCTGCGGGCAACCCACTGCCGGTCGGGATTCCGCGCTGCGCTCGGAATGACAAGCGCTTCAGCACCAGAAAAGCAATACCCCCTCTCTCGCACGCGAGAGAGGGGGCTAGGGGGGGTGAGGGCCAGATTACCCCTTATCGCTATCATTCGTGTGGGTTCGTCGGCGCTGAGTAGGCGCAAAGCGTACCACAAGACTCATACCAATCAAAATCACCCCGATCAGGAGCCAGGTTGTTGGTGTACCCAGATCACTTGACGTTGAGGTATTGGGCAACGATTGAGGGATCTGAGGGGTCGCAACTGGCACGCTGGTGGGAACAACCGGAACCAGTGTTGCGGTTGGCTGGATAACCGGTTGCACCGTAACCGTAGGCTCTGTGCTACGGAAGAAGAGATGGACAACTACCGTATCCCCAGCACCCACTGCAACCACCTGTGCAGGCTGAATCGCAGTCCCCTGTTGAGCAGTCAGCACCAGATCGAGCGTATAGTTGCCTGATACCAACCAGATATCGTAGTTTCCATTTGAGTCAGTACTGATCGTTTGATCCCCAACCGCTACGGTAATACCCGTTGCTGGTATCCCTGTGCGAAGATCAATGACCGTTCCTGTTAGCCGACCAGGAACAACCGCAGTGGGTTTACGATCCGAACCTTCGCCAGGAAGGCCAGGGCGTGGGGATGGTTCAGGTTCCTGTGCAGAAACTGCTGAGGGCATCGACATTGTCATCATTCCAAGCACGAGTGCCAAGATGCCACACCCCATCAGGATCAAGCTACTCAGGTGTTTTCGCATACGATCTTCCTTGTTCTTACGGCAGAAGAACGGTGATTGCTGAGGAATAGACCCTCAGCAATCACCACCATCTCACAACCCAACGTTACGGACGCGTATAGTTCCGATTGGCAGGCACTTCCTGAAGCGGAGCCGCTTGGGCATTCGGCGTCAAGACTATCGTCTTTTCAGCCCGGTTATTGGCCTCGTTCGACTCAATAACCGCACCGTTGGGATCGCGAACGGTTCCGTTGGCACTCCGGTTCCAGCTATCAACATAGGCGTACAGCTTCTGCGTCCCGAGGTTGAAGAAGCCTTGCCAGTTGGTAGCGGTCAGAGTGAAACCATTCGGATTGGCCGCACTCTGTGGGTTGCTATTCAGCACCACACTCTGCCCAGGAGCCAAGGTTCCGGTGTAGTACCAAGCGAGACCAAGGCACGGGTTCATCGAACAGAGCTCGTACCACGGCTCGTTTACCTGCGGCGCACGGCTGGGCTGGATGTAGAAGTCTACCCAGAAGTTCGTGGCCGATATCTCACCATTGTTTGTCACCGTCACCTCGATGGCAGCCGGACCGCGCACCTTGGGGCTGGTTGGGTTGACCGTGAAGTCCACCACCAGCTCCGCAAAGGCCGAGCGCACCACCAACGGCAAGTAGACACGATGCGGATTCACCTCAATGGTGACGGTTGCTGTTGCACTTGCCCCGTTGCTATCGGTGATGGTGTAGGTGAAGGTGTCAGACCCCATGTAACCGGCAGTAGGCGTATAGGTCACCGTAGTTGCATCGAAGATGACACTCCCGTGCGTTCCCTGTGTAACCGCTGTCACATCGAACGTATCATTATCCAGGTCACTGTCGTTGTCCAGTACGGAGATAACGACATTACCACTATCTACCACCAGATCACCAGTGTCATCAACAGCCACCGGGGTGTTGTTGAGCACCATACCCTTGGTCTGTGCTGCGCTGGCACCACCATCACCATCATCAACAATGAACGTGACTGTGCGCACAAGCGAGGTGGTCGTTGTTGCGTTAGCAAAGGTGATGTTCTGCATCAGGGCTTGAACAGCCGCTGGCGTGGCAGCCGCACTGTTAAAGGTGATGACGAGCGGATTCGGATAGCTGCCACCACTCATGGTACCGATGACAACACCACCATAGGAGATGTTGGTTCCCGCTACCGTGATTGCGGTTGGGCCAGCAGGCTGGCTATTGACGCCCAGGATGTCCCCACTGGTGCTGGTTGCAGCATCCAGCGAGACCTGCAACTGGCCACCATTCAGATCCGACGAGTCACCGTCGGTCAGGGTAGCCGCCGCATCAATCACGACCGCTGGGTCAGGCAGGTTGTAGGAGGTCGTCCCAGCGCTGGTGGTCACCACTGGTGCGTCATTCTCACCTGTGATGACGATTGACAGGGTTCCAGGAACCGAATTGATTCCGTCCGAGAGCGTGAAGGTGAAGCTATCGCTGGTCGTGTTGGTGCCATCATGCGTGTAGGTGACCGAACCAGCGTCCAACTGGGCCTGGGTAAAGGTTGTACTAGAGAGTGTTCCATTGGTCGGGCCAGAGGTCACCGTGTAGGTCAAGTTGGCTGGCAGCGTGTCAGGGTCAGTGGCACTCAGCTCACCAACGAAGGCCTTGGTTGCACCTTCACTCACCGTGAAGGTCTGCGGTGTCACCGTTGGCGCATCAGCCAGCGGCGTGATGTTGATCTGGATCTGGGCATACGGGCTGTTCTCTAAGCTTGGGCTGCCAGTATCCCAGGCGATGATGTGCAGGGTACGCGCTGCGGGCGGTGTGTAGGATGTATTGTCATAGGTGAGTGATCGCAACACCGTCTGCATGTCGGCGAGAGTGGCCGGACCAGGGATGGTCAGGATGCCAGTTGACGGATCGTATGACGGGACAATGCTACCTACCGTCGAGGCACCCAGCGACTCACCCGCCAATTGGGTGTACGGAGCAACGAACTGGACGTAGGCACGGTCAATGGTATCGTTCTCTGGATCGGTGAGTACCAAGCCAGAGGCAATCTGCTGGGCACCCGTGCGCTCGTTATAGGTAAAGGTGCCATTGATGCCGGCTGCACCACCATTGGCGTCGGCCACCGGCGGCTCGTTGACGTTGGTGATGGTAACTGGCACAACGAGATCAACCTCATGACCAACCTGACCATCCCAGATCCGGATCGTGAAACTGGTGGAAGTGATCGTATCGGCGTCGAATGCCGTATTGAGTGTGACGTTACCACTCGCATCTACACTGAAGGGCGAGACACCCTGCACTGAGAACTGGATAGGATCAAGGTCGCTATCAGCCGCAGTGATGGTACCAACAAGGCCAGTGTAGTTCTCAGCGACGGTGAATGCTAACGGCACAGGCCCGGTCACGTATGGTGGATCGTTAGCATTGGTGACGTTGATCGTGATGGCGATGGTGGTCGTATCCAGACCATCACTGATAGCTACATTAAAGACGTAGGGGTTCGGACCGAACGTCTCATAGTCCAGCGGCAAGGCTACACTAATGTTGCCCGCGCTATCCACTACAAACGGACTTGGGGAGAGCGGATACGCGGCGACACTGAAGGCCAACGCATTTGGCCCATCAGGATCTGGGGCAACCACTATCGGCCATGAGAAGCCAACTGCGGTGTTCTCAGGGACATCGAAGGTCTGAGGAGCCGCGATTGGCGCGTCGTTCTGGGCTGTAATGGTGATGTTGAAGGTGCCAGGGACAGGTGTGTTCACACCATCACTCAGCGTGAAGGTGAAGCTGTCGCTGGAGGTATTAGTCCCGTCATGGGTGTAGGTGACAGTCCCAGCAGAGAGTTGCGCCTGGGTGAAGGTCGTTGCGGAAAGGCTTCCGTTACTTGGTCCACCCGTCACCGTAAAGGTCAGGTTGGCAGCAGCCGTATCCGGGTCGCTGGCGCTGAGAGTCACCGGATTGGTGCTCCCCTCAGATACCGTCATGCTGGCGTTACCAACCACCGGCACATCATCCACCGGGGTGATGGTGATCGTAATCGTGGCGAGCGGGATGTTGTCCAGTCCACCAGCATCCGAGGCGGCGATCCTCACTGTGCGTGGCGTGTTGGGCGTGTTCGATGTGTTGGCGTAGGTGAGCGTGCGCAGGACATCCTGCATCACCGCTGGCGTTGCTGGCCCAATGAGGGTGAGGGTGCCCGTGCCAGAGAAAGCTGACACCCCACTGCTTCCCACATTCACCGCCAAGGTCTCACCGGGTTGGACAGAATCGATCTGAACCACCACCGCAGGGATGGTGTCGCCTGCATCGGGATCAGTCAGATCCAGGTTCGGAGCGATAAGGGTTGCCGGGTCCTGCTCGGTATAGGCAACCGCGTTGTTAATACCATCACCAGGACCATTGCCATTGGCGTCCACCACTGGGCGCTCGTTCACATTGGTCACGTCGATCGTCACCGTGACCGGCACCGGAAGAGCCACCCCATCCGAGACATTCACCGTGAAGGTGTAGCTCGGAGTCGTCTCCCGATCCAGGGCACCATTGACAGTAATCGCACCGGTCGAAGTGTTCAGGATGAAGACAGCGGGGACATTGGTATCGTCATAGGTCAGAGGACTATCAGGATCAGTGGCAGTCACCGACATCACGGGAGTACCCACTGTCGCATCCTCAGCAACCGAGCCGGACTGCGGCGAGCTTGCTGTTGGTGCGTCGTTTTGTGGGGTAACCGTGATGGTGAAGGTTGCCTCTGGCAGCGTGGTCGTGCCATCACGCAGCGTGAAGGTGAAGCTGTCGCTGGTGGTCTCACTTCCGTTGTGGGTGTAGGTGACCGTGCCAGCCACCAGATCGGCCTGGGTGAAGGTCGTTGCGGAAAGGAGGCCATTGATAGGCCCACCCGTCACGTCAAAGACCAGATCGGCATTCGCCGTGTCCGGGTCGCTGGCGCTGAGTTGCGCGGTGGTGATGGGGCCACTCCCACCCTCAAGCACCGTCATACCGTTATTGGTCAGCGTCGGTACATCATCTATCGGGATAATGGTGATGCTAACCTGCGGAACAGCGGAATTGTTACTCGCTGGCGGGGCACCTGCATCGGTCGCAGTGATCGTCACCACCCGTAGCGGTAAGGGGATCGAAGACGCATTGGTGTAGGTGAGGGAGCGCAGCACCGTCTGCATCTCCGCGAGGGTCGCTGGCCCGGTGAGGGTGAGCGTACCCAAGGTCGGATTGTAGGACTTGATAACCGGAGTCCCGGCCACGGTGACATCCAAGGTCTCATTGGTACCGTCAATCGGAGCCGTGATCTGGAGAACCACCAGGGAGATGGCGTTATTCTCCGGATCGGTGAGCGTCAGCGCCGAGGCAATAGGAGTTGCCGGTGCACGCTCGGTATAGGTAACCGAGGCATTGATACCAGCAGGCGCACCATTGGCATCAACCACCGGCGCCTCGTTGACATCGGTGATCGTCACCTCAACCTGAACCGTCGTCGTTCCACCAGCACCATCCGAGACATCTACATCAAAGATGATGGTATTGTTGGGCAGGAGCGCCTCATAGTCCAGACCCGAAGTGAGGCTCAGCGTTGCCCCACCGGGAGTTGGCGTGAGCGTAAAGCGTGCATCGCCTGAGATATAGGCCAGTGCTGGCCCATCAACATCGCTGACAAGAACTTCCCCAACCGGCCCGGAAGTATTCTCCGCAATCGAGAAGGACTGCGGCGAGGCTGCCGTTGGCGCGTCGTTCAGTGGGTTAACCGTGATGTTGAAGGTTGCTGCTGGAAGCGTGGTCGTGCTATCACTCAGCGTGAAGGTGAAGCTATCGCTGGTGGTCTCACCACCGTCGTGGGTATAGCGGATACGATTATTCGCCAGATCGTCCTGGGTGAAGCCAGTAACAACTACCCAAGCACTACCGTTCCAATACTCAAGCTGCCCATTGAAAGGCCCACTCTGAACCGTAAAGGTCAGACCAGCATCAGCAGTGTCCGGGTCAGTGGCGCTGAGATTCGTGGTGGTGATAACACCACTCGCACCCTCATCTACACCCGCACCGTTATTGGCCACTATCGGCGCATCGTCCTCCGGTTCGATGGTGATCGTAATCGTGGCGGGCGGGATGTTGTCCAGGCCAAGGTAATCAATGGCGGTAATCGTCACGGTGCGTGGCGTGCTGGGATCGTTAGATGGATTGAAGTAGGAGACCGAGCGCAGGACATCTCGTAATTCAGAAAGTGAATAAAATGGATCGTAAGTAGTAATAGTGACACTACCAGATCCAGGGGTATAGATAAAATCAGACGGCGTATATGGTACTACCAACTGATCATCCGGCTGTGGATTCGTGATCTGAACCACTACATGAGTGATATAGCTGTTTGGTAGCAAACTATCAGGATCAGTCAGTTCCAGGTTCGGAGCGATTGGGGTTGGCGGATACTGCTCGGTATAGGTGATCGTGTTGTCAATACCATCACCAGAGCCATTGGCGTCCACCACTGGGCGCTCGTTGACGTCGGTGATGTTGATCGTCACCGCGACCGGCACCGCAGGAGCCACACCATCCGAGACATCTACCGTGAAGGTATAGCTCGGAGTCGTCTCCCGATCCAGAGCACCAGCGACGGTAATCACACCAGTCGAAGTGTCCAGGCTGAAGACAGCGGGGACATTGGTATCGTCATAGGTCAGAGTACTATCAGGGTCAGTGGCAGTCACCGCCATCACGGGAGTAGTCGGAGGCGCATCCTCAGCAACCGAGCCGAACTGCGGCGAGCTTGCTGTTGGTGCGTCGTTCTGCGGGGTAACCGTGATGGTGAAGGTTGCCTCTGGCAGCGTGGTCGTGCCATCACTCAGCGTGAAGGTGAAACTGTCGCTGGTGTTCTCACCACCGCTGTGGGTGTAGGTGACCGTGCCAGCCACCAGATCGGCCTGGGTGAAGGTTGTTGAGGAAAGGCTGCCATTGCTGGGGCCACCCGTCACGTTAAAGACCAGATTGGCATTCGCCGTATCCGGGTCGCTGGCGCTGAGCCGTGCGGTAGTGATGGTGCCACTCGCGCCCTCAAGCACCGTCATACCTGTATTGGTAGTGACCGTCGGCGGATTATCCACCGGCTCGATGTTGATCGTAATCTGGGCGAGCGGATTATTACTTAATCCGGGGGTGCCCGCATCAGTGGCAGTAACCGTCACCAAGCGCGAGGCACTCGGCGTGTTCGATGCGTTGAGATAGGTGAGGGTACGCAACACCGACTGCATCTCAGCCACGGTCATTGGGCTAGCTGGAGTGAGAGTGAGGGTACCATTGCCCGAATCGTACACCTTGTTAATCGTGACCGAAGTCCCCGTCACCGTCGCATCCAACTGCTCGTTGGTGCCATCAAGTAGATTGGTAATATCTACGACTACCTGAGAAATACGCCCATTATTCGGGCTGGTGGATGCCGCCTGCTCAGGGTCAGTCAGAACTAGATTAGGCGCAATATTGGCCGCTGGTGCGCGCTCGGTATAGGCAACAATGTCGTCAATACCGTCACCAGCGCCATTGGCGTCCACCACTGGGCGCTCGTTCACGTCAGTGACGGAGATCGTCACCGTGACGGGCACCGCAGGAGCCACGCCATCCGAGACATTCACCGTGAAGGTGTAGCTCGGTGTACCCTCGTAGTTTAGAGCACTAGCGACGGTAATATCACCATTAGATGCAAGGTTAAAGACGGATGGGGTATCGCTACTGGTGTAGGTCAGGCCCGGCCCATCAGGATCAGAGGCAGTCACCGTCATCACGAGAGTAGTCGGAGCCGCATCCTCAGCAACCGAGCCGGACTGCGACGGGGCTGCCGTTGGCGCGTCGTTCTGCGCGGTGACGCTGATGTTGAAGGTTTCCACTGGCAGCGTAGTCGTGCCATCACTCAGCGTGAAGGTGAAGCTATCGCTGAGGGTCTCACTACCGTCGTGGGTATAGCGGATACGATTATTCGCCAGATCGTCCTGGGTGAAGGTTACGAAAGATTGCCACGCAGCACCATCCCAGCGTTCAAGAGAGCCATTAGAGGGGTCAGCCACAACCGTAAAGGTCAGGTTGGCATCAGGCGTATCCGAGTCGCTGGCATCAAGGTACGTGGTGGTAATCAAACCACTCCCGCCCTCATCCACGGTCAAAGTGGCATTGGTGTCAATCGTCGGCGCGTTGTCCTCCACGTCAATCGTGATCGTGGCCGTAGACGAGTCGAGCGCACCATCATTGGCAACGATAGTCACGCTACGGGAGGTGGTTCCAAGAGTAAGTGCCGTGTAATTATAGGTGAGCGTGCGCAGGACAGCCTGCATGTCGGCTGGCGAAACTGGCCCAGTGAGGGTAAGAACGCCAGTAACAGTATTATAGGAATCAGTCACGCCACTGGTTCCTACTGTCACCGCCAACACCTCAGTGGCTTGGACGCCAGCAATCGTCACCGTCACCGTTGTAATCTGATCGCCAGCATCGGGGTCGGTCAGACTCAGGTTCGGTGCGATGGAGATGGGGCCACTGCCAATGGGGCCAAAGGTAGCCGTGCCATCAATACCAGGAGCGGGACTATCGGCATCCACCACTGGAGCTTCGTTGACGTCGTTGAGTGCCAGCGTAACCTCAATGGTTGTGCTCCTAGCAGGAGTACCATCATCGGTAATCGTCACCTCGAAGATGATTGGGGTGAACGGTGCCTCATAATTCAGCGCCGTAGCCAGGAACACAGTACCATCCGAGGCCAAAACAAAGGGGGTTATGGTATCAGATGTGCTATACGTGAAATTAACACTATCAGGATCGGTAACACCAGTGATTGAAGCTGTCTGGAGTGCAGCCGTCTCTTCATCGAAGGACAGCGTCTGGTTACTCGCAGATGGCGCATCGTTATCATCGGTAATCGTGCCGGTGGCCGAGGTGGGGCCAAAGTTCACGTTGGCCGAATCGGCAGGCAGCAGTTCGAGGGTAAAGGTCTCAGGCATCTCGTCAATTGCGTCATCAACGAGCGGGATGGAGATCGTAAATGTCGTCCCAGACGATCCCTTAGGGATGATCAACATACCAGTACTCGTACCGGTATAGTCACTGCCATCGGTAGCGGTTACGGCTACCGTTCGGTAGGCGATACGAATATCATCAACCGTACTCGCAGCATCTAGGCTGACAACGAAATCTATCGTACCCGCATTCTCAGCGGCAATTGGGTTCGATATACCCGTTACCGCTTGATTATCATCATCGAAGATAATCGCGTAGGTATCATTAGATACTGGCGTGGTATCGGGAAGTGTCGTATCCGGAAAGACCACCTGAGTACGAACGAAAAATCCCTCGTTTAACTCATCAAGGTCATCTGCGATGATAGTAACGGGGAATTGCTTTGCGCTCTCACCAGGAGTAAAGGTAAGCCGCATAGGTACAGCACTATAATCAACGCCTGGTGCTGCGTATTCAGGATTAGCCGGATCTAGGGGCACAACAACCGCATCGATCACGACCAAATTACCTGCAGGAACAGGGGCTGAGAGTGTGATGTTAAAATTCACAACCTCATCACCAGGGCCAGGAGCCGGATCGCGCTCAAAAATTTGAGCCGTTGAGAGCTGAACAGTGATTGTCGGGTTGGCCCAGATCATGCGTGCGCCAAGGCCAAGCATTCCAAGAACCAGGAGGGAGGACAGGATCATGGCGAAACGAAGCCGTGCGTGTCCGATGCTCACAAGGAGCTGTCTGAGGGGTGAGGGCAAGTTCTGCATAGGGAGCCACTTCCTGAGATTCAAGAAAGCACTACACCAAAAGCGCACACCGAGGCGAACATTGATTGAACCTACTAGCTCGCACCTATAATACCCTGTCTTGGCAAATATCTCAAGTAGCCTCGCTTTCCAAGAGTACCGCTTGCCTATAGCTTCAGGTACTAATTAAAGATAGTACCAAGATACAGTTTTCGGACTTAGAAGCGAAGAAGAGCCATGAGAAGGAGAGTCAGGAATGCCATGGAGAGCGCTCCGATAGCGACCAGCCGTTCCCAATTGAAGAAACGGTTATCGTTAGGGATGAATTTCTCGAATCCATAGATATACAAGCAATAGAGATCATCCTCACCTGACTTGCCAAGATCAAAGACGATCTCGGTGACAGGAACGACATGAATACGTAGTTCACTCAGTACCATGCGGGTATCGTTACTCAGACGACGCTGGGCTTGGGTAGTGAGCGGAGCCACGCCCTCAAGTTGGTTCCAGAGCGGATTGAAGCCAGCAGGATAGCGTTCACGATAGATCTCTTCCGCAGGACAGGTACGCAATAACAGGTGGGGATTGATCTTGTGCAGACCATCATGGGCGGTAAAGAGGGTCGTTTGGCGGCTCCAGCTAAAGGTCTTCTCTTGGATCAGCCGCCGAGCGCCCTGGCAGCGCGAACATGGCAAGCCACCACGGCCACTACAATCGGGGCATGGTTCAAGCACCTGCTCCATTGCGGGGGGCGAAGCGGCTGGCGGCGGCGGCGTTTTCGCCGCCGCAGAGCCACTGGAACTCCTCGGCGGGCGTTGGGTGGAGGAAGAGGTAGCGGCGGCAGTTGCGGATGCCACAGGAGCAAGCGAAGCGACAACCGGGCGAGTAACCATCACCCGCCGTGATCCCTTACAGCGGGGGCAAACGGAGACACCCGCGCCCTGGCAGGCGGGGCATTTGAGTATCTGGATAGAGCCAGGGATCGTCAGACGGCTGCCCGGTTCATCACGGAAATCGGTTCCTTGTGGCAACTCAATCTTCCAGTAATCAACCTCGGACTCAACCGGGAAATGCTCGGCCTTGTGATCTGGTCGCTCTTGCAATTGGGGGGCTGTGCGTTGTTCATACAGCACCCGCAGGTAGTAGAAGGCGATCAGCTTGGTTGTTGCTTGGTGAAACTTGGCCAAGCGGCCCAAGAGCGGACGGCGCAGCGCCCACGGATATTGGGCCGCCCACTGGTTGAGCAGGTGGGTCAATTCCTGGGGGTTCGAGAGTTCATCGGCATGCTGGCGCACTTTGTCGAGCACAACCTGGGCAACAGCAGTACCAAGGATGCTCTCGATCTGACTCGGTTCTAGGCCGTGGGCTTGGAATGCGGGAGTGGTCGGAGCGGTGGTGGTTGAGGAATGCCCGACCACCTGGGTTGCGACGTGGTGGCGGGCAATCAGACGATCCAGTTCCTCGACCGCCGCCTGGAGCGAGGGATAGCGACGCGCAGGATCAAGGGCCAGCATCGTGAGCAGTACCCGATCAACAGATCCTGGCAAGTGGGGAATGTTGCGCTGGTGCAACGGGATTGGCGCGGAAAAGGTTGCTTTGGGTGGATTATCCAGGGATTCTTCCCAGGGTAATTTGGCACTCAACATGTAGTAGAGGACGATCCCAAGCGCGAAGATATCCGAAAGATGCGAAATGGGCTGCCCATTGGGGAAGTGTTCGGGTGAGAGAAAACCCAGTGTCCCCATAAATGAACCCGTCTCGGTATGGGCGGGATTATGCTCACGGGCAATACCAAAATCAATCAGGATCACCCGTTGGCTCGCTGCTTCGATCAGAATATTCTTGGGCGCAATATCGCGATGGATAATTTTCTGTTTGTGTGCATAATCCAAACCGGCTGCAACTTGGCGGAAGATATGTAATGCGGTTTCAAATGGAATTGGGCCTTGTTGTTCGATCAATTGAGCCAGCGATGAGCCGGGAATATATTCACTTATTGTATAGTAGAGATCCTCAGACTGGCCATAGTCATAGGTTTTAATAATATTAGGATGATGCAACCGCAGCGCAATGGTCGCTTCGCGCTCAAAGCGGCGGATATTTTCACTGTTGCGATCACGCAAAAACTTAAAAGCAACCTTGTGTTCGGTCAAAACAGCATGATGGGCCAACCAAACAACGCTTGAGCCACCATCGCCAATTGGGTTATCAAGAATATAATGGCCGATCTGTGCTGGTATTTTCATAAGAAATTGATGTTAGAGACCAACAGATCGCGGTAGGAGATGAAGATAATCTAGGAGAGATATTATACCACCTAGGTCTATCGGGCAACAATAGTTGCAAAGATATGGTATCATACCCGCAGAAGGAACGCACGTCCGTTCGCTCAATGCCGAGTACACGTTGCATCATTATTAGACTCGGGAGCATACGACATGCCGGCAATCTTTCCAGGCCGACCGTATCCGCTTGGTGCGAGTTGGAACGGTGACGGTGTCAATTTTGCGATCTTCTCGGCCCACGCGACACGGGTTGATCTGTGTCTCTTCGATAGCCCGACGGCCCTGCGCGAGTCGGTGCGCTTGACGCTCCCCGAACGGAGCGAGCATATCTGGCATGGCTACGTGCCGGGCTTGGAGCCGGGGCAACTCTATGGCTATCGCATCTATGGCCCGTATAACCCACAACAGGGCCACCGCTTTAATCCGCATAAACTGTTGATTGACCCGTATGCGCGTGCGCTGAGTGGGACGATCCAGTGGGATAAGGCGATGTATGGTTATCGGGTGGATAGCCCCTATAGCGATCTGACCATTGGGAAGCGGGATAGTGCGCCCTATATACCGCGCTCAGTGGTGATCGATCCGCGCTTTGATTGGGGCGATGATACGCGCCCGGATACCTCGTACCGTAAGAGTGTGATCTACGAACTGCATGTGAAGGGCTTTACCCAGCAGCATCCCGACGTGCCGCCCGCATTGCGCGGGAGCTACGCCGGGTTGGCCAGCGCACCGGTGATCGCCTACCTCAAGGAGTTGGGGGTCACGGCGGTCGAGTTATTGCCGATCCATCAGTTCGTCAATGATCAACACTTGGTTGATCACGGGCTTACCAACTACTGGGGCTACCAGACGATCAACTTCTTTAGCCCCGATGGACGCTATGCCAGCCAGGGAAGTCTGGGGAAACAGGTCAACGAGTTTAAGCAGATGGTCAAGGCCCTGCATGCTGCCGGGATCGAAGTTATCCTTGATGTCGTCTTTAACCATACGGGTGAGGGCAACCAGCTTGGGCCGACACTGAGTTTCCGTGGCATTGACAATGTCTCCTACTACCGCCTGGTGCCCGAAGAGCAGCGCTACTACATGGACTACACCGGGACGGGGAATACGCTCAATCTGATGCATCCACGGGTGCTTCAGATGGTGATGGATTCGTTGCGTTACTGGGTAACCGAGATGCATGTTGATGGGTTCCGCTTCGATCTGGCGCGGGCTTTGGTGCGGGGTGCCCATGATGGGGATCGTCCGAGTGCCTTTTTGGATGTGGTGAAGCAAGATCCCACCCTCGCGGGAGTCAAACTGATTGCCGAACCCTGGGATATTGGGCCAGATGGCTACTGGGTGGGCGGCTTTCCCGCGCCTTGGGCGGAGTGGAATGGGAAGTACCGCGACAATATCCGCTCCTTCTGGAAGGGTGATCAGGCGCAGGCTCCCGAATTTGCCTCGCGCTTTCTTGGATCGTCGGATCTCTTCCAGCACAATGGCCGCCGTCCCTACCATAGTGTCAACTTCATCACCGCGCATGACGGCTTCACGATGCGGGATCTGGTGAGCTACAACGAGAAGCACAACGAGGCGAATGGCGAGAGGAACCGCGATGGTGATAACCACAACAACTCGTGGAACTGTGGGGTGGAAGGGCCAACGGATGATCCCAAGATCCAGGAGTTGCGCATGCGCCAGATGCGCAACCTGTTAGCAACGCTGATCTTCTCGCAGGGAACCCCGATGCTACTCGCCGGGGATGAGCGTGGCCGCACCCAGCAGGGCAACAATAACGCCTACTGCCAAGATAATCCAATCTCGTGGGTTGATTGGTCGCCCGATCCCGATGCGGAGGAGCTCTTGGCCTTCACCAAGAAGCTGATCGAACTTCGCAAGCGCCACCTGATCCTCCGCCGCCGCAGCTTCTTTCGCGGCAGCATCAACCCAACTGGAGCCGAGTATGATGTGGAGTGGCTCAGCCCGGATGGGCAAGAGATCGGCCCAGAGCTATGGCACAATCCCGATCTGCGCTGCATCGGGCTACTGCTCAATGGCAAGGTGATGTATGAATATAATCGCGAGGGCCGCCCGGTACGCGATGATGTCCTACTGATGCTCTTCAATGCCGACCACGCCCCTGTACCGTTCATCCTGCCGGATTGGCCCGATGACCCGGTGTGGGAGGTGCTCATTGATACAGCCGATCCAGAGGGGAATGGAGATCGCGCACCATCGAGTGAGATCTATCACCTTCAGGCGCGTTCGTTGGTGTTGTTGCGGGAGCGAGCCGGGGCGGTATTGCCGTAGAGACGCAATATTTTGCGTCTCTACGTGCATGCGTTATTTCCAACCGCCGATCACATCGAAGATCTCGCGGTCGTTGAGCGGGGTGGGGATGGTGGTGGCTGGCTCACCGAGGAGCTCGTCGGCCATCTCGTAGAAGGGCTGGACACAGATATCCTTGCCGGGACCTTCCATCTCGAAGAGGGTCTTACCAGCGAGGCGCGAGCGGCGAATGAGATCGTGGTAGGGCACCTTGCCAAGCAGCCGGGTGTTCACGGTCTCGGCGAACTGCTCAAGCAGGCTGGTGCCACCGCCATTGACGTGATCGACACGGTTGGCAATGATGCCGGCCATCTGCACCTTGTGGCGCTGGCTCTTCTGGGCAATCGCCAAGCAGAGGCGGTTGGCAGCAAAGATGCTGTCGAAGTCGTTGCAGGCCACGATGATGCCATAGTCGGCGTAGTTGAGCGGAGCCGAGAAGCCACCGCAGACAACATCGCCGAGCACGTCGAACACAATCACATCATACTTGTGGTAGAGGCCAAACTCCTTGAGCAGCTTGACCGTCTCGCCGACCACATAGCCACCACAGCCACTGCCAGCGGGGGGGCCACCGGCCTCAAGCGCATCCACACCCGCAAAGCCGGTGCGGATGACATCCTCGCGGGAGATATCTTCGATATGGAAATCAACTTCATCAAGCACATCAATCACCGTCGGCTGGAGCATGCCAGTCAGCGGGAAGGTGCTATCGTGCTTCGGATCACAGCCAATCTGGAGCACCTTGGCACCCCGCAGCGCCAGCGCCGCCGAGAGGTTCGCCGACGTGGTTGATTTGCCGATCCCACCTTTACCATAGATTGCGATCACAAGGGACATTGACTTCTTCTCCTGCTAGGGTCTGGTATCCCTGTCACAGCGGTGACAGTCGGGTTTGATCTGTGGGCCACAAAGAACTTAGGGAGCGAGCGTGCGCCCGAATTCCTCTTCATAGACCGTGGCATACGCTGCCAGCGCACGGTAGACATAGGCGGGAATGATGCGGCGCTCCAGACGCCCATGCGCATCACGGATATACTGGAGGTTGCGCAGCAATTTCATTTCGATCACCGAGCGGGCGAACTCCATGCCACGCGGGCCACGGTTGCGCTGCATCCAGGCGATCAGTTTGCGGATGGGGAAGGGTGGGCGTTTACGTGGGCGCTTGAGCATGCGGACATACTCACTCACGCCGATCTGGCGGTTGCCACGTTCGCTGAAGGTGCCGAACTCTAACAAAGGCCGGATCAACTCAAAGAGTTCCTCGCCGACCTGAGTACGCACCAGCGTCCACTGCCAGCGCTCCGGCGGTGGCAGCGGGGCCGCCAAATAGCCAACGGTGATGTCGGCGAGGCTGTTCTGGTAATCGAAACAGGAGAGACAGGCCGCCGGGAAGATGCCCAACTCGCCACCGAGTGCCGAGACATCGAGATCAACATAGTTCATCTTCTCGATGTGCCCATCCTCGTGGCGCATCCAGACCCGGAAGTCCTGCATGAACTCGTGGTGAACGATGGTATCAGGCGACTTCGAGACGATCTTGAGGAAGCGCAGCAGATCGGGGTAGGCGACATTATCGGTACAGGGGATGCCGATCACATAGAGCTTTTCGAGGCCCAACTGTTCCTCGATAGCGCGGAGGGCATGCACTTGGCAACTGGTGCCGATAAAGGCCAAGCGCTTGACCCCGCTCTCGCGCACCTGATCGAGCAGATCGAGATTGGGCGAGAGACAGGGCTTGTTGCGGGCACTAGCGCGCACCTCTTCCGGGGTGCGCGCCAGGACGGGCAGCGGCGCGTGGTGCGTTCCGGGTACCGCCATCGTGGTGATGACCGCCTCGACCATGCCGCGCTCTAGCAGCATGGCGGCAAGGTTCGTGACGACCCCACTCCACTGGGCATCGAGATTAGGCTTGGCCATGCGAATTACATGGCGCGAGCGATAGATGCCGAAGAGCAACTCATCACCATCGTTACGGTTGCGTCCGTGGAGTTTACGCTCGATCTGCTCAGCCCGGTTCTCAACGAACATACAGACCTGTGGTAGCAGCGGGCGGTAGCTGCTGGAGCAGATCCCGCAGTCACTACAGATCTTAGGCCGACCCTGAATGCGTTCGGCAACGCTCATCAGGGTAATCTCGTGCAATGGTCGCTTGACGGCCTCATTGACGGTCATAACTAGGCCCCAATACTCTCTTTGGCCGTCAGCAGAACATCGCCGGTAATCAGGGTGATGCCATGCTCGCGGGCGTACTTTTCGACATTCCCGCGTGCCTTGCCACGCACGAAGAAGGGGATCTTCTTCAGCATCGCCTCGGCTTCGGGTGACCAAGTGATGACCCCAGAGGAGGGTAGCGCATCTGGGAGGCCGGCACTTGGTGCCGGAGTCGCCCCGTTGGTCGCCACGGCAGCCGCTGTTGGCTCCGCTACCATCTCTGGCTCTTCCTGCGCCTCCTCAAGGCCAGCGTCCCCGAAGAGGTCAATCAGGTGCTTCTCCATACCCAGGGTACAGGTAGTATACACCTCATCGGCAATCACATCGGCACCATCGAAACCAAAGAAGGGGCGGTAGGAGAGCAGATGGTTCTCGATATGGGTAGGTGGTGCGATCACCATACAGTTGAGGTCGTACTTACGGGCAGTATGGCGTTCCATCTGAGTGCCACAGATCAGTTCGGGGCGCAACTCAGCGATGCGATTGGCCGTCGTCTGGAACTCATCGGTAGCCAGGAACTGCTCGTCAGTGACATAACCCTTGAGTTGCTCGCGCACCCAATCGGCCTCGCGCAGCAGGTAAGTACCGGCACCAACAATCGGCATGCCCAATTCATCGTGGAGGAACTTGGTCATCCCGACGGTATGGGTCGCATCGCCGAAGACGAAGGCGGTCTTCCCGGCGTAGCTCTCCATATCGGCGGTACGGGCGAACCAGGGCACCGACGAAGGGGCCGACATGCCATCGAGCGAGAAGGCGGTGAGGTGGGGCATGCGGATGACCGGCGCATTGTTACGGGCACCGATCTCATTGAGCGCCTCGAGCAGTGCATTGAGCCAACGCAGGGTGGGCTGGACACCAATCGGAGCCTCGCGCAGGGCGGGCGTACCAAACTGCTCTGCGAGATAATCGGCAGCCTGGGCACCGAGTTCGCGGTAGGGAGCAATATTGAGCCACGCAGCGGGCAAGCGGCGCAGATCATCTACCGAGGCGCTCCAGGGAGCGACCACATTGATCTGTACACCGAGGGTAGCCAACATGCGGCGCAGGCTGGTCAGGTCGTGGCGGACGTGGAAGCCAAGCGAAGCCGGGCCAAGAATATTGACGCTGGGGTAGTCAGTGAGGGGCTGGGCGGTTGCAAAGCGGCGCACCAGTTCGGTAAAGAGACCCTCGGCGGCCATATTCTCCTGCATGCGGTAGGGATTGGCCTCGTAGATCATCACCTCAGAGGTGAGGTCAGCGGTCGCAGCGGCCACATGCAGATTCTCCTGCAAGAGGATCGTACTACACGAGGGCACCACCACGATCAGATCAGGGTGGAGGCGCTGCTCAACCTGACGCAAGGTTTCGGGCAGACGCAGGGTACCACGTGCAAGATCGGTACCACTCACCACCGAGGTCGTCATAGCGGGGAAGGTGGGCGTGCGCTCCAGCATGGTATAGATGGTGCTCACGTAGTCATCGCCCTGGGGCGCGTGGAAGACTGCGTGGACATTGCGCATGCTATTCATCACCCGGCCAACGCCGTGGTGGGCAGTGCCCTCATACATCCAGTAGGCAAGACGCATATTGATGTTCCTGTTATGTGTATGTATGCTGCCTCAGAAGGAATTAGTCTTCCAAGGCGGACGAGATCACACCACTGGGTGCCGAAGGCATCATCCCCGTCATCCAGATCGGGTCCATCCCAAGCGGATCGAGCTTAGCGTGGCGACGCATGGCGCGGGTGAAGGTCGTGGCGAGGGTATTCACCCCGGACCAGCCGTGGATAGGCATAAAGGCAAACTCGGTACCCCACTTAGCGACGATCCCATGGCCGACCATCGGGTTGGTGGTGATCATGTTGGAGATGACCAGATCGGCCTTCGCGGCCACAATATCGCGCATCTGGCGATCAAAGTTGGGCTGCTCGACCAGGCGCACACCATCGAGCAGCGCCAGTTCACGCGAATGAAAGCGGCGGTTGATGGAAGGAGTGCTGCACTCGACCACATTGGCACCACAGGCCCGCAGGAAGCGCGCCAACGGCAGTTCCATCAGGGTGTCGCTGGTGAGGAAGACCTTCTTGTCGCGCAGCAGGTCGGTATGTTCCTTAATGCGCTCCCAGGCGGCGGCCTCGCGCTCGGAGAGATCGATCTTCATCCCGAACTCAGCAGCGAGATCCTCCCAGAAGGCGCGGCTGCCATCGGGGCCAAAGGGGAAGAGCGAGTTGAGCACCTTGGCATCGCGCTCATTCTGGAGCAGCGTCGCCACCTTGGGCAAGAAGGGCTGAAGCGGCGCGATGACCGTACCGGGGCCAATCGGCGGCAACTCGGAGAAGTGCGCAGCGGGCAAAAAGCCGGCCACCGGAATACCGAGGCGTTGCGCCTCCATGGTGAAGTCGGCGGCAATCGCGTCGTTCACCGAACCCAGGAAGACTACGCGCTTATCCTCTGGCGGTGCCACCGGGCAGAAGGGCAAGAGCGCCTGGAGCACCGAGTCCTCACTCTGGGCGAAGGTGTAGTCGAGGCCAGAGGCAGGAACGAAGAGCACCGGCAGTTCTGGCGTGCTGAGCGAGTGAGCCAGACCCTCAAACTCAACCTTCATCACCTCGGGCGTACACGAGGAGAGCAGGAAGATGACCGAAGGATTATGCTCACGCTTAATCTCTGCAATCTGGTCAACAATATCGGGCTGAGCAGCGGAGAGATCGCCCTCTTCAAGTAGTGAAACCGCAAAGCGCGGACGGGCGAAGATCATCACGCCAAGCGTATTCTGAAGTAGATGGGCGCAGGTATGGGTGCCGAGGATCAGGAAGAAACTATCTTTGATCTTCTGGTAGAGCCAGCCCACGCTGACAAGCCCGCAGAACGAGTGGTAAAGGCCGTCCTCGCGGACAAACTGGGCCTTCGGCGGCATACAAGACCTCCTTGGAGCACGGTGGGATTTTCGATAGGATTATAGCATGTAATGAAATAACCGTGAAATATAGGCAAAAGGTGTGCAGGTGGTTTTCAGCTAGGCTAGCTCCTTTCGGATCTCAGATAGATACCATTGACAAGCACTGTGCGCAGCGCTACCATAAAGCGTTACCACTTTTTGTCGATGGAAGACAGGCGACCAAGGCAGGACGGCGAGCGACGAGCGGCGAACAACGGGCGACTAGGTTTTGAACCTGGAGCGTTGGTTGTTGGTCATTGGTCGTTGGTAGTTCGGCGTTGGTCGTTGCCATTCATTGCCCTTAAACATGATAAGGAGCGAGCATGGGAGCGATGCTGAGCCGTTTGAGCCTCTTGAGTTCTTTGCGGCGCGAGTTTGCCGGGTACAATCGCCATATGTTCCAGCGTGACCTACTGGCCGGGTTGACGGTGGCGGCGGTGGGGTTGCCCCTAGCACTCGCCTTTGGGGTGGCCTCAGGCGCGGATGCAGCCGCCGGGTTGGTGACAGCGATTTTAGCCGGGTTGATCATCGGTGGATTAGGTGGTGGTTCCTTTCAGATTTCCGGCCCTACCGGAGCCATGTCGGCTATTCTGATCGCAATTGCCCTGAATTATGGGCTAATAGGGGTCTGGGTGGCCTGTGTCATGGCCGGAGCCTTGATGCTGCTGCTCGGTCTGCTCAAGTTAGGGCGCTATATCGCCTTCATTCCCTCACCAGTCATCACCGGGTTTACCAGTGGGATCGCGATTATTATCGCCGTCGGCCAACTCGATAATGTCCTGGGGGTCAAGACCGAAGCTGCCGAGAACACCATGCTGAAGTTGTGGGGCTACCTTGCGCACCCACCCAGCCCGCATTGGCCGAGTGTGGCACTGGCCTTGATCGTGATCGCGACCATGATCATCCTGCCGCGCTTCCTCAAGAGTATTCCCGCGTCGTTGGTTGGGTTGATCCTGGCCAGCCTGATCGCAATTGGGTTGGATTGGAACGTGGACACCATCGGTAGTATCCCGCAGACAATTCTGCTTGAGCATCGGCTGAGTTTCAGCGGTATCCCATGGAGTGATCTCGGCGACCTGATTGCTCCGGCGATCTCCATCGCGGCCCTCGGTGCCATCGAGAGCCTCTTGTGTGGTAGTGTTGGGGCCACGATGACTGGCAAGCCCTTCGATAGCAATGCCGAACTGGTCGCCCAGGGTATCGGCAATATGATCATCCCCTTCTTTGGTGGTGTTCCGGCTACAGCGGCGATTGCGCGCACCAGCGTGGCGATCAAGAGCAATGGCGTCACCCGACTGACCAGTATTATCCATTCGGTGACGCTCTTACTGAGTGCCTTGCTGCTGGCCCCGATGATTGGGCGGGTGCCCTTGGCGGCCCTCGGTGGTGTCCTGCTCGTCACGGCATGGCGCATGAACGAGTGGGAGACGATCCACTTCTACTGGCACACCAAAATCCGGCACGCCCTCGTGGGCATTGTGGTGACGATGATTGCCACGGCGGCGCTCGATCTGACCCAGGCCATCCTGATCGGGTTGACTATTTCGGCGGTGATCTACATCCGGCAGTCGGCGCAGAGTACGGCTGTGGCGAGCGAACCCGTTGATACCGCCAAACTACGTGCCCAAGGCTACAACATCGAAGAGTACTGTCCGGCAGTTCATGTCTACTACCTGACCGGGCCGGTCTTCTTTGGCAGTGTCCACATCATTATGGAAGCCTTCGCTAATGCCAAGCAGTACCACACTCTGGTGATCAGTATGCGCGGCGTGCCCTTGATTGATGCAATGGGCGTAAAGGCGCTAGGTGAACTGATCGAGGAACACCATGCACGGGGTGGGGTGGTCGCCTTTAGTGGCCTCCAGCCAACAGTACGTGAGATGTTTGCGCGGGCTGGCTTAACCAATCTGGTTGGCGAGCAGCAGGTCTACTGGAGTGCAATTGAGGCGATTATTCAACTCCACGAGCGCCGCGAAATCCACAAGTGCCCGCACTGTGATGCCCACGGCGATAATTGTCGGGTGTTACAGGCAGCGGTGGAGCGGCGCGGGATAAACCCGCCGCCGAACATGTAGGGGCGCGTCGCGACGCGCCCCTACGATGGGGACACGGGGGCACATTGCGATGCGCCCCCACACTCCACCTACCCGCGTGCGGCGAGGAATGCCTCGCGGCATGCGGTCAGAGTCACCGCGATGTCTACCGAGTCATGGGCGGAACTGAGGAAGCCCGCCTCGAACTGCGAGGGTGCCATATAGACCCCGCGCTCGCACATGGCCCAGAAGAACTTGGCATAGCGTGCAGCGTCCACATACTCCTTGGCTTCGGCGTAGCTACGCACCTTCACCCCTGGCTCCTTCAAGAAGTAGAAGCCGAACATGGTGCCGATGTTGCCCACTTGAAGTGGCACACCCGTCTCCTCGCTGAGTGAACGGATGCCATCGGCCAAGTTCTGGGTGCGCCCCACAGCACGCTCAAAGAGGGTCGTTTCACCCTCTGGAGCCTCGAAGGCGGTGCGGAGCATGGCGATACCGGCGGCCATGGCCAACGGGTTGCCCGACAGCGTCCCGGCCTGATACATCGGGCCAGCCGGAGCGACCGTCTGCATGATCGCCTTCTTGCCCGCGTAGGCTCCGACGGGCAGACCGCCGCCGATCACCTTGCCGAGACAAGTCAGGTCGGGGTCAACCCCCCAGTGAGTTTGGGCACCACCGGGGGCAGCGCGGAAGCCGGTCATGACCTCGTCAATGATCAGCAGAGCGCCATTGGCGGTAGTGATTTCGCGCAGCATCTGGAGGAAGCCCGGCTCGGGCACCACGAAGCCCATGTTGGCCGCAATCGGCTCAACGATCACCGCCGCGATCTGTTCGCCATACTGGCGGAAGATCTCGGTGACACCCGCCACGTCGTTATACTCGACGGTCAGAGTATCTGCGGCGGTTGCGGCGGGCACGCCGGGGCTATCGGGTAAGCCCAGGGTGAGCACGCCACTACCGGCCTGCACCAGCAGCATATCGGCGTGGCCGTGGTAACAACCGACAAACTTGACGATCTTCTCGCGCTTGGTGTAGGCACGTGCCAAACGCAAGGCACTCATGGTCGCCTCGGTGCCACTACTGACGAAGCGCACCTGCTCGACACTTGGAATGAGGTTGATCACCAACTTGGCGAGTTCGGTCTCTAGTTCGGTGGGAGCACCGAAGCTGCTGCCACGGGTGAGTTGCTCATTCACCGCCTGGATGACCGCCGGGTGGGCATGGCCCAGCAGCAGCGGCCCCCAGGAGAGCACGTAGTCAATGTAGTTATTGCCATCTACATCCTCAACGTGCGAGCCATTGCCGCGCGCAAAGAAGATCGGCGAACCGCCGACGCCACGGAAGGCGCGCACCGGAGAGTTCACCCCGCCCGGAATGACCTCCTGGGCGGCGGCGAAGAGCTCCTTGGAGCGGGCGTAGCGATCAATTGTAGTCGTGGTCATAGAGAAAAGCCCCTATTACTGCGCAGGCTCAACGACAAAGTTATGCACAAAGTCCACCAGACGACCGACATTCTCTTCGGGCGTCTCGGTCAGGATACCGTGGCCGACATTGAAGATGTGGCCAGGGCGTCCACCAGCGCGGCGCAGGATATCGGCGGCGCGGCGCTCAATCTCCGGCCATGGTGCGTGCAGCGTCATCGGATCGAGGTTGCCCTGCACGGCGACCTTGTGGCCCAGGGCGGCCCAGCCCTCATCAAGCTGAACGCGCCAGTCGAGGCCGATTACATCGGCACCGACATCGCTGAGCATCGAGGACATCCCGAACATCTCGGTACCGAAGAAGATGATCGGCACATCAGTGGCGGCGCGCACAGTGGCGATCACCGTCTTGACGTGGGGCAACACATACTCGGCGAAGTCGTTGGGCGAAAGCGCACCGGCCCACGAGTCGAAGATCTGCACAATATCGCAGCCCGCTTCAACCTGCGCGATCAGGTAGTCGCTGACCAACGTATTCAGCTTCTCCATCAGCGCGTGCCAACTCTGCGGATCGCGATACATCAACTGCTTGGTGCGGCGATACTCGCGGCTGCCACCGCCCTCAATCGCATAGCTGGCGAGGGTGAAGGGCGCACCGCTAAAGCCGAAGAGCGGGATACGGCCATTCAGTTCGCGCTGGACAATGCGGATCGCATCGAGCGTATACGCGGTCGTCTCACGCGGGTCACACTGCTTGAGTGCCGCAATATCAGCCGGGCTACGCACGGGATTGTGGATCACCGGGCCTTCACCCTTCTCGAAGGTGAGATCAATACCCAGACCCTCCAGCGGCGGCAGAATATCGGCAAAAATGATCGCCGCGTCAATATCAAACGCTTGGGCAGGCTGGAGCGTCACTTCAGCCGCAACCTCAGGAATCTTGACCATCTGGAGGAAGCCATAGCGCTCGCGCACGGCGCGGTAGACGGACATGTAGCGGCCAGCCTGGCGCATGAGCCAGATCGGAGTGCGGTCAACCGGCTGACGACGAGCGGCTCGAAGAATTCTGTCGTTCATGTTTCTTCCACAATACTGGTGAGGCGAGAGGGTGAGGGTACCATACCCCAACCATCGCCCCCAATCTACTACTACAACTACGCGCCACCACGCATCCAGCGGACGGCATCCTTGGCCCAATAGGTGATAATCATATCGGCACCGGCGCGACGGATGCTCATCAGCGACTCCATCGCCACCCGGCGCTCATCAATCCAGTCCTTCTCAGCCGCAGCCTTAACCATACTGTACTCGCCGCTAACCTGATAGGCTGCGAGGGGGAGCGGGTGGCGATTCTTCACCTCGCGGATGATGTCGAGGTAAGCCAGGGCCGGCTTGACCATGAGCATATCGGCACCCTCCGCCACATCCTGATCGGCCTCGCGGAGCGCCTCAAGGCGATTGGCGGGGTCCATCTGGTACTGGCTGCGATCACCGAAACTAGGGGGGCTTTCGGCGGCATCGCGGAATGGCCCGTAGAAGGCCGAGGAGTACTTGACCGCATAACTCATGATGGAGGTATTGATCAGACCCGCCGAATCAAGGGCAGCCCGGATGGTGCCAATCATACCATCAATCATCCCAGAAGGCGCAATGATGTCGGTACCGGCCTGAGCGTGGACAATCGAAGCTTTACCCAGAATACTCAGGGTCGGATCATTGAGCAGGTAGCCTTCTGGTGCATGCGCGTCATAACCCTCAACCCCTGGGAAGTTGAGGATGCCACAGTGGCCATGATCGGTATACTCACAGCAACACATATCCGAAATGATGATCAGTTCTGGAATGGCCTTCTTGATTGCATAGGCCGCCTGGGGTACGATGCCCTCAGGATCAAAATTCTCGCTCCCCACGGCATCCTTGTGATCAGGAATACCAAACAGCAGCACCGCCGGAATCCCCATCTCGGCCAGCGTCTCGGCCTCACGCACCGCCATATCCACCGAGAGTTGCGAATGGCCGGGCATCGAGGCAATCGGGCGGCTCACGCCACTGCCATGGCGAATAAAGAGCGGAGCAATCAGGTTATTGGCGGAGAGAGTCGTCTCACTCACCATACGACGCATATTCTCACTGAGCCGCAAGCGACGCGGGCGATTGGCAGGGAATGCGGTCATAGGCGCACCTCCATATAGGCAATCAGGGACTCCAGCAGCCCCTCTTCGGTGTAGACCTCGGCCACCACCTGTGGCTCAAGGCCAAATTCTTGACAGACAACCGCCGTTGCGGGGCCAATGCAGGCCAGCACGGTCTTCTGCATGAGCGCGATTGCGTCCGGGCCGACCTTTTCGATAAAGGCACGCACAGTTGAGCCGCTCGTGAAGGTGAGTGCGCCGATGTCGCCCGCAGCCAACAACGCCGCCATATCCACGCCATTATCAGGCGCAGTGACGGTGCGATACGCAATGACCCGATCCACCTCAGCCCCAGCGGCACGTAGAAGATCGGGTAACACCAAGCGGGCAATGTCGGCATTAGGCAACAAGATCCGCGTACCAGTCAGATCGCCCAAACTGGCCGCCAAGCCTTCGGCAATAAATTGCTCAGGCACGGTTGTGGGAGTCAGGCCAAGACGCTTCGCACATGCCTTCGCCGTAACCGGGCCAACCGCTGCCACTTGGAAGGTTCCCGATGGCAGATCGGCGGGCATATGCTCAGCAAGCACCCGCACCACCTGAAGACTCGTCACCAGCAGCCAATCGTACCCACCAGCGGCAAGGCGAGCGAGGGCGGCGTCCAGCGCAGAAGGGTCTTCAGGGGGCGCATAGGCAATCGTCGGATAGATGATCGGCTCAGCCCCCAACTCGCGCAAACGAGCGGCCATACCATCAACTTTACCCGCCGAGCGAGTAATGACGATGCGCTGACCAGCGAGGGCCGAAGGCTGCGGGGTGAGGGCTGCGGGCTGGCTCATCAATGACTCAACTCCTTGTGATACCCTAGCTTACGAAACGCTCGGTAACTGTTCACGCTTAGGATAAATCGAAGCCTTTGTTTGACGCCAAGGCGCAAAGGTTGCAATGAGGGCCGCTAGTAAAGGCTTTGCGCCTTGGCGTCTTTGCGTCAAAACCGGGATGTTAAGAGAACTGTGAACAGTTAGCTTCCCGGAAGCTCAGAACTTAGTCACGCGGTGTGGCCAACTCGGCGAGGATGTCGGAGGCACCCTGCGAGATCAGATCCTCGGCGAGGGCTAGGCCAATCGCCGCCGGATCGGCCAGCGAACCCACCAACTCGCCGCGCACCTGGGTGGTGCCATCGAGCGAGCCGACCATACCGCGCAGGCGCAGGTTCTCGCCTTCAATCACAGCGAAGGCCGCAATTGGCACCTGGCAACCGCCCTCAAGGCGAGCCAGGAAGGCGCGCTCGGCCAACGCCGCCGCCCGTGACGGAGCATGATCGAGGGCAGCGAGCAGACTGATGGTATTGGCATCCTCGGCGCGGCACTCAATCGCCAGAATACCCTGCGAGACAGCGGGCAACATCTGGGTGGTGGGGATGGGCAGGGCCACAAAGCGGGCCTCAACCGCCTCGAAGTGGCGCGGGCCATCAATCGTGGCATCGGTGAAGCCCAGGCGATCCAGACCAGCCGAGGCCAGGATGATCGCCTCGAACTGACCTTCGGCCAGCTTGCGCAGGCGCGTATCAACATTCCCGCGTACATCACGCAGATCGAGGTCGGGGCGAATCGCGCGGATCTGGCAGGCGCGGCGCAGCGAACTCGTACCGACAACCGCGCCCTGGCGCAGCAGCGGCGAATCCTGCATCGAGAAGTTGGAGAGATCGAGATCCCCCACCGCCGACTCCATCACCACCAGCGCATCGCGGGCATCAGCACGCGGAGGGAAGGCGGCCAGAGTCAAGCCATCGGGCACCACCGAGGGCAGATCCTTGCAGCTATGCACACAAAAATCAACCTGATCATCGAGTAGCGCCTGCTCCAACTCCTTCACAAAGAGACCCTTGTCCCCAACTGCCGAGAGGGCGACATCGAGGATACGATCACCCTTGGTGGAGATCATCTGCATCTCGACCTCCAGACCGGCGTGGGCGGCGCGCATGGCGTCGGCCATCATACCGGACTGGGTGACAGCCAACTTCGAGCCACGTGTACCCAGGATGAGCTTTGTTACGTTTGACATCACATCTACCTTAAAAAAAGAAATCGTACATGACGATGAGTGCCGCCGGACCGTCCGACGGCGCTCGCGAACCAACGGAACATTAACGTCGTTCGGCAATAGCAGCGTGCTCTAGGTTGAAGAGATCGCTCAACATTGCGGCATAGCGCTGGCCATCGCCCTGGGCGGCGGCATCACGCAGGCGGCGGGTGGGCGAGTGGAGCAGTTTATTCACAATGCTGCGGCTGAGCGCCTCGACCACATTACGCTGCTCCGGCGAGAGCGAATTGAGTCGCCGCAGGGCGCGATCCAGTTCACTGGAACGCAGACTCTCGGCATACTCGCGCAGGCTGGTCAGGGTCGGCACCGCCTCCTGGCTGCGCACCCAGCCCATGAAGGCATCAACCTCACTCTGAGCAATCGATTCGGCCATCGTGGTCAGCGCGGAGCGCTGATCCAGGGTTGCCCGCACCACTTCCTGAAGATCGTCCACGGTACAGAGGTGGACACCATGGAGTTGGCCAACATCACCGGCAATGTCACGCGGCACTGCCAAGTCAATCAGCAACATCGAAGGCGGCGGCTCGCCATCGTGGCGGGCGCGCTGTTTGGCGTGCATCGCATCGAGAATATGCTGGCGATAGATCACCGGCACGGGAGCAGCGGTCGAACTGATCACAATATCGGCATGGGCCAGAGCCATCGGCAGATCCTCGAAGGCCAGTGCCTCGGCACCATAACGCTCGGCCAGTTCGCGGCCACGCGCCATAGTACGATTAACAATCGTAAGCCGATCCGCACCATTGGCAAGCAGGTTCTGAGCCGCCAGTTCGCTCACCTCACCACCGCCGACGAGCAGCACCGAGCGACCCTTCAGATCGCCGAGGCGCTGACGGGCCAACTCGACACCCGCCTGGGAGACACTCGCCGCCCCCTGGCCAAGCGCGGTCTCGTGGCGCACGCGCTTCCCGGCGGTAAGTGCGTGCTGGAAGAGACGGTGCAGCACCGGGCCGACCGTCCCCGCCTGTTGCGCAATCTCAAAGGCATTGCGCACTTGGCCCTGAATCTGCGCTTCGCCAATCACCAGCGAGCGCAGGCCAGAGGAGGTGGCACACAGATGGTTGGCCACATCCTCACCATTGTGAAAGAAGAGCGTATGGACAAAATGCTTCTCCTCAAGACCGTGGAACTCGGCGAGGAAATCCGCCAAACTCTGCGCAGTGGCATTGTCGGACGAGACCCCATAGATCTCAACCCGGTTACAGGTCGAGAGGATCACGGCTTCACTAAGGAGCGGACTGCGATGCCCACGGGGCATCGTCAATTGCATGAGTGCCGCAGGAATGTCGGTAGCGTTGAAGGCCAGGCACTCGCGGATTTCCACCGGCGCGGTTGTGTGATCGAGGCCAGCTAGCAGGAGGTTCATTACGCGACCCTCTGAGTATATTTGAAATTCATCCTAAATCTGAACAAATCTGAGCAGTAATGCGTCGCATCACAAAGTCTGTAGGCCAAAAAAATCAGGCATCACCGATGACAGCAATAAGCTGGGTCATTGAGACCTGATCATTGCGGAAGGCCGAGACATCAATCCGACGCAGCATAAACAAGGCCACACAGAGCATCAAGGACTCCAGGAAGAAGACCGTAACATAGCCAGACAAGTCGCTCATCAGCACCCGTCCAACGACATCACGAACCCCACCGGCGAGCAGGTTTCCCAGCCCACGAGCGGACGAATCGGCCACACCCCAGGCACCAATGAAGAGCCCCACCTTTTCCGGGGTGGTCATATCAAGCATCAGCGCGAGGTTTGTGGTGGTTGCAATACCCGTACCAAAACCGAGCAGTGCAATCGCCGGTACAAAGAGCGGTTGATAGTGCAACATACCACTCAGTGCAATCAGAAAGAGCCCCAATGCCGCAATCGTGCCACCGAGCGTCGCCCCAGACTTCTTACTCATAAAGCGGCTGAGCAGCATCCCTTGGAGCAAAAGCGCCACCAACGTTGAGGCCCCCCAGATCGCGGTGAGCTGGGTCGTCTCGCGAACACTCATCCCGAATGCAACCGCCCCGAAGGGTTCCAGCAAGACATCCTGACCCAAAATAGACGCCAGCATCAGCATCAGATAGACGAAGAAGAAACGTGCATGGGGGTTAGCGATGACGGCCCCAATCGCCTCCTTCGTGCTATGCCGTTCACCGAGCGTAACCGTGGCGTTACGCGGTTCCAACCCGACCAAACCAAGCGTACCGAGCGCCAACGAGGCTCCACCACAGACCATAAAGACCTGGATCAGTTTCTCGTGACTATACTCGTCGAGTGCTCGTCCGGTGAGGATCGCAGTCACAATGACCGAGGTGATCATCATGAACCACATGACCGCAATGGTACTAGAACGCTGGTACTCCTCCGAGAGATCGCTCGCAAGCGAAAGATAGGAGACGACAGCAAGGTTGAAGCCAACACCCCAGGCAAGGAAGACTAGCACGGATGCGAGCAGTCCGAGCCAGAAGTTGCTGTCCATCAGCAGTGCGGCCCAGGGAGTCAGCGAGGCACCACCCGCACACAGGAGAATACCGGCAGCGATGTAGGGAGTACGGCGGTAACCCCATAACGGATGGTGATCCGAGTATTGCCCAATCCAGACTTGGGCCGGTGAGAGTAGGTAGGGAATCACGATCAGTGCCGCGACCAGTGTCGGCAAAAATCCCAGTTCGTGAATCATGATCCGATTCAGTACCCCGGTAATCGGGACAAGTGTCACCGCTACCGCAACATGGAGCAGACCGAGCCGGATGTTCTTAAGGAACGTCATGAGCCTCTCTCTGTGTGATACCTAATTCCTGATCGATCATGTGATCCGGCTAACGTACCGATGCAACAGCCGGACGATTCTTCAAGTAGGCGGCGACTTGTTCAGCCATATTGACGGCATTGCGCCAGCACTTGGGCATACCGACACCGCCACGGTAACTTCCGATGAAGGTGAGTCCTGGGCGGGTGCGTTCCAAGTTTTCGAGTGCCGCCATGGCCTCGGTATGGCCAAAGTTGTATTGGGCCACCGCACGTGGCCAGCGGGTCAGATTAACAACCTCAGGTGTCCCAGTGGCTCCGATCACCGCTTGATTATCGGCAATCGCACGGGCGATGAGTTCATCATCGGTCTGTTCGGGGCGGATCGGGTTGATCTCGCCACCCATCAGGTTAATGGTGAGCACGCGCCCCGCAGGCGCAAAGGGTGGGAAGAGGGTCGAGGCGGAGAGAATACCCAAGAAGTTGCGTCGCTCACACGAGGGTGCGAGCACCCCAAAGCCATCCACCGGGCGGGTGACTTGGTTCTCGCGGTAGCCCAGGTTGACTACGGCCATTGAGGAGTAGCGGATACCGCGCAGCCCCTTGGCGGCAGCCGGATCAAGCTCGGCGATCAGGTCGGCAGCGGCGTAGGCCGGTGCGGCGATGATCACGCTGGCAGCCTCAATCGTCTCGACCTGTCCATCGCGCTCCACCACCAACGTCCACCCCTCAGCAACCGGGTAGAGCGTGGTGACGCGGGCATTCTTCCAGACGCGCTGCTCGCCCAGCACCTTAGCCATCGTCTTGGGCCACTCGGCAACGCCACCCTTAAAGTTGAAGGTGACGCTACGCATCTTGGGGCCAAGCGGCTTGGCCTTCTTCCCACCAGCAGCCTGCTTGGCCTTGCCCGCACCCAGGAAGCCCTTGATGATGCTACCGCCACGCTGTTCAGCCTCCCAGAGCGAGGGGAAGGTGGCCTTGATCGACATCTTGGAGGGATCGCCCGAATAGACCCCAGAGACGAAGGGGTCAATCATGCGCTCCATCACCTCCGGGCCAATGCGGCGGCTAAAGAAACTGGCCACACTCTCATCAGGGCTGGTGGCGCGGGGGATGAATGGCTCCCGCAGCACGCGCAGCTTGGACTTCATCGAGACATGTTCCATGCGGATCAAGCCGATGGGGTCGTTGGGAATCTCCAGCGGCTGGCCATCCTTGAGGAAGTAGCGCCGCTTGCCAGCCCGTCCGGCGACCACCATTCGATCACGCATCCCCAGGTCGTCAAATTCAGTCCACATGCGCGGATCTTTGGATGCCAACGTATTCGGACCACAATCGAGGACATAGCCCTCAGGGGTGACAATGCTGCGCATGACACCACCGACCTCAGCGCCAGCCTCAACCACCAGCACATCTAGCCCACGCTTGAAGAGGGTATAGGCTGCACTCAGCCCACTGATCCCAGCACCAACCACGACAACATCGTAGCTATTCATCAGTCACTGCTCCTCTTACGCCGCAGGCAACCCCACCACGCAAGATCACACCTACTGCCTCAATCACGAATGGTCAACCGCAATCCCCTCAAGGCGATCCTCAAGGTCGGCATAGATCTCGCGCAGCCGATCCAGGGTCTCAGGATCAGCATCCCAGAAGCCACGCCCACTCGACTCAAGCAGGCGACGTACCACCCCAACCGCAGCGGTCGGGTTGAGCGCGGCCAAACGCTCGCGCATCGCTTCATCGAGTACGAAGGTTTCGGCGACACTCTGGTAGACCCAGCTATCTACTGCGCCCGCCGTGGCGCTCCAGCCATAGGTATTGTTGACACGGGCCTCGATTTCGCGCGCCCCCTCATAACCGTGGCTCAGCATCGCCTCGTACCACTTGGGGTTGAGCAGCTTAGCGCGGGTCTCCATACGCACCGCTTGGTCGAGCGAACTGACCCGGTTATTGGTACCAAGCGCATCGGCAACCATCGTCTTGGGCTTGCTGCCGCGCAGGATTTCGACGCTCTTGGTGATACCACCCAGGTTATCGTAGTAGTTATCAATGTCGGAAAGACCGACCTCGAAGCTATCAATGTTCTGGAAGCTGGCGTCTACCGTACCGAGCGCCTTCTCTAGCACGGCGCGTGACTCGCGCCACTGACCATTGGTACCGAGGCTGAAACTCTTGCGGCTGAGGAAGGCTTCACCAAGCTGGGTATCATCGTCCCAGGTGCCGCTATCCACCAGATTATTGACGTTGGCCCCATAGCTCCCCGGCGCATTCGAGAAGACGCGAGCGGCAGCCTCCTCAACCGGGATCTGAAGCTCAGCCGCCTGAGCGACCGCGTGGGCGCGCACAAAGTTCTGCTCGGCTGGCTCATCGGCCAGCGCCGCCAAGCGCGCCGCCTTGTCAATCAACTGCATCTGGTTGCCCAGCAGGTCGCGGAAGATACCGCTGACCGTGACTACCGCATCCACACGCGGGCGGCCCAGTTCTTCCAGCGGAATGAGCGCCACATCGGTGACATTACCCAACTCGTCAACCACCGGGCGTGCGCCATAGAGCCAGAGGACTTGGCCAACACCCTCGCAATCCGACTTGAGGTTATCGCTACCCCAGAGCACAATGGCAACCGTTTGCGGCAGCGCACCCTGATCCACCACGAGGCGCGCCAAGAGTTCATTCACGAGGCGACCAGCGCGCTCCATGGCGGCAGTCGAAGGCACACGGTAGGGATCGAGGCTATAGACATTGCGCCCGGTGGGCAGCACGCCGGGATCGCGCACCACATCGTTACTGGGCGAGGGCTGAATGAAGCCACCGCGCAGACCGTGGAGCAAGCCCTGCACCTCTTGGGGTGCGAGCAACTTAGCCAACAGATCGCCCAGGAAGGTCCACATCTCATTGAGCGATCCCGGAGCCACCCCTGCCGTCTCGCGCAGATAGAGATCAGCGCGGTGGTGGCGGTCGCCGGGGGCACTCAGCACAAACTGGCGAATCGCCTCTTTGCAGATCGTCTCCACCTGACGCCACTGCTCCTGCGCCGCCGCATCGCTGGTGATCCGCTCGCGCAAGGCGGCATAATCATAGCCAACACTAGCGGCAACAAGCGCCGGGAAGGTGGCCGGACTCTTGCGGGTAGCAGGGCGGAAACTGGCAGTGAGCGCGAGGAAGTCCACCAACTCGGCGGGCACGGGCGACTTACCGAGCACATGCAGACCAGAGGGGATCATGCGCTCCTCAATCTGGAGCAACTCGTGGCCAATCGTACCCACATAGGCATCGGGGCGGTCGGGGGTAAACGCAGCCGTCATGCCCAACTTCTCGGCCTGTGTACGCACATCCTCCAACAACTCCGCATCGGGGGCGCTACGGTAGCGATCCAGCGTATCCTTGAGGGTACGCAGCCCCTTATAAAGCCCAGCCTGCTGGAGCGGCGGCACGAGGTAACTGACCAGCGTCGCGGCGCTACGGCGTTTGGCGATAGCGGCCTCGCTGGGGTTATTGACGCTGTAATAGTAGAAATTGGGCAACTCACCGATCAGGCGCGAGGGCCAGCAGGTCGCACCCATCCCCACCTGCTTACCGGGCATAAACTCCAGCGCACCATGAGTACCGAAGTGAACCACCGCATCCGCGCCATAGACATAGCGCAGCCAGGCATAGAAGGCTGCGAAGGCGTGATTGGGCGAGGCATCCTTGGCCATCAGCAGGCGCATTGGGTCGCGCTCATAGCCGAAGGAGGGCTGAACACCAATAAAGACATTCCCCAACTGGCGACCGAGGATATAGAAATTGGCCCCATCGTTGAGCAACTCACCGGGAGCGCGGCCCCAGAAGGGTTCAATCTCGGTTTCGGCGGGGAAGAGCTTGCGGTAGTCATTGACGGGGAGGCGGGCGGCGACATTCGAGTCGGTACCATTGGCCAGCGCGTTCCCCTCAACAATCATGCGGCGCAGTTCATCGGCACTGGCGGGCACCTCAACGGTATAACCATCGGACTTAAGGGCACGCAGCAACTCGTAGAGGCTCTGGAAGACATCCAGATAGGCGGCGGTACCCACATTCCCCAGATTGGGCGGATAGTTGAAGATGACCAGCGCCAGCTTCTTCTGCGCATTGGGCTTATGACGCAGGGCAACGCGGCGGGCAGCGCGATCCGCGATCTGACTAATCTCGGCATCGAGCGGGAACATACCATCGCTGGAACCACTCGGCCCACAGAAGACCAGCGGCTCAGCGGCACCCTCAAGCTCCGGGATCGCCACACTCAACGCCGCCTGCACCGGCACCAAACCGGTCGCATCGGCGCGCCAATCATCAATGCGCTGCAAGGTCAGCGGCACCAGACCAACATAGCCCACATCAAGCTGCCGCAACGTCTCGCGGGCTTCAACGGGGCGGCTCTCGGCGGGGCCACCCACCAGCGAAAAGCCGGTAGCATTGATCAGCAGATCAACCTGAGCATGCTTCTTATCCGCCCGGAAGAAGGTCTCAACCGCCGGACGCTGATCGAGGCCCGACGCATAGGCGAGGCGCACCGCGAGGCCACGCGCCTCTAGAGCGTGGATGAGCGACTTGAGATGGGCCGTATTGCCACTCAGCACCACCCCCCGCAGCGCGATGACACCGACCGTCCCGACATCACCGGGCTTCAGGGCGGGCTTGCGGGTGCCAGCGGCGGGCTTACGGCCACGCAGCCACTTATCATAGTCAGCCAGACGCTCAAAGGGCTGGGGCGCATCGGGATGGAAGAGGGCAGTTTCGGGGTAACTGAGCGGATCAGCCTGGGGCAACTTGCCATGCATACCGGGCACATAGACATCGGCCAGCATACAGAGCATGCGGTAGAGATTTTCGGGCGAGGGATTGAGCCAGTACTGATGCGACGCGGCAAAGGCATAAATATCACGCGCCTTACCGGGGATAATCTTGAGTACCTTACTCAGATTGCGCAACACCGCCAACTGACGGCGCGCCTCACCGGCCCCACCCTGCGGGCGCAGCTTCTTGATCCACTGCTGCATCAGCCCAGGTTTCTCATCTTCATCACGCTGGCGCATATCGAACTTCCCGATATGGGTGCAATGGATGAGTGCAGGGTTAGAAGTAATAATCAAGACTGGACACGGAGCCGCCCGCAACAATTTCTCTAGGGGGCGAACATACTCCTCGCCAAAGAGGCGCGCACCAAAAATAAAGGCGGCCCCGGAGAGATCCTGCTCCAAGCGCCGCCAACCTGCCGGATCACGCAACGAAGACGCATCATGGAACGCAACCGTCAGTGTAACCCCATGTTCACGGCGGACGCGATCAGCGGCCTGACGCAACGCAGCAGCATGGTTTCCATCAAGGGTAAGAAAAACAAAGCGCATAATTTCCTCGTGCCTTGTAGTACAGAGTATGAACTACCCCAACGCGATCAGCGCTGATCGCGAATGATCCATGCCCAGTTGAAACGATACGGTTCAACCGGGGCATCCATCATCCTCTGGAGGCCTCCACCAACATCACGTGGTAGAAGCCCTTACCGACCCGCTCGGCGCGGCGGAAGCGCATACCTGAGTCTGCCAGCGCCTGACGAACCGTGGCCTCACGGATCATCTGGATATCGGTTCGACGCTGACTATGGGGGAAATAGCCACCGACGCGGTGCATTGCCGCCAAGACGGGGCTATAGGGTGCATAGGTGAAGAGTAGGGTACCGCGACAGAGGCTTGCGAGGTGGGAGAGCATCGCGGCAAATGGCTCGGCTGGATAATGGATCAAGACATCAAAACAGTTCACGAGGTCGTAGCTCCCCGTGATACTCTCAAGATCCGATGCCCAGCAAGAGACCCTATCGGAGAGACCAGCAGCGGCAGCAGCGCGAGCGGTGGCGGCGGCCATCTGCGGAGCAAGATCAGACGAAGCAACCTTAAAACCACGTCGGGCGAGGGCGAGGCTGAAGAGCCCCGTACCACAACCAGCGTCGAGGGCGGTAAGCCCGGTGGCCGAAGGGAACGCCTCACCAACCCACGAGTCAGCAACGCCCAACATGACATTATGACCAGCCCGGATCGTATTGCGCACCACCGAGAGCCTCGCGTCGCCATAGATCGCAGACCAGCGAGCGAAACCTACTCCGTCGAAATAGCGACGAAGGTGCGCTTTATGCTGTGTAACGTCCACCTGTATACCCTTGCTGATAGCTCTGATCGACTGTGTGTGGTCTGTCCGCACACCCGATCAAACCACGTCCGCAGGAAGTGATGCTCGAGTGGTAGTACGGAGTTAAAACTACGCTTTTGCAGCACGATTATAACATGATAGTCAATACTCGTGAATAAATGCAAAGGCTGAACAAAAGTTGTGCGTCCAACGTCATTTCGCACTAGGACGCGCTAAAAGCCACTTTACCACTTCCGATAGAAGAAGAAAAATCGCGGAATTGCACAGCTTTTGCTCAAAAAAAGGCAACAAGAAACGCGAAACATGACATATACGTTTCGCGTTTGGGCAATCCAGATGTACGTTTGGGGTCTTTAGCGCTCACTCGATGGTGTTGGGAGAAGCAGACTAAAGGTACTTCCTTGGCCGAGAGCACTCTCAACCCAGATCTTACCATTGAGCAACTCCACCAAAGGCTTGACGAGCGAGAGTCCCAGACCCGTGCCACCAGCCTCAATCTTGAGTGGATTTTCGGTACGGTAGAAGCGGTCAAAGATCCGGCCAATATCTTCGCGATCAATACCCACCCCGGTATCGCGGATATTCACCTGCACATAGCGTTTTTCAGCGGTGACGCCACTCCGCAGGTAATCGGGCAACTCGTCAACGCGAGCTTCGTAGGCTTCGACGGTAATCTTACCGCCCTTGGGCGTATACTTGACGGCATTCGAGAGCAGATTGAAGAGGATCTGATGCAAGCGATAGGCATCAGCGCGCACCAGGGGCATACCGGGCGGGATACTAATATTCAGTTCATGTTCGCGGGCCGCCACCGCCGTTTGGATCTCCGAGATGACGCCACTCAGCACCTCAACCAGATGCAACGAGCGCCACTCCAGATCAACACTGCCCGACTCAATTTTAGTTATGTCAAGAACATCGTTAATCAGCGCAATCATTCGCTCCGTATTGGAGTGAATGGTATTGACAAACTCGCGCTGGGTATCATTAAGCGGACCAAGGCCACCCATAGCGAGGAGTTGGGTAAAACCCTTGATCGCAGTCATCGGGGTACGCAACTCATGCGACATGGTGCCGATGAACTCTGTCTTGAGGCGGTCGGCCTCAATTTCGCGGGTAATATCGCGTACAACAAGGAGGGCACCCAGAAGTTGGCCATCTTCCTTGAGCACCGGCCCCATCGTCATACTGATCATCCGCATGCCAACCTTGGCGGTCGAGGTAAAGATACGGCGCTGTTGCTGAGCATCAAGCGGACGGGCGAGAAGTTCCGTGAGCGGTATCTCGGAAGAGCGGGAAGCAAGGTAACGATTGATAATATCGTGGAGGTTCCAGAGCAACAGATCCTCAATCGTGCGCCCAAGGGTGGTACCGGCGGCCTCGTTGGCCATCAGCACCGAGCCATAGAGATCACAGACAATCACACCATCTGCGAGGTTCTGGAGAATAGCCTCAATCTGGCTGGCCTCAGTCTGTTGACGGTCGAGCAATTCATAGCGTCGTTCAGCCTCAGCGGTAATCATCTGGAAGAGATTAGCGTTATTGACCCCAATCGCAATCGGGCCAGCACAGGCATGGACGAGGCGCAGGTGGCCTTCGTGGAAGAAGCCCGATGTACGGTGCGAGATCGAGATTACCCCCAAGACTTCCCCCTGCATGAGGAGAGGCACCGCAATCATTGAGCCATCGCGTTTGCGCAACGGTTCACCGGGGACGGAGAGCCAGCGCTCATCGGTACTAATATCATCAATCAGCGCCCCCTTACGGTGCTGCGCCACCCAACCCGCCACCCCCGATCCAATTGGGAAGCGGATATAGTTACCGGGGCTGGCCGGAACACCATAGACCGCACGGGTGACCAGCAGGCTATCCTCGCTCTCGGTGAGCATGATCGAGGCATGTTCAGCCTGACACATGTTGGCCACCAAGGTAAGCGACGTATTCAAGATCGAGTCCAGATCGAGGGTACTACTGACTTCGATTGAAATCTGGTTGATCGTGGCGAGGCGATCCTTCTCCTCTTGAAGTTGGCGGGTTCGTTCTTCAACCCGCTGCTCCAGTTCCACATTCAGCGAACGCACCTTAGCATAGAGTTGGGCGTTCTGAAGGGCAATCGCCGCCTGGCTGATCACACCTTGAGTCAGATCTTGTTGAAAGCGCAGATGTTGCACGGAAAGGGGATCTTGCAGAGTAACCACACCAATCGCATGGTCGTGGAGCATCATGGGCAAGGCCATAACCCCGCAACCCTCACGGTACCACGCACCTTGCTGGGAAGCATCGGGGGTCTTCTCAAACTGAATACGACTAGAGGTAAAGGCGCGTACCACCAGATCATGGGTATCTTGAAGGTGGACACGGAGCCCACGACTAGCTTCAGCATCCTCGCCGGACACATACTCAGCCAGCAACTGATCAGGATCATCGGTAGCAGGCATCCAGACCGCTACATGGACGACATCCGTCAAGCGGTGGAGGTTCGTCACCACCAATTCAAGTAGTTGTTCACGATCCAGGCTCGCGGAGAGGTGCTGAGAGATATCGTTCAGCGCCTTGAGTTGTAGGGCGCGTTGGTCGGCTGCCGAGGAGGCTAAATCAAGACTCTCGGCAATAAACTCGCGCTCGCGCAGCGCCTCGGCATTATGTGCTGCCCAAGCATCAGTGAGGGTACTCAGCAGATACTCGAAGAGAGTCTCAAACTCATCGATCAAGGCGAGTAGCTGCGCGGGGTCATCGAGTTTATGATGCAGGAGGGTACGGAAACAACGACGGAACTCAAAAGCGCGGTTCAGACGGTCATTCAGTGCCTGATCGTGGATATCATCATTATAACTAATCGCCTGGAGGCGAGTGGTGAGGGCTTCGCAATCACCGGCAGATGCCTCGATCAGAAGATCATAGAGTTCATCAACACTAAAAACCGTCGTGATTAATGTCCCGGTATCTGTATAGCGCTCATGGCGCGGCACCAGCGAACCACCGATGAGATCGGCCCATGGTGTAGCAAGATCAAGGCGATGGGCAGAGAGCCATGTGGTAAGTTCGTTCCGCATCGGTAGGACTACTCATCTACTCGAACGACCACCACAGTGGCGTCGTCAGACAATTTGCCATAGCGTTCCAGAATGAGATCCGCGAGTTCTTGCGGCGGTTGGCCCTGATGGATCTGGGTATCGAGTGCAAAGCGGCTCGATATGCCATCACTATATACAACGAAGGTATCGCCAAAATTATAGGTATAGGTAAGCTTGAGCAGTTGAGGTAAACGATAGCCCAAGATGCCATTCTTGGAGATGGGTTTAATCGCCTGACTACTATAGACTTGAACGCCAATATTGCCTACTCCAACATAGGTCACCGACCGTTGAAGCAGATTAAGGGTCAGGATACCAATCACCGCGCCACGGGTACTATGGAGGGCGGTATGGGACTGACGGATCAGATCGAGGGGATCAACAGCTAAATGGTTCCGGATTACCTGAGCCGACGCCTCGGCTGCGCGTGCGGCTTCATGCCCACCACCAAGACCATCAATAACGGCAATATGTAAGCCATGGGGATCAAACGGTTCCACCAGAAAAACATCGCCACTCACTGCTTGGCCCTGTTTGGGGCGGCGGACAGCCCCCCAACTAACGCTCATAGATCGACCTCCGCAGTGATTGTAACCACTTCACTGCATAGACACGCGTTCCGATGCCTACCTGCGACTCGATCTGGAACTGGTCGGTAAGGCGACGAACACCTGGCAAGCCTGCGCCCAAGGTATGGGCGGTGCTATAGCCATCCTGCATCGCCAGTTCAATATCGGCAATCCCCGGCCCCTGGTCAATCGATTCAATGGCCATACCCAACCCATAGTCGGAATGTTCAATCCGGCGAAAGATCATCTGGCCACCATTGGCGTGAACCAACAGATTGCGCGCAAGTTCAAGAATCACAATCTCGATTCGGGTACGATCCACCAGTTTAAAGCCCAGGTGTTCGGCCATCACGCGCCCTCGGCTCATTGCCAGATAGACATCAACCTCTTTCCGAATCGGGCAAGTTACTGGCTCCATCATCGGTTGGCTCTGTTCCAACATTCGGTGCAGCGGTTGAATACGAGGATCGTACACTCGGTAGGGATCTATTATAGCATGCCGTTGGAGATTGAACGCCTAGACTCGTGGCTGGCGTAAGGTCGCGCTATCCAAACTGATCGTCACGGGGCCATCGTTGATCAGCGCCACCTGCATATGAGCACCGAAGCGGCCATGGGCCACATCAACCCCAAAACTGCGCAGGCTATCCGCATAGACCTGAACGAGTGGGGCAGCGAGTTCGGGAAGTGCGGCTTCAATGAAACTAGGACGGCGGCCTTTGCGAGTATCGGCATAGAGCGTAAATTGTGAGACGACCAAGGCGGCTCCGTTCAGATCAATCAGTGAGCGGTTGAAGCGCCCTTCAGCATCGGCGAAGATGCGCAGATGGGCGGTCTTTTCGGCCAACAGACGCGCCTCTGCATCACTATCGCCGTGGCCCACCCCTAGGAGAACCAACAACCCGCTCTGGATCGCCCCCACCACCTGGCCTTCCACCGTCACTGAGGCTTGGGAGACCCGTTGAAGAATCGCACGCATACCTATTCACCCTCGATCAGTTGCGCAAAGACGAGGCGCCCGGTTTGGGTCTGGTGCAGACGGATGACACTCACCTCTATCGTCTTACCGATCAGGTGGCGTGCGTCCTCGACAATCACGGGCGTACCATCATCCAGGTAGCCCACCCCCTGTTGGCGGGCATTGCCCTCGTTCCGGATGAGCACGTGGAGGCGCTGATCCTGAACGACCGGAGGCCGAACGGCCTCACTGAGTTGGTTGAGACTTAGGACTTTGACCCCCTGCAAACTTGCCACCCGGTTAAGGTTGAAGTCGTTGGTGATCACGGGACAATTGTACTGGCGCGCCATCGCCACGAGTTTATCATCAACTTTGTTCGTGCCTGCAACTTCAACATTGATAACCTCGATGGGCAAAGGCGACTGTTTCTGCATCGTATTGAGCAACTCCAGACCACGGCGGCCCTTGGAACGGCGTAGTTCATCGTTGGAATCAGCCAGTTGTTGCAATTCCGCCAGCACAAAGCCGGGAACAATCAGCGTACCATCAAGAAAGCCGGTCTGAACCACTGCCGCAATCCGGCCATCAATGATCGTGCTGGTATCGAGAATATAACGATGCGCAGAACCTGCACTCTCGGTACTACTCAACGTGAGCGACGGGCTACTGCGTCGCCAATTGCGCATACTCTCGATAATATCGCGCTTACGGGTGGCAAAGATGGTTACCCCCACATAGGCTCCCACACCAGCAGCAATAATCGGCAAGTAAGTACTGAAGGGAGGAGGGAGGGCCGTGAGCGGAACAGTGAGCAGCACCGCAAAAAAGAGGCCGATTATACTCCCGAAGCCGACCAAAAAGAGTTCGGAGAGCGGGATACTGCGGGAATGATTGATCAGATCCTGGATCGGTTCAATCGTAAGGCGGGGGGTAATCAGCAGGCCCAACCCAGCCCCGGAGAGCATGAGCAACTGGGTAGCCACAAGTTGGAGATCATCGGGACGCGCACTAGAGAGCGAGCCACCAACTGCCCAGCCAACGTAGGCCAACACAAGCATCCCGGCAATACGTACCAAAAAGTTGAGACTAACCTTCATAGAGAGAGTGCCTAGAGGTATGCCGAGCCACACCTCTACTTACGAGCAAGGAGATCAACCACATCTGCTAAGGAACGGGCCGGAACGAGCGTAGTGCCCGTTGGCGGCGTCACTTGCGAGACGGCGGGAAGCACGGCGTGATGAAAACCGAGTTTAGCCGCTTCACTCAAACGACGCTCAATCTGGCTCACACTGCGTAGTTCACCAGAGAGGCCAATCTCACCTAGCAGCACCATATCGGCAGCAATAGGTTGGTTCCGAAATGAGGACGTAATCGCGAGCGCGACAGCAAGATCAGCCGCTGGTTCACTAATCCGCAAACCACCGACAATATTGACATAGATATCTTGATTAAAGAGCGGCATTCCCACACGCTTGGCCAACACCGCTACCAACATCAGCAGACGATTGGGATCAAAGCCATTGGTGGTACGGCGCGGTTGTGCACTGCCGGTATTGGAGGTCAGCGCCTGCACCTCGATCAGCAAGGGGCGGGTGCCCTCCATCATCACCGCCACGGCAGAGCCAGGGCTGCCAGCACTACGTTCAGCCAGAAAGACCGCCGAGGGGTTGAGCACTTCACGCATTCCATCGCCGGTCATCTCGAAGACACCCACTTCGTTGGTGGAGCCGAAACGGTTCTTGACCCCACGCAACAGGCGGTACTGGTGGAAGCGATCACCTTCTAGGTAGAGCACCACATCCACAATATGTTCGAGCACCCGTGGCCCAGCAATCGCGCCCTCTTTGGTGACGTGGCCAACCAGAAAGATTGGGATGTGCAACTCTTTGGCTAGGTGCATCAGGCGCAAGGCTCCCTCACGCACCTGCGAGACACTCCCGGCGGCGCTACTCAACTCCTCCAGATAGACCGTCTGGATCGAGTCGATAATCACCAGCTTGGGGCGCAGTTCGCGGATCTGCACCAAAATAGTATCCAGCGAATTTTCGGAGAAGACATAGAGATCTTCGGCATTCATCCCCAATCGCTCGGCACGCAACTTGATCTGCTGCGCCGACTCCTCGGCGCTCACATAGAGCGCGGGGCCAACATCAGCGGCGAACTGGGATGAGACCTGGGAGAGCAGCGTCGTCTTCCCCACACCCGGATCACCACCGATCAGCACCACCGAGCCAGGAACCAAGCCACCACCGAGGACACGGGTAAACTCGGCCCCCATGATCGGCAGGCGTTGGAAACCGCCCACCGCAACATCGCGCAAACGTTGTGGGCGAACCCCAACCACAGCGCTCTCATGCGCCTTGGCACTCGATGAACGGGTTTCCGTCTGTTCAACAAAGCTGTCCCAGGTGCCACAATCAGGGCACTTACCCATCCAGCGGCTTTGCTGGGCTCCACACTGTTGACAGACAAAGATCGTGCGTGTCTTGGCCATACAGCCATTATACCATTAGGGCTACTGCCCTAAAACCCATGGTTGGGGCTGCACCAGGGCATGTGCAAAGTCACCTCCGGTGGGGTGCGGAGGCGGCTGCGCCGCCCCCGCAGAAATTTTTTGTGGTGTTTTGGCGGCTTCGCCGCCAAAACACCACAAAAAATGGGGCTTGGGGCTGCGCCCCAAGGGCTTTGCACATACCCTACGGTTTATCTACGGCTGCCGCCAAATCACACGAAGCAACTAACGGCTGATAGAGACAGTACTGATGTTCCACCGAATAGTGCAGACTCTGGATCAAGCCAATCCAAGGCACCAGCAGATGGATCAGACCAATCCAGAGGCGCTGCAAGCTCCGCCACTTCAGCAGGGCCGAGAGACTCTGACGGATGCCCTGACTCCAGAACCACTCGGCCAGAATGGCCCCGCCGATCAGATCGCCACAGCGCAGATACTTACCGACGGCTGCGCCTGTGCCCAGGGCATAATTCCAATGATTACGGCGCACCGCCCGCCAATGGCGCCACTGAAGATGATGCAGCACAGCATCCGGCGTATAGACAATGTGCCCACCTGCACGTAGGACGCGATACCCCAAATCACGATCTTCCCATGCGCGTAAGGGGCCACCTGCGCCCAACACTGGATCAAAACCACCTATCTGTTGAAACGCCTCACGGCGGATACCCATACTCGCACCATGGCCAAAACCAAGATTGAGCCGATTCTGCGCATACACCCTGCGCTGGAGCGAGGTCTTCACTGCTGTATCTAACAGACCCCGTTCAGCCCGACCACAGGGATCGCTCGGTGAGGAATAGAGCGGTAACACACGGCCAAAAACAGCCCAGATGGCCGGGTTGAGCAACTCACACGCCATTGTGGCGACCCATTCAGGACTCACCCGGCAATCATCGTCGGTGAACAAGATGAGCGGAGCCGTACCAACATAAGCACCGACATTACGAGCCAGACTCGCACCGGGAAGTTCCTGCCGGAGATAACGCACCCGCTGATCCTCACGTGTATGGCGGGCCACGATATGCTCCGTACCAGGATCATCACTCTGATCAACAATCCAGAGCGTAAGATCGGTATGGCTACTGTGCCGAATACTCATGATTAGAGGCTCAAGGAGTTCGGCACGATTGCGTGTCGCAACCACGATATCAACAGATGGAAGAGGTGCTGCCATAAAAGTTTTTCAAAACGAGGTACTTGGATTGATACGACCTAGCCACAACTATAACCGAAGAGACTCAAAAGAGCGACGGGTATGCGACGGGAACTGAAAAGCTAACAACCCGCCCTCAATCGTCCCCCGGATCAACCAGATGATCCGTCCGAGTACCGGTGGTAGACGTCGGTGGCGCAGGCTTTCGATGATTGGAATGAGGATCATGGCGATCAGCATCGCCATATAGGGACGCAGTAGCCGCCAGTGACCGGAGCAGATCAGTCGGCCATAGGCCGCACCCACCGAAAACATACTATTCCGCATCAGAATACGGTTCTCGGCAAAGGTACGGAAGCCGTGGTGAATAACCCCCACATGGTTGAGGCGATAGATCGGGTAGCCCGCAATAAGGGCACGCAAGGTAACATCAAGATCATCACCATTGCGAAAATGACCACCGGGACCAAAACGGACATCGAAGCCGCCAATAGCCTCGGCTACGGATCGCCGGATCGCCAAACCAGCACCAATACCGACATTCACCCCATCGCATGTGTGCCAGTCGGTCACGTCTTCAATCAAGCGCGCCTGCGGGCTGATGCAGATCGGGACGTAGCCGGTATGGGGATCGTGGGGGCCAGCAATCACATCACAGAAGGTCACGCCCAGATGGGGATAACGCAGAAAGGGTGCCACCATCTCGGCAATCCAATTGGGCGGTACCTCACAGTCATCATCGGTCATCAACACGAGATCGCTATGGCAAAAAGCGAGACCAATATTCCTGGCTGTACTCAACCCCTGGGTTGCCGTATGAATATAGCGCAGACGTGAGTCGCTACAGAACTCAGCAACCGTAGAAGCAGTAGATAGTTCGTTGCTCTGATCAATAATCAGTACGTTGAAGTGAACATAGGTATTCGCCAGTACACTCCTGATTGTCGCACGGATAGCAGCACCCCGATTACGGGTACAGATCAGAACCATCACCAATGGCTGATCAGATGCAGCAGGTTCAGCGTGATCAGGGACAGGAATTATCTGACGATCCATTTGGGGTATTGCTCCATCTCTACACAGCGTGGAGGTTAATAGAGCCAGGAGTGCGAGGCAGCGGCGAGATTCGCAGCCCTTCGAGAAAGCCACGGAGGAGCCAGAAGGCACGCCCTAGCTTGCGTGGCGGTTGCCGGTGGGCGAGATCTTTGAGGGCGGGCATAAGCACCGCAACCTTAAAGACCGTGAGGTAGTGGCGGATGGTGATCCAGTGGCCGCGCCGGATTAATTGCCCATAGATACCACCGATTCCAAACAGATTTCTGCGGGTGAGATGGCGACCCTGCTCATGGGTGCGAAAGCCATAGTGGATTACCCCCACTGTGGTGGTACGATAGATCTGATAGCCCGCCACCAAAACATTCAGCGTGAATTCGAGATCATCACCACTACGAAAGCGGGAACCAGGGCCAAAGAAGGGGCTAAACCCACCGACAGCACAGGCAGCAGCATAACGGATCGCCATACCCGCACCGATCCCAGCATTGACACCATCGCTGGTCTGCCAATCAGCCAGATCTTCGATCAAGAACGAGTGAGGAGCCGTATTGACGGGTACCCAACCAGCCTGCGGATCATGGGGTGCAGCAACCACATTACAGAAGACAATACCAACACGCGGATAGTGTACGAAGGGAGCCACCATCTCGGTAATCCAATCTGGCGGCACCTCGCAATCGTCATCTGTAAGCAGCACTATCTCCGTATTGATCAATGCAAGAGCACTATTTTCAGCTCGACTCTTGCCCTGTGTCCCGACATAGATATACCTCAACCGTGGATCAGCGCGGAAGGTAGCAATTGCCTGTTCTGTTCGCGAGTCACGACTTTGATCAACGATCAGGAGGGTAAAATCAGGGTAATGCGAAGCGAGAATGCTACGAATCGTGCTATTGATCGATTCACCGCGATCACGCGTGCAGATCAAGACCGTGATTGACGGCAAGGAGGGTTGTTGCTGATCGCTTTGCGAGAGATGAATGAGCATTCATAACACCCGTGTAGAATAAATAATCGTACAGAGGTTCAAGAAGTCTCGCTTCTCATAACCGCTGTACGATTACACAGCCAAGCCCATTACGCCAGGGCCGGACTCTCGGCATCTTCAGGTTCTGCCGAACCTGCCGCCTCAGCATCAATCTGGCGCTGGGGGCGCAGGCGTAGCAGATCCTCCTCGGTATCAATAATCACCGCATCGCCATTCACGAAGCGCCCGGAGAGCAGACCCTCGGCGAGCGGATCTTCGATCAGGTTGGTGATGATGCGGCGCAGCGGGCGAGCGCCGAAGGCGGGATCATAGCCACGCTTGGCCAACAGATCAAGGGCATCGCGGCGCACATCAATCGTGATCTGGTGATCTTCGAGTTGCCGCTGCACGCGCTTGAGCATGATCCCAGTAATCTGGTGGATCTCTTCGGTCGTGAGCGGGTGGAAGATGATCGTCGCATCAATACGGTTGAGGAACTCAGGCCGGAAGAGGGTCTTGAGGGCATCATCAACCTTACGCCGCATATCGTTCTGGTCAATATCGTTGGCCGGGCCACCGAAGCCGATGCGCGAGGCACGGCGGATATGCTCAGTGCCAACATTGCTGGTCATGATGATGATCGTGTTGCGGAAATCCACCTTACGGCCCTTGCCATCGGTCAGGTGGCCATCCTCAAGCACCTGGAGCAACAGGTTGAAGGCATCGGGATGCGCCTTCTCGATCTCATCGAAGAGCACGACACTATAGGGCTTACGGCGCACCGCGTCGGTGAGCTGGCCCCCCTCGCCATAACCGACATACCCCGGAGGGGAGCCGACCAAGCGCGAGGTGGTATGGCGCTCCTGGAACTCGGACATATCAATCTTGATCAGCGACTCTTCGGCCCCAAACATGAACTCAGCCAGCGTCTTGGCCAGTTCGGTTTTGCCGACGCCGGTAGGGCCAAGGAAGATGAAGCTACCGATGGGGCGCTTGGGATCTTTAAGCCCCGCACGAGCGCGCCGAACAGCCTTGGAGATAGTAACAATCGCCTCTTGCTGGCCAATCACACGGCCATGGAGGAAGTTCTCCATCTGCATGAGGCGGATCGTCTCATCGCCCTTGAGGCGCGTGACAGGAATACCCGTCCACATACCCACCACTTCGGCAATATCTTCTTCGGTGACATAGGGGCGTTCAACCGTGCGCTCACCACCGGCCTCACCGATTTGGCGCTCGATATCAGCAATGCGGGCGAGCATGCGATCTTCACGTTCGCGCATATCGGAGGCGAGATCGTACTGTTTATCCTCAACAGCGGCCTCACGCTCCTTGCGCAGTGCCTCAAGGCCCCGCAGTGCATCGCGCAGTTGGGGCGGCGTGGCAGAGCGATACATCCGCACGCGGGAAGCAGCCTCATCAATCAGGTCTATCGCCTTATCGGGCAACTGGCGGTCGGGCACATAGCGCGCCGAGAGGGCGGCAGCAGCCTTGATCGCCTCATCGGAGATCTGGAGTTGGTGGAAATCCTCATAGCGTGACTTGATGCCGCGCAGTATAAGAACGGTATCCTCCAGAGAGGGTTCATCCACCATCACCGGCTGGAAGCGGCGTTCGAGGGCGGCATCACGCTCAATATACTTGCGGTACTCATCAAGCGTCGTCGCACCAATCGTCTGGAGTTCGCCGCGTGAGAGCGCGGGCTTCAGGATATTGGCTGCATCGAGCGTGCCTTCGGCCCCACCGGCACCGATAATCGTATGGAACTCATCAATAAAAAGAATACAGCGGGTCTCTTTGATCTCATCAATCACCCGCTTGAGGCGCTCCTCAAACTGACCGCGATACTTGGTACCAGCGACGAGTGCGCCCATATCGAGCGTCACGACGCGCTTGCCCTTGATACTATCAGGAACATCGCCCTGGATGATACGCTGGGCAAGACCCTCGACAATCGCCGTTTTACCAACCCCCGGCTCACCAATGAGAGCGGGATTATTCTTGGTACGGCGCGAGAGAATCTGGATGACGCGCTCAATCTCGTGCTGGCGCCCGATGATCGGATCGAGGCGCCCGGCCTCGGCCATATCGGTGAGATCGGTGCCGAGCGCATCGAGGTAGGGCGTCTTGGACTGGCGCTGGGCAGCGGGCTGCGCGGCGCTGCCACGCTGCTCGGTAGTTCCGGCGGTACCGTGGCGCAGCACGCGCATCACCTGGTTGCGCACCTGCTCCAACGAGACACCCATAATATCGAGGACACCGGTAGCGACACCCTCGCCATTACGCACGAGGCCCAACAAGAGATGTTCGGTGCCGATATAGTGATGATTGAGGCGATTTGCCTCCTCAATCGCGTATTTAATCACCTTTTGGGCACGGGCGGTCAACTCCTGATCATTAACCGTCGCGCCTTCACCCACCCCCACAATAAACTCAACCGCACTGCGCGCCTGAGCCAACTTCACGCCGAGGTCATCGAGCACCCGAGCGGCAATCCCTTCGCTCTCGCGGATCAGACCGAGCAGAATATGCTCGGTACCAATATAGGGATGGTTAAAACTGCGCGCCTCCTCGGTTGCGAGCTGAAGCACCTGCTTGGCCCGCTTGGTGAACTTACTATAGAGGTCAGACATGATATTCTCCGCAGCAACCCCGCCACCTGAAGCGGCGGGGGGGCTCAACTAGGCGTTCTCAGGTTCCTCGTCCACATCCTCAACCGGCTCATCGGGTTCGCGGTTGAGGCGCAGGCTAAGGCCCATGCGTTTACGGGCAGGATCAATGCGAATAATTCGTGCCTGGATCGTATCGCCCTCTGCGATCACCTCTTTGGGGTGCTGGATACGCTCATCACCCATCTCAGAGATATGGATAAGCCCTTCGATCCCATCCTCAATGCGCGCAAACGCACCAAACGAGGCGAGTTGCGTGATCGTACCCTCAACGATCTGGCCAAGCTGATAACGCTCACCGGCCCGTGTCCAGGGTTCGCTCTGGGTGCGCTTAATCGAGAGCGCGATCCGCTTGCGGTCATGATCAACACTGAGGATCGAGACCTGCACCTTATCGCCGGAATGCAGCACTTCAGAAGGATGTTTAACCCGGCTCCAGGAGATCTCAGAGAGATGGACGAGGCCATCAGCCCCGCCGATATCAACAAAGGCACCGAAGTCGCAGACGGAACTGACCGTACCAGTACGCACATCGCCCTCTTTGAGCCGGGAGAGCAGTTCGTCCTTCTTCGTCTCACGAGCCTCTTGCACTGCCTGACGTTCGGAGAGGATCAGGCGGTTGCGGTTGCGATTAATTTCGATAACCTTGAGTTGCAGATCGGTATTGACCATGCGAGCCATATCGGACTGCTTCTGGGTCTCAGGGCCACGACTGATGCCATTGACTTGTGAGGCGGGCACAAAGCCACGCACCCCATCAAGGTTGACCAGCAGGCCACCCTTGTTGTAGTTCACCACCCGTGCGGTGATCACATCGCCCTGCTCAAAGGCCGTTTGGAGCATGCGCCAACTCTTCTCTTGGCGGGCTTTATCCACCGAGAGAATCGCCCGTCCTTCTTTATCTTCAGACTGGACGATGAAGACCAGCAACTCACTGCCGATGCGCAGTGCAGCGCGATCTTCGGCAGGTAGCGATTGCATCTCGCGGGATGGGACAATACCTTCGGCTTTGGCTCCAATATCAACAAGGATCTCGTCCTTGTCAATACGCATAACGGTGCCATCAACCGTATCACCATACTTGAGATTGCGATAATCGTGGGCAGGATCATTGAGGAACTGCTCCATCAGAGCGAGATCCTCTTCATCCATGCCATTGTCACGTGGCTCGGATGCGTATTGCGTGTCGGAGCCAGTAGTGATGCCCTTGCGTTCTTCCATGCGCGTCCCTTACAGCACAGCGGCAGGCGAGGAACCAACGTGCGGCGAACGGGTGATCCGTGAACTGTGGATACCATTATACGCCGACAAAAATCAAAACGCAAGGGATCTACAGGGCAAATATTTGGCGTGCTAATGCACTAAAACCATTTTTTTGGCCTAAAGGCCATTTTTGTACCAATCTGAACTAGTTCAGTCTTCGCGCAGAATATAGCCTGCACCACGCACCGTTTGAATGACCCGCGCACTACCAGCGGCTTCAAGTTTTTGGCGCAAGTAGCGCACATAGACCTCGATAATATTGCTTTCACCGCCAAAATCATAGCCCCAGACGCGATCATAGATCACCTCGCGGGTGAGGACTTGGTTGGGGTGGCGCATAAAGAGATCGAGGAGATCATATTCTTTGGCGGTGAGATCAATACGGCGATCCCCAATCCGCAGTTCACGCGCAGCCGTATCGAGGGTGAGATTCGCAAAACGCAGGATATCGGATTGCTGGGCCGACTGGCGGCGGCGCAACTGGACGCGGATGCGCGCCAACAATTCAGCAAAGGCGAAGGGCTTGACGAGGTAGTCATCGGCACCTGCCTCCAGGCCCGTCACACGGTCGGGGATGCTATCGCGGGCAGTGAGGATGATGATTGGCACATCGGAGGCCGCCCGCAGGCGGCGTGCGACCTCAACCCCATCAATACCGGGGAGCATCAGATCGAGCACCACCAGATCGTGGGGTGCCTCGCGAGCAAACTCCAAGCCCTGGGGGCCATCGTAAGCGACCGAGACTTGGAAGCCCTCTAGGATCAGCCCACGGCGCAGGTAGTTGGCGATCTCTAACTCGTCTTCAATGATGAGGATTCGCTGTTGCATGGATTGATTGTAGCATAATTGGGTACAATTAAGGAGCGCCTAGACGGCGGCTGCCGTAAAAATCTACTGGGCTGCGCCCAGAAAAGAGCTTGTTGGGGTGTGTTTTGGCGGCTTCGCCGCCAAAACACACCCCAACAAGCAAGGTTTTTTCGGGGGACTGCGGCCCCCGAAGCCCCCGCTGCGGCTGCACATGGGGCTACGTTCTGCCCTCCCACCAAAGGAGTTCCAACTATGCCCCACCTCGCGTTCATCTACCCAGAGATGTTGTGGCTCCTGGGGCTGATCGGCGGCATCTGGGGTCTCGCGCTGCTCACTCCGCGCCACCTGCGTACCAGGCGCTTCTGGATGAGCCTAGGGTTGCGCAGCCTGATCGGATTGGCACTGGTACTGGCGTTGGCGGGGGTGCAGGTGGTATTGCCGGTACGCCACCTGACCACGGTCTTTCTGCTGGATGGGAGTGATTCGCTCTCGCCGACAGTACGCGCCCAGGCCGAGAGCTTCATCCAAGCCGCGCTGGTAGCGATGCCGGAGGGGGATCAAGCGGCGATTGTGGTGTTTGGGGCTGCGCCACTGGTGGAGCGATTACCGAGTATGACGCGCCAGTTGGGCCGGATCAATGCGGTGCCAGACGTGAGCCAGACCGATATTGCTGCGGCCATCCGGTTGGGGGTGGCGCTCTTCCCCGCCGAGAGTGAGAAGCGGCTGGTGCTGCTCTCCGATGGTGCAGAGAATAGCGGGGTGGCTCAAGAGGCGGCGAGCTTCGCGCTGGCCCGCAACATCCCGATCTCGTTTGTGGATCTGAGCCTGCCCAGTGGGGATGCCGAGCTCCTGATCGCGGAGGTGGCGCTGCCCAGCCAAGTACGGGTGGGGCAGATTGCGCACATCACGGCGAGGATCGAGAGTAGCGTGGCCCAACGCGCCTATGTGCGGCTGATCGGTGAGCAGGGCGTTCTGGTTGACGAGATCATTGATCTCGAACCAGGAAGTACGATTGTGCCGTTTGAGGTGCGCGTAACCGCGAGCGGCTTCCAACGCTTACGGGTGCAGGTGCAGGGGGAAGCGGATGGGCGGGTGCAGAATAACGAAGTCGCCGCGCTCATCCATGGCCATGGGCCGCCCCAGGTATTGATCGTGGCGGCGCAAGCCGATGAGGCGCGAGCACTGGCCGACGCCCTCGCCGCCACTAACCTTGTCACCGAGGTTCGTGCGCCAGCCGCGATGCCCAGCGACCTCAACGGGCTGAGCGAGTATGCTGCGGTCATTCTGCTCAACACCCCGGCACACGCCTTACCAGATGGGGTCATGGCGGCGCTAGAGATCTATGTGCGTGATCTTGGGCGCGGGCTGTTGATGATTGGCGGCGACCAGAGCTTTGGGGTTGGTGGCTACCGCGATACGCCGGTAGAGGCGGCCTTGCCGGTCTTTATGGACGTGCGCGACCGCGAAGAACACCCGGATCTGGCGCTCGTCTTTGTGATTGATAAATCGGGCAGTATGGAGGAAGCGGCGGGGAGTGTGCGCAAGTTGGACATTGCCAAAGAGGCACTGATGCAGGCGATTGCGCTGCTGCGCAGCGACGATCATGTAGGCATCATCACCTTTGACAGCCAAGCCTTTCCGACCCTGCCGATCACCCAAGGAGTAACGGAGGAGGAGGTCTTACGGGCCATCGTAGGGGTAGCGGCGGATGGTGGCACGAATATTGGGGCTGGGTTGAGCGAAGGGCAGCGGATGCTGGCAGGCGTAGAGACCAAGATCAAACACATGATCCTGCTTACCGATGGCTGGGGCGAGGGCAACGACCAGATTGCGCTCGTTGAAGCGATGCGTAGCCAAGGGATCACCCTGAGTGTGGTGGCCGCCGGCAGCGACACGGCGGAGGAGTTACAGCAACTGGCAACCATAGGCGGTGGGCGCTACTACGTCGCCGAAGCGATGCAGGCCGTCCCACAGATTCTAGTTGATGAGACGATCATGGTGGTTGGGGATGGCATTGTGGAGCGGCGGTTTGTTCCGATTGCCACCGAAAGCAGCCCGATCATGGCCGGGATCAGCAGCGTGCCAGCACTGTATGGGATGCACGGCAGCAGCCTCAAAGCGACGGCGCGGCTGGTACTGATGAGTGACGAGCAGCAACCAGTATTGGCGATCTGGCAGTATGGATTAGGGCAGAGCGCGGCATGGCTGAGTGACACCAGTGGGCGCTGGGCCAAAGACTGGATCACATGGAGCGAGTTCCCGCGCTTTGCGGCCCAGATGGTGGGGGAGATCCTCCCCAACCAGAGCAGCGAGATGATCCGCAGCGAGGTGCTCGTAGCAGGCGGGGAGACCACACTACGGCTGGATAGCAGTGGAATGAGCGTGAGCAATCTGGGCGTCACTGCGACGCTGATTGACCATGCGGGCACGCAGAGTAGCCTCACACTCAACCAGGTCGGCCCGTACACCTACCAGACCCGCTTGGTCAGCCCGCCACCCGGCACCTACCTCGTGCAGATCGCGGTCACCCAGGCGAACCAGGTGGTGATGCGCGAGACCTTGGGGTTGGTGGTACCCTACGCCGCCGAGTACCGCGCTGGGCAGGGCAACCTAGCGTTGCTAGAAGGATTAGCCGCACGCACCGGAGGCGAAGCGATCAGCGACCCAGCAGCGGCATTTGACCGGGTCGAGAGTGGCGTCACTGCGGCCCATGAGCTGGGACAAGAATTGATGATACTGGCGTTAGTGTTACTACCGGTAGACATCGGAGTACGACGCTTGGTACGGAGCAAGCGGGGGATGAAGCGTGAGGAACCTGAAGAGGATCGGGCACGAGAACGTTTAGCTGAGGCGCGGCGGCAAGCGGCGGCACGCATACGGGGGCGCGAGGAGTAGGGGCGGCGCATCGCCCACCATGCGGCCTGGGGAACACAGACTATATTGGTAGGCGATGCTTCGCCCCTACGCACATTTGTTAAAATATGGTAAAATAAAAACGGTACAATATCAGGCAAGCCAACACCTATGGATCTGCGTGAATCCGAACAAACCAGATACCGGCGCATCTGCCAGATCCTTGAGCAACGGGTTGCACAGTACCCGGTGGCACTAGCGGCGGCATGTCGCCCACTACTGGGAGCATTTCTAGCGGCAGAGTTTAGCCACTGGGCAGCACTACTTCCAACGTGGCTACATGATCTGATCCCGCTTGACGAAGTACAACGCGAAGAGCTAGGCAGTGCCAACCTCTGGTTGGCATGGTACGCGGGGCTTTTTGACGGGATACTCGATGGTAGTGTACCAACCCATGCGCTCCCGTGTACACAACAAGCGCTCCTAGAGAGCCTCGAAACCTACCGGAACCTAGGGTTAGCGGGAACAGCGGCGTGGGATGTCTTGATGGCCCAAGCGCTGGAAACAGCCGACGCATATGCCCAGGAGGTCGCAACACGGGGCGAATCATTGGCCGAGTTGAGCAGCGAGCAGCTAGCGATATGGACCCCGAATCTATTGATGCAGCGGGCTGCTCCATTCAGCTTTAGCCTTGAGGCCCAACTCCAGTTCCATGGATCGAACCAGAGTGATCCGCGTTACACACCGATCAATACGGCACTACGCTGCCTGACAGCGGCACGCCAGATCGCGGATGACGCCTCGGACTGGATTGACGACCTGCGGCGTGGCCACCTGAATAGCGTTTCAGCACGGTTGATCACTGCGTTTCGGGAGCAGCACACCAACCCGACCTACCGGCTGGATATTGAACAGTTGGCCGGGTTTGAGATCAGCGCAGAGCATGTCTGGGAAGCGATTGAAACCGACTATCACCATCTCTGCCAGAGCGGAGGGCAAGCGTTGGCACCATTCGGAACCTGTCGGCTACAGCAAATTATTCTGGAGCAGACCGAGCGCGGGAGTGCGGGATGGCAACGAATCCGAAATCGGCGGGCCAACATGCGTCAGATATTTACTATTTCGGGTAGTAGTCCGTAAATTAAGTTTCCAGGTCTTTTTGCGACATAGCACTACCCACCCGCTCACCTTGAACGCCCGCAACGGG
>NZ_RYFD01000053.1 GCF_004138135.1 Candidatus Oscillochloris fontis
AACAGCGGATCGAGCGCGAGGGAGCGCAGCCCGCGTAGCCGTTTCAATCCGCCGGGCGGATTTGGGGCTTTTGGAACGGCGCGGGACGTTACCGCGTGCCTACACCGGTGCATGTTTCAATCCGCCGGGCGGATTTGGGGCTTTTGGAACATGGGTTGGCCGTCTGGATTGACATGGTAGGTGGTGTTTCAATCCGCCGGGCGGATTTGGGGCTTTTGGAACTCGCTACGTTGCGGCGTGAACGCAATCGCGCCGCCTGTTTCAATCCGCCGGGCGGATTTGGGGCTTTTGGAACTGGATTTTTCCGCTCTTCCTAAAGAGTGCTATGCCCGTTTCAATCCGCCGGGCGGATTTGGGGCTTTTGGAACCTATCGTGCTCAGCGTGGCGTGGTATGTGATGCGTTTCAATCCGCCGGGCGGATTTGGGGCTTTTGGAACTGACTGGTATCCTGAGTTTGAATTGGTCAATGAAGGGTTTCAATCCGCCGGGCGGATTTGGGGCTTTTGGAACTTTCTGTGACGCTCACGAGGATGACAATTGAGGAGAGTTTCAATCCGCCGGGCGGATTTGGGGCTTTTGGAACCTGGCAGGTGCTCTTCGCGGATGTGGCGCAGCACTTGGTTTCAATCCGCCGGGCGGATTTGGGGCTTTTGGAACAGTACGCGCGATACGGCGGTCGCAGAAGCCCTTGGCGGTTTCAATCCGCCGGGCGGATTTGGGGCTTTTGGAACCGCCGTTGCCTCCGCAGCGGCTTGGGCATCCGACGCGTTTCAATCCGCCGGGCGGATTTGGGGCTTTTGGAACAGTAGGGGTGCTCCAGGAACCCCGGCGTGGCGTAGAGGTTTCAATCCGCCGGGCGGATTTGGGGCTTTTGGAACCTGATGATGACTGACGAGGATGAGCATTAGTCTTCGGGTTTCAATCCGCCGGGCGGATTTGGGGCTTTTGGAACCACCAATTCGGTGATGCACTCGGTGATGCGGCGGTAGTTTCAATCCGCCGGGCGGATTTGGGGCTTTTGGAACGCGGCTGATGCTCCACGAGATGCAGCGACCCGCGTTGTTTCAATCCGCCGGGCGGATTTGGGGCTTTTGGAACGCGATTCTGATCATAGTCTGAAGGCGCGGCAATGTCGTTTCAATCCGCCGGGCGGATTTGGGGCTTTTGGAACTGACAAGGTAGTAGGTGACACCGTCGCTGGTGATCCGGTTTCAATCCGCCGGGCGGATTTGGGGCTTTTGGAACGACGCCGAACGTCAACGACAGGCGCTTGAGCTTGATGTTTCAATCCGCCGGGCGGATTTGGGGCTTTTGGAACTTACGCACTCCGGGCGAAACGTAAGGCGCTCAGTAGTTTCAATCCGCCGGGCGGATTTGGGGCTTTTGGAACTAGGCCCGTCTAGTAGTCTGCACGTCAAAAGCCCCGGGTTTCAATCCGCCGGGCGGATTTGGGGCTTTTGGAACCAGGTGGGCGAGATCGTGCAACTACTTCAGGCGCTGTTTCAATCCGCCGGGCGGATTTGGGGCTTTTGGAACACGGGATCACGAATACGACATATCATAAGGTGTTATGGTTTCAATCCGCCGGGCGGATTTGGGGCTTTTGGAACAGATTAAGCGGCGTCTGGATGTTTCAGGTGGCAAGTGTTTCAATCCGCCGGGCGGATTTGGGGCTTTTGGAACTTGAGGCCGTTTTGCGGGGGCGCGGGATGGGTTGCTCGTTTCAATCCGCCGGGCGGATTTGGGGCTTTTGGAACCAATGGCGGGATTTTGCGGGCGATCTGGTTGGGCCAGTTTCAATCCGCCGGGCGGATTTGGGGCTTTTGGAACGAAGAACTCCGTGAACACGACTCTAGAAGGACAAGAGGTTTCAATCCGCCGGGCGGATTTGGGGCTTTTGGAACATGTAGCAAAGGCCAAAGGAGTCAGCCGTGATTAAGGTTTCAATCCGCCGGGCGGATTTGGGGCTTTTGGAACTAATCACTGCATTGTAGACTTGATGCGCTGTGGTATGTTGTTTCAATCCGCCGGGCGGATTTGGGGCTTTTGGAACCTATGGTAAGGGCCACCGAGGATCGGTGTGTTTTCTGGTTTCAATCCGCCGGGCGGATTTGGGGCTTTTGGAACCCGCCACCTCAGTATCGTCCCCATCAGCGAGGTGTCGGTTTCAATCCGCCGGGCGGATTTGGGGCTTTTGGAACTTCTTCAACTTCCCCCCCTCTCGGTAATAGCCAGTTTCAATCCGCCGGGCGGATTTGGGGCTTTTGGAACGGCCAGAGCCGCAAGAAGAGGACCTATGCGAGACCAGTTTCAATCCGCCGGGCGGATTTGGGGCTTTTGGAACACGCGCACTGACTCCGGAGCGAACGGCGCTGATTGAGGGTTTCAATCCGCCGGGCGGATTTGGGGCTTTTGGAACCCTCGTGCGTGTTTTCCCTGAAGAGACCAAAGACGGCGTTTCAATCCGCCGGGCGGATTTGGGGCTTTTGGAACCCACTGGTATATGGTTCTTGGGGCAAACCCATACTTCACGTTTCAATCCGCCGGGCGGATTTGGGGCTTTTGGAACGCCGCCCCCGGCTCACGGCGGGTGTAGATGTCATTGGTGGTTTCAATCCGCCGGGCGGATTTGGGGCTTTTGGAACTGCCGGGGAGAGACCCGGCATCCAATGGTAGCAGCGGTTTCAATCCGCCGGGCGGATTTGGGGCTTTTGGAACTCAAACGCTGTCTGACGGCGCTGAAGGGCAAACAGAGTTTCAATCCGCCGGGCGGATTTGGGGCTTTTGGAACGCAACTACTTGGGGGCGGTTGAGCAGTACATCAACGGTTTCAATCCGCCGGGCGGATTTGGGGCTTTTGGAACTCATAGCCGTGCCTATTCTGCTGATCGTCTTTTTCGTGTGTTTCAATCCGCCGGGCGGATTTGGGGCTTTTGGAACACCCGATGCCCGCGCACCGGTCTCCCAGAGCAAGAAGATGTTTCAATCCGCCGGGCGGATTTGGGGCTTTTGGAACCCGCGCATTGGTGCCGGTTTTGAGACGTGGCTGGAAGTTTCAATCCGCCGGGCGGATTTGGGGCTTTTGGAACTCAGCGCCCCGGCGATCTGATGGCTGGGTCCCTGCCAGTTTCAATCCGCCGGGCGGATTTGGGGCTTTTGGAACATCTCGAAGAATTAAAGGTAGCATATCGCGGCTATGTTTCAATCCGCCGGGCGGATTTGGGGCTTTTGGAACGCAATCCGCTGCGGGGTGAGCGGACCGTGCTCTTGCAGGTTTCAATCCGCCGGGCGGATTTGGGGCTTTTGGAACTCGGCATTGTCGGAAAGCTCGGACTGACTCAGCATGTTTCAATCCGCCGGGCGGATTTGGGGCTTTTGGAACCCATTTTTGAGCAAACAGAGCAAACATGAGCAAACGTTTCAATCCGCCGGGCGGATTTGGGGCTTTTGGAACATCACCTTCTTATTATTTAATGTTTGTGGCATTCCAGGGTTTCAATCCGCCGGGCGGATTTGGGGCTTTTGGAACTGCATACCGTGCATTTGGCCCCAAGTATGTCCCAACAGTTTCAATCCGCCGGGCGGATTTGGGGCTTTTGGAACGCTACACAACGCCGGGTTGCTCCCGGCCACGGGACTCAGTTTCAATCCGCCGGGCGGATTTGGGGCTTTTGGAACTTGAGGTGGTGGTAGACCTCGCGCAGCCGTTCAGTGATGTTTCAATCCGCCGGGCGGATTTGGGGCTTTTGGAACGGCGCGGCGATCCGCTTTGCCGAGAATGGGGCGATGGAGTTTCAATCCGCCGGGCGGATTTGGGGCTTTTGGAACTCAAGACTTCTCCATTTGAGTAACCCTCAGTACTTCGCGATGTTTCAATCCGCCGGGCGGATTTGGGGCTTTTGGAACTTGAGCCGAAACACGTCCCCGATCTGGGCGTGATTAGTTTCAATCCGCCGGGCGGATTTGGGGCTTTTGGAACTGCAAGATGCCTTTGGGCGTCGTGCCTTTGCTTGCAGTTTCAATCCGCCGGGCGGATTTGGGGCTTTTGGAACATCGTAGGCAGCGCCAGCGGCAGCGTGGGAAAGGGCGTGTTTCAATCCGCCGGGCGGATTTGGGGCTTTTGGAACCTCTGGTAGCCGTTCGCCCGCCCAAGGCGAAATACGAAGTTTCAATCCGCCGGGCGGATTTGGGGCTTTTGGAACTGGGGCAATATGGATTAATGGATTATAGGAAGGGATAAAGTTTCAATCCGCCGGGCGGATTTGGGGCTTTTGGAACCCGGGTAGTCGCTTCGCCACTTCGCTTGGGCTGCTGCCCGTGTTTCAATCCGCCGGGCGGATTTGGGGCTTTTGGAACACCATTTCTAGCAAGGGTAACGACGAACTATGCAAGCGTTTCAATCCGCCGGGCGGATTTGGGGCTTTTGGAACCAAACCAACCTCAGTCAGAAGTTTGCTGCGCTACAGTTTCAATCCGCCGGGCGGATTTGGGGCTTTTGGAACTTTTCGGGCGGATGGGATCGCCGGGGGCAACATGTTTCAATCCGCCGGGCGGATTTGGGGCTTTTGGAACGCAATATCAATGGGGGTGACGTGCTGGTTATCCAGTTTCAATCCGCCGGGCGGATTTGGGGCTTTTGGAACGCCCACGCCAACAAAGGCATAATCTTCTGCCTGATCGTTTCAATCCGCCGGGCGGATTTGGGGCTTTTGGAACTCGTATCATCTCTTCAAATTTAGATAGGAGGTTGTTATGTTTCAATCCGCCGGGCGGATTTGGGGCTTTTGGAACCAGAAGAGCCAGCGCGGGCGGTTGCCCTTGCCGACAATGTTTCAATCCGCCGGGCGGATTTGGGGCTTTTGGAACGCTGATCGAAGCGATTGATACGATAGACCGAGACTGGGTTTCAATCCGCCGGGCGGATTTGGGGCTTTTGGAACCCCTGGCACATAGCCAAGGGGGAGAATAGTTGATTTTTATCGTTTCAATCCGCCGGGCGGATTTGGGGCTTTTGGAACGCTATCAGTGCCGCCCATACGAAGATATCCAGTATGTTTCAATCCGCCGGGCGGATTTGGGGCTTTTGGAACAACGCGGTGATTCCAGCGGAGTAGGTGATCAAAATTGAGTTTCAATCCGCCGGGCGGATTTGGGGCTTTTGGAACTCTTCGTAGTAGGCCAATTCCATGCCGCCCTTGAGATCGTTTCAATCCGCCGGGCGGATTTGGGGCTTTTGGAACCGCAGGGGCTCACGCTACGGCGTGGGCCTGCGATGGTTTCAATCCGCCGGGCGGATTTGGGGCTTTTGGAACTCAGGGGCTTCAGCGCCATGGCCTGTCGCGCACTCGTTTCAATCCGCCGGGCGGATTTGGGGCTTTTGGAACCCGCTGCGAAGGCTGCCAAGCTCCCCGCCGTCTCTGTGTTTCAATCCGCCGGGCGGATTTGGGGCTTTTGGAACGCAGTACCACGCTTGGTCGGTGAATTTCAAGGGCGGTTTCAATCCGCCGGGCGGATTTGGGGCTTTTGGAACGGATATCTGACCATAGACGGGCCGGGTACAGGGACGGTTTCAATCCGCCGGGCGGATTTGGGGCTTTTGGAACGGTTGTTCGTGACATCCTCAGTACTGAGGATTTTGTTTCAATCCGCCGGGCGGATTTGGGGCTTTTGGAACTCGTTGGCAGCGCCAGCGGCAGCGTGGGGAAGGGTGTGTTTCAATCCGCCGGGCGGATTTGGGGCTTTTGGAACCGCGCCTGGGCGTGGCCTCGCGCCGCTTGCGCCACACGTTTCAATCCGCCGGGCGGATTTGGGGCTTTTGGAACTCCTATGGCAACAGCCACCAGGCCAGCTTCATGGCCAGTGTGTTTCAATCCGCCGGGCGGATTTGGGGCTTTTGGAACGGGAGCAGATCACTGAAGGGGATTGCCCTCTCCACAGTTTCAATCCGCCGGGCGGATTTGGGGCTTTTGGAACCGTCTGTGTAGCTCACCACCAGGCCGTCAAAAAGCGGTTTCAATCCGCCGGGCGGATTTGGGGCTTTTGGAACCGGTTTTGCTGCGTTGGGTTCGGAGCGGGGTTCAGTTTCAATCCGCCGGGCGGATTTGGGGCTTTTGGAACAGATCCTACAGAAATCTCAGCCGATGAGCTAGGCCGGGGTTTCAATCCGCCGGGCGGATTTGGGGCTTTTGGAACAACGGGGGCGGCGGTGAACATTCATAGCAGCGAACGGTTTCAATCCGCCGGGCGGATTTGGGGCTTTTGGAACCATTTGGCGGAAGAATGGAATCGTGTCCAGTATCGTGGTTTCAATCCGCCGGGCGGATTTGGGGCTTTTGGAACTGGCAGCGCCACAGAGAGCGCCGTGCTCTTCGAGGAAGTTTCAATCCGCCGGGCGGATTTGGGGCTTTTGGAACCTAGGCCGCCGAATAGCGCGATAGACGCGCCCCGGATCGTTTCAATCCGCCGGGCGGATTTGGGGCTTTTGGAACCTCCTCGTACTTCACTCGCCGCCCCGTCGCGCCAGTTTCAATCCGCCGGGCGGATTTGGGGCTTTTGGAACGGATGCCATCATTCGCGATGCCGCCAAGGAGGATGGTTTCAATCCGCCGGGCGGATTTGGGGCTTTTGGAACTCCTTATTTTTGCCCTGTCTGTCAGCGAGCGATACGTTTCAATCCGCCGGGCGGATTTGGGGCTTTTGGAACCAATCCGATCCTCTGTATTCTTTCCGCGTGCAATAGTTTCAATCCGCCGGGCGGATTTGGGGCTTTTGGAACCAAAGACAGACAATGGTGCCGCTCGGTGATCCGGGTTCGTTTCAATCCGCCGGGCGGATTTGGGGCTTTTGGAACAATGGCGATTTGCACGACGTAGCGTTACTCATAGATGTTTCAATCCGCCGGGCGGATTTGGGGCTTTTGGAACCACAGGCCCGCGCAAGCCCTCCACGCTGCCCGCGCTGTTTCAATCCGCCGGGCGGATTTGGGGCTTTTGGAACATCCCTGTTGCGCGACCTTCGGGCGCAACAGGGAATGTTTCAATCCGCCGGGCGGATTTGGGGCTTTTGGAACATGGTGTCGCCATCAACCCCGATAGCGCCGGCAGGTAGGTTTCAATCCGCCGGGCGGATTTGGGGCTTTTGGAACTGACACACACACCGTTCACGGGGACGATCCATGTCTCGGTTTCAATCCGCCGGGCGGATTTGGGGCTTTTGGAACCCAGCCGGTGGAGCAATGTCGCTAAGGCAAACGCTGTTTCAATCCGCCGGGCGGATTTGGGGCTTTTGGAACTGAGATAATGCTCGTCTGGCCACGGCATACCAAGTTGTTTCAATCCGCCGGGCGGATTTGGGGCTTTTGGAACCGCTGGGGCACTTTGGCTACACGCACTCAGCAGCAACACGTTTCAATCCGCCGGGCGGATTTGGGGCTTTTGGAACAGGATACTACTACTACCCCCACGGGTACCCGCACCAGTTTCAATCCGCCGGGCGGATTTGGGGCTTTTGGAACTCAAGATCCGAAGCCGGTACCGCCTCACCAAGAGGAAGTTTCAATCCGCCGGGCGGATTTGGGGCTTTTGGAACCGGCCTCGGACAACGCCTGTTCGACCTCAAGATCAGTTTCAATCCGCCGGGCGGATTTGGGGCTTTTGGAACCCCTTGTGGATACCCCAGCCCTCTTCTGTGTCTTGTTTCAATCCGCCGGGCGGATTTGGGGCTTTTGGAACCGAGCTTTCCGACAATGCCGAGCGCAGCCAGGAAGGCGTTTCAATCCGCCGGGCGGATTTGGGGCTTTTGGAACTCGGACGCGCCCCAGGCGGTGAAGAGCCGCGCCGAGCGGTTTCAATCCGCCGGGCGGATTTGGGGCTTTTGGAACGGGCCGCAAGACCCAGGTGTAGGGCTGCTCTTCGGCGTTTCAATCCGCCGGGCGGATTTGGGGCTTTTGGAACCTTTGGCATTGAGAAATCCATCAAGGAGATTAATGAGGTTTCAATCCGCCGGGCGGATTTGGGGCTTTTGGAACGCGATCTAGGCGATCTCCCCGATCTCTTTTGGGTTTAGTTTCAATCCGCCGGGCGGATTTGGGGCTTTTGGAACGAAGGTATAGGAAACACACCAATCCTTGGTGTCCCTGTTTCAATCCGCCGGGCGGATTTGGGGCTTTTGGAACGCGGCGCAGCCCAGAGGAATTTGCGGGGCTGATCTATGTTTCAATCCGCCGGGCGGATTTGGGGCTTTTGGAACCGCAACTCTTTGATGAACTCCAGAAGATGATCGAGATGTTTCAATCCGCCGGGCGGATTTGGGGCTTTTGGAACGCGTCGCGGAGTGCCGTGCAGCGCCTCCTGAACAGTTTCAATCCGCCGGGCGGATTTGGGGCTTTTGGAACCGAGCGCAGCCTTGCCCCGACGTGGCAATGGCTCGTTTCAATCCGCCGGGCGGATTTGGGGCTTTTGGAACCTTGAATATGGTCAGGGGTAGAGCGATTGGAGGCAATGTTTCAATCCGCCGGGCGGATTTGGGGCTTTTGGAACGATTGATGCCGACTCCGCTCCCGGTGGCCGAGGCCGTTTCAATCCGCCGGGCGGATTTGGGGCTTTTGGAACACGGCTACGGTCATGATCGCGCCCATCGAAACGATGATGTTTCAATCCGCCGGGCGGATTTGGGGCTTTTGGAACCGGGCGATACCTACCCTAGCCGCCCCAACTTACCCGGAGTTTCAATCCGCCGGGCGGATTTGGGGCTTTTGGAACCGATGTGCTCAAACACGCGGAAGGGGGCGGCCAGCGTGTTTCAATCCGCCGGGCGGATTTGGGGCTTTTGGAACATCCGGGATGGGGCAATATGGATAGGATTAATGCATGTTTCAATCCGCCGGGCGGATTTGGGGCTTTTGGAACGCTAGTGATCTAGCCAACACCATCCAACACCATCTGTTTCAATCCGCCGGGCGGATTTGGGGCTTTTGGAACAAGGTCAATATGTCCAAATCATCCCAAGCATGAATAAGTTTCAATCCGCCGGGCGGATTTGGGGCTTTTGGAACATGATGAAATAACAAGCAAAACAGTTGTCATAGTTTTAGTTTCAATCCGCCGGGCGGATTTGGGGCTTTTGGAACGCGGGAGCGTGGCACGCTTTTCTTTGCGCCCAGCTTGTTTCAATCCGCCGGGCGGATTTGGGGCTTTTGGAACGGAGAAGGCGGCGCACGGTACATCCTGAATTTGAATCGTTTCAATCCGCCGGGCGGATTTGGGGCTTTTGGAACCCATCCTTGTTGCTCCTGGGTGTAGTGTCGATCTTCGCAGTTTCAATCCGCCGGGCGGATTTGGGGCTTTTGGAACAGCCGCTGAATGATTGTCCAGCCGGAAACCTTCGTGTTTCAATCCGCCGGGCGGATTTGGGGCTTTTGGAACATGGGCCTTGGGGCATCCGAATTGGTCTCATTTCGGTTTCAATCCGCCGGGCGGATTTGGGGCTTTTGGAACATGATGTGCCGCATGGCATGCGGCACGTTCTCCCGGTACTGAGTTTCAATCCGCCGGGCGGATTTGGGGCTTTTGGAACGACGTGCCGGAAGTCGTACCCCAAAAAAACCAGACGGTTTCAATCCGCCGGGCGGATTTGGGGCTTTTGGAACCCATAGTTCCTCCATGTGTGGTGCGCCGGTATCAGCGGTTTCAATCCGCCGGGCGGATTTGGGGCTTTTGGAACGGGAGAAGGAAGCCATGGGAGTATCGTGATCACACCAGTTTCAATCCGCCGGGCGGATTTGGGGCTTTTGGAACCAGGGCTTCCTCGTGCCCGTAGTGCGTCGTTGTGGGGTTTCAATCCGCCGGGCGGATTTGGGGCTTTTGGAACCATACAAATCAAAAGGGCAAGTCGGCATAATCATCGTTTCAATCCGCCGGGCGGATTTGGGGCTTTTGGAACTCTATCCGTCTGGAGCTGTGTGGGTGATTGCCCAGTTTCAATCCGCCGGGCGGATTTGGGGCTTTTGGAACCGTAGAGAGTCCGTGCTATAATCGCACGAAAACCAGTTTCAATCCGCCGGGCGGATTTGGGGCTTTTGGAACTTTGTAAAAAACCGCCAGAAAAGAGCCAATAGAAGAGTTTCAATCCGCCGGGCGGATTTGGGGCTTTTGGAACTTCCGTGGTCTTTTGCGTAGAGGGGAGTAGTTATGAAGGTTTCAATCCGCCGGGCGGATTTGGGGCTTTTGGAACGGAAATGAAACAGTAACAAGGACAGAGCATAGACATCGTTTCAATCCGCCGGGCGGATTTGGGGCTTTTGGAACTTCTCGTGTTCGCCGTTGCTGTATGTTAGACGGTAGTTTCAATCCGCCGGGCGGATTTGGGGCTTTTGGAACTAGGCTACACACAAGACACCGGTTGGTTCATTTTGGCCGTTTCAATCCGCCGGGCGGATTTGGGGCTTTTGGAACGAGTACCATTCTCCGCTTTCTTCGTCGTTCTTTGTCGTTTCAATCCGCCGGGCGGATTTGGGGCTTTTGGAACGATATATTCATTCATGTAGATGCTGCTCGGAGTTCGGGTTTCAATCCGCCGGGCGGATTTGGGGCTTTTGGAACCCATGCGCACGTAATGCCCGCCAAAGGCAGGATCGAGCGAGTTTCAATCCGCCGGGCGGATTTGGGGCTTTTGGAACTTGGAAGCAGTCAAGAGGCTGACTCCACTTTGCATCGGTTTCAATCCGCCGGGCGGATTTGGGGCTTTTGGAACTCTATACCTATGACAAGGTGTGTGGTCGGCGTGTATCCGTTTCAATCCGCCGGGCGGATTTGGGGCTTTTGGAACCACTCACGAACGTCACCCCGGTAGGCAACGTGTCCACGTTTCAATCCGCCGGGCGGATTTGGGGCTTTTGGAACTTCAATCTGCGCCAGGGCGCGAATACCGTCTACCAGCCACTTGCCAGTTTCAATCCGCCGGGCGGATTTGGGGCTTTTGGAACTTCTGCAAGCCTCCGGTCAACGCATCAAGATCATCAGTTTCAATCCGCCGGGCGGATTTGGGGCTTTTGGAACCCGGACTAAAGCTATCCGACTCTCCACGCCATAGTTCGTTTCAATCCGCCGGGCGGATTTGGGGCTTTTGGAACCAACTGCGCACGACGTCGGGGACGGTGAATGAGACAGTTTCAATCCGCCGGGCGGATTTGGGGCTTTTGGAACTCTCCGTCGCGATGATTTAGGCGTCCTCTCCGCCAGTTTCAATCCGCCGGGCGGATTTGGGGCTTTTGGAACCGGCTTGCAGCATCGAGATCGTATCTTCTGGCTTGTGTTTCAATCCGCCGGGCGGATTTGGGGCTTTTGGAACTTCAATGTCATCCGCAGAGTTCCTTGTGATCCAGGGTTTCAATCCGCCGGGCGGATTTGGGGCTTTTGGAACCGGCCTTGGCGGAGATGGCCGCCACGCTGAAGGAGAGCGTTTCAATCCGCCGGGCGGATTTGGGGCTTTTGGAACAAGACCAGATGCCCAACCTGACCGTAGAACAGTTTGAGTTTCAATCCGCCGGGCGGATTTGGGGCTTTTGGAACACGACACCCTGGATGAGCGCCAGTGCCGCCGTCACAATCGGTTTCAATCCGCCGGGCGGATTTGGGGCTTTTGGAACCTACACCTGGAAGATCAGCCTGGGCGAACTGACGAGGTTTCAATCCGCCGGGCGGATTTGGGGCTTTTGGAACTTCCTGCTGGCGCTGGGCGCGCTCAGCCGCAACCTGGTTTCAATCCGCCGGGCGGATTTGGGGCTTTTGGAACTTTAGTTCATCTGCTATTGCTACGGCTAACAGTGTTTGTTTCAATCCGCCGGGCGGATTTGGGGCTTTTGGAACCACTCCCCCTTGCTGGGGATGAAGTAGTATTCCTGGGGTTTCAATCCGCCGGGCGGATTTGGGGCTTTTGGAACGATGCCTTCCTGCGCGATGTGGCATTGATCCAGGTTGTTTCAATCCGCCGGGCGGATTTGGGGCTTTTGGAACCGGCCTTGTTGTGGCGCACATCGCCGTCTGGCGCTAAGTTTCAATCCGCCGGGCGGATTTGGGGCTTTTGGAACGCTGGGGTGACGTTCGTGAGCGCCACGCCGCCACCGTTTCAATCCGCCGGGCGGATTTGGGGCTTTTGGAACGCCAGTGACGGTGCTGCCAACCGGGGCGCTGAACTAGTTTCAATCCGCCGGGCGGATTTGGGGCTTTTGGAACTCTTCCGAACTGGCATTTACTACCCTGATAATTCTGTTTCAATCCGCCGGGCGGATTTGGGGCTTTTGGAACCATATCGGGATCTTTATCGCTCCGTGATGAGGAAGATAGTTTCAATCCGCCGGGCGGATTTGGGGCTTTTGGAACCTGGTGGGTATCAGGCAGCAGCTTGTGGATATGAGTTTCAATCCGCCGGGCGGATTTGGGGCTTTTGGAACGTGCCCGTGGCCGTCCAACTGCGGCTGGTGATTTCGGTTTCAATCCGCCGGGCGGATTTGGGGCTTTTGGAACAGGCCGGGGGCACGCTGGGTAGCTCTGGGCTAATGAGTTTCAATCCGCCGGGCGGATTTGGGGCTTTTGGAACCGGTTGATGCAGGGTGAGCGGACGAATGCGGTGGTGTTTCAATCCGCCGGGCGGATTTGGGGCTTTTGGAACTTTTGCAAGCCCCCGGCGATGTCGAGAGCATTCAACGTTTCAATCCGCCGGGCGGATTTGGGGCTTTTGGAACTGCTTCGGCTCATTGCCGTTGCTCTATGTCTGCATTAGTTTCAATCCGCCGGGCGGATTTGGGGCTTTTGGAACCCTGGCGTTTCTTGGTGAGAGCCAGCACGACGAAAGGTTTCAATCCGCCGGGCGGATTTGGGGCTTTTGGAACTTGATTGCATCGGTCTGGCCGTCAATCCAGACCTAGTTTCAATCCGCCGGGCGGATTTGGGGCTTTTGGAACGCGCTCGGCATCAAGGGTTGGGCCGCATCGCGCAACGTTTCAATCCGCCGGGCGGATTTGGGGCTTTTGGAACCCTATACGCCGCCCCAGCACATCGCTAGGGCGGCAGTTTCAATCCGCCGGGCGGATTTGGGGCTTTTGGAACATCTCATAGTAATCGGTCTCGTTCGTGACGCCGAAGTTTCAATCCGCCGGGCGGATTTGGGGCTTTTGGAACTCAGCGGGGCCGATGAGGATCTGATCATCGTATAGGAGTTTCAATCCGCCGGGCGGATTTGGGGCTTTTGGAACTGCGCACCGTGCCGCTTGGATCGCAGTAGAGCCAATGTTTCAATCCGCCGGGCGGATTTGGGGCTTTTGGAACAGCAATGCACGAGTCGGCATGGATCTTGTTCTGGATAGTTTCAATCCGCCGGGCGGATTTGGGGCTTTTGGAACTGAGGTACTTGGCTCTGATACGGCTACCGCGTTCAAGTTTCAATCCGCCGGGCGGATTTGGGGCTTTTGGAACCCGTGCCGGTATGCGCGTCGGCCTGCTGCTGCGTGCGTTTCAATCCGCCGGGCGGATTTGGGGCTTTTGGAACCGACGAAACGAGATGCTGCCGAATGTCCAGAGATCATGTTTCAATCCGCCGGGCGGATTTGGGGCTTTTGGAACCCCGTGCCCAGCGCCTCAATGATGTGGCGTTGATGATCAAAGTTTCAATCCGCCGGGCGGATTTGGGGCTTTTGGAACTCGCTAATTACGCGATTGACGAATTAGGCGTATCGTGTAGTTTCAATCCGCCGGGCGGATTTGGGGCTTTTGGAACTCGGCCCACTCGGTGATTGCTAGCTGTTTCATCGGGTTTCAATCCGCCGGGCGGATTTGGGGCTTTTGGAACTCAGTCGCAAGCGCCTACTGCGCACGCCGACCGCGAGGGTTTCAATCCGCCGGGCGGATTTGGGGCTTTTGGAACCTCGGTACCCGCCCCGCTGAAAGAGCGGTACCTTAGTTTCAATCCGCCGGGCGGATTTGGGGCTTTTGGAACCGGTCATCTGCGTCGTCTGTGCGAGGGTGGCGAGACGGTTTCAATCCGCCGGGCGGATTTGGGGCTTTTGGAACCTCTAACGAGATCAGTTTGATCTCCACCGAGCGTTGGTTTCAATCCGCCGGGCGGATTTGGGGCTTTTGGAACCGGTTACAGAGAGGTCGGTAGCGGTGGTCATTAAAAAGTTTCAATCCGCCGGGCGGATTTGGGGCTTTTGGAACGCTCTGGGCTGGATTAGTAAGATCTTCCATATAGACGTTTCAATCCGCCGGGCGGATTTGGGGCTTTTGGAACACGGGACGATGATTGCATCATTAATGTCGACTATGGCGAGTTTCAATCCGCCGGGCGGATTTGGGGCTTTTGGAACCATAGAGATCTCGGGCGCGGCCAGAGCCATCAGCTAGTTTCAATCCGCCGGGCGGATTTGGGGCTTTTGGAACACATCAGATACGTCTGTACGCGCCCATCTGCCTGAGAGTTTCAATCCGCCGGGCGGATTTGGGGCTTTTGGAACGGTTGCGCCGTAGGGCGTTGACCAGATCTTCATACTGTTTCAATCCGCCGGGCGGATTTGGGGCTTTTGGAACATCTACCCCCATTTGTCAAGCCCATCGCGCAACGAAAGTTTCAATCCGCCGGGCGGATTTGGGGCTTTTGGAACCCAGGGGAAGAGTGTCATGGTCAATGCCATCCTTTGCGTTTCAATCCGCCGGGCGGATTTGGGGCTTTTGGAACCGTACCGCATCGGCGCATGTGTATACGAATGACAGGTTTCAATCCGCCGGGCGGATTTGGGGCTTTTGGAACCGCCGGGGGTGATCTTCGAGTATGCCGCAACCGGCTTGTTTCAATCCGCCGGGCGGATTTGGGGCTTTTGGAACTCAAGCGCGGCGACTGGGCCGGAGCAGAGATTGCCCGTTTCAATCCGCCGGGCGGATTTGGGGCTTTTGGAACTCGTTGCCTCGATGGTCTCGGATCTGTGCGAGGTGACGTTTCAATCCGCCGGGCGGATTTGGGGCTTTTGGAACCGAAGGATTGTCGAGGTCGCACGCAAGGCAAATGCTGTTTCAATCCGCCGGGCGGATTTGGGGCTTTTGGAACAATAGAGGCATTGAGTGACGACGATCAAGCGGCGTTGTTTCAATCCGCCGGGCGGATTTGGGGCTTTTGGAACTCTGGCCAAATCCGAAGCGTCCGCAACGCCCAAGCCTGTGTTTCAATCCGCCGGGCGGATTTGGGGCTTTTGGAACCCTTCAGTGGCGGCAAGGACTCGACCGCCCTCGCCTTGTTTCAATCCGCCGGGCGGATTTGGGGCTTTTGGAACGTCGCCACAACGAGCGGAGTTGCATCAAATAGCGTGAGTTTCAATCCGCCGGGCGGATTTGGGGCTTTTGGAACCAAGCAGCCACTGCTCAAACGCACGATGTGGCATCGTTTCAATCCGCCGGGCGGATTTGGGGCTTTTGGAACCGGGGGATCGCGTAGCGGCGAATGAGGTCGCGGGTTAGTTTCAATCCGCCGGGCGGATTTGGGGCTTTTGGAACGCGCATCATTGTCAATGGCGAACCGGCAAACCTTCGGTTTCAATCCGCCGGGCGGATTTGGGGCTTTTGGAACCCAGGGGAAGAGTGTCATGGTCAATGCCATCCTTTGCGTTTCAATCCGCCGGGCGGATTTGGGGCTTTTGGAACAAATCCCTCATCACCCAGCCCCGCCGATTGATGCAGTTTCAATCCGCCGGGCGGATTTGGGGCTTTTGGAACCTATGGCCTGAACGATCATTCTTTGTGAAAGTTGGAAGTTTCAATCCGCCGGGCGGATTTGGGGCTTTTGGAACCCGTGATCCCCTCTGCGTTGATGTCGAGGCGCATCAGTTTCAATCCGCCGGGCGGATTTGGGGCTTTTGGAACGCGGCGCTTCCGCCACTGCGCAGCCACTCGAAATGTTTCAATCCGCCGGGCGGATTTGGGGCTTTTGGAACTCGGATCATCCTCGGCATCAACCGCGCCGCCGAAGAGTTTCAATCCGCCGGGCGGATTTGGGGCTTTTGGAACTCAGGTGGCACGGGATCAGGTAGCGGCGCTGATGGGCAGTTTCAATCCGCCGGGCGGATTTGGGGCTTTTGGAACACGCGACGGGATTAAGGCAGTGCTGAAGCGCTACCCCGGTTTCAATCCGCCGGGCGGATTTGGGGCTTTTGGAACTAAGCTCTTCTTTCCCCTCGTCACCAAGGGCGTCCGTTTCAATCCGCCGGGCGGATTTGGGGCTTTTGGAACATATAGGTGGTGTGGACGTTGACTATATACCAATCGTGTTTCAATCCGCCGGGCGGATTTGGGGCTTTTGGAACTCAGTACCGCAGCCGTGCAGCTTCAGGCACAGTACGGGTTTCAATCCGCCGGGCGGATTTGGGGCTTTTGGAACCAGACATCGGGGCGGCGGCAGCCAGCGATCTGACCGGTTTCAATCCGCCGGGCGGATTTGGGGCTTTTGGAACATCCGCTCGATCCATACGTGCCAGTGGCATAGATCTGTTTCAATCCGCCGGGCGGATTTGGGGCTTTTGGAACCGGTACTCACCACGAGTACCGGGGCTTTTATTGTGCATCGTTTCAATCCGCCGGGCGGATTTGGGGCTTTTGGAACGCGGCAGCCATTGGCGCAGCGGCAGCAGGCGATTTGTTTCAATCCGCCGGGCGGATTTGGGGCTTTTGGAACGGGGCTGCTGGGGCAGGGCATCCTCATGGAAGGAGCAGTTTCAATCCGCCGGGCGGATTTGGGGCTTTTGGAACCGGGCGTAGCCCGAAGAAGATCCGGGAGTTTCTGGCAGTTTCAATCCGCCGGGCGGATTTGGGGCTTTTGGAACACCACGGCGGCGCAAGTGGGCGCAATTGCGACCACCGGTTTCAATCCGCCGGGCGGATTTGGGGCTTTTGGAACCAGCGCGAACAGGCAACCCAGGCGACTAAAGTCAAGGCGTTTCAATCCGCCGGGCGGATTTGGGGCTTTTGGAACGCGTAACGTAGCCGTATAGGGGGACAAGATGAGCGGTTTCAATCCGCCGGGCGGATTTGGGGCTTTTGGAACTCGGGGTAGCGCTGTCAGGCGGAGCATCCAATCGTTTCAATCCGCCGGGCGGATTTGGGGCTTTTGGAACCGCGCTGCTCGCAAGCGCGTTGGAATGCCATGAAATGCGCCTGTTTCGAGCGGCTGCTTGAAGTCCTGCTTCCAAGCCTGCAATTTGAACCCATGCCTCTAGTGTACCATAGTTTGTATCGCATTGGGAAGCCTTGTTTTACAGTGCGAGCGACTCCTGGGGTTTTGCCTTGTGCTTCGCCGCTCGATCTTCGGTTGGGTCATAAAATGACGGTGATTGGGTCGTGCGGGCGGTCGCTGCCGATGGTGATGACTTTGTTTTGGCAGCTTCCGCAGAGTGCGTAGAACCGAATGCTGTCACGATTGGGGATGATGTGTTTGGCTAGTTTGGCTTGTAGTTCCAGAATTTGGCGCTTGTTGAGCCAACACTCGAAGAGGGAGTATTGTGTCCAGGCTCCGTAACCACAGAGTGTTCGGTGGATCTTGGTGCGTCGTTTGTCGTCTGGGATGTCGTAGGCGATGATGTAGAGGGTTGTCTCTTCTGATGCTGGTGGCATGGCGCTCTAACGTACTGTAAAGGGTGGGTAGTCGCTGATTTCGCCTTGGGCGTATTTGGCGAAGAGCCGTGCTTGTAGTTCGATGCTGCGCCGATAACTGACTTTGTAGCCGAAGTGCGGGTGGCGTATCTCTTCGTTGAGCCGTCCTTCGAGTTTTTCCAGAAAGGTGCGCCGGGTGGTGTCGTTCATGCGGAATGCGCCCAGATCTTCCGCGAAGTCGTCGGCTTTGATCTGGCCGGTGTTGATGAGGGTGATGACGGTTGAGTCGATGATGATGGCGCGGAAGTTTTCAATCAGGTCAAGGGCTAACGCTGGTTTGCCGAAGCCCGGTTGGTGTAGGACGCCTAGCCCTGGATCGAGGCCGATGCTGTGTACCATGGAGACGATTTGGTTGGTGAGGACGGTGTACCCAAAGGAGAGTAGGGCGTTGATGGGGTCGGTGGGAGGACGTTTTACGCGCCCCGGAAAGTTCCATGTGCCTTTGAGGATCTGGTTGAAGCTGTTGTAGTAGGCGGCACTGGCACTGCCTTCTAGCCCTAAGAGTGGGCCGAGGCCGTGCATGCGGTCGTTGGTGTCGGTTGGTGGTTCGAGGCGTGCGAGTTCTCGCAGGCAGCGCCGGATCTGCTCGCCAGCTTCTTCGAGGATGCTGGCCTCTTCTCGCGTGCGGGCGTAGCGTAGCACGAGGGTGCGCATGTTGAGCAGTTTGCCTGCGATACATTGACGCGCAACCGCGAAGCTCCGCGCACTGTCTCCAGCGAGTGCGTATTGGGCTAAGCGTAGCCCACTGTTCTTGCCCCAGTCGGCGAGGAGTGAGCCGCGTGATCGTCCGTGTGCGGTGAGGTAGTGTACTGGGATGCGCCGCTCAAGGAGTGCATGTAGCGCTGGTGTGGTGAAGGTGACTTCGCCAAATATGATGACTTGTTCGACTTTGTTGAGGGGTACGCGCACCACTTGTCCGGTGCGTTGGCCGGATGGTTGAACACGTAGGGCTTCGCCTTCGATCTTGACGAGGCTGTATTGTTCGGTGAGGTAGAGGGTTGCCATTAGTATTTCTACTCCGTCGCCAAGGATTTCGACGCTCATAGTTGTTGCTCCCAGCGTGGCTTTCCGGCAGCCAGTTGACGTAACTCTTCAGGTAAGCAGAGGGGTTGTAGCGAGCAGTCACGGCATTTGCCTGGGTTGCTGGTTGGTGCTGGCAGTGTGCCTCGTGCGGCGAGCCGGTGGGCTTCGGCGCTCAGTTCTTCGACTTCGGCCCGTAGTGCGGCACTAAACACCACTTCTTCGCGCCGACGGGTGGTGAAGTAGAAGATGTAGCCGCGCTCGATGCTCTGGCCGGTGCGTTCTTCTAAACAGAGTGCTTGGGCACAGAGTTGGGCATGATCATTTTTCCACCGCCCAGGTCGGCCTTTTTTGTATTCAACTGGGTAGTGTTGGCCCGCTTGGACTTCGACCAGATCACAGAATCCGGCGATCTTGAGCCGCTCGCTCCAGACATAGACCCGTCGCTCTTGCACGGCGTCGGTGAGCCAGACGGTGCCGCCAAGATCAACGCCTTGATGCCGTAGGGTGCCTTCGACGACATGTTCGTTGAGTAGCATCTCTGCCTGAATGAACTCGTAGCCAAACCGTCGTGGACAGTAGGCGAGAGCATTGATCATCGCCAATGGAATATAGTCAATGCTGTTATCCTGCATTGCTCATCCTCCGGCACAGCCCCATCCCGCGTGCGGTCTTGATGCCTACGCCCAAAAAGAGGGCCGCATCGGCGAGGGTGGTGAGGAGGCGGGCTTGCATGGGGTCGGCGGGGAGTTCGTAGGCGACAATACCCACAAAGCCCTTTTGTGGCCCCTTGCCTAACGTAATATCGGTTGATTCGATCCGATGGTGGCTCACCATGGTATCCAGGCTGGCGTTGCGTACCTGTTCTATATCAAAGCTAAAATCGTGTGGAGCCAGATCGTTCCAGCGCCGCCCCAAGCTCGGGAAGATCGCTTCAGGTGTGGGCAGCAAGTTCAGGCGTTGGCGGCCATCCGCCCGCGACCCCTGACCAATTGCGGTGGCACTCGCAAATTCTAGGGTGACGGTATGGGCAGGGGCTACCCGTGCATGCAGATCGGCAAAACTATCAAAACTGGCCCATGGATGCCCTTGGGGGGGTGGGGTTCCGATCACATCACCGAGGGCCAAGCGTGCTTGGCCCAAACGCAATGCACCGCCGGGCATCTGGCGTAGCAATGCCTGAACAAAGGGCTGGAAGAGGCCGCTTTGCAATAACGAGACTCGTAGCAGTACGACATCGCGGCGACGACTGGGCAAAATGCCAACCGTATAGGGTTTACTCTGAGCATCGGCATGCAGCGCCTCGGAGACATCGGGAGCCACCTGGCGTACAAGATCGAGGAAGAGGGCTTGCGCCCCCTGGCCCTGCGGTCGTGGTGCCGGGCCGTTGGCGAGGGGGCGCAGTTCAACCACAAAGGCGTAGAGGTCGGGAAAGGCGGACATGGAGAGGCTCCATGCGCTGCTTGATGCTGAAGGGGCAGCATCAAGCAGCGGCAATCACGGCTTCGGGAAGGTGTAGCGCATATCCAAGGGCAAGCCAAGCCCTTGTTCTAACCGATAGTAGCGGCCACTACAACGGGCGTTAGCAACTAGGCTGGCCGGTGGCATCGAGATGATGTCGAAGGCACGTAAGATGCCACCGGGAAGATCTAAGGGATTGAGCGGCGCAGCAGCGGTATAGTCGCCCTCAGCCTCTTTAAGTGTCACCTCGGCCACTTCAACCATGGCCTTACTGTGCCACTTTCCTAGCCGTATCCAGCGCGGCAACTTCAGTGGCTCGGCACTCAGTACATAGCAACTGAAGGTGGATTCAGGCGCGATCTCTTTGGCGCGGCCAATGTTGGCTGGGTAGTTGCGCCCGCCAAATTGCTCAGATTTACGGTAATAGCTTACCTGTCCTATCTTCCATGTCACGAGAAGATAGTCAATCTGCATGGGTTGGGCCGGCGTAACGTAGATGCCCGCCTCAACCAGAGGTGTAAGATCATCCGCATAGGTTGGGCGATAACTTGTGCAAAAGTACGGTACCTGGATACGTGTGTTTTGAAACAGCGCATACGAAAGCGCGTAATTATGCAGATAGCGCCCAGTCTCATAAAGCGTCCCCATCTCGCGAGTTGCGTAATAGAGACTCTCTTGAATGGTGAGCGTGCAGCGGTAGATGTGCATCGCGCGCTCCTATTTGCCTCCACGGGCCGAACTTGCATAGGCACGTGTACTCTCATCAAGCATGTGCATTAACTGGTGAGTACGTTGGCTATCACTATAGAGTGCGGTTGCTTCACTCAGTAGTTCAGTTACTTCAGGGCCAATAAATGCCACATCACGAGTAACTGGCTCCTGCGCTATCAACGTATGGTAGCTTTGAATGGCTGCATTGAGCGCAGCACCACGTTCTAAGAGATCGTTCGTTTTCCCTTGCTCATGTAAGACATCGTACATGGCCTGGGTGAAGCGTAGATTACTGAAAATCTCACCATTACTAAATACGACCCCTATCAGGTGGTTGTATACCCGTCCTGTGCGTGTCTCTTGCGCACCATAACGCTCAGTACGCAACAGGTTACCTAGTATATAGAGGAATCCAGCATAGGTTGGATCTCGTAGTGTCACGATACTAGGAAAGAAGACCTGTGGAACCACATAGTCTTGCTCGCCAAAACTACTGCGTGTCTTACCAGTAGCTTGATCCGTCATGGTTCCGTGCTCGAAGAGCGCATTGAATGAGAATGCCTTATGCGATGTCTCGTAGGGTGTCACCGAATAGGCTGTATCTACAAAGACCTTCGATTTTTCAGCCCCCTCGCTGCCGATGGCGTATCCATAGAGGATACAATCAGGACATGTTTTACAGAAGTCGGCGCTATTGTACTCACAATAGCGATCCTTGTTCTTCTTATCTTCACTTATCACCCCTACGGTACGGAGCAGTTCACGACCAACTAGTCGCTCAGGTGAAGATTGCTTACGCTTGAAGAGAATGAGCCGGGTCATCGGGTCTTTATTTACATCAGTAAGCCCTCCTCGTACACGAATGACATTGAGACTACCATCCGTTTGGAAGAGAGGAAAAGACTCCGTCTCACGTAGCAGAATAAAGTGAGCATAGCGACCCGAAGGCTTCAATGGAAAGGCTGAATGGAAGATGGTCGTATCATTCGCAAGCGCGGTTAGGATGCTCATAGTAGGTTTACTCCTTTGGTGTAGTTGACGCCTCAGATGATTCAGATCCACTATTAGTACGGTTACGACGAGCGTAGGGCTGCGAAAGGTAATAGAAATTGGCAGCGGAACGAATACGGTTAGCGCGTTCGCGCAATACGCCACGATCACCCTTGCAGTATTCATTGAAGCACAACGTAACAAACTGTTGTGCAAAATGAGCGATGGCTTGCCGTGATATGTCGAGTCGTTCTGGAACAGTACCTTGACTCTTATCCATCCAGATTGGATCGAAACCACCACTAGTAGCAGAGTCGTTGCGTACACGATCCATCTCATCATTAATTGCACCAGCGATTAGAAGGATGAGAGTCTCTTCATCACTATCGGGGTTGCTATTCTTGGTTACATCTATCGCCGTACCAAGTGGCCGAAGAACCGTGTACGCCGACCCCAGATGAGCATAATCAGCGTGATAAAACACCGCATAAGCATCAACTAGCCGGGCAATAAAGCTCGTCACAGTATCCCTCCTGAGTGTGTGGTAGATCGCCATATATCGATCAACAACATAAGGTGGTATGGTATCGCCGCCCTCTGTTTTGGGCTGAGTTTTGGCTTTGGCTTTGCCCTTTCCTTTCGCTGCTTCCTCCTTTTTTGGCGCACGCTGTTTACGCTCATAGTAGCTAAAGACTGCTAATGGATCGGTATCTACGTCTTTGGCCACTCCGTTCAGCATGCCCCAACGCATGTCTTTTGGTTCAGCAAAGACATCTAGATGGAGTTGGTAGAGACGTAATAATCTCCAGAGTTGCGGTTCTATTTGGTCAACGCGCAACTCATCCCCATCGAGTACATATTTGGTGAAACTATGCGGGGCATCAAGTACAGTTGTACCGCGAAATTCGGCACTACTACTATAGAGTGGCACAAACGAAGCCGTTGCAACGACATTGATATCGAGTAAGAGTGGTAAGGCTAACGCATAGAAGACAGGTACAACCCAAGAGTCTGTATCTGTCGGTTTGCTCATTGCGGGGCGTAGGGTGAAGAAGAAGAGCGATGCGAGATCACGTTCGGCAAATTGAGGAACACGGAGTGTCCATGTCGTGCCAATCGTAGCATCAGCGGCAGGCGCAACAAAGTTCTCATAGGTAGCTAACGCATCAAGCGTAAACCCATGGCGCTCCAAGTGGCTAAAGATCAGTCCAGGTAGATTGAGATCGCGTAGTTGATTGATGAAATCATGAATGACCTGGGCTGTCTCTGGGGTAAAGAAGTAGGTTGGGTAGAGCCAGAGCGTAACGGGTTTCTCATCTTGTGCGGAGCCAGCACGCATACCCTGTTGCACTTGGCGTAGCATGAGTTCAATGGCACAAATTGGACAGATCCCCCGTACCACTGTGGAAGTATCAAGGCGGGTCTTATTACTATATTGCTGCGGCTTAAATAAGACCTCGCTCTTATCTTGGGGGCGCGCCTCGTAGGGTGAAGAACAGAGTGAGCATTGCACCTTATTGATGGCTTTACGCTCAGTATACTGTTGCAATTCACGGGCAAAGCGTTCAGTCAATCCCGTTACAGATGCAAGCATCTGTCCATCAATAGTGATTGTAGCCCGAACATAGTCGCGGAATGCCGACTCGAAACGACTATTACTTGGTGGTGTCAATTGGTGCGTAGCGAGATAGCGCAATACCTCCGTACCCAGTTCTGCCATACGATCATCAAGCGCTTCAATGGTGAGCGATTCGCGCTGAATATAACGTGCTGCTACATAGAACCAACCTGTTGGAGTGCCGCTACGTCCAGCTTCGGCTCGTTCAGGAGTAATGCTATCTTCTAGCTTGAGTAGTTCTAGAATGAGCTTGGTAGCCCAATCGGATTTCGGGAACCAAAAACGCAACATTCGCCGCCAGATGAAACCCAGGTACTCGGCGAGTTGATCAACTCGCACATCATTTGGGAGTCCTTCCTGTGCTAATGCCTCTTTACCCAGGCGCGCAAAGAGTTCCTTTTTTGTTGCCGCTGCCATCCGAGATGTCTCTAATCCTTGTAGGTCGGCAATTTCAGCACCAAGCCGCTCAGCAGCAAGTGATGTACGCACACGAAGCGCGGCCTGGCGTGCGGCGAGTAGTAGTGTTTGCGGAGTTGGGGGTTGTGCTAGTACATAAACTTTAAAAATCGCCTATCGTTGTATTTTTCTACGAATAGGTGATGCACGTATGCC
>NZ_RYFD01000054.1 GCF_004138135.1 Candidatus Oscillochloris fontis
ACGCTCTACAACGCCACAACCGGCGATCCGGTGGGTACGTCGCAGCCCACGGATAGTAACGGCAACTACCTCTTCACCAACCTGGCTCCGGGCGACTACTACGTGGTCTTTAGCAACCTGCCGAGCGGGTACGGGTTCAGCCCGACTGGAGCGGGGACAACGGCCACCGACAGCAACGCCAACCCAACCACCGGGCGCACCGGCACCATCAGTTTGGCGAGTGGTGCCGCGAATGACCTGACCTGGGACGCCGGGATCTACCAGTTGCTCAGCCTGGGCAATCTGGTCTGGAACGATCTGAATAACAACGGCCTTGTTGATGGCACCGAGAGTGGCATTGACGATGTGCTTGTCCAACTCTACCGCGACAGCGATAGCAGTGGCAATTACAGCGTCGGTGACGCCTGGGTGGCCACGGACACAACCAGTGGGGGTGGAATCTACCAGTTCACTGATCTGCCGCAGGGCGACTACGTGGTGGTCATTCCGGCCAGCAACTTCGCTGGCCCGCTGAACGGCTTCCTGAGCAGCACTGGCACCACCAGCCTCGTAGCGGGGCCATACGAGCCAGGACACAACCCGGAGGACAACGACGACAACGACGACAACGGAACCCTGGTGAGTGGCGACGTGGTGGCCAGCGTGGTGCAACTCCGCGCCGCTGCCGAGCCGGACATCGCTGTGGATGGTGATAACCGCAGTGGCAACCAGACGGTGGACTTCGGCTTCTTCGAACCAGCCAGCGTCGGCAACCTAGTGTGGAACGATGTCAACGGGAATGGCGTGCAGGATGGTGGCGAGACGGGCCGGGATGGCGTGGCTGTCACGCTCTACCGGAGCGACGGCACATACGTGGCGACCACCAACACCAGTGGTGGTGGGATCTACACCTTTACCAACCTGCCGCCCGGCGACTACTACGTGGAGTTCGGCTTACCGAGCGGGTACGGGTTCAGCCCGACCGGCGGCGGGACAACCGACACCGACAGCAACGCCAACCCGGCGAATGGGCGCAGCAGCACCTTCAACCTAGAGAGTGGCGAGAGCGACCTGAGTTGGGACGCCGGGATCTACCAGTTGCTCACGCTGGGCAACTTGGTCTGGAACGACAGCAATAACAACGGTAGTGTGGATGGCACCGAGAGTGGCATTGACGGTGTGGCCGTGCAACTCTACCGTGACACGGATGGTAATGGCACGGGTGACACCTACGTGACCGAACAGACCACCATCAATGGGCTGTACCAGTTCACCAACTTGCCCCAGGGTGACTACGTGGTGGTCATCCCGGCCAGCAACTTCACTGGCCCGTTGAACGGTCTCCTGAGCAGCACCGGTGCCATCAACGCAACGGCGGGGCCGAACGAGCCAGGGGCCGACCCGGAGAACAACACCGACAACGACGACAACGGCGGGTTGGTGAGTGGTAACGTGGTGACCAGTGTGGTGCGCTTACGCGCCGCTGCCGAGCCAGACAGCAGTGTGGATGGTGATGGAACCAGTGGGAACCAGACGGTGGACTTCGGCTTCTTCCTGCCCGCCAGCATCGGCAACCGGGTGTGGAACGATGTCAACGCGAATGGCGTGCAGGATGGTAGCGAGACAGGCGTGGATGGGGTGACGGTCACGCTCTACAGTAGTGACGGTACATTCGTGGATAGCACCAGCACGAGCGGGGGTGGGGACTACAGCTTCACCAACCTCGCACCGGGCGACTACTACCTCGTCTTTAGCAACCTGCCGCCGAACTACATCTTCAGCCCGGTTGGGCAGGGGACGAGTACAACCGACAGCGACGCGGATCGCAGCACGGGCCGCACCAGCACCACTAACCTCATCAGTGGTGAGAACGACACCACCTGGGATGGTGGGATCTACCTACCGGCCAGCCTGGGCAACTTCGTGTGGGATGACGCCAACGCGGACGGCATTCAGAATGACGGCGGGACGGGTGTGGGGAACGTTACTGTCCGCCTCATCCAGAACGGCAATGTGGTTGGTACTACTCAGACGGACAGCAACGGCTACTACGAGTTTGACGAACTAGGCAGAGGCGATTACCTGATCGAAATCGTGCGTCCGTTCAACCGACAGGTCAGCCCGCAGTACCAGGGCGGCAATACAGCCAACGACAACGACATTGATCGCGGCACACTACGGAGTGGGAGCGTGACACTCAATCCGGGCGACAACAACCCGGATCTGGACATCGGGTTGTACCGGCTGGCCAGCGTGGGCAACCGGGTGTGGGAGGACGTTGACAAAGACGGCATCTTCGACAGCGGGAATGAAGAGGGCGTGCGCAACATCCCGGTCTATCTCTACCGCGAGGGTGAGACGACCCCGATCCGCACTGCAACAACCGACCCGGATGGCAACTTCCGCTTCGACGAACTGGAACCGGGGAACTACTACATTCGCTTTGCCCCGCCAACGGGCTGGGTGATCAGCCGCCCTGATCAGGGTGCTGACACCTCGGACAGCGATGCTGATCCGAATAACGGCAGCACAGCGATCTTCACGCTCAACATCGGCACCGAGGACATGACCTGGTGGATGGGCATCTCGCGGCCACCGACCTCAATCAGCCTACTCGACGTTCGTGTGGAGCGGCAGAGCGAGGGCAATCTACTGCGCTGGGAGACCGGCAGCGAATTGAAGAGTGCCGGGTTTGAGATCTATCGTAGTGAAACGAACAACCGCGCCGCTGCGGTACAGGTGAGCCAGATGATCCTGGCGCGGGGCGTGAGTGGTGGTGGAGCGAGCTACGACTGGCTCGACCGCAGCGCCAATGCCGGAGTGGGCTACCACTACTGGCTGGTCGAGGTGGAGATCAACGGCAGCCGCAACGAGTACCATCTGGAGCAGCAGCCCCAGGTGCAGGAGTGGCGGATCTATCTGCCGCTGGTAGTGCGGTAGGAGTAAGGGTGAAGCAGTGCCCCTTGTGCACAAGGGGCACTGCTTCGCCCTACTTTAGCCATGCCCTACCTACCCAATGCAGGGCATGTGCAAAGTCACCTCCGGTGGGGGTGCGGGGGCGGCTGCTCCACCCCAAGGAATTTGCCCATGCCCTACCTACCCAATGACATATCAGTCAAGAAAGAACGAAGCCATGCTATAATAGATAAAATCTGTTCTCATGGAGCCATGCCATGTATGTACGCTGGATCGTCCGGCGCCATAAAAATGCCAATATCGCTGATACCAACTTTTTCGACGCATACCTTGTCGAAAGTTACCGCGATCAAAAAGGTGCGCCACGACAGCGTACCATTTGTTATTTGGGCAATATCCGACAAATTGGCGATCAATTCCCAACAATTGAGCGTGAAATTTTTCTTTTACGAGCTGAACGTATTCTTGAATCACTAGATGAATTGAGTGATAGTGATCGGCAAGAAGTCATCCATGATCTGCGTCAGCGGGTACCACCACTGAGTCACGAAGAGGTCATGTGGGCTTTTACGGAAAATCTGCGCTGGTATCGCATTTGGTGGGAAGAACATGGCGGTGGGCCAAGTGATGAAGAGTTAGTGCGGATTGTTCTCTCGGCTCGTGGGCGAGTTGGGCCAATCTGAACAAAACTAGCCTCGCGGTGCGCATAAAATATCGGTATACTGAGCATATATGCTCAAGCGTACACAATGCACCCCCTCTACGCCTATGGATCGCAGCACTATTCTGCTCATTGATGACAATCCACAGATTCATTCGATCATTGCCGATCTGTTACGTCCACTCGACTACCAGATCTTCTCGGCACTCAATGGCCAAGAAGGGCTAGATTTAGCAAACCAACATCGCCCCGATCTAGTACTCCTGGATGTGATGATGCCAGGAATGGATGGCTTTGCCGTCTGTCAGGCATTGCGGAGTGATCCGCACTTATCCAAAGTGCCAGTGATCATGATCACTGCATTGGATGATCGGGGATCACGGCTGCGCGGCTTTGAGTCAGGGGCGGACGACTTCATCGGCAAACCATTTGATACCATCGAGCTACGCGCCCGAGTAGCCACAGTACTACGCCTGAACCGTTACCGACTGCTCTTGGAGGAGCAGGAGCGTACCGCCGCCGAGAAGGCGCGTTTTGCCTGGGTAGTTGAACAATCGGATGATGGCTACCTGATCATCAACCATAGCGATGAGATCCAGTACAGTAACCAGCGGGCGCGTGAACTCTTGAGTATCGGCACCGACGAACACAGCCCCTTACTCAGTTGCATCGCACGCCAATACACCTTTGCGCCGCAACAATCCTGGGCCTCGTGGCCATTACCATTGTCAGACGGGGCACCGCGAATGCTGGTACGCCCAGAGACACGCATGTCGAGCGAGTTCTGGATTCAGGTCGATCTGGCCAGTCAGCCACCAATCAGCGATGATCGCATCGTCGTCCGGATGCGTGATGTCACGACTCAGATCACCTCACAGCGCGACATGTGGACTTTCCATGCGATGATGGCGCACAAGTTACGCACGCCGCTGGTGAGCATTCTGGGTGGATTGACCCTGATCAATGATGGGGCCGCAACCATGAACCGCGAGGGGATCGCCCATATCGCCGAAATTGCGATTGCGGGGACACGACGCCTCAAGAGTGAAATTGAAGACATCCTGCACTATCTGCAATCCTCTTCGGATCTGCAAGGCCATACCCGCATAGGTATTGGGCAGATCAAAGCACTGGTTAGCGATATTGCGCACGAGTTAGGCATCACCTCCATCGAGGTCATCGGCCATGAAGCCGAAGTTCTCCGCCACATCGCGATAAGTGAGAGCAGTATGGAGGTGGTACTGCGCGAACTGCTCGAAAATGCGCGGAAGTTTCACCCCTACCAGAAACCATATGTGCGCGTAGAGATTCTGAGTGATGGCGAGAACCTGATCAGCATCCGAGTCACGGATGATGGGGTCACCCTTTCGCCAGAGCAGATCAGTGCCGCGTGGCGACCCTACTACCAGGGTGAACGCAGCTTCACGGGCCAGATTGATGGCATGGGGCTAGGATTAGCGTTGGTAGCGCGCATTATTTATGCTGCCGGGGGCCATTGTGCGCTGAGTAATCGTAATGATGGGCCGGGGATTATGGTTGAGATCAGCCTGCCTTCCGTTTGACGCTGCTTGTACGATCTGCTACTCTTGAAATCCGGTATTGAGGGTAGCGGAGGAAGCAACGTGCGAATCGTGATCACAGGCGCACAGGGGCAACTCGGAAGTACCTTGGCTAGAATTTTGGCCGATGGGCATGAGTTGATCCTCGTAGACCGCAATGAGATAGAACTGAGTAGCCCGGCTGCAGTGGAGCAGTTGGTGGCGACCAAAGCCGAACTGATCATCCACCCAGCCGCCTATACTGATGTAGATGGTTGTGCGCGTGATCCCGAATGGGCTTATCGGGTCAATGCGATGGGTACCAAATATGTGGCGCTGGCGTGTCGGCGCTTAGGTGCGCCCATGGTCTACATCAGCACCAACGAGGTCTTTGCGGGCAACACGGGCCGCGCCTATATGGAGTATGATCAGACCGGGCCGATCAATGCGTATGGGCGTTCCAAGTTGGCGGGTGAGATGGCAGTGCGTGAGGTGCTGCGCGACTTCTATATTGTGCGTATTGCGTGGCTCTTTGGTGGGGAACGTAACTTTGTGCGCACGGTGCTGCGCTTGGCGGCCAACCCACCCGCCGGTGGATTGCGGATGGTTGATGATGAAGTGGGCAACCCCACCTACTGCCTCGATCTGGCCGCCGCGATTGTGCGCCTGATCGGGACACGCGCCTACGGTACCTACCACCTCGTCAACTCAGGGGCGTGTTCACGCCACGCCTTTGCCAGTGAGATCGTGCGGCAGGCGGGCTACCATGATCTGCCAATCACGCCGATCCAACTGGCCGATTACCCACGTGCCAGTACACCGCCGCCCTACAGCCCGCTGCTCAACATCGCAGCGAGCGATCTTGGTATCACGCTGCGCCCATGGCAAGAGGCCCTGGCTGAGTATCTGACAACGCTGGCATGATTGACGTTATCATCCCCAACTATAATGGCCGTGCGCTACTGCCAACTTGTCTCGATGCCCTCCGCGCCCAGACCCGCCGCGACTTTGTGGTGACGGTCGTGGATGATGGGAGCCAGGATGACTCGGTGGCCCTGATCGCCGAGCACTACCCAGAAGTACAGGTTATCGTCCGCGCACAGAACCAAGGTCTTGCGGCGGTGGTCAATGCGGGGATTGCGGCCACCACCGCGCCCTTTGTGGTACTGTTGAACAATGATACCGAGGCCACGCCGCACTGGCTCGATCAACTGGTGGGGGCGTTGGAACGCCAGCCACACTATGCATTCGCGGCGAGTAAACTGATGCTGTTTGATCGGCGTGATCACATCCATTCCGCAGGCGACTACTACCAGATCAATGGCGAGCCAGGTTCACGCGGGGTGTGGAAGCACGACAGTGGGCAATATGATGTGGTGAGCGAGGTATTTGGCCCATGTGCCGGGGCCGCCGCCTACCGCCGCGAAGCCTTAGCGTTGTTGGCTGAGGATGGAAAGATCTTTGATGAAGATCTGGTGATGTACTGCGAAGATGTCGATCTCAACCTGCGGGCGCGGCGAGCCGGGTTGCGCACGATCTTTGTGCCAACTGCGGTGGTTTACCATAAACTGAGCGCCACGGGAGGCGGGGCGTTGGCGAGCTACTACTGTGGGCGCAACTTCGGGTTGGTGTGGGCCAAAAATATGCCCAAGCGGCTCATCTTGCGTCACTGGTCGGACTTCATCCGTTCGCAGATCAGCTTCACTATGCAAAGCCTGCGCCACATGCGTGAACCGGCGGCGCGCGCACGACTGCGGGGGCAGTTGGCGGGGTTGCGCCAATTGCCGCGCTTCCTGGCCAAACGGCGACGGATCGTCTCACCCATGAGTGATGAGCGTTTAAGCGATGCAATTATCCGTTGGTCCCCAACTAGTGGCGAGCCGCCAAAGTGAGCATTTGTGTCTAACGAAACACCTTTTCTCTCGGTTGTTATTCCCGCCTACAATGAAGCGAGCCGCCTACCTGCGACCTTGGCTCAGGTGATGGAGTATCTCCAAGCCCAGAACTACCGCAGTGAGGTGATTGTGGTGGATGATGGGAGTAGCGATGCTACCGCCAACCTCGCCGAGCAGGTAGCGGGGGTACGGGTGTTACGGCGCGACCACCGAGGCAAAGGGTTTGCGGTACGCGCCGGGGCGTTAGCAGCGCGGGGGATGTATGTCTTGCTATGCGACGCCGACCTAGCGGTGCCGATCAGTGAATGGGAGAAGCTCTACGCGCAACTACGGGTTGGGCACGATGTGGTGATCGGTTCACGCGAGGGGTTGGGGGCCAGCCGCGAGGGCGAGCCGTGGTACCGCCATGTGATGGGGCGGGTCTTTAACCGGATCATCCAGAGCGTGGCCTTGAAGGGGATCAACGACACCCAGTGTGGCTTCAAGGCGATGAGCCGCCCGGTGGCGCACGATCTCTTCCGGCGGGTACGCATCTACGGCGACAACGCGCCGATAGTGCAGGGCGCGGCGGTGACTGCCTATGATGTGGAGTTGCTCTTTCTGGCGCGGCGGTATGGCTACCGCATCTGTGAGGTGCCGGTGCAGTGGCAGTATGGTACAGAGACCAAAGTGAATATCGTTCGCGACTCGTTGCGTAATCTACGCGATGTGCTGACCGTGCGGATGAATGATCTGCGCGGGCGCTACCATTAGAAATAGGGAACCTATGCAAGAGATTAGCAAGCGCCAGCGCAACTATCTGCGCGGGCGGGCCAACCCGCTCAAGCCGCATGTCCTTTTGGGGAAGCAGGGGCTGACCGAGCAGGTGATCGAGAAGATCGAGCGTGAACTGGACGCCCACGAGTTGATCAAGGTGCGCTTCTTGGAGTATAAGGAGGAGCGCAAGGAGTTGACCGCGACGATAGTGGAGAGTACTGGGGCGGCGCTGGTGAGCCTGATCGGCCATGTGGCGACGCTCTACCGCGAGCAGAGCGACCCGGAGCGGCGGGTGATCAACCTGCCGTTGTAGGGGGTGAGGGTTTAACCGCAGAGGACGGGGAGGGACGCAGAGGATCTAGGACAAGATGCCCTGCATCCCTCCCCGTCCTCTGCGGTTAGCGTAACTGTTCACACTTCTCCTAGCCTCCAGGTTTTGACGCAAAGGCACAAAGCCTGCAACAACCCTTTGCGTCTTCGCGCCTTTGCGTCAACACGAGGTTTCTTTTACCCCAAGTGTGAACAGTTACTTATCATATTGAGCATTATTCACGCCAGGAGCATAGCCAATGGCTGCGCCAAGAAGCGATTGGTCTTGAGTCACGGATTATTATCGGCTCGATTGCATGCTCGCTGGCGCTTGAAGATGTCTACGAGAAGGTGGTTATGGGGCTAGGGGGGTGAATCCCGGTAGAGACGGCCCGGCGGGCCGTCTCTACCAAGTTCGCGACGCAACATGTTGCGTCGCTACGCCGGCAAATCCGCAATCTTCTGGCGCACCTGTTGGGCGAGGCGTTGGAGTTCGCGATTGACGACAAACTGCCACTCTTCGGCCTCTTTATCCTCTAGGGCACCGCCGCCATAGCGCAGTTCCATGGCCAAATTCCAGCCACGCCGTTCGGCGAAGCGCTGCAACTCCGCACAGCGGCTGGGCGGCCAGCGCCGCTTGATAAACTGCTGGAAGGCCAGTTCCATGCGGCGCGAACCATCGGGGTTGAGCGAGGGCAGAGCGAACCAAGGCTCATCATCGTTGGAATCGGGGTCTGAAACACGCGAAAAGTAGATCGCCTTGTTGGGGATGGAATAGCGCCATTCGCCATCGCCATCATAATTGGCGGGGTTATTGGCAATTGCGCCGGTGAGCATACGATCAGTAATGGTCATCGTCAACACCTCAATCTACGTCGGTGCGAACGGGCTTCTTGACGATGTAGGATAGCATGCCGCTAGGGCTACGTCAAAGGAAACCATACGTCGCCGGGGTTCCCCGATTCATCCCGTAGGGGCGAAGCATCGCCCACCCAGACAATCCGCATGCCCCAGGTTCCATACGAGGCGATGCTTCGCCCCTACAAGGCATATTGATCCCCCCCCTTTGCAGCCACCCCACGAGTATGGTACATTTGCCACAGGCAGGCGCGCAGCAATGGCGCATGTACGTCTGAGAAGGAGGCGGGGCTGTGGTGCGATCCGACGAGCAGAACCAGAATAGCCGGATCACCCCGGCGATTGAAGATTACCTGAAGTCGATCTACACACTCCAGCAGCAAGGTGGGGTGGTTACGACCTCAATGCTGGGTGATCTACGCGGCTTTAAGCCCGGTTCCGTCACTGGTATGATCAAGAAACTTGCCGAGATGGCGCTGGTGCAGCATACCCCCTACCAGGGCGTGCAGCTCACTCCAGAGGGTGAACGGATCGCGCTGGAGGTGATCCGCCACCATCGGCTACTCGAACTCTACCTCGTGGAGGCGCTGGGCTATAGTTGGGATGAGGTCCACGAAGAGGCGGAGCGGCTGGAGCACCACATCAGCGAGAAGCTGGAGGCGCGAATTGCGGCGCATCTCGGTAATCCCGATGTTGACCCGCATGGCGACCCGATCCCGACGGTAGAGGGGCGCTTGCCGGTGAGTGCTAATCTGCGGCTGGCCGATCTGGCAGTAGGGGATTGGGCGCGCATTACGCGAGTGCGCGACCAGAGTGCTGAACGGCTGCGTTACCTCGCCAATCTGGGGATTACGCCTGGTAAGCGCATCCAGATCGCCGAGAGTGCGCCATTTGATGGGCCGATCTCGTTGCAGATTGGCACCGAGATCTATCCGCTTGACCGACGTCTGGCGCGCACGATTGAGGTAGCACGAGTGGGGGAAGGGGAGTAGAGACGCAAGATATTGCGTCTCTACGTAACGCATCCCCCCGTTAATCGCGGGAATCCGCCATGGCGCGTTGACGCGCCGCAATGGCGAGGGCTTTGGCGCGTTTGGCCCCGTGCTTCTCGATGGAGTAGGTAGTGCGCCCGCGCTTGCCGTTGACCGACCATGTGGCCTCGTAGACCTCGCGCCCGCCGCGCATGCGGCGATGGATGCCGGTGTTGGCGGGTGGTGGGGCGCCGGGGCGTGGCTTGCCGAGTTCTTTGGTCATTTGGTCGCGCCACTCGATGGCGGCAGCCAATGCCGAGAGCCGGTCACCGTAGACACTATCGCTAAAGAGCTTACTGCGGGCTTCGCCCTTCCAACGCACACGCACAAAATAGCCCTGGGACTTGGCATAGTCCATGCGGGTAATGTTGACGTAGCGGGTGGATTTGATCTTACGGGCAGCAGTGGCAGTTGAAACCGATGAAGATGGCGATGCGGGCGCTGACACGGGCGGCAGGGCCACCTCGCGCAGTGGAAGATCGGACAGGGGTGGGGCTAGGTTCTCTGGAAGTTGGGCCGCAGCCTCACGGACGAGTGATTCCCATTGAGCGTCATCGTTTGGGTTCAAACCACGACGCCGGTGTTGTACTGATTTCATATACCCTTAGCTCAGATCGTGGAGCGGAATTGTCGTTTTTAAGGATACCACAAAGTCGGGTAACTGTTCACACGCCCCCTAGCATCCTGATTTTGACGCAAAGACGCCTTGGCGTCAACATGAGGTTGCTGTTTTCCCCAAGCATGAACCGTCACAAAGTCGGCTACGCGCCACCTACCACGGTGGCGCCCAACTGGGTGGCATGGCGCAGCAGCCAGCCATTCGCGGCGGTGCGCGTCCCGATGATGGCGTAACTGATCTGGGTGGCGGGATCATACCAAGCTAGTGCGCCGGAGGCTCCGGCATGGCCGAAGGAGTGGGGGGCGACGGTACTGGGTGCCCAGTGGGGCTGTTTGTCGCCGCGCAGTTCGGGGCCGAGGCCCCAAGGGCAATCGGTGTACCAGAGCGGGGTGAAGGAACCCCCGGCGAGGCCGGGAGTCTGGTTTTGCAGGGCTTCATGGCGCAGCGTGGCTGAGAGAAAGCGCGCTGGGTGGCCCGCGAAGGCACGCACGAGGGCCAGAGCGCCGCCAACCGTGGTGAGTAAGCCAGCCCAGGGCAGCGCCAGCGAGCGGTAGAAGGCCGAATTGAAGGGGGTGAGTCCAGGGGGGTTATTCCCGCGCACATCGGCAATGAGAGCCGGTGGGCGGGGAAGTTCGTGACCCAGGTAGCCCTCAATACCGAGCGGATTGAGCACCAGATCCTGAAGCGCGATGGGGAAGGGAAGGCCGCTCGTCATCTCCACCACCAACGCGGCGAGGCCATAGCCCAGGTTGCCGTATTGCACAACACTCGCCGGAGCCGCCACGGGGGGTTCGGCGAGACATGCCGCCGCGAGCTTGGGCCAGGTCAGGCCGAGTTGGTAGGGTGCCCAGGCGGGGCGGATATCCACCGGCAAGCCAGCGCTATGGCTGAGCATGCGGCGCAGCGTGACGCCAGGACGAGCAGCAGCGGCGGTGGGCAGGTACTCGGCAAGGTCGGCGTCGAGATCGAGCGCCCCTAGATCCACCAGCCGCAAGACCGCCAACGCGGTGGCGAGTTTCGTCAGCGAGGCGACCGCAACAAGTGAGGTTACTTCGAGAGCCACCCCAGCGGCATCACTCCCCAACACGAATGTCTGGGCGGGTGATTCGGCATGAGCCACTGCGAGGAGCAAGCCGGACATGTTCGCGGCGGAACGGCAAGCCTCGGCAGCGGTGGTAAGAGTTGGGGTGTCAGGGAGCATACACACCTACGATACTATGTCGTCTTCACTATTAAAGATAGTCTAACATTTTTTAGCCCCTCGTAGGGATGAGGTTTGGTGATGCGGTTAGCCGCATCACCAAACCAACAAGTTTCGCGGGGTCTGCGGCCCTAATCACCAAGGCATGTGCAAAGTCCTTGGGGCTGCACCCCAAGCCCCATTTTTTGTGGTGTTTTGGCGGCTTCGCCGCCAAAACACCACAAAAAATTCTGCGGGGGCGGCGCAGCCGCCCCCGCACCCCCACCGGAGGTGACTTTGCACATGCCCTAATCACCTGTTTTGCCGCGCCACCGAAGAGGCTGTGCTATACTGGCAACGTCAAATAGCGACATCGAGATCATGCATTCCTGGAGGCAACGATGCACTTTGGGTTGACCGACGAGCAGGCGATGATTCGCCAGACGGTACGCGAGTTTGCTGAGCGTGAAATTGCACCGCTGGCACGGCATGTGGATGAGAGTGGGGAATTTCCGGCTGAGACCTTCCGCAAGATGGCGGCTCTAGACCTGATGGGGCTACCCTTCCCCGAAGAGTGGGGCGGGGCCGGGGCGGATGCGATCAGCACGGCGATTGCGATTGAAGAGGTTGCCCGTTGCTGTGGCTCGACGGCGATTGCCTATTCGGCACATATTGGGCTGGGGAGTGCGCCGATTGCCATGTTTGGCAATGATGAGCAGAAGGAGCGCTTCCTCAAGCCAGCGGCACAGGGTAAGCACATGGCCGCCTTTGGCCTAACCGAGCCGCACGCCGGATCGGATGCCGGGGCGACCCGTACCACGGCAGTGCTGGAGGGTGATGAGTGGGTGATCAACGGCAGCAAAATGTGGATCACCAATGCACCAGTTGCTGGGCATGTGATCGTCACCGCCGTCACCGACAAGGATAAGGGCAAGAAGGGCATCAGCGCGATCATCATTCCGGGCGGAACGCCGGGCATGACCTTCGGCAAGCCGGAGGAGAAGATGGGGTTGCGCGGCTCGGTGACAACGTCGATCCAGCTTGACAATGTGCGTGTGCCCCAGGAAAATCTGCTGGGTGCGCGTGGCAAGGGCTTTATTCAGTTCCTCCAGGTGCTGGATGGTGGGCGCGTCGGCATCGGGGCGATGTCGGTCGGTATGGCCCAAGGAGCCTACGAGGCCGCCGTGAAGTATGCCCGTGAACGCGAAGCCTTTGGTCTACCAATTGGGAAGCACCAGTCGGTGGCGAACATGATCGCCGACATGGAAGTTGCGGTCAGTGCATCGCGGCTGCTGGTCTACCAAGCGGCATGGCTGAAGCAACTCGGCAAGCCCTACACCCGTGAAGCGGCGGTGGCCAAGCTCTACGCCTCGGAAGCGTCGGAGAAGGTCTGTCGCGACGCGATTCAGATTATGGGTGGCTATGGCTACAGCCAGGAATTCCCGGTGGAGCGCATGTACCGTGACACGCGCCTGCTCACGATTGGTGAGGGCACCTCGGAGATCCTGCGCAATGTGATCGCGCATGGCGTGTTGGAGTTGCGGTAGAGAACATGTAGGGGCGCGTCGCGACGCGCCCCCCGTGTCCCCAAGCCATGCATCGGCGCGATCATCACGCCAGAGGGCGCGTCGCGACGCGCCCCTACGCAATGCCTATGCGGCAGAGCTTCCGAGAAACTTATGCTGAGGGGAGTTCTATGCCAACCAGCCATCTCCTGTCTGGCCTTGCCGCAGCACCGGGTATTGTGATTGGTCCGGCGCTGATCTTCGATCCAAGCGTGACGATGGATCTCTCGGTGGCCGAGCCACCAGAGAAGGCGGTAGCGCGGCTTGATGCGGCGATTGCCAAGGTAGACGAAGTGATCGCGGCCCACGAGATGCAACTACGCGAGGATGGGCGGTTCGAGGAAGCCGAGATCTTCGAGGCGCATCGCATGCTGCTGGTTGATCCGAGTCTGCGCGAGCGAGCGGTCAATCTGATCCACAAAGGTGCGCAGAGTGCCGCCCGCGCCATCCGGATTGCGGGCGAGGAACAGGCGGCTGAGTTGGTCGAGTTGGACGATGTCTACCTGAGTGCGCGGGCCGCCGACATCCGTGATGTGGTGGATCAGGTACAACGCCACCTGACTGGAGCCAAGAGCCTCGTGGAGTGCCTCAGTACCCCCTCGGTGGTGGTAGCGCGCCACCTGGGGCCATCGGATCTGATGAGTGTGCCGCGTGCAATGCTGCTCGGTTTCGCCCTGGCTGAAGGTGGTGTCACGACTCACAGTACGATCCTGGCGCGTGCGCTGAGCATCCCCTCGGTGGTTGGCTTGGGCGATTCGATCCTCAGCCTGCGCGATGGGACACTGCTGGGACTCGACGGTGCCGCCGGAGAACTGCACATCGAGCCAGATGCGAACGAACTCAAGCGCCTACGCAACGCCCGTGAGAGCCAGGATGCCTATACCTTTGCGCTGCGGGCCGAGGTGGGATTGCCCACAATAACCCAGGATGGCAAGGCGGTACTGCTCCTCGCCAACGCCTCCACCGTCGCCGAGGTACAAGAAGCCCTCGCGTGGGGTGCGGCAGGGCTGGGTCTGTTGCGTACCGAACTGTTGTTTATGGATCGCCCAGATCTGCCGAGTGAAGCGGAACAACTCGCGCTCTACCAGGCGGTCGGGGCAGTCATGCCGGGGTTGCCGATCACAGTCCGCACCTTGGATGTAGGGGGCGACAAATATCTGGAAGCCTTCCCGATGCCACAAGAGGAGAACCCCTTCTTGGGCTGGCGCGGCGTGCGGATTGGCCTCAGTCGGCCAGAGTTGCTGATCACCCAGATGCGGGCGTTGTTGCGCGCTGGAGCGACCGCCGACATTCGGATCATGATCCCGATGGTGACGACGATAGATGAGGTGCGCCAAGCGCGGGCCTTGCTCCAGCAGGCGATGGCCGAACTAGCAGCCGAAGGGCTAACGCACCATCCCAACCCACAACTTGGAGTGATGATCGAAGTTCCGGCGGCGGCGTTGAATGCAGAGGCATTGGCGCGTGAAGCCGACTTCTTCAGTTTGGGAACCAATGACCTGACTCAATATACGTTAGCGTGTGACCGTGGGAATAGCCGGATTGCCACGCTCTACCAACCACTCGATCCAGCCATTCTGCGCCTGATTCGCATGACCTGTGATGCCGCACATCGTCACGGGCGGATGGTGGCGGTATGTGGGGAATTGGGTGGCGATCCACAGGCGACTCCGCTCTTACTTGGGTTGGGGGTGGATGAACTGAGTTGCGGCCCGAATAGCCTGCCCCTGGTACGCACCGCAATTCGGGCCACCGAGAGCCATGCAGCCCACGAACTAGCCCAGCGCGCCTTGACATGTGCCAATGCGTCTGAGGTTCAGGCACTGCTAACTTGAAGCCCTGATCTCCGTAGGTGTGCTACAATATACGCTATATCTATGAGCGCGATATCGGTCGGGTTGTTCGTTCTTTCTCCAGAAAGCCTAGGATCGCTGCGTCTCTGGATGTTTCATCATCGCTGGTACTTGTTCAGTATGGATCAATGAACAACGACCCCGTCGTCCCGTGATCGCTTCTGCCCAGCACCGCCTCGCCCGCTCAAGGATAACGCTATGCCTCAGACCCAACCTGATACTGTGCGCACCCCGGCTACGCCCCCGACCGATGTTCAAGGACTGATCGCGCTTGGGCGCCAACGTGGGTTTGTGACATTTGAAGAGATACAGGCACTGGTACCAAACCCAGAGGAGGCGATTGATGCAATTGACACACTCTATGCAACACTCGCCGAAGCGAGCATCCCAGTGCGCGATAGTGCCGATGATGCAACTCTGGAAGAGGATGTGATTGGTGCGGTAACGATTGATCTGGACGAGGGACTTTCTGATGCACTGCTGGGAGATAGCGTGCGGCTCTACCTGCGCGAGATCGGGCAGGTGCCGCTGCTGACCGCTGAGCAAGAGAAGCGCCTGGCCCAGATGATCGAGCGCGGTCAGAAGGCGCAGGTGCGGATCAAGGAGATTGATCCGGCTGGCCCGGAAGCGATGCACCTGCGACGGCAGATTGATCAGGGTAATGAGGCGCGCCAGCAGATGGCCGCCGCAAACTTGCGCTTGGTGGTGAGTATTGCCAAACGCTACCGCGACCGGGGTCTGCCGCTGCTTGACCTGATTCAGGAGGGTAGCCTGGGGTTGTTGCGGGCAATTGAGAAGTTTGACCACGACAAGGGCTTTAAGTTCTCGACCTACGCAACCTGGTGGATCAAGCAGGCGCTTTCGCGGGCCTTGGCCGACCAGAGCCGTCTGGTGCGCTTGCCTGTCCATCTTGGTGAGACGCTCAATCGCATCCAGGCGGCACGGCGTCAACTTACCCAGAAGCTCGGTCGTGACCCCTACGATAGTGAGTTGGCCGACGAACTGAGCATGAGCCAGGAGAAGCTACGTGAGCTGCGCCGCACCGCGCAAGACCCGGTCTCGCTGGCGACGCCGGTGGGAGAAGAGGCGGATAGTACCTTGGCCGACTTCATCCCCGACCCGCACGCACTGGATGCGGATGATGCGGCGGCGAGTGGGATGCTGCGCCAGCAGATCGCGACCGCGCTGGATCAGTTGACTGAGCGCGAGCGTAAGGTGTTGGAACTGCGCTATGGGCTGACGGATGGCCAGCCGCGCACGCTCGAAGAGGTGGGTAAAGCCTTCGGTGTGACCCGTGAGCGGGTGCGTCAGATCGAGGTTAAGGCGTTGCGTAAGCTGCGCCACCCTCGGTTGGGTAAGTTGCTGAAGGATTATTTGGATCAGATTTAGGGCTATCGCCCTAAATCCCCCGGTTGGGGCTGAAGCCCCAGACTCTCTTTTTTCGCATACGTTGGCGGCTTCGCCGCCAACGTATGCGAAAAAAAGTTCTTCGGGGGAGGCTGCGCCGCCCCCGAACCCCCGCCGGGAGGCTAGACACTCACCACTACGAGCAACATCCCCTCCCCAATCGTCACCTGGGCGGGTAGGCTGGTGATCTGATTGCTGATGCCGCGTGAGCGTTCAAAATAGAGCGTGGCAGCATCCAGGGGGTAGCGTAGCCCCTGGGTGGTGATGCCGTGTACCGCGCCAGCCAGCGGAATGAGCGAGACGGTGGCACCGATCTGGGCGGGGATGCTGGCACTATCGCGCATCAGAAAGGCGACCTGGTGCAGATCCACGAGGCGCACATGGTGGCCGATCAGTTCGGGGAGCGCCAGCATGGCCACGTTGGCCAAGCCCTGATCCCAACGCCCGCCAATCGCACCCAGGATGTCAATCTGATCGGCACCGCGTGCCACGGCGGCGAGCAGCGCCAACTCCAGGTCGGTCTCGTCCTTTTCGGCGCGGAAGCGCTGCACCTCGACACCGCGTGCCTGAAAGTGGGCCAGCGCGGCGGGATCGAGCGAGTCGAGATCGCCAATGACAAGATGGGGCAGGATGTTGGCGGCAAAGAGCGCATTGCCACCGCCATCGGCAGCGATGATCAGATCAGCGGCGGCGAGCATGGGCGCATGGGGTGCGGCGCTAAAGTCGGGGGCGTTGGCAATAATGATCGCGTACATACTTCTTCTTATGTCAAACTATGCCCCGCCAACCCCGCGCCCCAGATCTCATCGGGGGGCTGGGCATCCTCAGCGGGATGGAAGAGATCGGCCACATCGTGAGCGCGGCGCAGTTGGCCGATGGTAGTGTTGATAAAGCTGACCCGGCGCAGCCGACGGGCTGGGATGGGTAGGGGCAGCGTCGCCAGCGGGCCGATGTCAATCTGGTAGTAGCGCTCCTCGGCACGCGGATGCTGGGGTTCAGCGGGCAATAGCTCGCGGCGCAGGGCGATGCGGTAGCGCAGCACCGGGGCGTAGTAGCGGATTGTCCAGCGCTCCGCGCCGAAGATGGCGGGTTGGTAGAAGGCCAGGTACTCAGCGGCAAAGTGGCTGGGTAGCCGCGCCAATGGAACGCGGTACCAACCCGCCTCGCGGGCCAGTTCGAGGTCGCGCTGATGGGGCAGGATCGCCACGAGTACCCGTTCGGTGGCCTCAAGTTCCCAGATGTCGTGTACCATCATAGCAGATCCTTGGGTGGAGAGGGTAGGGGCGAAGCATCGCCCGCCAATATCGTTCGTGTTCCCCAGGCTCCATGGTGGGCGATGCTTCGCCCCTACTCACATATACCGTTGCCTCGTCCGCGAAGGATACGCAACTCCTACCAGGATGAGTAACAACAAAACAACCTTTTGTTAATACATCACAACGCCTAACGGATGGAAATTCGGGTATGGTGATAATGTTTGCCAATCATGGCGCGTGTACTTCAAAAACTGCATATCGTTGAGGTACCCCGATGCCCGGATGCTAGGGGAGAAAGGTGGAAGCTGGTGAGAGTCCAGCGCTGTGCCGCAACTGTAACCACTCCGATGAGGGTGGAAGCCAGGATGCCTACCTCGACGTTGTTGTTCGATCCTTCTCGCGACAAGGAGGTAGAGCGTGACCGTGCGCCGGTACTCATCTAGGTTGAATGCTGGCAATCATCAGTCAGCCTGCCCCCACCGTGATTGGTTGGGGTTTTTTTGTGCCCAATAATGTGGAGGTTCTATGAGTCTACTCGTTGATGCCATTGGCCGGATCGCGCCGTTGGATGCCGGAGTTATGCAGGCGGCGCGTACACGCCAGGACATGCTGACCAAGCCGCAGGGGTCGTTGGGGCGGCTCGAAGCGCTCTCGATCCAGATCGCCGGGATCACAGGGCAGGTGCGACCGCAACTGAAGCAGCCGGCGGTGGTGGTGATGGCGGGCGATCATGGGGTGGCGGCACAGGGGGTGAGCGCCTTCCCGCCCGAAGTGACGCCGCAAATGGTGCTGAACTTCCTGTATGGTGGCGCGGGCATCAATGTGTTGGCGCGCCACGTCGGGGCGCGGGTGGTGATTGTTGATGTGGGTGTGGCCTCCGAGGTACCCGCACATCCCGATCTGGTGGTGCGTAAGGTGGCGCTGGGCACCCGCGACTTTAGCCTCGAACCGGCAATGACCCGCGAGCAGGCGCAGCAGGCGGTGGAGGTGGGGATTGCGGTGGCGGTAGAGGCGATTGATGCCGGGGCCGATATTCTGGCCACCGGCGATATGGGGATCGCCAATACGACCGCGTCGAGTGCGATTGTGGCGGCGGTGAGTGGCATGTCGGTGGCTGAGGTGACGGGGCGCGGCACCGGGGTGGATGATGCGGGGCTGGCGCATAAGGTGGCGGTGATTGAGCAGGCATTGAAGCTGCATAGCCCCAACCCGGCTGATGGGCTGGATCTGCTCTCCAAGGTGGGCGGGTTGGAGATCGCCGGGTTGGCTGGGGTGATCATCGGGGCGGCCAGCCGCCGGGTGCCGGTGGTGATTGACGGCTTCATTTCGGGGGCTGCCGCCCTTATTGCTGCCGCCCTCGCACCTGAGTCCAAGGCGTATATGATCGCTGGGCATCGCTCGGTAGAACGTGGCCACCAGGCGGTCTTTGGTAGCCTCGATCTGGAGCCGGTCTTCGACCTGAACCTGCGGCTAGGTGAGGGGACGGGCGCAGTGCTGGCGATCTCGATCTGTCAGGCGGCGTGCAAGATCCTGGATGAGATGGCGACCTTCGGTGAGGCGGGGGTGTCGGGGAAGGAGTAGCGCGATGACCCGACGTTCTAGGCTTGCGATCATTGCGGCGGGGGTGCTGCTTCTCCTTGTAGGAGAGGCGCGCCCGGCTTATGCGATGCACATCATGGAGGGCTTCTTGCCGCCGGTCTGGGCGATCTTCTGGTTTTTGGTGGCGCTACCCTTCTGGATCTATGGGCTGCGGCGCATCAACCGGCTGGTGACGGAGCAGCCAGAGACGCGCATGCTGCTCGGCTTAGCCGGGGCGTTCGCCTTTGTGCTGAGTGCGCTGAAGATCCCTAGTGTCAGCGGGTCGAGCAGCCACCCCACCGGCACCGGCCTGGGGGCGATCCTGTTTGGCCCGGCGGTGATGAGTGTTATGGGGACTATCGTGCTGCTCTTCCAGGCGCTGCTGCTGGCCCATGGTGGCCTGACCACGCTGGGGGCGAATGCGGTCAGTATGGCGATTGTGGGGCCGTTGGTGGCCTGGGGCATCTGGCGCGGGCTGAAGGAGCGCTTGCCGAGTGCCTGGGTGATCTTCCTGGCGGCGGCGCTGGCCGATCTCTCCACCTATGTGGTCACGTCCATCCAATTGGCGCTGGCCTTCCCCGACCCGGTGGGCGGTGTGGTGGTGGCGCTGCTCAAGTTCGGGGGCATCTTTGCGATCACCCAGATCCCGCTGGCGATCAGCGAGGGCATTCTGACGGTGCTGGTCTTCAATGCGTTGCAGAGCAATGCGCTGCCAGAACTGAAGCAGGTTGGGTTTTTCAAAGGGGGTGCGCAATGAAGCGCCAGATCTTTGGTTGGAAGACCAGCCTACTGCTGCTGGGTGTGGTGGTCGCACTGGCGATCATCCCGTTGCTGATCGTGCCAGACTCGGAGTTTGGCGGGGCGGATGGGGCTGCCGAGGAGATGATCGTGCAGATCGCGCCCGGCTATGAGCCGTGGTTTCGTCCGTTGGTGGAGCCGCCCGGTGGGGAGACCGAGAGTCTGTTGTTTGCGTTGCAGGCAGCGCTGGGTGCGGGGCTGATCGGCTACTTCTTTGGTTTGAAGCGTGGGCAGCGCCCGCCGGGTATGTGAGCATTCATACGTCTGCGAGAACCAAGATTTTGACGCAAAGACGCAGAGGCGCAAAGCCTGCAACAAAACCTTTGCGTCCTTGCGCCTTTGCGTCAATACGAGATTTCTTTTACCCCAAGTGTGAATAGTTACTGGACAACCACAACTTGACCTTTGCGTCTTCGCGCCTTTGCGTCAAACAGATGCTCCGTTTAGGAATAGGCAATCCGTCTATGTCCATCATGAACAACAGTTACAGTCATGCAGGTTATTGACCGATACGCCTATGCAAATGCGATCCGGCAGGTTGATCCGGCGCAGAAGGGGGGGCTGGCACTTGTGGCGTTGCTGCTCTGTCTGTTGCTGGATCACCCGTTGGTGAGCGGGTTGAGTATTGGCTGGATGCTGGGGTTGGCGGTGGGGTGGGCGCGGCTACCGGGGCGGGTGGTGGTGCAGGCGCTGGTGGCACAGGCACTCTTTCTGCTGGCCTCGACGCTCAGTGTGGCGCTGAGTCTGAGTTGGGGGGGTGTGGCTCCACGTGGCTGGGCGGTGCAGATCGGGAGCCTATGGCTGAGTAGTAGCCCGGCGGCGTTGCAGCACGCGCTGGTGTTGGTGGCGCGGGCCTTGGGGAGTGCGGCGGCGCTCAACTTTCTCATTCTGACGACGCCGTTGGTGGATCTGATCGATCTGTTGCGCCGCCTGCGCACGCCGGAGGTGCTGATCGATCTGATGACGCTGACCTACCGGGCGATCTTTGTGCTGCTTGAAAGTCTGGAGCGGATGCGTGTTGCCCAGGAAGCACGGCTGGGGTATTGCAATCCACACCGGGCCATGCAGAGCAGTGCGCTGTTGATCAGTCAACTCTTTATTGAGAGTTACCGGCGTAGCCAGCGCCTTCAGGAGAGTTTGGAGAGTCGCGGGTTTCAGGGAACATTGCGTGTGTTGCCCAACACCTACCGCCATGATGTGTGGGCGTGGCGTTTAGGCGCGGTGATGGTGGCGAGTCTGGTGCTGGCGAGGCTAACCCGATGACGATCTTGGTCGAGTGGGAGGATCTGGTCTACCACTACCCCGGTGGTGTGGTGGCGCTAGACGGGGCCAGCCTGCAATTGGCGGCGGGCCAGCGCATGGTGCTGCTGGGGCGGAATGGGTCGGGCAAGAGTACGCTGCTGCGCCACGCCAATGGGTTGCTGCGTCCGCAGCGCGGCCGGGTGCGGGTAGCGGGGCAGCCACTCGACTATGCGCGGGCGGGGTTGAATGTGGTGCGGCGGCAGGTGGGGTTGGTGTTTCAGAACCCAGATGACCAGCTTTTTAGTGCCAGTGTGGCGCAGGATATCAGTTTCGGGCCGATGAATCTGGGCTTGGATTTGGATGAGGTGCGGGCGCGGGTGGCTGAGGCGGCGCAGATGTGTGATGTGGGTGATCTGTTGGAGCGCCCGACACATGCGTTGAGTATGGGGCAGAAGGCGCGGGTGGCGTTGGCGGGGGTGCTGGCGATGCGTCCGCTGGCGTTGTTGGCGGATGAGGTGTTGGCGGGGCTTGATCCGTGGGCGTATGAGCAGGTGGTGGCGATCTTTGATCGGTTGGTGGCGCAGGGTGGGGCGGTGTTGCTGGCGACGCATGATCTGCGTTTGGCGGAGCGTTGGGCGGATGTGGTGGCGGTGATGGAGCAGGGGCGGGTGCGGGTGTGATGGGGGAGGTGTTTAGCTATGGGTATTTCACCGCAGAGGACACAGAGGTGCGCAGAGGATTATTTCTATATGTTATTCACCATACGCTTGATACCGTCTTTGAGGTGTACAACATGGAAGTTGATGAGCAGACCAAGTTTGCAACCACTGAGTTTCAGGTAGGACAGTAACTGGGCTTCGTGGATTGGTAGAACCTTGGAGACTGCTTTCAGTTCTACAATCACAGTCTCCTCAACGAACAAATCTAATCGGTAGCCAGCATCAATTTGAATTCCATCATAGGTAATAGGAAGAGTGACCTGGGTAGATAGCTTGAGTCCACGCTTACGTAGTTCGTGGGCCAAGCAGACTTCGTAGGCACTTTCGAGTAGGCCAGGGCCGAGGATAGTATGAACCTTCATCGCGGCATCAACAATCTGTCCACTGATCTGATTAATTTGCATAAGTTTTTCTTTCACCGCAGAGAGCATTGGGAGATACAGAATAGTACCTATTATATCCTTGTTTGGGAGAATGTTTTTAACCACAGAGGTTCATATTTAACCGCAGAGGACACAGAGGTACGCAGAGGGGTTCCTAGATTAGATCCTCTGCGTCCCTCTCCGTCCTCTGCGGTAGATCATTCGGTGGGTATTTTCACCGCAGAGGACGCCGAGGTGCGCAGAGGGGTTTTCTTTGCCGATCCTCTGCGTCCCTCTCCGTCCTCTGCGGTAGATCATTCGGTGGGTATTTTCACCGCTGAGGACACAGAGGGACGCAGAGGGGTTCCTAGATTAGATCCTCTGCGTCCCTCTCCGTCCTCTGCGGTAGATCATTCGGTGGGTATTTTCACCGCTGAGGACACAGAGGGACGCAGAGGGGTTCCTAGATTAGATCCTCTGCGTCCCTCTCCGTCCTCTGCGGTAGATCATTCGGTGGGTATTTTCACCGCAGAGGACGCCGAGGTGCGCAGAGGAGTTTTCTTTGCCGATCCTCTGCGTCCCTCTCCGTCCTCTGCGGTAGATCATTCGGTGGGTATTTTCACCGCTGAGGACACAGAGGGACGCAGAGGAGTTTTCTTTGCCGATCCTCTGCGTCCCTCTCCGTCCTCTGCGGTAGATCATTCGGTGGGTATTTTCACCGCTGAGGACGCCGAGGTGCGCAGAGGAGTTTTCTTTGCCGATCCTCTGCGTCCCTCTCCGTCCTCTGCGGTAGATCATTCGGTGGGTATTTTCACCGCTGAGGACACAGAGGGACGCAGAGGGGTTTTCTTTGCCGATCCTCTGCGTCCCTCTCCGTCCTCTGCGGTAGATCATTCGGTGGGTATTTTCACCGCTGAGGACGCCGAGGTGCGCAGAGGGGTTTTCTTTGCCGATCCTCTGCGTCCCTCTCCGTCCTCTGCGGTAGATCATTC
>NZ_RYFD01000007.1 GCF_004138135.1 Candidatus Oscillochloris fontis
GTGGCTCGTCCATAGCGGTAGTATGCCGGATTCTACTGATTCTCGCAACTCAGGAGTGACCCACCCTGAACGGATACGCGCCGACTAGCCAAAAGGTAGACCATGGTGCGATCAAACATGGCAATCGCCGCCGGGGCATGCTCGACAAAGAGGCGCAGGCGCTGTTCACTCTCCATCAGGGCAATCTCGGTCTGCTTATGCTTGGTGATGTCATGCGCATGATCATTGACGATGAGCGGACGCCCCTGAGTATCAAAGATCACCCAAGAACGCCGTAAGAGCCAGCGCACTGACCCGTCAGGAAGAAGCATGCGGTGTTCAAATTCAATATGTCCATCGGTGAGGGCTTTCTGACGCATCGCAATAGCGAGATCGAGATCGTCAGGATGCACCACGCGCATAAAGAAGTTGGGATCATCCACAAAACATTGGAGTGGGTAGCCCAAGACCCGCTCAAAAGCGGCACTCGAAAAGAGAATGCGGCGTTCAGTCAAGGAGAATGATGTAAACGCATCGAGCATCGTATCCAGAATAGATCGGACATGGAGCATATACGCATCACGTCCCGTTAGGTGTGTGTAGGCCAACTCCTGTTCTACGAGTTCAGCAAGGCGATCATAATCATTGCGCTCGACCACCCCACACGCACCGAGGCGCATCAGATCAACCACCGTATTCAGGCTAACCTCTGGCATAACCAGCAGCAGGCGCGGGTGGGGTTGGTGGGCAGCAAGGGTATGAAGGAGTTGGGTGGGGTACTGAAGGTTGATGCCTAGGATAAGATCCCATTGGTGTTGTTCCAAAATCGAAGAAAGTTGAGTAATTTCAACCACATGTTCGTGGCGAAATCCCACTATTCCTCGCTCTTGTAAGCATGCAACCACACCTGCAACCTCGACAGCATCAACACCGACGATCAGGATATTCTTCATATGTAAATAATTGGTATATTCCATGAGCGCTACCAGGGAAAAGAATGGTGAGTAGGATGAAGATCAGCGCTTAGTTAAGATGACATATACAGAGATCATCTAGCCATACTAGAGTATCATGCAGAATAATGGTTCCATTTGTCAAGGTTAAAGTAAAAAATGTCATGTTAAGGTGAGATCACCCCAGGGCATGTGCAAAGTCACCTCCGGTGGGGGTGTGGGGGCGGCTGCGCCGCCCCAAGCCCCAAGGACTTTGCACATGCCCTGAGTGTGTATAGGGCATGTGCGGCTGCGCCCCAGACCCAACCAAAAATTGGTATAATCCTCCTATCCACCACCTGCGACAAGGCAACCTCACGATGCACGAACTTTCCGTTGCGTTGAGCCTCGTACAACTCGCCGATGATGCCGCCCGCCAAGCCGGGGCCAGCCAGGTGATTGCACTCCACCTCCGCATTGGCGCACTGGCCGGGGTTGTTCCCGATGCGCTGCGCTTCAGTTTTGACCTTGCCGCCGCTGGGACGCTGGTCGCCGGGGCGCGCCTGGAGATTGAGGAGGTGCCGGTGCGCATCTTTTGCGACCTATGCAATGCCGAGGCTGATCTGCCTAACCCACAATCCTTTGTCTGCCCGATCTGCCAGCAACCGGCCATGCGGATGGTGCAGGGCCGCGAGCTTCAGCTTATCTCTCTGGAGGTGCCATGAGTGAATCCCCGCGTCTGGTGGAGGTGCGCCAGAATGTTTTAAGTAAGAACGATCAACTGGCACTCGAATTGCGCCAACGCTTTGATCAGGCAGGGGTGCGGGTGATCAATCTGCTCTCTAGCCCCGGTGCGGGTAAGACGCGCCTGCTCGAAGAGACATTACGCCAACTCGGTACGCGCCACCGGGTGGCGGCGCTGGTGGGCGATCTGGCGACCGATAATGATGCGCGACGCCTCGCCCGCAGTGGGGCTGCCGTGCGCCAGATTGAGACGGCTGGCATGTGCCACCTGGAAGCCGATATGGTGATGGGCCACTTGGAGGGCTGGCATCTGGCCGATTTCGACATCCTCTTTATTGAGAATGTGGGTAATCTGGTCTGCCCGACCAGCTACGATCTGGGGGAACATGGCCGCGTGGTGCTGATGGCGGTGACGGAGGGCGAGGATAAGCCGCTCAAGTATCCCGGTACGTTCCAGTGGGCCAATTTGGTGCTGCTCTCGAAGCTGGATATGGCCGAAGCCGCCGAGTTTGATGCCGCTGCCGCGCATACCAACATCGCAGCGGTGCATCCGGGTGTGCCGATCATTGCAACCTCGGCCCGTACCGGTACGGGCATGGCCGAGTGGTTGGCCTGGGTTGAGGATCTATGAAGTATCTTGATGAGTACCGTGACCCAGTACTGGCCCAGCGGATCTTCGAGGAGATCCGCCGTATCACGACGCGCCCCTGGGCGATCATGGAGGTGTGTGGCGGTCAGACCCACGCGATCATTCGGAATGGTATTGATCAACTCCTACCCGACCAGATCGAGTTGATCCACGGCCCCGGCTGCCCGGTGTGTGTCACGCCCCTAGAGGTGATTGATAAGGCGCTGGCGATTGCGGCGCGCCCGGAGGTCACGTTCTGTTCGTTCGGCGATATGCTGCGCGTGCCGGGCAGTGCGGGCGATCTCTTTCGGGTGAAGAGCGCTGGTGGTGATGTGCGGGTGGTCTATTCGCCGCTCGATGCGGTCAAACTGGCCCAGCAGCACCCCGAACGCCAGGTGGTCTTCTTTGGGATCGGATTTGAGACGACCGCCCCGGCCAATGCCATGACAGTGGTGCAGGCGGCCAAGTTGGGGCTGACCAACTTCTCCATGCTGGTCTCGCATGTGCTGGTGCCGCCCGCCATCCGGGCGATTATGGAATCGCCCACCTGCCGGGTGCAGGGCTTCCTTGCCGCTGGTCACGTCTGTAGTGTGATGGGCACACACCAGTATGGCCCGCTCGTCGAGCAGTACCACGTCCCAATTGTGGTGACGGGCTTTGAGCCGCTGGATGTCTTGGAGGGTATCCGCCGCACAATCGTGCAGCTTGAAACCGGGCAGCCTGCGTTGGAGAACGCCTACGCCCGCGCCGTGAGTGCGCCCGGCAACCTGCCCGCGCAACAAGTGCTGGCCGAGGTCTTTGAGGAGACTGACCGCACCTGGCGCGGGATCGGGCGCATCCCCAACAGTGGCTGGCGGCTCAGTGGGCGCTACCGCGCCTTCGATGCCGAGGAGCGTTTCGATGTCGGCCACATCCAGACTGCCGAGTCGGCGTTGTGTCGCAGCGGCGAGGTGCTGCAAGGCTTGATCAAGCCGAATCAGTGCGCCGCCTTCGGCAAGGAGTGTAGCCCACGCACCCCCCTCGGCGCGACTATGGTGAGCAGCGAGGGCGCCTGCGCGGCCTATTACCAGTATGGGAGATTTGAGGATAAGCGTTCACTTTTGGGGTAAACAGAAACTTCGCGTTGACGCAAAGGCGTGAAGACGCCAAGATTTTGATTAGGGTTCTATAAAAGGCTTTGCGCCTTGGCGTCTTTGCGTTAAAACCGGGATGTGAGTATACATCTGAGGCACAACTATGATAGATCTTGATGGCTGGGTCTGTCCGGCTCCGCTACGCGACTACCCCACGATTGTGATGGGCCATGGTGGGGGCGGCAAGCTCTCGGCGGAGTTGGTCGAGCATATCTTTTTGCCCGCCTTCCAGAACGGTACGCTGGCGCAACTCGGCGACTCGGCGCTGCTTGAGGTGGCCGGGGCGCGGCTGGCCTTCTCGACCGATTCGTTCGTGGTGCGGCCACTCTTCTTCCCCGGTGGCTGTATCGGTGATCTGGCGGTCAATGGGACGATCAACGACATCGCTATGAGCGGTGCCCAGCCGCTCTACCTGAGCGCCGGATTCATTCTCGAAGAGGGCTTGGCGATCAGCCAACTCGCCACTATCGCCGAACGGATGGGGGCCGCCGCCCGCAACGCCGGGGTCACCCTGGTGACGGGCGACACCAAGGTGGTAGATCGCGGCCACGGCGATGGGGTCTACATCACCACGAGTGGGATCGGGGTGGTACCGACGGGGCTGCGCATCGCCCCCGACCAAGCGCGCCCCGGCGACCTCGTGCTGGTGAGTGGAGAGATCGGGTTGCACGGGATGGCGATCATGAGTGTACGTGAAGGGCTGGAGTTTGGTAGCCCGCTCATGAGCGACTGCGCCCCGCTGCATGATCTGGTAGCGACGATGCTGGCAGCAAACTCCAACATCCACGCCCTACGCGACCCGACACGCGGCGGGTTGGCCTCGGCACTCAACGAGATTGCCGCCGCTTCACGGGTGGGGGTGCGCGTCATCGATTCGGCGGTGCCGGTACCCCCAGAGGTGCGCGCCGCCTGCGAGATTCTGGGTCTCGACCCCTTCTATGTGGCGAATGAGGGTAAGTTGGTGGCCTTTGTGGCGCGTGAGGCGGGCGAGGCGATCCTCGAAGCCATGCGCGCCCATCCGCTGGGACACCACGCGGCGATCATCGGCGAGGTGGTGACCGAGCATCCGGGGATGGTCGTGGCACGCACCGGCATCGGCGGGACACGGGTGGTGGATACGCTGGTCGGCGAGCAGTTACCGAGGATCTGTTAATGACACACCATCGGCGTTCGTAGGGGCGCGTCGCGACGAAGCCCCGGTTTTTGACCGCAAAGGACGCAGAGGAACGCAGAGGAAGAACCACAGGTTGTAGGTAGCCCGACCCCTCTGCGTACCTCTGTGTCCTCTGCGGTTGATATGGCTTATGCGCTCCTTAACCGAATGCACAACCCCCTCTGCGGTCAACCAGTTACGGTATCTTCACCCTAGGTGTTACCGCGCCCCACCCACCAAGCACCTCCACTTGGTATGATCATCATGGTAGGGGAGTAGCCACCCGCCCTTGGGGCTGGTCAGTCGTCATCACGGAGCTTGCTCCCGGCTGACCGAATGTGCAGATGCACTCTTGGCGAGACCACCACGTTTGGTCGTGGGGGTACTCGCTTTTTTGTACCCTATCTAAGCAAGGTGGAACGCCATGCAAACACCACAACCCTGGCATACCCTCGATGCCGATGCCGCCATTGCGCAACTTCAATCTAGCCCCGCAGGACTGAGTGCCGAGGAGAGCCTGCGGCGTCAAGCCGAGTATGGCCCGAATGAACTCAAGGCGAGTGCGCGGGTCTCGCCATGGGCCATCCTGGCAGAACAGTTTCGCAACGTGCTGGTGATCATCCTCCTCGTCGCCACACTCCTCTCGGCCTTCATGGGCCAAGAGGTTGAGGCCATCGTCATCGCGATCATCGTGCTCTTCGCCATCTTCCTCGGTTTCATCCAGGAGTATCGCGCCGAACGGGCGATTGAGGCGCTGCGGAAGATGGCCGCGCCCACCGCCACGGTGCTGCGTGATGGTGAAGAGGTCGAGGTTCCCTCCCGCGATCTGGTGCCCGGCGATCTCATCCTGATCCAGGCCGGTGATCGCATCCCCGCCGACGCCCGCCTCATCGAGGCGATCAATCTGCAAATCGAAGAGGCCGCCCTTACCGGCGAGTCGCTGCCGGTTGAGAAGCATACCAACGCCCTCACCGACCCCAAACTTGGGGTTGGGGATCGCAAAAACATGGTTCACTCCGGCACCGTTGCCACCTACGGGCGTGGACGGGCGTTGGTGATCGCTACCGGCATGCAGAGCGAGTTCGGCCAAATTACCGGTATGCTCCAGGGCGTCGAGACGAGCCGCACCCCGCTGCAAGAGAACCTCGACCGCGTCGGCAAGACCTTGGCCAAAGCCGCGCTGGTGGTGGTGGCGGTCGTGGTCGGCTTGGGCTTGACACGCGGCCAGCCCTTCCTAGAGATGTTGCTCTTCGGGATTGCACTGGCCGTCGCGGTGGTGCCCGAAGCCCTTCCAGCGGTCGTCACCATCTCGCTGGCGATTGGGGTTCAGCGCATGGCGCACCGCAACGCACTCGTGCGCCGCCTGCCCACCGTCGAAACGCTCGGCAGCACCTCGGTGATCTGCTCGGACAAGACCGGTACCCTAACCAAAGACGAGATGACCACCCGGCGCATCTTCGTCGCTGGTGAGATGATCGAGGTCACCAACACTGGCTACGAGCCATCCGGCACCTTCCTGCGTAATGGTACGCTGATCACCCCCAGTGGGCCGCTGGCCGAACTGCTGCGTGCCGGGGTGCTCTGCTCCGACGCGCACCTCAGCCAGCGCGAGGGGCGTTGGCACATGAAGGGCGATCCCACCGAAGGCGCGCTGATCGTGGCAGCGGCCAAAGCGGGAATCCACAAAGCCGATCTGGAGTCCCACGCGCCGCGTATTGACGAGATCCCCTTCACCTCCGAGACCAAGCGCATGACGACGCTGCACGAGACCCCCGAAGGGCGCGTGGCCTACGCCAAAGGTGCCCCGGAGATCCTGTTGGAGTCGTGCGTGAGCCTGTTGACCCCAGAGGGGGTGCGTCCGCTGGATGCGGCGGGGCGCGCCGCGATTCTCGCCCAAGCTCAACAGATGGCCAGCGACGCCCTGCGCGTGCTGGGGTTAGCCCGGCGGCGCGCCGCCAACATCACCGAGGCGACCCAGGATCTGACCTTCATCGGGCTGGTCGGCATGATTGACCCACCGCGCCCAGAAGCACGCACAGCCATCGCCAACTGCGTCCACGCCGGGATCAAAACGATCATGATCACCGGCGACCACCCAATTACAGCCCAGGCTGTCGCCCGCGAGTTGGGACTCCTCACCGATGGCCGCGTCGTCACCGGCGCGGAGTTGGAGGCCATGAGCGATGAGGAGTTGACCAACGCCATCGAAACGATCCAGGTCTATGCACGGGTCTCGCCAGCCCACAAACTGCGCGTGGTCACTGCGCTGCAAGCCCGTGGCCACATCGTCGCCATGACGGGCGACGGCGTGAACGATGCCCCGGCGCTCAAAAAAGCCGACATCGGCGTCGCCATGGGCATCACCGGCACCGACGTGAGCAAAGAGGCCGCCGCGATGACCCTCACCGACGACAATTTTGCCTCGATTGTGGCCGCAGTTGAGGAGGGGCGCGGGATCTTCGGCAACATCAAGAAATACCTGATGTACCTGCTCTCCTCCAACATCGGCGAGATCGGCCTGATGACCGGCGCGACCCTGCTGGGAATGCCGTTGCCCCTCACCGCTGTCCAGATCCTCTACGTCAACCTCGCCACCGACGGCCTGCCCTCACTGGCCCTCGCCGTAGATCCGCCCGAAGACGATCTGTTGGAGCGCCAACCCCGCGACCCACGTAGCGGCATCTTCACCCGCCCGGTGGTCATCCTGATGCTCGTGGGCGGCATCTGGTCAACCCTGGTGAACCTAGGACTCTTCGCGTGGGCGATCAACTCCGGGCGCGCACTGAGCGAAGCGATGACCATGGCCTTCGTCTCGCTGGTGCTAATCCAGTTCTTCAAAGCCTACAACTACCGCTCAGATCGCCACTCGATCCTGCGGCGGCCCTTCGCCAACCGCTGGCTCAACCTCGCCATCGTGTGGGAACTGCTGCTCCTCGTGGCGATCATCTACGTCCCGTTCCTCCACGACGCCTTCGGCACCTTCAGCCTGCCCCTAATTGATTGGCTGATCATCCTCGGTGTCTCACTGACCATCTCGCCGGTGATCGAAATCGCCAAGTGGATGGAGCGGCGCGGCTGGTTTGGGGCGATTTAGAATTACAATGTTTTCTGATGCGGAATAAGATCGATAAGGCCACGTAAGGCACGGTTCACCGTCTCTGAGTCAGGAAAGTAGACTTGCACATCAGGATCAAGCGCTACTACCCCTTCGGGGAGGGTAAAATGACGTTCTTCTGTCGTCCCATCCACCTTGTGAACAATCACGGTATACCCTCGACTCATTGCCTTGGCATGTTTTCCGCGTACACCATGGGAAAAATCATATTCTGCGTCCATGTCATCTTCATGGCGAACATCAGGCGTCTCGTTGCTCATAGGATTTCCGTTCTACCGTAGTGGCTTGACGCGGACTAATGATACGGATACGATTCCGACGCTCAGTATAGACAACCACCAGAAGGCGGTTATGTATTGAGCGTCCAATGTCAATGTAACGATCTTCATCAATAGAATGTATTTCATCATATATAGTAATTGAAAAATCATCACTAAAAACTGTTATTGCTTCTTCAAAGCTCATCCCATGCTTAGCAATATTCTTGAGAGCTTTCTCCTCATCGTATTCAAACCGTGTGTTGGACATATAAACTCCTACTACCACACAAGTGTGTCCAGTGTACCACAAATAGGAAGCCACCAAAAAAATCTGTGCCAACGTAAGTGTTCACGATTGGGGTAAAAAACCTTCGCGCCTTCGCGTCTTCGCGTGAACAATAACGTTTCTCTTCCCCCAAGTGTGAACGTAACTGTTCACACTTCTCCTAGCCTCCAGGCTTTGACGCAAAGACGCCAAGGCGCAAAGCCTGCAACAACCCTTTGCGTCTTCGCGCCTTTGCGTCAATCAGAAGCTTCCTTTACCCCAAGTGTGAACAGTTACGTGTGAACAGTTACGTGCCAACCCCTCCAACATGCGCTACTATACGGGTGTGTAGTCCACCAACAAGCACAACGAGGTGATTATGCCCATCATTGACCTCTCGGCGACAATTCGGAGTAGCCCGCCCGGTACGATGGAGGCGGTGCGGGTTGATCTCGCCAACCACGATCATGCCCTGGGGGCAGCCCAGATCCAGGCGCTCTTCCAGGTGCCCGCTGCGCTGTTGCGCAATGGCGAGGGCTGGGCCACCGACACCTTCACCCGCCTGGGCACCCACGATACCACCCACGTTGATGCCCCCTGGCACTACAACTCGGTCATTCAGGGCCAACCCGCCCAGACGATTGATGCGTTGCCGTTGGAGTGGTTCTTCGCGCCGGGGGTGGTGCTCGATATGCGCCATAAGGAAGATGGCGACGCGGTGCGCGTCGAAGAGGTGCAGGCGGCGCTACAAAGCAGCGGCCACACCCTGCGCCCCGGCGACATTGTGCTGGTGCATACCGGGCGCGATGCCTTCTACGATCAACCCGATTATCTCTTCCGTGGCCCTGGGGTGACGCCCGAAGCGACCCGCTGGCTCTACGATCAGGGGGTGCGGGTGATGGGGATTGATGCCTGGGGTTGGGACGCGCCGCTGGATCGGCAGGCCCGCGCAGCCCTGACCCGCCAGGAAGCGGGGATCTTCTGGGCCGCGCACCAACTCGATCTACCCTATTGCCAGATCGAGCGTCTGGTGAATCTGGCCGCCTTGCCACCGAGTGGCTTTATGGTCGCCTGCTTCCCACTCAAAGTTGCAGGTGGTAGCGCCGGGCCGTGTCGGGCAGTGGCGATTTTGTAGCAAGAAGATCTCATCCCAGCCACTTCTCGAAGAAGATGCTCTGTGGATCGAGCTTGTAAGCGCCAAATGGCCCCACCTCAATAAAACCCATGGTGCGATAGAGACCAATCGCCGCATCCTGCAAAACGCCGGTCTCCAAACGTAACAGATTGACTCCCTGGGCACGAGTGAAGCCCTCGATGTGGTGGAGTAAGAGGCGACTCAACCCGCGTTCGCGGTAGGCAGGGCGAATATACATCCGCTTGAGTTCGCCATACTCACCAGCATAGATCTTGACCCCACCACATCCAGCGGCAACTCCATCCAAACGTAAGACAAAAAAGGAGACTCGCTCGGCGACAAGCGCACTTACATCCAGGCCATGGTGGCTCTCAAGCGGGTAGAGCGGAAGAAGGTAGGCATCTAACTCGCGCACTAATGCCGCCGCCTCGTGAGTATCCGGTGATTCATGACAGATCGTGATGGCCATAGTTCGCTATTCTTCAGCCGCAGGCGTCTCAAGGATGGTCAAAATACGCTGCACCAGCGCGGCATCACTCGGATCAAGCTGAAAGAGCAGTGCGCTACTATTGCGTACCCCCTGCCAGATCCGCAAAACGGGCTGCCGGATCTGCCAACCCTTACGTTCCAGATCCTCCAATGCCTGCTCGACATCGGTGCGTTCGCTCGCATCACCACGGGCAACCGTCGCAATCGCTTGGAGCAGCGGTTCAAATTGCTGCACCGCCGCTGCGGCCTGCTCCTCGCTCACGTCGCTGATCACCCCCGCCGCACTGAGTTGCTCAAAGATCAACTGCTGTTCCGCAATTGGCAGGGCGTCAATCGCGGCCTGTAAGCCTGCTCCGTCGCCCCGTTCGAGTGCCCCACGCACCGCCGGGGGCAAATTCGCCAAAAAGTCTGGCTCAAGCACACTCGCCACATCATTAGCGGCGAAACGGTGGCGCTCGGCAAAATCAGCCAAGCCGATCTCATCAAAGATCGTGGCCGCATGCTCCAAGTAGGGCCGCGCCAGATCGGCACGCCCCAGACGCCGTAATAACCAACCGTAATTGCCGGTCTGCGCCGCAGCACTATAGAAGTCGCCTGCGGACCAATAGAGCTTCACCGCCTGGTTGAGCAACTTGGTCGCCTCAGGCAACTGCCCCTGTTCGATCAGCGTGCGTCCACGAGTGATCAGGGCGTCTGCGTCGGCCTTGAGTTTCGGATTGATATGGGACATACACGACTCACTATCTAGAGCGGCACGTTGCACCGCTGGCAAACCAAAACACCGCGCATCTGGCCGAAAGTGACCGTGCGCCTATTGCACGCAACACAGCGCCCAACGCACGCAGATACGTGAGCCATTGAGCCTTCGCCTATCGTCAAACGTAAGTGGGGAGTATACCACGATCTGATCGGATGTACGTACAGATCTGAATAAGATCTTGCGCCAACCCGGCCATGCCGATCACCCCCGATGTGATCAACGCGGCCAAGGAGGTGCTGATCCAGCGCCAGGACACCCACCTGGACAGACTAGCCGAGCGGCTGCACGAACCCCGCGTGCGGGCGGTTATCGAGCCGTTGCTGGCCAACATGGTACCTGCCGCCCTGCCCCCCGATGACATCCAGTTCGTGTTGGATCTGGGCTTGGTACGCATGGACGCAACCCACGGCCTCGTGATCCCGCGCACGCCCACCAGGTAGTTACGCCGGAGCATTATGAACCGTAGGGGCGCATCGTGATGCGCATGGGTCAAGCCCGGCAAGAACGTGTATAATCTGTGCCAATAAACTACTCGTCCCGTAAGAAAGGATCGCCCATGCCAGCCGATACTGCTGCGGCCGTCATCCAGGCCGACCGCGAATATATTCTTCAGACCTACATCCGCCCCGATACGGTCATCGAGCGCGGTGAGGGGGTCTACCTCTACGATACCGAGGGCCGTGAATACCTCGACTTTGTGGCCGGCATTGCCGTCAATGCGCTCGGCTATGGCGACCCCGACGTGACGGCGGCGATCAACCAGCAGGCCACCAAGCTCATCCATACCTCCAACCTCTTCCACAATGCCCCCGCCACCGACCTCGCCCGCATGCTCGTCACCAGTAGCGACGCCTTCGACAAGGTCTTCTTTAGCAACAGCGGAGCCGAAGCAGTAGAAGGAGCGATCAAGTTTGCGCGCCGCTATGCGCGTGAATACTACGGTGAGGGCAAAACCACCATCATCGCCTGCGACGGCGCGTTCCACGGGCGTAGCATGGGTGCGGTGGCCATCACCGCCCGCGAGAAGTACCGCGAACCCTTTATGCCGGTGATGCCGGGGGTGCGCTTTGCCAACTATAACGATGTGGCCTCCTTAGAGGCCGCCATGGGCGCAGATGTCTGCGCCCTCTTCATCGAACCCATCCAGGGCGAAGGCGGGCTGCGCGTTGCCAGCGACGAGTTTCTGGCAGCCGCCCGCGCACTCTGCAACCAGCACCACGCCCTGTTGGTGCTTGATGAGATCCAGTGTGGAATGGGCCGCAGCGGCAGTCTCTGGGCACACCAACCAAGCGGCGTGCGCCCCGACATGATGACCGTGGCCAAGCCACTGGCGGGGGGGATGCCCATCGGCGCAGTACTGCTCAACCAGCGTATCGCCGACACCATCCATCCCGGCGATCACGGCACCACCTTTGGCGGCAACCCGCTTGTCACCGCCGTGGCCGGGGCGGTCTTCAACAAAATCAACACCCCCGAATTTCTCGCCCATGTGTGCGAAGTGAGCAACTACCTCGGCGAATCACTCCAGGATCTCGCCGCTGCCATGCCCAACCAGATCCGCGAGATCCGTGGGCGTGGCCTCATGCGCGGATTCCAACTCAACGGCTCCGCCGCCGATGCCCGCACTGCGGCCCAGCACCAAGGTCTCCTCGTCGGCACCTCCGGTGAGGATGTCATTCGGCTGCTGCCTCCGCTGATCATCACCAACGCCCATGTGGATGCGGCCCTAGAAAAGCTACGCGCCGCGTTGCAATGATAATATGGTAGAGACACAATATATTGCGTCTCTACTTGCGTCTCTACCACCCTACCCCACCGATACAGATATCTGCTACAATTGCAAAGCAAGCCCCCCCGTGGCATGCTTGCAACTCGGAAATCTTCACGGCCTCCGCCAGCGTCCGACCTGTACGACGCGCCCGGAAGCCCTTCGCGTGAAAGGGACGGCCATGTCTGTCGTCGCACTAATCGGCGCCCAATGGGGCGATGAAGGCAAAGGCCACCTGGTTGACCTGCTCGCTAGCAAGGCGCGCCTGGTGGTTCGCTATGGTGGCGGGAATAACGCGGGACATACGGTGGTCAACCACCTCGGTACCTTCAAACTGCATCTCATCCCCTCAGGGATTTTTGATCCATCTACCGTCAATGTGATCGGGAGCGGCGTGGTGATCAGCCCGGAAGGACTACTCCAGGAACTTGACGATCTCAAGAGCCGGGGCATCAATACCAGTAAGCTCTTCATCAGCGAGCGCGCCCACGTGATCATGCCCTACCATATTATGTTCGACCGGTTTCAGGAAGATGCGCGGGGTGACGATAAAATCGGCACCACCGGGCGTGGGATTGGCCCCGCCTATGCCGACAAGATGAACCGCAGCGGCATCCGTATGGCTGATCTGCTCCACGAAGAGACCCTACTCAACCGCCTGCGCAGTGTGTTGGAGGAAAAGAACCGCCTGCTCACCAAACTCTACGGTGCCAAGCCGCTCTCGCTTCACGACACATACCTGCGCTACCTCGACTTTGGCCACAAACTGGCCGATCACATCACCGATACCCATCCGATCATTATGCGCGCCTTAGAGAAGGATATGCCCATCCTGCTCGAAGGTGCCCAGGGTTGTCTGCTCGATGTGGACTATGGCACCTACCCGTATGTCACCTCCTCACCTCCCGGTGCGGCTGGGGCATGCCAGGGCGCTGGGATCGGGCCAACCCGTGTTGACTCGGTCATCGGCGTCTATAAGGCATACACCACCCGCGTCGGTCAGGGGCCGTTTCCCACCGAACTCGCCGATGGCCCCGATGCGGATGCACTGCGCCAGATCGGTAAGCCTTGGGCTGAAGTCGGAACAACCACCGGGCGCTTGCGGCGCGTCGGCTGGTTCGATGCGGTGATGGCGCGCTATGCCGCCCAGGTGAATGGGATTGACACCCTGGCGATCACCAAGCTCGATGTGCTGGATGAACTCGCCAACATCAAGATCTGTGTCGGCTATAAATTGCACGATGCAACTCTCGAATACCCACCGGCAACCACCGCCGTTCTTGATCAGGTAGAGCCGGTGTATGAAGAGATGCCGGGATGGATGAGTCCGACCAGTGACGTGCGCCGCTTCCAGGATCTGCCAGAGGCTGCCCAAGCCTATGTCGCTCGCATCTGTCAGTTGGTCGGGGCACGCCTAGGGATCATCTCGGTCGGCCCAGATCGCGAACAGACGATCATCGCTAGTGAGGTCTTTTAAGATCTGTCACGGTGCGGGATGCCGCGTCCATCCCGCACCCACCACCGAACGAGGCCCCGATGAAGACCTCCATCCGTCCAATTATTGAGAACGTTCTCTTGGGCGTTCTCTTCACCTTCTTTACCTTGGCGGCCTTCAATACATGGCGCAGCACCGGTCAGATCCAGATGCTCCTGCTGGCCATCCAAGAAGCTCTGCTGATCGGGTTAATCATTACCCGCCGCAACACCACCGATATCAGCCGTTCATGGCTCGACGCCGTGATCGCCCTCGCCGGAACCGCCGCCCCATTACTGCAACGCGCCGGTGGTTGGCACCACCCTCTCATGATGCAGGTGGGTATCGGGGTGCAGATCGTTGGCCTCGTCATCTCGATCATTGCGGTGGCCAGCCTGGGGCGCAGCTTCGGTATCCTGGCGGCCAACCGTGGCGTCAAGACCAATGGCCTCTATCGGCTAGTTCGCCACCCACTCTATGGTAGTTACCTCTTCAGTTACCTCGGTTTTTTGCTTGGAAATGCGAGTCTACTTAACCTATTGGTGATTATCTTCTCAATTGCATTCCAATACCTGCGCACCAAGGCGGAAGAGCAAGTACTCCTCCGTGATCCTACCTACCAAACCTATATACAAAAGGTGCGCTACCGCTTTATTCCATTTCTGATCTAAGATCTGCGATCATAGCGTAGAACCAAAGCATCGCCCGCCAATGTAGTTCGTGTTCCCCAAGCCACATGGTGGGCGATGCTTAATCCCTACAAGGTCAGCTTGGCCTGTAGTTGTGCATTCGAAGGCTCGACCAGAATCGACCCATCGGGAAAGACTATCGTCGGTACACTGCGGTTGCCCCGATTGACCTGCATGACATAGGCGGTCGCAGCGGGATCAGACTCAATGTTCACATAGGTGTAGGCATGACCAAGCTGATCGAGTAGGCGCTGGGCACGCCGACAATCCGAGCACCAGCGCGTTCCGTAAAAGATAATCCCCGCGTTCTCCATCTGTTTCCTCTCTTATGTTATAGATACACAGCTTCCGGGAAGCTCAATTCTCATCGAGTATACCATGCTTTTGGTGCCATTTTCAAGCATATTTTCACCATTTGCACATCTTTTGCCCATACTCATCATGTTTGACATCTCTATTCACGATATGCTACCATAGTGGTATCAATGTTCGCATCGTAATCGTTGTAATTCCGAGTTGATGGCAGATCGATACAAACTAGTGCCATCACAACTAAAGAGTCGTTGCGTCCGTTCGGCACAGGCCGAATGTAGAGGAGTGCGTCACTACCTATGAAGCTGCACGAGTACCAGGCCCGTGACCTATTAGCCCGCTATGGCATCCCTGTGACCGGCGGCGGCGTTGCCAGCACCCCAGCGGAGGCCCGCACGATTGCCGAGCAGATCGGCGCGAAGGTAGTGATCAAGGCACAGGTGTTCGTCGGTGGGCGTGGCAAGGCAGGTGGGGTCAAACTTGCAGAGACCCCAGAGCAGGCCGAACAGGTTGCGTCCCAGATCCTGGGTATGGATATTAAAGGCTTGACGGTAGAGAAGGTGTTGGTTGCCGAGGCGATCAGCTACCAGAAGGAGATCTACCTGAGTGCCATTCTTGATCGCACCACCAAGCGGGTCATGATGATCGCCTCGTCCGAGGGTGGGGTCGAGATCGAGGAAGTAGCCAAAACCAATCCCGACGCGATCATCAAGATTGCCGCACATCCCCAACTCGGGCTGCTCGACTACCAGGCGCGTGAGTTGGCCTTTGCGATTGGGCTGAAGGATGGTAAACAGGCGCGTCAGTTTGCCCAGATCGCCAGTGCCCTCTACCGTGTCTTTGTGGAGACAGATGCTTCGCTGGCCGAGATTAACCCGCTCGTCATCCGCGATGATGGTAGCCTCCAGGCGCTCGACTCGAAAGTACTGCTTGATGACAGTGGCCTCTTCCGCCATCCCGATCTTGAGGCGCTGCGCGATTCATCCGATGAGCCGGAGGCCGAGCGACAAGCCCGTGAGTCCGAGATTACCTTCATTAAGCTCGATGGCACCATCGGCTGTATGGTCAATGGGGCTGGGTTGGCCATGGCTACCATGGATGTCGTCAAGCTCTATGGCGGCGAACCCGCCAACTTCCTCGATATTGGTGGCGGTGCCGGTAAAGACAAGGTCAAGGCAGCCCTTCAGATCATTCTGGCTGACCCCAATGTCAAGGCGGTGATGTTCAACATCTTCGGTGGCATCACCCGCGTAGATGAGGTCGCCCGTGGTATCATCGCCGCCCTCGAAGAAGTGGATACCCAGGTACCGATGATCGCTCGCCTCACCGGCACCAACGAGGAAGAGGGCCGCCGATTGCTGGCCGAGTCGCGCCTGATCCCCGCAGCAACCTTGGCCGAAGCCGCCCAGAAGGCCGTCGCTGCGGCCCAAGCCTAATTGTGAAGCTTCCCGGAAGCTTCTAGCTTCCGGGAAGCTTCTAGCTTGGTTACACACCCCCGCGCTGGCGAGTTTGATCAATCAGCCTTCGTTCGCGCAGATCTTGTGAAGATCTGCGCAGACTATCAAAAAACAGTGTCCAGTGATCATGCACATCGCGAGCAAGTGTGGTATAGTTTGCGCAAGTAGTGATCTGGCGTAGCCAGTGGAGGTCGCGCTCGAAGAGCGCACACTGAAGTTCAACCTCGGTATAGCGACAGGCTACAGCAGGTAGCCGCTCCGTCTTTGCCTCAGGATAGTTTGTTCCGGTGACTAACTCGCTTGGCTCATGCTTGAAGATACCGGCGAGCAGCGTGATGGTACGCTCGCTGGGTTGGCTTATCCCCACTTCAATGTGTGAGACAGCTACCCGCGAGATTGCCAAACGCTCAGCGAGTTCTTGTTGGGTCCATCCCCCCGTAGCACGAAGATGTGCAATTCGTTGGGATAGTGACTCGTTGGGCTTCATAGATCGTGATAACTCACTTAGCAGACGACGACGACGCAGGCTGCTATAGTATCATCGGTTCTGAGAGTCCGTCGATCTGTCTGTGATGTGAGAGGGCTGACATGAAGAAACGTGCATTAATTACGGGTATTACCGGCCAAGATGGTAGTTACCTGGCCGAGTTCTTACTTTCCCAGGGCTATGATGTGATCGGGATGGTGCGCCGTACCAGTACGGTCAATTTTGAGCGCATTACCCACATCCAGCCGTACCTGACACTGGTCACCGGCGATCTGCTCGATGAAGTCTCGTTGATCAATATGCTGCGCGAGCATCGCCCATCCGAGGTCTACAATCTGGCCGCACAGTCCTTCGTCCAAACCTCGTGGCCCCAGCCGGTCTTCACGGGTGAAACCACCGCCCTGGGTGTGACGCGGATGCTGGACGCAGTCCGACTCGTCGATCCTGACATTCGTTTTTACCAAGCGAGTAGCAGTGAGATGTTCGGGAAGGTGGTTGAGGTTCCTCAAAAGGAGACCACCCCCTTCTACCCCCGCAGCCCCTATGGGGTTGCCAAGGTCTATGGCCACTGGATCACGGTGAACTACCGTGAGAGCTACAACATGTTCGCCTGTAGCGGTATTCTCTTTAACCACGAAAGCCCGCGCCGAGGGCTGGAATTTGTGACCCGCAAGATCTCGCACGCCGTTGCACGGATCAAACTTGGTCTTGACCACGAGTTACGTCTGGGGAATCTCGATGCCCAGCGTGACTGGGGCTTCGCTGGAGATTATGTCGAAGCCATGTGGCTGATGCTCCAGCAGGAACAACCGGACGACTATGTGATTGCCACCGGAGAGACCCACTCGGTACGCGAGTTCTGCGAACTGGCCTTTAGCCACGTCGGCCTGAATTACCAGGAGTATGTGGTGATGGATGAGCGCTTTATGCGCCCCGCTGAGGTCGATCTGCTGATCGGTGACCCCTCCAAGGCACAGAAGGCGCTGGGTTGGCAACCCAAGACGCCATTCCCGACCCTGGTACAGATGATGGTTGATGCGGATGTGCAACTACTTAAGGAGCAGAACCGATGACTCAAACGGAGATGCGACTGATTGAAGAGGGATGGGATGCCTTGGTGGAGCGGCTCGGTATCGCTGAAGCGACCCGCTTCGTGATGCTGTTGGATCGCCGCACGGGTGGGGCGCTGCAACATCTGCGCACGCTCTGGTCTACATCGGGTTCGCCTGGGCAACGCCGCTCAGCGCTGAACCAACCCCAGACTCTCAACCACGTCGACCTCTAATCTCCATCGCCATATTCTTCTCAATGATGAGCAGGCTAGGGGTTACCCCCTAGCCTGCTCGGTGTTTCTGTTCAATGGGTATTGGTTTTTGGCTGCTTCGCCGCCAAAAACCAATACCGAAGATCTTCGGGGGCGGCGCGTCACAACGCGACTCTCTCCCCTACGGTATGCCGATGTCGCGGTCGCGCTCGATCTGATCGAGCCGTGCGGTTATGTCGCGCCGCCAAGCTTCATCCTCGACCTGGATCGACCGCACTCGGTAGAGGATCTCTTCTTGCACCCGCCGGACTCCACCCACCCGATCCGCTAAGAGGCCGATCAGAAAGGTGACTAGCGCCATCACGATCAAGACGCCGCCGACAAAGAGTGATTGATCGTTGGAGCGCGATTCGAGGAACCAGTTGAGCCGCCGCCCAATGAAGATGTAGGCCGCTGAGAGTAGGAAGAAGAGGCCAGGGATGAAGAGCACCAATGTAATGTAACTGAAGGTCTTGAGTGGCTCGTAGGTGGCGTAGGTGCGCGCAATAATCGCCGCCTGACGTTTGATGAAGTTCCAGTTGCCCCGGTGGAGCCGCGAGGGCCGTTCGACGATGTTGGTGCGGATCGGCACGGCGGTGATCGTCAGGCGACGTTTGCCGGCCTGGATCAGGTTCTCCACGGTGTAGGAAAAATCGGTGGTGACAAAGGTGCGCAACGCTGCCTGCCGCGAGAGCGCCCGAAAACCACTCACCGTATCGGGGACGTTCGTCTCGGAGGCCCAACGAACCACGCTGCTGCCCACATATTGCAACGTGCGTTTGAGTGGCGAAAAGTGCTCGATCATCTGCACCTGACGGTCACCGATCACGATGTCGGCTTCTTTGGCCAGAATGGGCGCAATCAGGCGCGGGATCTCACTACCAGGGTATTGATGATCAGCATCGGTGTTGACAATAATGTCCGCACCTAGCCGTAACGCAGCGTCAATACCGGTCTGATACGCGGTGGCCAAGCCTTTGTTTGAGGTGTGGCGGACGACATGGTTGGCCCCCGCTTGAAGCGCGACCGTAACGGTATCGTCGGTGCAGCCATCGTCAATGATCAAGACTTCGACACTGCTAACCCCAGGAATCTGGCGCGGGATGTCTGCAATGACGGTGCTGATCGTCTCACGCTCATTCAGCGCGGGGATCTGGACGATCAGACGCACGGAAGGTTGTTGCTGCTGCTGGGTCATGGTAGGCGCTATTGTAGCATAAGTAGAAGCGACGCATCGCCTGAGAACAACCACTTGCTGAGCTTCCCAGAAGTTTGGAGGTCAGAGGGCATTTACCAGCAGCATCTTTGCACATGCCCTAAGGACGATGCTTCTCCTACTTGACCCCTACCTAGCTTTCAGTGTATGCTCATAGTTAAGCCAAGCATCCGTGCCAACCACTAAGCCATTTCATGTCAAGTAGTGAGCCACGAAGCGAAGAATACCTCGTTGTGCGTCTGGGCGACGAGTATTATGCGTTGGCGGGCAGTGCCGTGCGCGAAGTAGCGCGCTGGCGACCACCGACGCCGGTTCCGGGTGCGCCAGCGATCCTGCCGGGGATCATCAACCAACGTGGGGTGGTGCTTCCGGCGGTGGATCTACGCCACCTTTTGGGTTTAGCAGCCACCCAATCTGATCGCGCCACCCGCCTGGTGATCATCCATCAGAATTCGGTGCGCCTCGCGCTGATTGTTGATGCCGCGCTCGATCTGCTTGTGCTCCAACGTGATGATCTGCTCCCGCCACCGGTTGGCCTGAGTCCACAACGCGCCCGGCTCCTGCACGCAGTAACCCAGTATGAAGCGCATCCGCTCCAGGTCTTCAGTATGGAGGCGTTAATGACCACCATTCAGGAGGCTGAGTAGACGTATGCAGAGCGAGTATTGTATCCTGGGAGTGGCGGTGGGGGGCGCACTATTTGGAGTTGTACAGTCACACGTACAGACGGTGAGCCTGATTGATCCCACCGATCCCCCGACGGACATGCATGATCGAACCCTGATCTGCCGCGAACTTGGCCCTATGCTGGGTGGCCCGCCACATCAGGGGGCAGGCCGCCGCCACGCCCTGATCATTGCTCTGCGCCGTCGCTCGGTAGCCCTGTTGATTGATCGTGTTGATAGCCTACACCTGGAGAACCAGTCCGAAATTCAAATGCTCGCCCCGTTGCTGGCCCAGCGTCTGGCCCGCCCCTGGTTCATCGGAGCGGTGATCTATCAGGATGCCCCGTTGCTCCTGCTCGATCTGCGCCGGATTGCAACTGATGTCATGATTGGTGCGGTATAACATGAAGAGCTCATTGCTGCACGAACCGAGTAGTCTGCTCAAAGATAATGTCGGGGTGATGCGCCTGCTGATTGCCGTGGGCATGACGACGGCGCTCGTTTTTGTGCTGGTGGTAGGCGTTCTGCGCGTTGGTGAGCAGATCAGCGAGACGCTGGTGATCATCAGTGGCCTGATCGGAATCGGGGCACTCGGCTGTTTTGGCGGGGCGTTCTGGCTCTTGCAGCGCCATCTGGCCCGCCAATCCAGTCAACTCATCTTCTATGGCATGCTGCTTAGTTGTCTGCTTGGGACGGCGATCTTTGGCGGCGCGAGTGGGCCATTGAGTCTCTGTTTCTTTGTGCCGATTGTGAGCACAGGGTTGTTCGGGCGTGGGCGCGATAGTATCCTGGTTGCCGCTGGATCGCTCGTCTCGATTGCGATTCTGCTCCTCGCAGAACAGAGCTTTGGCTACCAACCACCCGTCAGGAGCAGCGCGAATATGGCGTTTGCCATCTTCAGCTTGGCCACGCTGCTCCTCTCGCTGCTGGCGTGGCTCAGTGGACGTGATCTGCGTACCACCCTGGCTGAGTCGCAGGGGCGCGCCCAGGAGTTGCTCAATAAGACCGAGCAACTGATGGAGAAGAATATTCAGCAGGTGGAACTGGGGAGTGAACTGGCTGCCGCCGCTGCCGAGATGCAGATGACCTCGCAGCAGCAGGCGGGGGGGGCCGCCGATCAGGCCAGCGCGGTCTCGCAGGTTTCAACCACGATTGAGCAGTTGGGCAGTACCGCACGCCAGATTGCTCAGGCGAGCGAGCATGTGGCGCTGGCCGCCCAACAGACGTTGGAAAATCTGAGTAGTGGCCAGAGTGCGGTGGACGAGAGCATTCAGGCGATGGAGCGCATCCGTGGACGGGTGCAGGATGTCAGTTCGCGGGTGCTCAGCTTGGGCGAACGTTCGCAGCAGATTGGCGAGATTATTGACCTGATTGATGACATCTCCGATGAGACCCACCTGCTCGCCCTCAATGCCGCGATTGAGGCCGCCGGGGCGGGTGAGCATGGCCGCCGCTTTGCCGTGGTTGCTGCTGAAGTGAAGAGCCTCGCCAACCGCACCCTCGCCGCCGCCAAGGAGGTCAAGGGGGTGATCGCCGAGATCCGTCAGGCAACCAGTGTGGCGGTATTGGCGGCTGAAGAGGGCAGCAAGGCGGTTGAGCGCGGTGTCGAACTGGCCCATCGCGCCGGACAAGTGATGGATAGCATCGTAATGGTGGCCGAGCGCACCGCACAGTCGGCGGCGGAGATTGGCTTGGCTACCGCCCAGCAGCAGAGTGCGAGTGAGCAGGTGGTCGAGACGATGCGGGAAGTGGCGGAGGTGGCGCGGCAATCTGCGCTCGGTGCGCGCCAGATGGCCGAGTCGGCGGCGACTCTGACGGCGATTGCCGACCGTTTGCACGGTATTGTGGTGAATGACGAGTGACTATGGATCTCTCCGCCTTCTATAATCAGTTTCGCGAAGAGACCGTTGAGAATGTGCGCACACTCAACGATGGATTGTTGGCGCTTGAGTCGCTCACCGATAACCAAGCACGACGCGAACAGATTGACCGCATCTTCCGGGCGGTGCATACGATCAAAGGCTCGGCACGCATGCTGGGTTTCGAGACGGTAGGCCGACTGGCGCACGAGATGGAGAGCATCCTGAGCGAGATGCGCCAGGGGCAACGCGACCTGGATCATGATCTGGCCTCGCGCTTCCTGCGCGGTGGCGATGCCTTGCTGACTCTGACCACAGCAGCGATTGAGGGCCATCCATCGCATCTGGATGTTGAGGCGCTCATCCGGCTTATTCAGGGGCGCACTGAGACTCTGCCCCTCTCCACGCCAACGCCCCCCCCCTCCCCACAACCGATTCCGCCGCCCGCCCCGCCTGAACCCGCGCCTACCCCTAGCCCGCGCCCACCCATGGCCCCGCCCACCACCCGTTCAGGCGGCGGGCGAACCGTGCGCGTGCGGATTGATCGCCTGGATCGCATACTCAATCTGACTGGGGAACTCATGGTCAGCCATCAGGTGCTCGTTAACCATGCCGACGAGATCAACCAGTTGCGCCACGCGATGAACCAGCAGGCGCGTGTGATCCGCGAACTCGAAGACGAACTGAACCAACTACGCTTTTCGGCATCACAACGCCACGCACTTGATCAGCGCCTCAGTGCCATCCATAGTGTTGCGCAGCAGATTCAGGGCCGCATCCAGCGCCAGAGTGAACATATCGGACGCCATGTAAACCAGAGTGACCTGCTGGTGCGCGATCTGGAGCAGGAGGTGATGGCGGCACGCTTGGTGCCGATTGCGACGATTTATGCCGGGTTGCCGCGCCTCGTGCGCGATGTCGCCGATGCGACCGGGAAGCTGGCGCGGATTGAGATGCGTGGTGAGACGGTGGAACTAGATCGGAAGGTGCTCGAACTACTCCAAGATCCGCTCATGCATCTGATCCGGAATGCGGTTGATCATGGTATCGAACCTATGCAGGAACGCCAAGCCGCAGGCAAGCCCGCAACTGGCACAATTATGATCGAGGCTGAAGCCGCAAGTAGCGAGGTGCGCGTCGTCATCCACGATGATGGCAGCGGGATTGATCCCGCCAAAATCCGCGAACGCGCCATCCACCTAGGGATGCTGCGAAGCGATGATGCGCTGCGCCTGAGCGACCACGAGATCTTCGACCTGATCTTCCAACCCGGCTTCTCGACCGCCCCGATTGTCACCGACATCTCTGGGCGTGGCGTGGGCATGGATGTGGTGCGCGCGAATATCAATGAGCTCGGTGGCCATGTAGCAATCGAATCGCACCTGGGGCAGGGAACCCAGATCATCCTCACTCTGCCGCTTACGCTGGTCACTACCCGCGTCCTGCTCGTCCAAGTCGGGCCGATGAGCTTTGCCCTGCCCGCTAGTGGCTGCCGTGGCACAACCTGGGTGCAGGCCGATCAGGTGCGCAGTATTGAGGGCCAGCCAACGATGATGTATGCTGGCCAGGATCTTATGGTGCGCTCGCTGGGAGAAATCCTGGGGGTGGACACCAATCATACCCTCACCAACCGATCACGCCTCCCCGCGCTCCTCATCGGCAGCGCCCAACGCATGCTGGTCGTGGTAGTAGATGCCCTGCTCGACGAGTGCGAAGCGGTGGTCAAACCGCTAGGGCCAGTCCTGGCCAAGCAGCGCATCTATAGTGGAGCCATGCAACTCGGCGATGGCAGCCTCGTCCTGCTGATCAATCCGATCATTCTGATGCAGATGAGCAGCAACCTGCACCCGCTCGTGGCCACCGAAACCAACCACACACCACGCCGCCAACCCCAACTCCTCGTCTGCGATGATAGCTTCACCACCCGCGAGATGATCCGCAGCATCCTCCAATCAGCGGGCTACCTCGTAACCGCTGCGGTTGATGGTGCAGATGCGCTTGACAAACTGCGTTCACAAGCCTACGATCTCGTGGTAAGTGATGTTGAGATGCCGCGTGTGGATGGATTTGAACTGACCACCCGCATTCGCAACGAACTTGCCCTACCCGAACTCCCCGTTGTGCTGATCACCAGCCTCGCCTCTGAGGAACATCGTCGTCGCGGCCTTGAAGCAGGAGCGCATGCCTATATCGTGAAGAGTCAGTTTGACCAAGGCAGTCTGCTGGGGGTGATTCAGCAGTTATTGGGGAACGATCTCTAACCTGATCTTCCGGGAAGATCCAAGCTTCCCGGAAGATCAGAGTATCCATCCGGTCTTCGCGGGCATCTGCGCCGCGTAGGAATGAGGGTGCTATGCCAGCCAAGATCTTGGTTGTTGATGATAGTAAACTTGTCACCGATATTGTCAAGCTGCGCCTCGAAATGTTCGGCTTTCAGGTGCGCCTCGCCCACAGCGGCGAAGCCGCACTCGCCGCCATCGCCCAGGACGTTCCCGATCTGATGGTGCTCGACGTGCAGATGCCCGGCATTGATGGCTATGAGGTCTGTCGGCGGCTGCGCGATGACCCCCTGCTTGATGATCTGCGCATTATTATGCTCACCTCCAGCGATGATAAACGCGCCGCCTTTGAGGCCGGAGTGGACGACTACCTGAACAAAGATATTGACCTGCTCAATCTGCCGAACCGGGTCAAAATGATTCTTGAGATGTAGGTACTATGGCTCACCCGCTACGCATCCTGATTGTTGACGACTCAGCCCTGATGCGGCGGCTTATTCGCACGATGCTGGAACAAGATCCCGAATTGACGGTGGTCGGTGAGGCGGCTGATGGTCGCGAGGCATTGATCCGGGTCGCCGAACTACGCCCCGATCTGATCACACTCGATGTGCGCATGCCGGTGATGGATGGCGTCGAGACCACCCGCCAGATCATGGCCTATCAGCCCACGCCGATCTTGGTACTCACTGCTTCGCTTTCGCGCTACGATATTGACATCACCTTCCAAATGCTCGATTCGGGTGCGTTAGATGTGATGGAAAAGCCCGCCTTAGGCGACAATGACGCGCTCGAACGGGCGCGAATAGCATTGATCCGCAAGATCAAACTGTTGGCGCGTGTGAAGGTGGTGACCCACCTGCGCGGGCGACGCAAACTGCAAGAGGCGCAGGCCGTGCCACCTCCCGTTTCCCCACCACCGAGCCGCCCCAGCGGCACCTTCCCGGTGGTGGTGATCGGAGCCTCAACCGGCGGACCACGCATCGTCCAACAGATTCTCGCCGGGTTGCCCGCCAATTATGGTGCCGCTGTCCTGGTGGTTCAACATATTGCCCAAGGATTTAGCGCAGGTATGGTAGAGTGGATGCGTACCCGTTCGGTCTTGCCGATCAAGCTGGCGCAAGCTGGAGAGACGTTGCAGATCGGGACGGTGCTGGTGGCTCCGGATCGTCTGGATATGACCTTTGAAACTGATGGGCGAATCAAACTGAGTGACCATCCGTTGCTGCTGCAACGCCCTTCGATTGACATTACCATGCAGTCAGTGGCCGAGATCTATGCCGCCCAAACAACTGGAGTGTTGCTGACCGGCATGGGCCGCGATGGTGCGATGGGGATGCGCGCAATCCGGCGCGCCGGGGGTTATACGATTGCCCAAGACGAGGCTAGTTGTACCATTTTTGGCATGCCCAAGGCCGCCATTGACCTCGGCGTGGTCGAGGCGGTGTTAGCCCCAGAGAAGATCATCGAAGCATTAATTAACCGCATCGCACCCAAGTGGGGAGGTTCCGGGTGAGCCAGGGAGTGGCCCCAAGTAGCGAATTGAGTTCGGTGCAACTGACCACCTTGCGTGACCTGTTGGCCACCTACTGCGGAGTCTATCTGGACGGCTCGCGCCATGAGACGCTGCGCAGCGCGGTGCGCCGCCGCGCCACGCAGCGCGGAATGCAGGTGGTGGTGTATGCCGATGCGCTGACTAGTGAAGCCGAACGCCCGGAGTTGCATGTTCTGGCCGAACTACTCCTGAACCACGAGACGGTCTTCTTTCGCCATCGCCAGCATATGACGGCCCTCGGCAGGACGATCATCCCCGAACTGCACCGCAGGCTCCCTCCAGAGGTGCCGATCCGCATCTGGAGTGCTGGGTGCGCCACTGGTGAAGAGGCCTATTCGATTGCTATCACGGCCCTCGAAACACTCGGCAACCCGCCGACTCGCCCGCTAGAGATCCTCGGCAGCGACCTCAGCGCAACCGCCCTGGCCCGCGCACGTGCCGGACGCTATCGTGGGCGCACGCTGGGCAACCTGAGTGAATCCCAGCGCCGCCTCTTCTTTCGCCCCTTTGGAAGCGATGGCTTGGAGGTCAATGAGCACCTACGCCGCTGGGTTCGTTTCGAGCAGCGCAATCTACTCGAACCATTTCCGACAGAGTTTCAGGGCATGCAGATCATCTTTTGTCAAAATGTGACGATCTATTTTCAGATTGAAACTTGTCGTACCCTGATGCAGCACTTCTATGAGATGATGGCCGAGGGCGGTACGCTCTTCCTTGGTTTCTCCGAAACGCTGTGGAACATCTTCAATCGTTTTCGTTGGCGTGAAGTGGACGGGACATATGTCTACCAGAAAGATCGGGCGCTGCCGCTCCCACCGCCACGCTGCCCGGCACCACTCCCCAGCCCATCATTCAGCACGCGCCCTGAACAGGTGGTACGCCCCAACCCCAACTCAACCCGCACCACCAATGATGTAGTAGCCCAAGGGCGTGGCCTGATTGATGCGGGCAAGAGTGAGGCCGCACTTGATGTGATCGAGAATGCCCCACTGGGCGGCCCGCAAGTCCCGCAGATCCTGGCCCTCTCGGCACATGCCCATGCCAATCGCGGCGACCTCGATCTGGCGGCGGCTGAGGCCCATCGTGCGCTCGAACTTGACCCGCTCACCACCGAGGCGTATCTACTGATCGGCCTGATCTATGCGCGCCAGGATCAACCTGCTCAGGCGATCAGCCATCTCGAACGGGCACGCTACCTTGACCCGAACGCTGCGCAAATCTCGTTCCACCTCGCCGAATGCTACCGCCATGTTGGGCGTATAGATGCCGCCCGCCGCGAATATCGGAACACGATCCAAAAACTGGCCGGACAACCTCCCGAACGCCTAATTGATGGTGTCGCCGTTGGATGGCTGGCCGAGACCTGTCAACGCTACTTGACAATTTTAGGCGGGCGAGACGACAAAAAGGGGTGAAAGCCCCTTTACTACATGTTGAAGTACGATGATAGATCGTCATACCAATCCAACTGCATGGCGTTCACTGCTTGGCCACCGCCCACCCCGACGGCGCGGCAAAACTCGGCGTGTTCAGCCTGCCTCCATCCCTAGCGCGGAGCAGCGGCGCGCCGATGAGATCCAACAAGAACTCATGCTGGCCCGCGATATCCAGCAGGGCTTGTTGCTCGAAGCCGCCCCGCACCTCGTGGGTTGGGAGATCAGCGCGATCTCGTTGCCCGCTCGCGATCTGGGTGGCGATCTGTATGATTTTCTGCGCCTCAGCGAACGCACTCACGGGATCATGATCGGGGATGTGAGCGGCAAAGGGCTACCCGCCGCCCTGCGTATGGCGGTGGCACGCACCGTCTTTCGCCACGAGGCACGCCGGAATAACCCACCCGCCATCACCTTAGCTGGAGTCAACCAGGGAATATTGAGCGAAATCCCCCAGGGTATGGTCACAATGCTCTATGCACGTTTGGACATCCTCAGCGGTGAGTTGCACCTCGCGAATGCCGGACATACCTTCCCCTTATTAGCGTACAACGCGGTGCAAGAGATCGAGATCTGCGGGCTGCCTCTGGGTGTTGATGCCGACAGCGACTACTCCGAGGCGACAGTGGGGCTGCATCCGGGTGAGAGTGTGGTGCTCTATACCGATGGGGTGCTTGAGGCCGAGAATGCCGCCGGAGAGATCTTTGGCTATGAACGGCTCGAAGCGGTGGTCGCCGCTAACCCACATCTCAAACCGCGTGCCATGGTTGCCATGCTGCTACGTGAAGTACGCGAATGGGCAGGCGCAGCCGTTCAGAGCGACGATATTACGATTGTGGTACTGCGCCGCCGCCTGACGGATCTGAGTGCGGAGTTACGCACTATTGTACTGGATGTCCTGGGCCACGAGATCGGCCACACCCTCTGGAATAGTGAACTCGCAGCGCTCAGCCAGAACAATGCACTGACCTGGATTAGTCTGCTACCCGACATTATGAAGCGCACCCAGAGCCACCTGGGACGTGGCCTCACCCGCGAACTGAATCAGCAACTTCGGTTGGCTCTAGAGGACTATCGGGGGGGATAAGTCGGGGCGAAGCATCGCCCTGCATAGGATTTGGGGGTGGAGGGCACTATTTCATCCCTACATCATGAACAGGTACGATACATTACGTTCTATACATGTGCAGATCAGCATGCTATAGTAGAAAACCCGACCCCATTCGGGTTCTGTAGGTACGGAGACTCCTATGGCTGTCAATGAGCAGTTACACTTTATGCCCCTCGACCTCGATACCTTTGCGGGGAGTGAGCGGTTTATGACCGGCACGCGTCTCGGGGCGGCCTTCAGCCAAGGGATGCGTTCCTACCTGCGAGCAGCCTATGCCGAGGCAATCGAGCACTTCAAGGCGGCACTGATCGCGGCCTATGTGGATGGTGAGGAGCAGGCCCAGATCTACGAACGTGAACGGGCGATCATCTACCTCTATATCGGCAATGCCCTGGCCTTCCAGGATGATTGGGAGAGCGCACTGCGCGAATATCTGGAGGCGGTGCAGACCGACCACCAACTTGCTGAAGCCCACTACAACTTGGGGGTTGCGTTTGCGGCACGGGGTCAAGTGGATCGGGCGATTGCGGCCTTCCGCGAAACCTTAGAGCACAACCCGAATCTCTACGAGGCCCACTTTGCGCTTGGGCGCTGCTACCAACATGTGGATGATGCAGGCCGCGCCTACATTCACTACAACAGCGCCTGTAACGCCCGCCCCCAAGCCGCCGAACCGCTCTACTATATGGGGTTGATGCACCAGAGCCACGGTGCCCACGAATTGGCCCAGAAGTGTTTCGCCGAAGCCCTGCGGGTTGAGCCAACCTTCATCTCACCCGACAGTAGCATCATCGAAGATACGCTGATCAGCCGCTCGGAGGAGGAGGTCTCACAATGGTACTACCGCTTGAGCCAGGCGCTCAAGCAGCAAAACTATGAGGAGGATGCCGAACGCATCTACCGCGCCCTGCTACAATGGCGGCCCCAAGAGCATTATGCGCACTACTTGCTAGGCAACCTGTTGGCCCGTCAGCGCCGTTGGGATGAGGCACTGGAAGAGTATCGGCACATCCCGCCCCAAGACAAATACTATGTGCAGGCCCGCCTGCGAATGAGTGCAGTGATGCGGCTGCTTAAGCGGCCCAAACAAGCCTATGATCTGCTCTTTGAGTGTGCCAAGCTCAATCCGGGTAATGGGATGCTCTTCCTAAATATGGGTAAGTTGCTCTACGATATGGGCCTTAATCCAGCCGCCGCACGCGCCTTCGAACGCGCCGTGCAACTCCTCCCCAACGATCCACACGCCAACTACCTGCTGGGCTTTATCTATAATATGCTGGGCCGCGAAAATTGGGCCTTGGCCGCATGGCGGAAGGCCGTCGAGTTGAACCCCAATGCCCACTCGCTACGCTACGATCTGGGCTATATGTATGCTCGCCGCAGCCGGTTTGATCTGGCCGCGAACGAGTTTACCCACGTGCTGGAGCACTGGCCAGAGGATGTTGAGACCAACTTTATGCTCGGATTGTGCTATAAAGAACTGAGCGAGCCGGGCAAAGCCATTCCGCTCTTTGAGAAGGTGCTGCGCCGCAATCCGCGCCACGCCCAAGCCCTCTACTATCTCGGAGCCTGCTACCTCCAGATCGGCAATACCTCGCTGGGCAAAGCCTACCTGCGCCGCTATGACCACCTCGCTCGCCAAAGTGAGGCCCTCTCCAATCTCGCCGGTTCGCGGCGGCGGCAGGTTGTCAATCCAACCAATGCGCCAGGGGGCTAGGCTAGGCGCTGGTTCACTCGATTTGCTATATTGTAGGTAGATAAACATAACGACGTAGCAGAACAGGGTGTGGCATGCACCGGGTCGAATTGAACATCCCTTCACAACCAATCTTTGAACGAGTGGTACGCGCCAGTGCCGCAGAAGTTGGTGCGGCTTTTGGTTTCTCTGATGAGCGGGTTGAGGATCTCAAGCTCGCAATCAGCGAAGCGGTCAATAATGCGATTGATCACGGCAACCGGGGCGAGATCAGTAAACTGGTTGCGGTGGTCTTTGAGATTGATGGCGATAAATTGGAGATCCGCATTAGCGACCAGGGCCAGGGGCTTGAACAGTTCAATCCGACTCGCCACGTCGTTGATGAACAGAATCTCGAACAAGGCCAATTACGTGGTTTTGGGATGTACCTGATTAGTGAACTTGTTGATGACTACGAAGTGACTTCGAGCCAGAAGGGCACTGTCCTCACCCTACGGCTCTACCGCAGAGAAACACAGCCATGAGCGATATTATTCGACGCGAAGAGTTTGGTGAGGTCGTAATTCTGCATATCACCACCACCAGTGTTGATGCGGTCTCGGCAGCCGCAATCTCGACAGAATATACGGCCATGCGCCCCATCACTGTGCTCGATTTCCGTGAGGTCTCGTTCATCAACTCGGCGGGTATTTCGGCCCTGCTCAAATTTGTGGTCTCAGCGCGCAAATCGGGCTATAAACTCTTCGCCATGCACGTCAGCCCGCACCACCAGAAGATCTTCAAAATGGTCGAGATGTCGCGCTTTATGCCAACCATTGATGAGCGTGATCTGGCAGAATATCGCTAGATGATGGGTGTGGTATCATACGAGGGTATGAGCATTGGTTGTTCATGCTGGTCGCATTCTTTCCCTTCTTGATGTAACGAAGCGAGGCCCACGTGTCGCCCACGGTCATGATCGTTGAAGATGATCCGGCAACCCGCCGTCTCTACCGTTTCTTGCTGACAAACAGCGGTTATGTAGTTCTCGAGGCGGAGGATGGGATGGCCGCACTTGAGCGCCTCGCCACGACACCCTGCGATGTCATTATTACCGATATGAATATGCCCCGTATGGGTGGGATCGAGATGGTGCGCACCCTACGACAGCAGCAATCAACCGTGCATGTGATCATGGTTACGGCTTTTGGGACACCGGATACCGAGAAACATGCCTATCGCGCCGGAGTGAATGAGTACCTGACCAAGCCCTTCGATTTTGAAGAGCTTGAACAGCGAGTTCAAATCTTCTTTGCGCACAAACAGATACCGTGAGGTTCCATCTGCACGTACCACCGATGTCCATTGATCCTCAAACTACAGGCATAGGCAAGGTTGCCGCAGGTACCATGCAGGTACCATAACGGCAACCTTTTGAATGTTGCGGAGGGATGGTATGTCCGAGTTGCTCATCAATGCCACCACAACCCAACGACCACGTATCTTGGTGGTTGAGGACGACACCACCATCCGCACCTTCTGCCAACGTCTGCTCCAAATGACCTACGATGTCACAACCGCCGAAAATGGTGCAGTGGCGGTCAATCTCCTCCACTCCCACTCCTTCGATCTGGTGTTGACCGATATGCAGATGCCGCTGATGGATGGAATGCAACTTCTGCAACACATCCGCCAGAATCATCCAGAAATTGATGTGGTGATGCTGACGGCCTTTGCGACAGTCGAGACCGCACGCCAAGCGCTGAAGATGGGGGCACTCGATTATCTCTCGAAGCCGATTGAGGCTGAGCAGCTCGAACGCACGGTACGCACCAGCCTCGAACTGCGCCGCATCCGCCAAGAGAAGGAACGCCTCTCCGATCTGGTCTTTATGTACCAGTTTAGCCAGATGATCGCGACTTCGCTGGATATTGAGACCCAGGTGGATCAGATCGTCGAGTTCCTCTGGCAACGCTTTGCTCCCGAAGCTCTGGCGCTCTCGATGCACATGACCGACACCGGCAAACTGCATCTGCTGGCCATGCGCTCAGCGGCGGGGTGGGGCGATTTGGGCACGATCAACCTGCCCGCTGAATGTAGCGATCAGCAGTTGTTGGCCGCCCACATGCGCCTCGCCGGGGGGCCGGGGACGAATGATGAGAGTCTCTTTGCCGGAACGCTCCTGCGCAGCCACGACACCCCGATTGGCTATTTACATATGGCGCGTCGTTCTGAGCAACCGCACTTCGATGCCTCTGAACGCCGTCTGATCGGGATCTTCGCAACCCAGATTGCAACCTCGCTCGATAATGCACGGCTCTACCAAGCCCTCAAGGATCAGAACCGCCAGACTATCGAGGCGCTGACCGAGGCGATTGAGGCGCGTGATGCGTATACCTATGGCCATTCGCGTCAGGTCACGCGCTATGCGATTCGTCTGGCGCAGGAACTGGATCTGCCCCCCGAACGGATTGAACTGATTGACTATGCGGGGTTGCTCCACGATGTGGGCAAGATCGGGATTCGGGATTATGTGCTACTCAAACCGGGAGCGCTCTCCGATGAGGAGTTTGATGTGATGAAGCGCCATCCGGGGATCGGGGTGAAGATTATTGAGCGCGTGCGTGGCTTGCGGGCCACGCTGCCGATCATTGAGTACCACCACGAGCGCGTTGATGGCAAGGGTTACCCACGTGGCCTTAAGAGCGAGGAGATCCCACTAGAGGCGCGCATCCTGGCGATTGCCGATTCGTTCGAGGCCATGACCTCGGATCGGGCCTACCGCCCAGCTATGGAGCCAGAACGCGCGCTCCGTATCCTGATTGAGGGTCGTGGGACACATTGGGACCCGGAGTTGGTGGATCGCTTTGTTGATATTATTCGCCGCGAGGGTGAACGGCTGAAGGTGAGTACCAAGCCGCTGCGCCAAAAGGCGATGCCAATTGAGCAGATGGCACCGCCAGTCGGTGAGGTACGGGATGTGCGGGATTAATAATTCCCTAACTTCCGGGAAGCTCTGGCCTCCTACTCCTCCGGGCTGATGATCGTCGGTGACTCGCCCGCGTCTTCCTCTGGGTCTCCGACTGAGAGCGCCGCCACCCGATCCCCGCTATCGGGGTTGATAATCGTCACCCCCTGGGTTAATCGTCCTAGCTGCGAGATCTCCTCTACGGAGGTGCGCATCACAACCCCTGCGGCGGTGACAAAGGTGAGCAGCGAGCGCTGATTGACGATGGCCGCCCCCGCCACTTCATCACCGGGGCGCAGCTTAATCGTGATCACCCCGCCCGTGGCGCGGCCTTTGGGTGGGTACTCCTCCAACTTGGTGCGCTTGCCGAAGCCGCGCGCCGTCACCACCAGCAGATCACTGTCGGGGATCGCCAACTCCATGCTGATCACCCGATCACCGTCGCTCAGGTTCACGCCATTCACCCCGGTGGCCGGACGACCCATGGCGCGAACTTCTTTCTGGCGGAAGCGGATGGTCTGCCCCTGTACGGTGGTCATCAGCACATCCTCGTGGCCATTGCTGATGCGTACCCATCCCAACACGTCGCCCTCTTCTAGGCCAATCGCGATCAGGCCATTCGAGCGCACCTGGCTGTACTCACAGAGTTGGGTACGCTTGATCTTGCCACGATGGGTCGCCATCACGAGGTATTCGCCATCATAGTCGGGGACGGCGAGCATGGAGGTAACCTGCTCACCCGGATCGAGCGAGATCAGGTTGACTAGCGGTAAGCCCTTGGCAGTACGGGCGCTATCGGGTACCTCGTGGGCCTTGAGTTGGTAGACCTTACCTTTGTCGGTGAAGAAGAGCAGGTTGTCGTGGGAGCCGCAGGAGAGCAGGTGGCGCACGAGATCCTGTTCGCGGGTGATCATCCCCTTGATGCCGCGCCCGCCCCGGCGTTGGGTGCGGTAGACATCGGCGGCTTGGCGCTTAACGTAGCCGCGATCTGTCAGCGTGATCAGCACACGCACATCGGGGATGAGATCCTCATCGCTCACCTCCCCCGACGCATCGGGGATGATGCGGGTGCGCCGCTCGTCGCCATACTTCTCCTTGATCCGCGCCAGATCTTGTTGGATCATCTGCAACACCCGGCGTGGGTTGGCGAGAATATCTTCCAACTCGGCAATCAGTTTGATCACCTCGGCATATTCATCTTCGATCTTCTTGCGCTCAAGTGCGGCGAGGCGACGCAGTTGCATGTCGAGGATAGCCTGAGCCTGAATCTCACTTAGGCTAAAGTTGCGAATCAGGTTGTTACGAGCGCTCTCAGCATTGCGCGACTCGCGGATAGTGCGGATGACCTCGTCAATATTGTCGAGCGCAATCTTCAGCCCCTCCAAGATATGCGCCCGCGCCTGCGCCTTCTCCAGTTCGTACTCGGTGCGCCGCCGAATAACCTCCTGGCGATGCGCGACATACTCTTGCAGCATGCGTTTGAGCGTCAGCACCTTAGGCTGGCGGCCTTGCTCAACCAAGGCCAGCATATTGATGCCGAAGGTGGTCTGCATCTGAGTATGCTTGTAGAGCGCATTGAGGACGCGCTTGGGCTGGGAATCCTGCTTGAGTAGAATGACCAGCCGCATCCCGGTACGATCCGACTCGTCGCGGACATCGCGGACACCCTCGATCTTCTTCTCCTTAGCCAGTTCGGCAATCCGTTCCTGGAGCCGCGCCTTGTTGACCTGATAGGGCAACTCGGTGACAACGATATTGAAGGCCCCCCGGTTGGCCTCTTCAATATGCGCTTTGGCGCGCAAGGTGATCTGGCCGCGCCCGGTACCATAGGCCGCCACAATGCCCTCGGTGCCGAGGATATTCCCGGCAGTGGGGAAATCGGGGCCAGGGATGATCTTAATCAACTCCTCGACCGTCACCTCCGGGTTATCAATCAGGTGGGTGATCGCGTCACACAGCTCTCTGAGGTTATGCGGCGGGATGTTGGTCGCCATACCCACAGCAATCCCGGCGGCACCATTCAGCAGCAGGTTGGGCAGCAACCCCGGCAGGACGGAGGGTTCGCGGTAGGAGCCATCGAAGTTATCGCGGAAATCTACGGTGTTCTTTTCAATATCGAAGAGCAACTCTTCAGCGATGGTAGAGAGGCGCGCCTCAGTATATCGCATTGCCGCCGGCGGATCGCCGTCAATACTGCCAAAATTCCCCTGCCCATCAATCAGCGGGTAGCGCATATTCCAGTGCTGGGCCAGGCGGGCTAGGGCATCATAGACCGAGGAGTCGCCATGAGGGTGCATCTTACCAAGCACATCACCGACGATACGGGCACTCTTTTTGTAGGAGGTGTTGGCCCGAAAGCCCATGTCCCACATGCCATACATGATCCGCCGTTGTACCGGCTTCATGCCGTCACGCGCATCGGGGAGTGCGCGTGAGACGATCACGCTCATGGCGTAACTGAGGTAGGCTGTGCGCATCTCGGTGGTGATGCTGACCGGCTTGACAATCCCTATTTCCATATATCTTCTATGCTCCTACAGGCTGGTGCCAGGGTATGTGCAACGTCGTTGGGGCTGAAGCCCCAAACCTGCTTTTTTCTCATACGTTGGCGGCTTCGTCGCCAACGTATGAGAAAAAGAGTTCTTCGGGAGAGGCTTCGCCTCCCCCGAACCTCCACCGGAGGTAATAACCCGCTTGTTACGCTTCACAACGCGCTAAAATGCTCCCTGCATTATACCGTACCAGGGAGCTTTTGGCAAGTATTTTACGAACGTGCGTTCAATTTACGCCACGTACCGCCACCGGCCCAAAGCCGAGATAGTCGCAGGCGGTGAGTTGGTACGAGACGCCCTCAACCGTCTCGTTCATCGCGTGATCATGGTCGTGGCGGCGATGCAGGTGGCCGTAGATGCAGGCGCGGGCGCGGGCGGCGGCGATGCGGCGGGCAAATTCGCTGGGTTGGCGGTTGATGAAGGGGGGGTAGTGGAGCATCACGATGATCGGGAGGGTTCCGGCAGCGAGTTGGGTGGCGTGTTCTAACGCCCGATCCAGCATGGTGAGTTCGCGCTGGTAGATCGCCTCGTCGGTGGCCGGATCATACCCCGGCGTCTCCGGGGTGATCCAGCCGCGTGTGCCACACACCACCGCCGTTCCGAGATGCAGCGCATCGGCGCTGAGCAGCGCAATGCTGGGGGGCAGTTGCGGGCGGATCGGGTTGACCCGCCGCGAGCACCAGTAGTCGTGGTTGCCCCGGATGAGTACCTTACGCCCCGGCAGCGCATCAATCCAGCGCAGATCCACGAGTGCGTCACGCAGCTTCATCGCCCACGAGATGTCCCCGGCGATCAACACCCAATCATCCGGCGCAACCCGTTCGCGCCAGCGGCGTGCAATCTGCTCCGCGTGATCCTTCCAGTGTGGCCCAAAGATGTCCATCGGCTTGGGCTGGGCGAAGGAGAGGTGGAGGTCGGAGATGGTCCAGATCATGGTGCTCGTTGTTACTTGATGTTGCTTACCCGATTCTGCGCATCATAGCAGCCTGTGGCGTGGTGTGCAAATTGGGAGCCTACTGGCGGGGGGAGATTCGCTTCATAGGCGACCCCTTGTGCCTCGGTTGTTGACCGCAGAGGACGCCAAGGAACGCAGAGGAAGAACCAGAGGCCGTAAGCACAAAACCTATCCCTCTGCGCACCTCTGCGGCCTCTGCGGTTGCTATGGCGTAGACGTATGGGGCTTCGTCATGACGCGCTCTTTGTGCCTCGGTTGTTGACCGCAGAGGACGCCAAGGAACGCAGAGGAAGAACCAGAGGCCGTACCCACAGGGAGCACAAAACCTATCCCTCTGCGTACCTCTGCGGTTGCTATGGTGGGACTAGAATTTAGCCCCAAAGCGGGCTAGAATGGAAGGAAGATAGCCAAGAGCAACGCCCTAGAAGTGAGGAAGGGATCATGACCACCGAGACGATCACCATCCGCGTGACCCCACGCATTGCCCAACTCTTCCGAATTGCGCCCCAGGAGGTGCAACAGAAGATTGAGTTGCTCATCAATCATCAAATAGATGCTGCGTTTGATAGCAGCGAAACACTTACTGCATTGATGACCCGTATCAGTCATATCGCCCAAGCACGAGGTATGACTCCTGAGATACTCCAGGATATCCTCAATGACAATGATTAGGTGTGTCTTCGATACGAATGTTATTGTAAGCGCGTTGCTCTTCGACCAATCAACTCCTGCCCAAGCGATATTTTATGCTGTTCAGCATGGAATAATCCTGCTTTCAGCGGAAACATTGGCCGAATTAACCAAGGTCATTCGACGCAAGAAGTTCGAAGCCTATATTCCGCTTCATGACCGAGAACACTTTTTGACCAAATTCGTGCTTGGATCTGAGATTGTGACCATTCACGAACAAATAGACCTTTGCCGTGATGCGAAAGATAACAAATTCCTGGAAGTTGCTGTGAATGGAAATGCAACCGTCCTCGTATCAGGCGATGAAGATCTGACTGTATTGCATCCATTCCGCAACATTCCCATCATCTCACCGCAAGCATTTTTGCAGCACTATGGCGGGTAGAAATAAGAATAGGGGGAACGCCGCACAAGCCCTCCCACACATTTTGGCAGTATAATAGCCCGATGCTGCTCTGCTTAAGGTGGATGGATAATGGGTGTTGCTGACTTTCAGCCAAAGTATGCCAACTGGCAATCGGTCTGGCCCACGCTGCGATCACTGGGGTTGGTGCTGCTCCTTGCGCTTGCCGTTGGGATGATGGCCTACCAGTCTCCACCGACAGGCAAGGTGCGCGTGGGATGGCTGGGGGATCGCCTCTTCCTCGGTAGTGATCCGGGGTTGGGTGCGCTGCCGCTTGAGCGCGGTGATTTTTTTGCCGATGACCTTACCCCCGACTCGCCTACCGGGCGCAGCCGTTGGACCCGTGAGCATGCGCGGGTGATCTTGCCCAATCTGGGGGCTGGGGCGGATCTGGATCTGGTGGTTCAGGCCCAGGGTTGGCCGAGTGATGTGCTGCGCCACGATCTCGATCAACCGACGATTACCGTCTTTGCGGATGGTCAGCCGGTGGGTTCGTTTGTGCCTCAATCGGGTTGGGGTGCGTACCATGTGCGGATTCCCGCAGCCGTGCAGGTGGGTGGAGATCTTCAGATTGATCTCCAAGGTAGTGCGACCTTTACCGATACGCTCACGTTTGGGAACGATCCGCGCCTGAAGGCGCTGCGCCTCGCTGAGTTGCGGGTCTCGCCAACTGAGCAGCGGCTGTTGGCCTTTTATCCGCCCGCCTGGAATGCGATCTTCCTGCTCGGCCTGAATGCGCTGCTCTTCTTTCTGCTCGTCTCGTGCCTCACTTCTGCGCCGGTGATCACCTTTCCGCTGACGCTGGTTGCCGTGGGGCTGGCCGGGGTCGGGTTGGCCTTTACCCGCGTCTGGATGGGTGCGGCGCTCTCGGTGACGCTGCTCGCGCAGGCCGGGTTGTTGCTGCTGGCATGGCGCACGACGCTGTTGGCCTGGCTGCGGGCGCTGGTGCGTCGGTATGGCCTTGGGAGTGGGCTGGGGTATGGGTTGGTGGCGGCGGCGCTGATCTGGTTTATAGCCAGTTTGAACCAACTCTTGGCCTGGTTCGGCAACCACGGCGGGCCGCTCTTCTGGACGATCTTCCCCGACTCGTTGCTCTATAGTCTGCTCGGTGCTGGTTTGTTGGTGTTGGCGCTGGTGTTGGGCCGCGAGGGTCTGCCCCGCCTGACGGATCGGGTTGTGGCGGGGCTGGGGTCGCCACGCGGGGCGGTGCTGCTGCTCACCACCTTCTGCCTGATCTGGATCGGCTATGAGGCGTGGGTGATCTTCCAACTGCCCTATGTGGGCCACGCCGATTATTCCGATAATGCGGTGGTGGCGCGCAATCTGGTAGCGGGGCGCGGGTGGGTGGTGGATTATGTCACCCAGTTCTACACGGTCAATGCCGAGTTGACCCGCCCGCAGGAGACATGGCCGCTGCTCCAGCCGGTCTGGATTGCGCCCTTCTTTGCGCTCTTTGGGCCGACGCCATGGGCAGCGAAGCTGCCCAATCTGGTCTTCAACCTGTTGCTGGCGCTGCTGATCTTTCTGGTTGGTAGCCGCATCTGGGATCGGCGGGTTGGGTTGACGGCGGCGATCTTTGTGTTGACCAACTATCTCTTCTTCCGGCTGACGATCTATGCGACCAGCGATTTGGCTTTTGTGGTCTGGTGTATGGGGGCGATTTTTTGCCTCTATCAGAGTACGCAGGCTGAAGCTGCACCCGATCAGCGCTGGTTGATCGCGGCGGGGCTGCTGTGTGGCTTGATGATGCTGCAAAAGCCGAGTGGCGCGATCATGCTGGCGGGGATGGGGCTGTGGTTGTTGGGTTTCCTCTATACAACTCGCCCGCATACGATTAAGGCCGTCATCACGGCGGCGCTCAGTTTTGGCCTCCCGGCGCTGATCGTGCTGGCTCCCTATGTCATCCGCAACCTGCTCCTGTTTGGCAAGCCGGTCTTTTCGACTGAGAGCTATGATGCTTGGGTGTTGGGCTACCGAGGCAACAGCGGCGATGCCTGGGAGGAGATCTATCGTGTCTTTACGCCGGTGTGGGGCGGGCCGGGGTTGCCGGATCGGAGTTGGATCATGCGCTGGGGCTTCGATGCGACCCTGGAGAAGCTGATCGCGCAGGTGCGCGAGCTACGCAACTACCTCATGCCGGTCTGGCATGGTGCGCCCGATGGGGTGGCGTGGCTCTTTAGTAATAACGAGCGTAAGAATATCGCCAGCGACCTGGGCGCGTGGATGGCGCTGATCGGCATGATCGCCGCGTTGCGCTCCCGTCGCCGTCTGGTGGGGCTGTTGGCGGCGGCCTATCTGCCCTATATGGTCTTTATGATTACCTACTGGCGCACCAACGAGGAGCGCTACTGGGTGATGCTCATTCCCTGGTTGGCGCTGCTGGCCGCGTGGGCGATCTGGGGCGGGTATGACCGGCTGGCTCAGATCGGGGATCGCCGTTGGGCACCGCTGGGCTTGATCCTGGTGCTGGTGGCGATCAGTGGGGTGCTCGGTTTCTCGCGCCCTGATATTGCTAAGAAGGTGCGTGAAGAGACGGCAATCTGGGCACCCGATCTGGCTGCATACACGTGGATCGATCAGCATGTGCCCGCCGATGCCGTGCTGATGACGCGCATCCCCTGGCAGGCCAACTGGCATACCCAGCGCTCCACATTGATGATTCCCAATACACCGAGCCGCGATCTGCTGCTCGAAATTGCCCACCACTATGGTGCCGATTATCTGGTGCTAGAGAATCAGCAACGAGTCAAGGGTGATGGCGGGCGCCAGTTGAATAAACTGCTCGATCATGGGAATCAAGTGGGCGCTGTCATCGAGGGCTTTGAATTGGTGTATGCTAGTCCGAGCGCAGATTTTCGCGCCTTTGTGTATCGGATTCCATAAGGTGCGGTCTATTTAAGTAACTGTTCACACGTGGTTGACGCAAAGGCGCAGAGACGCAAAGGGTTTAATTGGGGTCTATCTTGAAGGCTTTGCGTCTTAGCGGCTTTGCGTCAAAACCGGGATGCTAGGAGAAGTGTGAACTGTGATTTATTCAACGGGAATTGGTTCTATGCGCATTGTAATGTTGGCCTCGTCATATCCCAAGTATCCCGGTGAAACGACCGCGCCGTTCATTGAGGAGATCGCCGCCGGAGCGGTGGCACGCGGGCATCAGGTGACGCTGTTGGCTCCCTGGCACCCCGACCTCCGGCGTGCCCCGCAGGAGCGCGGGGTGGATCTACGCTTCTTTCGCTATGCGCCGCATCCGGCACTGAATATCTGGGGTTATGCTCAGTCGCTGCTGAGTGACACCCACATTAAGCGGCGGGCGCTGCTGGCGGCGCCCTTCGCCCTGGGTGCTTCGGCACTGGCGCTGCTGCGTACCCTGAATGCTGCTCGCCGCGCCGGGTCGCCCTTCGATCTGGTGCAGGCGCATTGGGTCTTGCCGAATGGGCCACCGGCTGCGCTGGTGGCGCGGATGCACCATCTGCCCTTGGTGATCAGTCTGCATGGCAGCGACATCTACCTGGCCGAACGGGGCCGCATCGCTGGCATCGTGGCACGCGCCGCCTTTGCGCAGGCCACTGCGGTGACGGCGTGTAGTGGCGATCTGGGTCAGCGCGGGATTAGGCTGGGAGCCGCTGCGAGCAAGAGTAGCATCATCCCTTATGGGGTGAATATCCGCGAGTTTCGCCCCGACCCGCAGGCACAGGCGGCGGTGCGCGCCGAGTTGGGTTTGGGTGAAGGTGTGCCGTTGGTGATCGGGTTGGGGCGGCTGGTGGCCAAGAAGGGCTTTGGTGTGCTGCTCGATGCATGGCCGCAGGTATTGCGCAGCTATCCGCAGGCGCTGTTGTGTATCGTCGGGTATGGCGATCTGCGGGCGCAGCTTGAAGCCCAGGCGCAGCGGCTGGGGATCGCGGCCCAGGTGCGCTTCACCGGCCAATTGGATCGCCAGCGCACGGCGCGCTACCTCGCCGCCGCCGATGTCTTTGCGTTGCCCATCGTGCGCGAGGGGGTGGACGGGTTGCCGAATGTGTTGCTGGAGGCCATGGGTGCGGCGCGTCCGGTGGTGGCCTCGCGGGTGGCTGGGGTTCCCGATGTGATCGCGGATGGCGTGCATGGCCTGATCGTCCCCGAACGTGACCCGGCGGCGCTGGCGCAGGCGATCATGCGCCTGATTGCGGATCGCCCCTTTGCGGAAGGGCTTGGCCGTGCCGCTCGCCGCCGCATCGAAGAGGAACTGACCTGGGAAAAGACCTGCGAGCGCTTTGAGCAGGTTTACGTAGGGGCGAAGCATCGCCTACTGTAGAGTATGGGGAACACGAGCTAGATTGGCGGGCGATGCTTCGCCCCTACACGATGATCGATAATCGAGGTTAGTCTTGCGTCGCCTACAGCATCCGCTTGTTGCCCCACTCGTCCTCTTCGGGTTCGCCCTCGCGCTACGCCTCTACCACCTGGATGCACAGAGCCTCTGGTTGGATGAGGGCAGTAGCTGGCAGGTGGCCAATCTGCCGTGGGCCGATCTGCTGCGCGATCTGGTGAGTCCCTCGGCGGCCTACCCGCTCTACCACCTGCTGCTGAAGCTCTGGATCATGCTGGCCGGGGATAGTGAGGCGATGTTGCGCCTACCCTCAGCGCTGGCCGGGGCGGCAGCGGTGCCGGTGATCTACTTGGCGGGACGGGTAGGGAACCCGCATGCGCGGCTGGCGCCCCTGGCGTCCGCACTGATCGCTATGGTTGGCCCCTTCCCGCTCTGGTATGCGCAAGAGGCCAAGGCGTATAGTCTGTTGTTGCTGGCGGCGGCGCTGCTCGTCTGGGCGGGGATGCGGGCGCTGCACCCTCCTAGCCTCCAGGTTTTAACGCAAAGACGCGAAGGCGCAGAGCCGGCAACAAAACCTTGCATGGCTTCGACAAGCATGGCTTCGACAAGCTCAGCCACCGCCACCGCGCCGCTGGCTGAGCTTGTCGAAGCCATGCGGCGCATCCCAGAACTTCTTCGCGCTAACAAACCTTCGCGCCTTCGCGCCTTTGCGTCAATACGAGGTTTCTTTACATATGAATCTAACTGGCGCAGCTTTGCCCTGATCGCGCTAGTGGCGCTGAGCATCCACCGCCTCGCAGCGTTGGTGGTGTTGGCCATCGGCTGGGCGTGGGTGGTGCAACGCAGGCCGGGGTGGAAGATCGGGGTGATCGGGATGAGTCTGGCCAGTGCGGGGTTGGTGGGGGTGATGGCACTCGGACTCGGCAGTGACCGCGCCGCTACCGGAGCCTACATCCCCGCTGGGCCGCTCGATGCGCTCTGGCTCACGTTTACCCGCTTTAGCCTCGACCGTTGGCCGGGGGATGCCGCCTGGTGGTGGCTGTTGCCGTGGGGGCTGCTCTTCATCTGGGGGATGCTGGGGCTGGTGCGGGATCTGCGCCGCCCCCTCGCGCAGACGTGGCTCTGTCTGCTGCTCGTGCCGCTCGTTCTCTTCGGTCTGCAATTGCTCTTCACGCGGCTCTATGAGGCGCGCTACCTGATCGTGGTCTATCCGATCTGGGTGTTGGTGTTGGGGTATCCGTTAAGGAGGGTATCATCCTCGGTAGTACGCCATAGCAACCGCAGAGGAGACAGAGGTACGCAGAGGGATAGGTTTCATGCTACCTCTGGTTCTTCCTCTGCGTTCCTCTGCGTCCTCTGCGGTCAACAACCGGAGCGCAAGAGAATGCCAATAGGGATCATCCCCCACCTGGCCCCAGCCATCCTACTTCTCCTCGCGCTCGCCACCAGCACCTCGGCGCTGCTCACGCCGCCCTTCGGCCTCTTTTCGGGGGCGGCGGTGAAGGAGCAGTACCGCGAGGCCATCCGCGAGTTAGCGCTGCGGGTGCATCCCGATGATGCGGTGGTGGTGCATCCCTCCTACATCCGCCCGCTCTACGACTACTATATGCGGCAGATGAGTACCGATCCGGCTCCAACCCCACTCGTCTTTGCCGATTTCTGGCAGGGCGAAACCGCCTACGGCCAGCGCGAGTGGGACATCGAACGGCGCGCCAATCTGGCCGGGTATAGCCGCAGCTTCCTGCTGATTGCGCCCGACCATGCGCGCACGGTGGATGCGCCCGCACCGGGCGATGAGTATGGGCTGGTGGGTAACTTCTGGGCCTTCAGTCGCGAGCAGCGCACATGGCCATGTGGAATCTGGCGCTACCACGGGGTACATCTCTTCTGCCAGGAGGCTCCCGAAACCTACATCACCGGCGAGCGCATCAGTCCGGCCACCCCGGTTGGTGTCACCTTCGCACAGCAACTTATCTTCCAAGGCTTTACCCTGAAGGCATGGCAAACCGATCCGCCGGGGGTCTATCGCGCCGGGGGCAACCTGCCGATCAGCCTCTTCTGGGACGTAACCAGCCAACCGAGTGAGGATTTCAGCTTCTTTCTGCACCTGTGCCAGGATTGTAGCGCCCCACCGGTGGCCGGAGATGATGGCCAACCGCTCGCGGGCTACCTGCCCACCAGTACGTGGCTACCCGGCAAGCCCGCCCGCGATGATCGCACGATTGCGCTGCCCGCCGATCTCCCCGCTGGACGCTACACCCTGCTCTTGGGGATCTATCGCCCCAGCAACCCAGCCCCGGATGCACGCTTGCAGGTCGAGGGCGGTATGGAGGATGGGCGATTCGTGTTGGGGAGTGTGGAGATTATTCGGTGAAACCAGGATGATTGATTTCACGCAAAGGCGCAGAGACGCAAAGATTCTTTGTGTTCTTTTGCAACCACGAACCAGACATGACAGATTCTAAACCCCACAAACTCCTCTGGGTTGCTCTACTGCTCGGCCTAGGGCTACGCCTAGCCCTGTGGGGTCAATTGCCGCGCCTGGGGCTGATCGGCGATGAGGCCGAGTACCTCGCCGCCGCTGATTGGCTGGCCCACGGGCGCGGCTTTGCGTGGCACCTGCACTACCTGTGGACACGCGCGCCACTCTACCCGCTCTTCCTGGCGGCGCACCTCGCGCTCTTTGGCAACTCGCTCACCCCGATCTTCCTCAGTCAGATTGGGTTGAGCCTGCTCAATATCGGGCTGATCTATGCCCTGGGGCGGCTGGTTCTCATACGCATTCGGTTAAGGAGGGTATCTTCCTCGGTAGTACGCCATAGCAACCGCAGAGGATACAGAGGTACGCAGAGGGATGGGTTTCGCGCTACCTGTGGTTCTCCCTCTGCGTTCCTCTGCGTCCTCTGCGGTCAAAAACCGGGGCACAAGAGGATGCGTAACCGAATGCCAATGCGGCTGGTTCTCCCCACCAACGCCCAGCGCTATGCTCCCGGCAGCGCCGCGATCCTCGGCGCGATCTACCTGCCCTTCGCCACCTATCCGCAACTCATCCTCAGTGAAACCCTCTTCACCAGCCTTTTGCTGGGCAGCCTCGTGGCGCTGGCGCGCTGGGCGGACATTCATGGTTTAACGCAAAGACGCAAAGACGCAAAGCCTGCAACAAAACCTTTGCGTCTTCGCGCCTTTGCGTCAATAGAGCGTGACACCTGGTTAATCATCGCGGGGCTACTCCTCGGTCTAGCCACGCTCACCCGTGGCCTCACCTTGGGCTTCGTGCCACTGGTGCTGATCTGGGTTGGGCTACAGGCCAAGCGCCAGTGGCTCAGTGCGGTGGCGATCTTGGGCGTTACCTTCACCCTCATCCTGGCTCCGTGGAGCCTCTACGCCAGCCGCACCTACGGCGGTATGGTGCTGGTGGACACCACTGGCGCGTTCAACCTGGCGCTGGGGGCGCGTACCGCTTATGATGGCGGGCGCAGTGATGCGCCGCTGCGTAACTTCATCTTGGCGCTGCTCGAACCGACATTGAGCCAGGAGCAGCGCACCGCGCTGGTTGCCGATCAGCGCAACGGGGCGTGTCTCTACGCGGCGGGCGATGCGCGGCTGTTGGCGGCGCTGGAAAGCCCAGTAGACCAGATCACCCAGGCTGAGCGCCAAGCCCTGCTGAATGCCGAGGCGTTCTGTCTGCTGCGCCAAGCCCCGTTGGCCTTCGTACAGAAGAGCCTGATCGAACTGGCCGACCTCTTTCAGATCAACTATACCGGCGACGAGCGGCTGAGTAAGGGCTTTGCACTGGGTCGCCTGCCGCCTTGGTACAGTCTGGCCCTCTTTCTGCTCGATGACACGCTCTATGTGCTCAGCCTGCCGCTGGCGGTGCTGGGCTGGGGCTGGCTGCGCCGCCAAGCCCCCCAGCAGACCGCGATCACCCTGGTTGGCCTGTGGCTGCTCTACAACCTCGCTACCGCGCCGCTGCTCTTTGCGATCAACCGTTTTCGCGTCCCGCTCATGCCGCTGGTGGTGTTGCTGGCCGCCTACGCCCTAACCACGCTCTTCAGCCGGGTGCGCCGTGTACCGTCGGGCTACACCCGCGCCTGTGCTGCCCTCGCCCTCCTGCTGGGCCTGATCGCCACCGCGCCCTACGCCTACCTCGAACCCCGCGCAGCGGACGCGGCCTCGCGTTGGGCCTCGTACCTGGGGCCATACCCATCGAGCCTGGAGAATACGCGCATCGCCCTGCGCACCCGCCCCGCCTACCTGGCCGAGCAGCGGCTAGCCAGCGCGTTGGGCAGCGGCGATGTGGTAGCGGCTGCGGCAGCCCTGAATGACCCCGCCCTCCCGGCGTATGCGGTGGGTGTGGGCGCACCGTTGCTGGCCGGGTTGCAGGGCGATCCGGCTGGCGGGATGGATCGGCTGGCGCAGGGGCCAGAGCAGCCCTTAGAGGGTTGGCAGCGCAGCCTGATCGCGGGTCAACTCTTCCGCCAGATGGGCGACTTAGAGGCGGCGCGGCGCGAGTTTGGCCCAGCCCATGTGGATGACCAGAACCCGGTGGCGTGGGCATGGCAGTGGCTCGCCCCGCCCCCCACTAACCGCATTGATCTGGCCAGCGATAACGATCTGGGCTATATCCACGGCTTCTACCTGGGGCGCTACGATCCCGACCTGGATGCCACTGTGCGTTGGGCGAGTGGCGACGCCGCGCTGCGCTTCCCCCGCGCTGCCAGCGGGCAACCCCAGCAACTCTGTCTGAGCATCAGCGGCCTGGGTTGGCCCAGCGACATGGCGCTGCCCAGCGTGCAGGTTCGGGTTGGAACGACCAGCCTGGGCCAGATCGCGCTCAGCCGCGAGCTACGGAGCGAATGTCTGGCGCTGCCCGCCCAACCCGCCGGGAGTGACCTGATCGTCACGCTACACGCGGCCACCTTCGTCCCCGATGCGCTCGATCTGGTGCGCCAACAGGGGCCGCAGGTGGGTCAGTTGCGGCGTTTGGCCTACCAGTTAGACTGGGCGGAGGTGCGTTAGTGGCAAGATCACACAAAACATGGCCGCTCCTGGTGATCATCCTGCTCGGCCTGGGGCTGCGCCTGCTCGCGTGGCACTGGCGCGAGTTCTACCCGCTGGGCGGCGACGAACACGAGTATCTGGATCAGGCCATTCGGCTGCTACGCGACCATGAATATGTCGAGTTGCGGCTGATGCGTCCGCCACTCTACCCGCTCTTCCTGGCCGGATGGATCTACCTGATCGACTCGCTCGTCCAGAACCTGCGCCTCGTCCAAGCAATCATCAGTGCCGCGACCATCCCGTTGGTCTACCTGCTCACCCACGAAGTTGCGCAACAGAACGGCCACGCCCCGCGCCGCCCGGCACTGATCGCGGCGCTGCTGACTGCGCTCAGCTACACGCTGGCCGCCAACGCCACCGAGTTGCTCACCGAGGCACTCTTTCTCTTTGGGCTAAGCGCAGTCTTCTGGTTGGTGCTGCGCGCCGCCCGCACCGGCAGCGCCCGCCTCGCCGGGGCCGCCGGGCTAATCATCGGGGCGCTCTGTCTGGTGCGTTCGGTAGCGTTGCCGCTCCTGCCGCTCGGCACAGTCTGGTTGGTTTTGGCGGCGCTGAATCCCCCCCTCTCCCGCGTGCGGGAGAGGGGGGCTAGGGGGGTGAGGGCCATCCTCATACGCATTCGGTTAAGGAAGGTATCATCCTCGGTAGTACGCCCTATCAACCGCAGAGGATACAGAGGTACGCAGAGGGATGGGTTTCGCGCTCCTTGTGGTTCTTCCTCTGCGTTCCTCTGCGTCCTCTGCGGTCAAAAACCGGGGCACAAGAGGATGTGTAACCGAATGCCTATGAGGGCCATGACTCCCGCCCTCACCCTGGCCCTCGCCTGCTGTCTGGTACTTCTTCCTTGGAGCACCCGCAACTACCTGACCTACGGCGGCCTCATCCTGATTGACACCACCGGGGCCGAAAACCTGTGGCTCGATAACGATCCGGCTGGGCGCGAGGCGGTCAAGGCGCAGCTCTACGCCATGGGCGAAGACCGACTGGCGCGGCAACAGATCGCAACCCAACGCGGCATGGCGGTCATTCAGGCCGATCCGGGGCGCTTCCTACACAAAGCCGGGGGCGAACTGAAGAAACTCTTTGCCCTGGAGTTCAGCGACGACATGCTGGCCCGTCCGGCGATCTGGATACGCCCGGCGGAGGTCTGGGCACGCCTAGTGTTGGGCGATGGCCTCTGGTTGCTTATTCTGCTCGCCGGGGTGATCGGCATGGGCCAACACACAGCCCAAGGCGAGAAACCGCGTTCAGTGTGGGCATGGTTCCTACACACCTTTAGCCAACCGCGCTGGCTGCTGCTACCCTGGGTACTCTATGTCACCCTCACCACCCTGATCTTCCATGTCGAACTACGCTACCGCCTACCACTCTACCCGGCGCTGCTCGCCTACAGTGGGCTAATGCTGACCAGCCGCCAACGCCCGGCTTGGCCGGGGCTACTCGCCGCACTCTTCTGCCTCAGCATCACGCTCCTGCACGCCAACTACCCCGCACTGGCGTGGCAACTGGCCAACAAACACTTCCACCTCGCCCGTGCCGAAGCCGCGCTGAGCCGGGGTGACGCAGATTCCGCCGAACGCGCCACTGAGGCTGCGTTGGAATGGGACAGCGACTCGGCACTGGCGCAGGTCGCCCTGGCCCGTGCCGCGCTTGCACGCGGGGAGAACCAAACCGCCCTGGCGTACCTTAACGCCGCGATCAAGTTGCTACCCGCGCACCCCTACGCGCACCTACTACGCGGCGATCTGCTGCGCCTTCAGGGTGAGACCAAGGCCGCCCGGCAGGATCTTGATTACGAGAGTAGTGCCTTAGAAGATCTGCAAACCTGGGCATGGGAACGGATGATCAGCCCACCACCCAGCGAACTTAACCTCGGCGATGGGCTAGATCTGGGCTTTATCCGTGGATTTCACCAACTCGCCACCGAGGAGACGGGCTTCCGTTGGAGCCAAGGCACGGCCTACGTGCGCCTACACGCGGCTGCCGGTGCCCAGCAGATCCAGATCCGAGCCGCCTCAGGCCGCCCGGATGGCAGCAGAACCCCACTGTGGGTCAGACTGAATGGCCAAGTGGTGGGCACAATAATGCTCAGTGCGGAGGGCGACACTTACCGCCTGAATCTACCCCAACCGATCAGCAACCCCGGCGAAGTGGTCATCATGCTGGAGTCGCACACCTTCCACCCCCGCGACTATGATCGCGCCAGTGGTGATGGGCGCAGGCTAGGGGTGCAGATTGCTACGGTGATCCTCCATCCATAGCCCGTACCCCGATCATCTCACACCAGACAGAAAGAGCCAGCTTGGCTGGCTCTTTCTGTCTGCTGAGTATTTTGTGAGCTTGAGGAAATACTACACGACCCAACCAGCAGGTATAATAGAGGTTAGGAGGTTGGTATGCAGGAGTTGATTCCCCACATTGACGACTGGCTGGCACGCGGCGAAGCGATTGCCTCGGCAACGGTCGTGCGTACCATGGGTTCCTCACCCCGCCCGGTGGGAGCCAAACTGATCGTCTCCTCCGCTCAATCTCTGGCCGGATCAGTGAGTGGTGGGTGCGTCGAGGGCGCAGTGATCGAGGCATGCCAGACATCTCTCGTCAACGATCAACCACGCCTGCTCCATATCGGAGTTGCCGATGAAGATGCCTGGGCACTTGGCTTGGCCTGTGGTGGCGAGATAGATATTCTTGTTGAACCACTCACCCACTATGCGGCGATCCGCCACGCCCTCACGACCGAATACCCCATCGCAACGGCAACCCGCATCACCGGCCCACACCTTGGCCGCAAACTGCTCATCACCCCCGCTGGAATCGCCCACGGAAATCTCGGTGATCCCACGTTGGAACAACGGGTCAGCCGCGATGCCCAGACGCTCCTCACCCACGCGATCACCAAGGTAGTTGAGTACCCCGATCTGGCGTGCAGCTTCCTGATCGAAAGTTTTGCACCTGCGCCACGCCTCTTTCTGATCGGTGCCGTCCATATCGCTATCAGCCTCGACACTCTGGCACAGGTACTCGGCTTCCATACCGTGATCGTTGATCCCCGCGCCAGCTTCGCCAACCGCGAACGCTTCCCCCACGCCCATGAACTCCTCGTCGCGTGGCCCGATGAGGTGCTGCCCGGTCGCCTCGATGCGCGGAGTTGTCTGGCAGTGCTTACTCATGACCCCAAACTCGACGATCCCGCACTCCGCGTGGCCTTGGACTCACCCGCACGCTATATCGGTGCATTGGGGAGTAACAAGACCCATACCAAACGCCTCGCCCGCTTGCGCCAAGAAGGCTTCACCGAAGACCAACTCGCCCGTATCTATGCCCCAATTGGCATGCCTCTTGGTGGTAAGCGCCCCGAAGAGATCGCCCTCAGCATCTTAGCTCAGATCGTGAAAGTGCAACAAGAAAGGTGTTGACCGCCATGAATAAGCAACTTGCAACATGGCTCTACGAAGGAGCCCTTGCGCTCAGCCAAGGCGATAAAGACCGCGCCCGCGACTTGTTGCTGCGCGTGGTCAGTGAGGACGAAGGCATCCCCGAAGCATGGCTCTGGCTCAGCGGTGCGGTTGATGATCCCGAAGACCAGCGTACCGCCCTTGAGAATGTCCTCGCCCTTGACCCCAACAATACCCACGCGCGCTATGGCTTGGCAGTACTCGACAATCAGGTTTAGGTCTGGCCCTTGCGCCGCTGCGGCTTAGATACGCTTGATGGCGGGGGGCTTGCAGCAGGTAGCGGCACCTCCGCTGAGGCATCCTCACGATCCAACCCAACCCATACGGTGTTGCGGTGTACGGTTGTCATACCCCGTACCTCAATTCCCGCTACTTCGATCACCTCCGCCTCATTCACCAGTACCAGCGTCGGTGCGGTCTTCGGGAAACGGTTGCGATACGCCCCGATGGCATCCTCGATCTTGTGCGCTACGGTGAGTTTGGGGTTGTCGTCATACCACATGAGAAATGGTGGACTCATAACCTGCCCCTTCGATACTATTCAACGGATGTTTATACAGTATAAAAGAACGTTTGTTCAGTGTCAAGTCACCTCCGGTGGGGGTGCGGGGCGGCTACGCCGCCCCCGAAGATCTTTTTTGGTGTTGTTTGGCGGCTACGCCGCCAAACAACTTCGTGGATCTAGCCCAGTCGCTCACCAACCTATGCTATCCTAAACCCAAACATTGTTCATGGGATGGGGTAGCACATGAAACCAGGAAAATCAGAAACGGATCACTATACACAATTACGTCAACAGTACCAGGAGCAACTGAGCCGCTATAAGAGTGCCAACGCCGAACTCGCCGATGTCTCCTGGACACTCGCCGAGTTGGAGCAGCAGATCGCCAATCTGGCAGAGGACTATGAACGCAGCAACGATGAACGCATCGCCCACCGCCTGCGCGATCTGCGCCGTTGGCGCGATGTGCTCGAAGAGACGGTGCTGCGCAATATGTACCGTACCGATGCGATCTCGGCTGAAGTGGCCCAATTGCGCCAGGCACTTGAAGCCGATTCCCCAAACTAGATGCTACTCCAACACGATAGGCCCACTGCGCCCGCCATGCTTGGCCACGAGGCGAATCTCACCGATCCGCATCTCCCGATCTACCGCCTTGGCCATGTCGTAGATCGTCAGCGCCGCCACACTCACCGCCGTCAATGCCTCCATCTCCACCCCCGTCTGGCCCCGGCAGCGCACGGTGGCCTCGATCTCCAATCCGCTCCCGTCACCCGCCGCATGGATGTCGAGGCTCACATGGGTCAACAGCAGCGTATGGCAGAGCGGGATCAGTTCTGGGGTGCGCTTGGCCGCCATAATCCCCGCCACCCGCGCTACTGCCACCACATCCCCCTTGGGTAAGCCACCTCCCATGATCAGATCCAGCGTCGCCGCATGCATCCGCACCCGCCCCCGCGCAATCGCCTCGCGCTCCGTCTCCGCCTTCCCTCCCACATCCACCATCCACGCCCGTCCCTCTGCGTCTAGGTGGTTCAACCCCTCGTCCATACCATGCCCTCCTCGTGCTACAATAGGGCCGCGTAACCGCCATACGTTGGAGTTCTCCCATGAGCCATCCCCATCCCTCCGACCACCACCGAGGTGCTTTACTGGGCCTCGCTATTGGCGATGCCCTCGGTACAACCCTGGAGTTTACTGGCCCCCTCGATCCCTTCACCCCCCAGGTGACGCAGATCGTCGGCGGTGGCCCGTTTAATCTCCCCGCAGGGTTCTGGACGGATGATACCAGTATGGCGCTCTGTTTGGGCCAGAGTCTGGTCGCTGTTGGCGATTTTGATCCGCGTGATCAGATCGAACGCTATGTGCGCTGGTGGCGCAATGGTGAGAATAGCTCTACCGGGCGCTGTTTCGATATTGGCAATGCTACCCGTGCCGCCCTCCAAACCTACCAGATGACCAATCAGCCCTATGCGGGCAATCCAAGCCCCAATACCGCCGGGAATGGCTCGCTGATGCGAATGGTGCCGGTCGTCCTGGCCGCTGCCAATGAGGCTGAGGCCATCACCTGGGCCGGTCATCAATCGCGAGTAACCCACGCCGCCCCCGCTGCCATTGATGCTTGCCGTCTCTATGCCCGCCTGATCTGGCGCGCCCTGGCCGGGGCCAGCAAAGCCGATCTCTTCGATACCAGTTTGGGTAATGATCTCGCCCTTGAGGCCGGGGTCGCCAAGGTGGCCCAGGGCAGCTACCAGCATGCCATGCCGCCTACAATCCAGGGGCTTGGCTATGTGACGGCGGCGCTCGAAGCGGCGCTGTGGGCCTTCTACCATAGCCACGACTTTGCCTCCGGTGCGATCCTAGCCGTCAATCTGGGCCAAGATTCCGATACCACTGGCGCGATCTATGGCCAGATCGGCGGTGCCTTCTATGGCCTTGAAGCCATCCCCGCCGCATGGCGTAGTGTCCTGCTCCGCGCCGATGAAATCGTCGCCCTCGCGGATGACCTAGCTGCATTGGGAGCGCGTCGCACCGGATTCCTGTAGGGGCGAAGCATCGCCCCCAATCCTGTAGGGGCGAAGCATCGCCCCAATCCTGTCAGTTAGCCTCAATCACATGGTGGGCGATGCTTCGCCCCTACGAGTCTCTCTATGAAGATCACCCTGCTGGCACTGGTTCTCGCGGTGGCTCTTACAGCATGCGCCACCCCACCGCCGCCACCAAGCCCCAGCCCAACACTATTACCCCCAACTAGTCTGCCAACCCCGTCGGCTATACCGACCGAGGCGGCTAGTCTCATACCGACCCCCATACCTCCCACCGCAATCCCCATCCCGCGTGATGCGCTCTTTGACCCACAACGCCTCAATTATGCCCATAACTTCAGTACGCCGGAGATCCAGGCGTTGCTGGAGGAGCGCGGTAGCCCCCTGGCCACGGTGCGTATCCAGGTGGGTGAGCGCTCCCAACGCTTCACCGATGTCCTCGTGGGGCTCTCCAGCCTCTATAGTATTAACCCCAAGTTGCTGCTGGCGCTCATGCACTACCACGCGGGCCTGTTAAATGCCGGAACCAACGACAATCTGGCCTGGGCTATGGGCTACCAGGGTGATGGCGGCAACCGACGCGGTATCTATAGCCAACTGCGCTGGGCTGCCCGTGAGATCCGCGCCGCTATGCGCGAGTATACCCTGCGCAACCCCAACGACCCGCCGCCACCCCTCGTCTTCGCCGATGGTACCCGCCAACCAGTAAGTGCCGATATCGCCTTCAGTCGCTATGTCCTGGCCCGCGTCCTCGCCCCCACCACCAACCCCGGTGGGTTAGGCTCGCGACTCGAAGGGCTGCTCAATACCTATGCGCGCATCTTCGGCGATCCACGTGAGCCACCCACCGATTGGCCCGCGTTGGCCCAGCCATTTATGGTGCAACCCATGACGACGATCTTTCCAGTTACATCCTTCTTCGACCATGACGCGCCCTTCTTGCGTGAAAATGGCGGTATAGATACCTTCTGGGGTCGTCACGAGACCGATATCGCCTTTGCCTATGATGGCCATACCGGCTGGGATTATGCGATGGGGCCGCCCGATGCGATCCTGGCTGCTGCCGCAGGCAACGTCACCTTCGCCGGAAACTCCGACGATGGCTGCCCCACACCTGCCAAGGCGGTGATCATTGACCACGGGAACGGCTACCGAACCCTCTATTGGCACCTGCATCGCATCAGTGTCGAGGCTGGTCAGCAGGTGGCCGCCGGGGAACAGATCGGGATCGCCGGGGATAGTGGCTGTGCCAATGGTGCCCATCTCCACTTCCAGGTGCAGTACCTGGGCCGCGATGTTGACCCCTATGGCTGGTGTGGAACCAACCCTGATCCCTGGGCTACCCAGGCCGCTGGGCAGGTGAGTGTCTGGCTCTGGGCCGACGCGCCTTCGCCGTGTGGCCCACCCGCCGCCGGGGTGGTGGTGGTGGATGATGCTGGCCCCGGCTTCAGTAGTAGTGGTGATTGGTTGCTCAATGAGGTGGGCTATGCGGGCGGTTCGCGCTATAGCGCCAGCAGTTTCCCCGGCAGCAACACCCAACCCTGGCGCAGCGCCGCCTTGGCCCCACCCCTCGTGGCGGCATGGCGGCCTCAACTGCCCAGCGCCGGGCGCTACCGCGTCCTCGCCTACATCCCCTACGCCCTCAACGGCCTCGATGAGTCCCGCGAGCAACGCTACCTCATTCGCCACCGCGACGGCGAGAGCCTCGCTACGCTCAACGCCGAGGATGCCCGCAATTGGTGGGCCGACCTCGGTACCTACGATTTCACCCCCACCAAGGCGCTGGTGATAAGTGGAAGCCTCACTGGCGATCTGCGTCGCGGGGTCTGGATTGATGCTATCGCGTTTGTGCCGGTGAGGCCGTAGCGACGCAAAATATTGCGTCGCTACGGCGCCCCATCACTAAACATCAAATCGCGCCGCGAAAACGAATAGATCGCCAATCCCAACAAGGCGATCAATAACGAAACCTGGGCCAGGATGTTCGCCACCGCAGTCATCGAGCTATAATCACGGGTTACAGTAAGCTGAAAGCCGTAGAAGGCGGGCACCAATGGCCCCCCCAACACCGCCTGCACGGCGCGCAAGATGGCCCGTACCAGTGACGGTAACGACTCGAAAATCGGCCCACCAATGAAGTTGCTCGAAAAAGCTAAGGCAATCAAGCCCAGTACCGTCAAACGCCACGCACTCGGAAAGACGAGTGGCGAGAGCATCAGCATCAATGCCGCCAGTAGGGCAATATTCAACAATAAGGGTAACGTACCCAACATCCACCCGAAGATATTCAGATCCAGCGGACGGTTGAAGAGTGCGGCCATCACCGAAAGAATGCCATAGGAACCGGCAACAATGCTGAAGGCACTCCCAAAGATGCCCAGTAGGTAACTGGTTCGACTCATCCCGTGTGCAAGCAACACATAGCCCTGCGGACGATCCCCTAGGCCAATAAAGGCCGCTGTGGTGTAGAGCGTCAAGATGGGTGCATACACCCCCGTCACGCTAAAGAAGTACTCCGCGTTCATGCTGATTCCCACTCGGCGCAAAAAGACGAAAAAGACCACCAGCGTGGCGATGATCTCCAACGCCACTCGGCCTGAGCGGATATATTCCAACAGCATAAAGCCAGTGAAGCGTAGGCTGCGCATATCTCCGCTCTCCTCCTATTCAGGCTTATTCGTCTCACCATTCGCCGAACCAGAATTCCGCCGTAATAATTCATTCAGCAGCGTCTCACCCTCACCTGTCGGACGAGCAACTGGCATAGATTCATGCGCAGTTGTTGACAAGCCCGCATCGTCTGTACTACCAGCGTGCTGCATCTGAATCCGCGTTTGCACAGCCTGGCTGTAAAACTGTTCGAGCGGACTCTCAAGTGGAGCCAAAGAGAGGATCGCCACGCCCGCATTGATCAAAAGCTGCAATACCTCGGTCTGCAATTGGGGCGTATTCTGCCGAATCTGGATGATGCGCGGCTCACAGGTGATCCCCATACTGAGCGTCTGAAGCTGGGTACGTAATTCTGGCTCCAGCCGATCTACCTCGATCATCACGTTACTGCTCGGAATTCGCAGATCATGCACCCACGCTTCAGCAGCAATCTGGCCCCGCGCCAATACCCCGACCCGATCACACAAGTATTCGATCTCGTGCAGGTAGTGGGTACACAAAAAGACCGTATGGCCACGGTCACGCAGGCTGGCCAGCAGATCAAGTACCGCCCGTTGACCAACCGGATCAAGGCCACTGGTTGGCTCGTCAATCAGCAACAGGTTGGGATCACCCAGCAGCGCCTGTGCCACCCCCAACCGCTGGAGCATCCCCTTGGAGAAGGTGCTCAACATACGGTTGGCATCGGCTTCAAGATCAACCAAAATGATCAACTCATCGAGTCGGTTGCTTAATGCACTCCCATACAGCCCGTTCATTTCGCCCATAAAGCGTAGATATTCACGCGCTGTGTAGCGGGTGTGGTAGCGCTGCCGTTCGGGGATATAGCCAATCTGCGCCCGCATCCGTTCGAGATTGCTACTCCCCAAGACTCGTACATGCCCAGCAGTGGGCTTGAGAAAGCCCAGCAGCAGGTGGAGCAGCGTTGATTTACCCGCCCCGTTTGGCCCCAGTAATCCGTACACCTCGCCTGCCTCAACACGCAAGCTCAGTCCACGCAACACTTCGTGGTGGCCATACGACTTGGAGAGATCGTCAATCTCAATCACCACGTCGTTCTCTCTGCTCACGAGCTACTCCATGTCTTCAAGGCAAGCGACGGCACCGATCAGGCCGCAAGCACCAACAACAGCGCCACGCACGCTGCCCCCGCGAGTGGGGCCGCATAGGCCCAGCCAATCCGCAGGCTAGTAGCCAACGGTAAACGTGGTAGCCGCCCCGCAAATCGCCGTAGGATCATCGCGACTACCACAAAGGCCGCCAGAATCTGGATGAGTGCCAGCCAAGGCGGTACAATCCCCGTCGGCAGCACAGCCAAGAGCATGATTGCCAAGAGGGCGGCACTGGCCACATCGCGCGCTAGGGTACTGAGGTGGCGCAACGCTAGGGGTAGGCCAGCATCAAGCCCCGATCCATTCAGGCTGACCTCGTCGTCAAATGGCCCCCAGCCCACTGCAAGCGGGAAGCCCACCACCGCCGTTGCCAGAGCCAACAGGTGAGTGGGAAGGGCCGCCAAGCTCCAGGTGTCATGAACAGTGAGCGCACTGCCCAGTGCGAGCCAGAGGAATGTGCGCCCAAAGACCCCGATCTGCGCCCGTCGCGCTGCGGCGCGCACCACTTTGGGAACGCCCGCCCCTAGTGCCGAGGCGAGTGGCAGCAGAAAGGCGATCTCCATAGCCGCCCAACTCCACACCCACCCATGGATCGCCCGCGCTGGGTGGTAGGGCCATGGGAAGCCCGCTAACCCCACCCCCGCCGCAACCATCCCCACGAGACACGCCAGACCCTCCCGCGAACGCAGCGCTTCACCGAGATGCATGCTCCCCGCCGCTCCTCCCAGCACGCGCCGGTAGAGCATCCCCAAGCCTATTGCGAACAGCAAGCCGGGGTAGGCCAACCCCGCGACAAGAACCAGGATACGATCCATCTTCGCCTGCCTCCTGCCTATAACGCCCGAATAAAGGCCAACTCGCGGATAACCCCATCAATATTGGCCAATAACGGACCCGGATAGAGGCCAATCGCTAAACAGATCAAGACCAGGGTTATCGTCAACGCGGCAGCACTGGTTGGCTCTGGGGCCAAGCGCCGTGGCGCTGGCCGATCCAGTTCGGTCTCGCCTAGCATCAATGGCTCAGGCGCCGCCTCATCCTCGCCGGGGCCGAGCAACCGCTCCTGCGCCATCCGCGCTAACGCCAACCCCGCCAACAGTGTCGCGCCCAACAAGACCAACAATTCGACCCAACTCTGCTCGGCGGCGGCTTGATAGATCAGCAGCCGACTCATCGCCCCACCCAAGGGCGGCATCCCGATCAATGCCAAGCCACCCGCCAGAAACCCCGCCCCCGCCACCGGCCAGCGCCGAAGCAGATCGCGCCGCACCACCCCCGGCGGACGCCCATCGGGGCGCTCAAGCAACGCCAAACTGACCAGTAATAGCACGACCGCCAGGGTCTGGTTTAAGGCTCCAAACACCGCCCCGGCCAGCCCCAGGCTCGATACCGAGGCCAAACCATAAAAGACCATCCCGCCATCGTAGAGGATGAGATAGGCCATACTGCGCCGCAGCGAGTCGCCGCCCAATGCCATCCCCGCCCCCAGCACGGCGCTGAACAATGCCCCCATCCGCAACACCATCAGCGGGCCTTCATTCTCGACCAGGAGCGTTGGGAAGCTCTGAAAGACCAGCAACAACACCAGCATACTGCTCGTATTGAGTAGCGTTACCACGATCACCACCACCAACAGCGAGGCATGCTCCATCAGATCAACCAACCAGGCGTGGAAGGGGATGAGCGCCATCCGCAGCGCAAAGCTCACCGCTAGCAACGCCAAAATGAAGCGCACCAGCGAAATCCGCCCCGGTAGCTCGCCGGGGCGGAAGATGTCGGTCAGCACAAACGCGATATACATCAGGATGGCCGCAAGCACCATCAACACCATATACTTCAGCGCCGCCGCAATCGTGCGTGTCCCCACCAGACTCCCCGTATCCACCGGGAGATCCACAATCGCCAACACCGCACTCAGCCCAGTCAGGCCGAGCAGTAGGGTGGTTAGGAAGGTGTTCTGCAAGAGCAGTACCGCACACACCTCGCTCAGCAGCAGCAAGACGGCGGGAATAAAGTTTTCACCATGGGGTAAGTGCCATGCCGCCACAAAGGCAAAGCCACTAATCGCCAAAAAGAGCAGCATGAACATCCGGTTGAGCGAACTGAGCATCATAGTGATCCCCAGAAAGCGCGTCGGATCATCGAGCGGGATCTGGGTCGCCACCAGCATCAGTGTGATCACCGTGCCCAAGCCGACAAAGATCACCTGACCACTATTCTTCCGTAACACAAAGGTACTTAGTGCCATTGTGATCGGAAAAAAGATGAGCAAAAGGTAGAGCATATCTATACGCTAGCGCTTGTAGAGTTCATTCAAATCAAGGGTCTTGAGCCGCCCATAGAGCAGGCCACTCAGATAGGCGATGGCCAACGCCAACAGAATGTGCAGGTGGCTCAGCAAGGCCATCGGGAAGATATTCAATCCACTCGCGTTAGGCGTACTGACCACAATCGTATAGAGCACATCCACACCACTCGCACACAGCAACAGCCCCAAGCCGATCTTGAGCAGATCACTCGCTGTGGCGATGGTAAAGACTCCCGTGAGCAGCAGCCAGTACCACGCAAAATCGGCGGCTGGGGTAGGCGCAATCGCATAGACCCACGGTAGCGTGGCACTCGCAAAGAGCGCCAACACCCCGGCCCAAAACGGCACCACATAATCACTCAGATGGAACGGATCGGTAGCGCGTTGGCGCTGAGCAGCGCGAGCAGCACGGCGCAACTCCGATAAACCAAACTCATCCAGCGCCTCAAGACCATAGTCCCGCGAGAAGGTGAGCGCCGTAATCGCCAGGATCGCCGTCACCGCAACCCCCGTGATCACCTTCACGGCAACCAACGTCCCGATTTGAGCCAAGACGCTCGCGTTGGCCAACACCGACTGTTGTTCAAACATAAAGAGCGCACGGATGATATAGTTGAGCAGCAGCGCAGTGATCGTCAGACGCCAATCACGAAAGAGCAGCACCACGGCTGCCGTCACCCCTAGCCCAATCAGGAACCAGTTTATATCCATAGCTTATTGTGCCATCAACAGCATGACGGTGAGCAACGCCATCAGAACCCCCAACAGGTAATAGCGCTGTTCAAAGACCGACATGACCATCTGGAGCAGGCGACTTGCCGCCAGCATCCCATTCCACAGCCATCCAAATAGCGCATCAGTACGCCCGAACCAAGCGAAGGGACGCAGACTCTGCGCCAACCCGTCAGCCGCGAGTTGTACCGGTGCCTCTTCAGGATCACACACAATGTCACGTACCACAGGTAAACGCATGAACAACCATACCCCGCCCGCGATCAACAGGCCGATCACCAAGGTTGCCACCTGAACAGTGACACTGATCGGCAAGCTCTCAGGGGCAGCGGGAAGCAGGTGTAACCATGCTTGCCACGCCACTTGGGGGGCCAAGCCAAAGATCAGCAGTGGGAGCAACACCACCATCCCCGACAGCGGATCAAAGCGCCCGGAGGCCGGCGGACGGCTGCGCAGGCCAGGAGCGGGCCAGAAACGCGCCAGGGGCAGCAGCAGGGCCAGACCTAACAAGGCATGCCCCACCACCACCAGCGGCATCGCCCACGCCGCCTGCGCCAACAATGCCTCGAAGAGCCACGAACGTCCCCAGAACCCCCACAGAGGAGGGAGGCCCACCGCTGCCAAGGAAGCCCCGATCCAGAGCGTGCCACTCCACTTTAAGCGCGGCCCCGGCTCCGTCTCCGCAAAGGTGTCGCTGCCCGTATTACGTTCGAGATCGACCACCGCCGCCGCCGCCGCAATCGTGGCCAGCATCAGGTTGAGCAGCAACGCCGGGCCAGCCAACGTGGCGAATGGGCCACTCAGGCCCGCCGCGATCACCACGAGGCTGGCTTGGGTACTACTCACCCAACCCAGCAATGGGTGTAAGCGCCGTTCACCATATGCCGCCGCTGCGCTTGCGATGCTGCCCAACGCCCCCACACCGACCATCGTCATCGCCCAACTAGTAGGCAGATTGGGCAGCGCATCAACCAAGCGCAATAGATAGCCCAGGCCCAACATGGGGAACAGGAGGCCATAGATCAACGCCCCCAGCGGAGCCGGGGCCGTTACCGCCTCGTCACGCGCCATGCCCAACGGGGCCACTCCAGTGATCGCCAGTACCGCCAAGAGGATCGCTAAAGCCAGACCAGGGGCCGGGAGTTCACCATCCGCCAGTGCCGCCCGTGCGCCCAGCAGCGCACCCAGCAATAGCCCACTCGCCAGCAAGCCCAGCGCCAACCCACGGGGCAAGCCATTCGGCTCCACCACTGTCCCGGTTGAACGCAACGCAGCATAGCTAGACATCACCACCACCGCCCAGGCCAAGGGGGTAAACATCGAGAAGGGCGGAGCCGCTTGCACCAACAGGGTCGCCGCCGTTGCCAAACTGGCCCAGCCAAAGATGCCGCCAAAGTCGCGCACCTTGGGCGCAATCGCCGCCGCTAATGCCGCCAATGCCAACCCCGCCCCCCATAGCAGCGCCACGACCAACGCGACGTATCCGGCTGGCACCTGCCCCGCTACCTCGAAGGTGGCCGAACCAACCTGATAGGTCGGGAAGACCAGATCGGGTAAGGCGGTCGGGAAGAGGAACATCAAGAGGCCGCTCAGACCCAAGAGTGCCGCTACCCCCAAGCCGAGTTGGCGGGTGGGCACCAAACGGCTCAGCCCGACACAGGCCGCCGCGACGATCAGTAATAGAATGACGACGATAACTAGCATAGGTCTTTCAGATCTCTTGCGCTACGCATCACGTAACGCCTGACACGCACTGCACGGGTCAGTGGAAAGCGCAATCAGCAGCGCATCATCGGGAGCCGCCTGGAGCAGAAGGGTGCGCGCCAAGAGGCGATCAAACTGCGGAGCCACTTCGACCCAGTAGTTCAGTTCGCCCTTGGCATCTCCCTCCACCCGGTAGCGCAACGCCCCGCGTGGGGCTTCGACTGTCGCCTCGGCCTGCGCCACCGGCAGGCTGTTGGGAAGTTCAACCATCACCGCCCCATCAGGCAGATTGTCGAGCGCTCGGTCACTCAGTTTCAGGCTCTCCAACACTTCGAGCAACAAGAGCACCAAGCGCGAGTAGACATCGCCACTCGCCTGCACAATCATCTGGGGCGCAAGCGCCGCATACGCCCCATAGGGCGCATCCAGACGCACATCGGTCTTCAGCCCCGAAGCCCGCGCCAACGGGCCACTCAGGCGAAATTGCGCCGCTGCGGTCTCACTCAGGCTACCCACCGCCACCGTGCGCGCCAGAATCAGGCGCTGATCAATCACCCGATCCGTCAGCCGGAAGATCGCGTCACTCAATCCAGCCATCAGGCTGCGCAGATCAGCACAATCGGCCGCCGTCGGGTCGCGCCGGATGCCCCCCGGTACCACCAGAACCCCCTCGGCGACGTTGCCTACCAACTGCGCTAAGCCCTGGCTCAGGCGTGTTCGTAACTCGGCCAGGGTTGCGGCGGTGGTGGCAATGCCCATGAGTGCGAAGATCGCTTCCAGAGTCGTCAGGTGTGAGATGGCACGCTCACATTCGGCAGCCACGAGGCGTACCCGTGAGGCGCGTAAGGGCAGACTGACTCCCAAGAGCGACTCGACAGCCAGCGCAAAAGCAAGACTGTGGGCTTGGCTACAGGTGGGGCAACTCTGGGCCACCTCCTGAATCGGAGAGAGCTTGCTCACGGAACGTGAACGGAGGGGCAGATCGAGCCGATATTCAACATCGGTAATCTGCTCAGCCACCACCTTCAATACGAGCCGTTGCGGGCCACGCCATGCCGCTACAGCCGGTTCAAGCGACAAAATATATGTCACGCATATCTCCACAAGGAAGTAGGAAGCCACAAGCAAGGGGTATCAGAACCCGTAGCATTCATATGAGGAACCAGAATCCTGCCACCTACCCGCTGGCTTTCGCTTCTCAACGCCAATTATACCATACCACCCGCCGCAAAACCTGTGGTACCATGCATGGGCAAGGGCCACGCTGTGGCCTCTCAATCTGATGAAAGGGATTCCCATGTCCGCCGGAGTGGCCTATACTCTCACTCTGCGCTGCGAAATCCAGAACCAGCCCGGAATGCTCGGTCGTATCACCACCATTATTGGTGACCACGGCGGCGATATTGGGGCCGTTGATATTGTTCGCGCTGAACGCAATTGCGTGGTGCGCGATATTACTGTGCGGGTTCAGGATGAAAACCATGGCGAACGCCTGGTGGGCGCGATCAACACCACCCCTGGGGTGCGTGTCATTCGGGTGAGCGACCGTGTTCTGCTCGCCCATATCGGCGGGAAACTGGCGGTGCAGAGTCGGGTGCCGCTGAAGACCCGTGATGATCTCTCGATTGCCTATACCCCCGGTGTCGCACGTGTCTGTAAGGCTATCGGTGATGATCTCAGCAAAGCGTTCACCTATACCTGGAAGCGCAATAGCGTGGCGGTGGTGAGCGATGGCAGCGCCATCTTGGGCCTCGGCAATCTTGGCCCCGAAGCCGCAATGCCAGTGATGGAGGGCAAGGCCATTCTCTTCAAGGAACTGGCCGATATTGATGCCGTCCCGATCTGTCTACGTTCACAGAACCCTGACATTATTATTCAGACGGTCGAACAGCTCACCCCCAGTTTCGGCGGGATTAACCTGGAAGATATTGCCTCTCCAAGCTGCTTCATCGTCGAGGGTCGCCTGCACGAGAGCCTCGATATTCCAGTCATGCACGACGATCAGCACGGGACGGCGGTAGTGGTGCTGGCCGCCCTGCGCAACGCGCTACGGATTGTCGGCAAGCCAATCAAAGATGTACGTGCGGTCGTCAATGGGGTCGGCGCTGCCGGTACCGCGATCATCCGCGCCCTACTCGAAGCCGGAATCGGTGATGTCACCCCGGTTGATCGCTATGGGATCATCCTTAGTGGCGATGACGCCCGCCAGACACCCATGCAGCGCATCATCGCCTCGCAGACCAACCGCGACCGCCGCAGCGGCGATCTGGCTACCGCAATGGCTGGGGCCGATGTCTTTATCGGGGTCTCCCAGGGCAATATCCTCACCCCTGAGATGGTGCAAAGTATGGATCACGACCCGATCATCTTCGCGTTAGCCAACCCCACCCCCGAAGGTGATCCCGATATGTTGCGCCACTATGCGCGCGTCGTCGCTACCGGTCGCTCCGATCAGCCCAACCAGATCAATAACGTGCTCTGCTTCCCCGGTATCTTCCGGGGTGCCCTCGATGTCCACGCCACCAAGATGACCTCCGGCATGCGCCTAGCTGCCGCCGAAGCCCTCGCCTCCGTCATCCCTCCCGATGAGGTGAACGAGGAGTATATCATCCCCAGTGTCTTCAACCGCCACGTCGTCCCCATGATTGCCCACGCTGTGGCCCAGACCGCGATTGATGAGGGGGTGGCCCGCCGCACCCACATTCCGACCAATTCGTGATATAGGATGGGGTGGACGTAACGTAGAGACGCAAAATCTTGCGTCTCTACTAGATTTTGCGTCTCTACCTACCCGACTGCTTCGCTAACGCCTGCCACTTCTCAATCGCCATCCCCTGGCCCCGAACCTGAATCGTGTTGGCCGGAATATCCCGGTAGACCACCTCGCCCGCCGAGATCACTGCGCCCTTGCCAATCCGCACTCCCGGCATGATCGTCGCCCGCGCCCCGATCCATGCCCCATCCTCGATCACCACCGGGAAGGAGTCATACTCCCCGGCGCGCCCCGTCTCCGGGCCAACCGCGTGGGTGCCGGTCATGATCATAACCTCTGGGCCAATCCCGACCCCGTTTCCAATCGTGATGCTCTGGCTAAGATCCAGGTGGCAGTTGATATTGATCCACGAGTGTTCACCAATCGTGAGCCGCTGCGTGATCTTGCCGCGCCCATAGATACGGGGCATGCCATAGAAGCCCGCTGTATGTCCGATCTTAAAGCCAAGTCCGCGCAGAACCGCAGCGCGCACTTGGCCAAAAGTGAAGCGCGGGATCGGTGCTAATACCATACGGGCCAGGATCACTCTGGGCTGGATCTGCGAGAATTGATCATGCAGATAGTGCGCCATTCGCTGCGCCCACGAGGGATCAGCAACCTTGTTACCACGCTCCTGCTCAGTAAGCACATTCAGTGAGCTTTCCACGGCATGCCCCCTTTTAACGTAGTGCCAACAGTATCCTTACCATCAGTTAAGTGTCGCCAAAAAGGCGATCAGCTTGCCCGCCACCACCCGCTGCCCCACGTCATTCAGATGGCCCCCATCATCCGTATAGGCACGCACCAGACACGGTACGGTCTCGCCACTCACCTTCATCGTGCATGTCGTACCATCAGCCGCCGTGGCCTCAACGGCAGCCAGATCAAAGAGCGCCCCGCTCTCGGCATAGCTCGCCCGCAGCAATTCATTGAACTGGTGACGCTTGGTGTTGGCGTTCACCTCCTGATTACGCCCCAACATGCCCTTGAGGAACCCCTTTGCGCCCTGATCAGGAGCCATCAGCGGCGTCGTGACATAGACAAACGTCGTGTCGGGGTAGTCACGTTGCAAAGCATCCATCGTCGCCTGGTAGGTCTTGAAGAGTTGCTCAACATCGGTCTGCTGATCAAAATCAACGTAGCAGAACTTGAAGAAGGCGATCTCAACCTGATCCCCTAGCCCCTCACGGATGAGACGGTCAAAGTCGGTCAGTTTGGCGAGCGGATCATAGTTCTGGCCCACCTCGGTATGCACGAAGGCTGCCGCCTGATCGTCCGTGCGCTCCGTCGGCGTCGTGATCGCCATGGTCACATCGGGGTGCTGTTGCAAGATCGCCTCGACCCCCGTTATGATGTTCCAGCCCACCGACTGATGGCCAAAGAAGATCCGCTGCCCCGCCACACGCTGGAGATCCATCACTGCTACCTCTTGCGGCACCAGCGGCTGCCCACCACATCCAGCCAGAATGAGCAACGCCAGCCCGATCAACACCATCATTCGCCACATCAGCCCATCTCCCGTCATCTAGCCTACTGGTATCCGCTGCTCAATATAGGCACTCAGACGCGCAATCGAATTGAAGTTCTCTGGCAACATATCCTCCGCCGGAACCTCCAAGCCAAAGGTCTCGGAGATGAAAAAGACCATCTCGATTACACCGGTCGAGTCGATAATTCCACTATCCAACAACGCGGTATCATCGGTCAGATCAACACTGGTGTCACCAAACAGACAGTTCTCAACCACAAATTCGCGGATGCGCTCATTGATCTCCACAATAGTCCTCCTTTATTGATGATGAGGTCGCAACGGGTGCGGTAGAGACGCAAGCGGTAGAGACGCAAGCGGTAGAGACGCAAGATTTTGCGTCTCTACCGCACCATGATCGGCTTGGCACGCAGATACTCGGTTGAACGATTCTTCTGGGCCAAATCTCGATACACATGCTCCACCTGCTGCGGGCTGATCTGAAGCGCCACCGCTACATCCACCGCCGGAATGTCATGATCCAGGCCATACCAAATCAGATCCATCTGCTCAAAGGGCAGCCGAAAATAGAATTCTTCCTGGCTGCACTCGGCACTATACGTATCGGTCGTGGGGGTGCGATCAATAATCTCCTGCGTCACCCCTAGATAGTCGGCCAATTGGTAGATCTGGGTCTTGTAGAGGTGCTGGATGGGCTGAATATCGGCCCCACCATCGCCATACTTGACGAAGAAGCCCTGGGCATGTTCGTTGCGGTTGGCGGTACCGATCACCGCGTAGTTACGCTGCTCGGCGTGGTAGTAGAGCATCAGCATCCGCGAACGCTGCTTCATGTTCGAGGCGGCCACAATCTGGAGGTAGGCCGCTACCGGTAGCACCCGCCGTCGCTCAACCCCATCAGCCCCGGTCAGGCTGAGCGAGTAGACGTTCAGGCTCCCACGCTCCAACAGATCGCCCGGCAATACCAATTTGATCTTGTCCACTGCGGGGTTGTAGTCCGAGAAGACCGAACGCACCGCCTCATCTTGACGCGCATAGCAACTCAGCCCCGCCAAGCCCGCCGTCAGATCCTCCTTGATCGCCGTCACCCCATACTTCTCCGCCAGTTGCAGCGCATACTGCTCACTCACCGGGCTGGACGCCTTCTCCGGCATCATCACCGCCAACACCCGCTCGGCCCCAAACGCCCGCACCGCCAAGCCCAACACCGTCGCCGAGTCAATCCCGCCACTCAAACCCACCACCGCCCCACGGCGGCGGAAATCCTGCTGAATCACTTGACGCATCACCGTTACAATATGGTTGGTCTCGGCCTCAACATCGAGTTGTAGGACGTGGGTTCCAAACTGCATGGTTACTACTCCTTTATACCGAATAAAATGTTCACACTGCGCCTGGAAGTTATTATGTTGACGCAAAGACGCAAAGACGCAAAGTGTTCAACAACATGACCAATCACAACCTTTGCGACTTCGCGCCTTTGCGTCAAAAAGGGGCTTCGCTCAAGAGCGTTTACCCCAAACGGGTCATCCGCAGATCGCGCCGCCGCGTCGCCATCTGGTGATCCCAATCAGCAATGAACATGTGGTGGATCAGTTGTGTTGTTAGTACCCCAATGAAGGCCATTTGATCCACCTCACTGAAAGCGGGCGATTTCTGGGCCTTCGCGACCAACAGGCGTACCGCTTGGGGCGCGAAGATACCACTGGCGCGGATCTGTGGGTCACTCAACAACTCCTGGGCATAGTCGGGCAGCGCACGCCCGTTAAAGACGCTGCGGATGGGGGCGCGGTAGGGCTGTTTGAGCCGCCCGACGATCTCGTCCGGCGCAATGCCCTGCGCCGCCCGGCGCAGAATGTACTTCTCGCCCCGCAAGCCGCGCAGCTTCCAACGCGCCGGGATACGGTTGCTCAATGCCACCATATGTTGATCAAGGAAGGGGTGTCGGCACTCCACCGCATGCGCCATGCCCACCCGATCCCCCTGCGAAGCAAGCAGATAGGCCGAGAGGAAGGTCGTGATCTCGGTATACTGCGCCCGCGCCAGTGGTTCCCACTGCATCATCTCGCGTGGCAACTGCACCGCAATCGTATCCACAACGTGGTAATCGGCCAAGCTCGCCACCAGATCCGGCGCGAAGAGGCGGTGGGTACGGCGCGTGTTCTGCCAACGCAACATGTGGCTGTAGTAGGGCAGATCGGTCTCAGTCAGATGCTGGCCAAAGAAGGGCCGCAGCATCTCCGGCGAGAGCGATTGCAGATCGCGAATATGCTCATAGATGCGGCTCAAGAGCAGCGGGCGCAAACGTGAATCGGGCTGACGCGCCCAAAAACGGCGCACCAGCGTCTCCTTGAAGATGTCGTAGCCACCAAAAAACTCATCGGCCCCTTCCCCAGAGAGCATCACCTTCAGCCCATGCTGATGTACGAGTTGCGAGAGCAGGTACATCGCCACCGGCGTGAGCCGCAACAACGGCACCTCGGTATGCCAGAGCACATCGGGCAGGGTGGCACGGATACGCTCGGCATCACACTCGATCACATGGTGCAGCGTCCCCAACTGCTCGGCCACCTGAAACTGATAACTGCGCTCATCATAGGCATCATCGTGGAAGGCCACCGAGAAGGTATGCAGTTGGTGCGGCAACTGCGCCTGTGCAATGCTCGAAATCAGGGTCGAATCAAGCCCACCACTCAGATACGCCCCCACCGGCACATCGGCGCGCAGCCGTAGCCGCGTGGCCTGCTGCAAGGTAGCGCGGATCTCCTCCACATACTCCTCAGGCGTGCGCGACTCGATCTCATCGGCGGCGGGAAAGCGCAGGTGCCAGTAGGCGTGCTGGCGTAATTCGGCGCTACCGGGGTGCGCAAAGAGCACGTGGCCCGGTAGCACCTCGCGCACCCCCGCCATGATGCTGCCCCCCGGTAAGGGCGACCAGAGCGTAAAGACTTGGGCCATACCGTGGGCATCCAACTGGCGCGGTACACCCGCCGCAAAGAGCGCCTTGATCTCCGAGGCAAACAGGAACTGCCCCTGGTAGGTGGTGTAGAAGAGCGGGCGTACCCCCAGACGATCCCGCCCCAGCATCAGCCGCTGCTGACGCGCATCCCAGAGGGCCACCGCAAACTGGCCATTCAGCGCCTCAATCGCCTGCCAGCCCTGCTCCTCGTACAGATGCACCAGCACCTCGGTATCCGAATCGGTACGAAACTGGTGGCCCCGCTCGCGCAGGCCGTCGCGCAGTTCAACATAGTTAAAGAACTCGCCATTACAGATCGCCCAGATCGTACCATCTTCGTTAGGAATAGGCTGGAGTCCATTACCCACGCCCACAATACTCAGGCGTGCGTGCGCCAACCCCACCCGATCATCAGCATAGAACCCCGCCTCCTCCGGGCCACGGTGGGTGAGCATCGTGAGCATAGCATGCAGATCGGGCAGTGGCGTTCCCCGTGCCGCAGTGAGGTTCAAGGCTCCCGCGATCCCACACATCCGCAACCTCCTTCATACCGGCTTTGACGCAAAGACGCCAAGGCGCAAAGTCTTATTGAGCCCTATCACCTTTGCGTCCTTGCACCTTAGCGTCAACATGCGGCTGCTGTTTCCTCCAAGTATGACCAGTCACCCTTACATGCTCACTCCATCTCGCGCAACGCCGTCTTCAAGATCTTACCCTGCTGATTCATCGGCATCTGATCGAGTACCCGCACCTCACGCGGCACCATGTAGCGCGGCAGATTGCGCCGACACTGATCCAAGATGGCCTCAGTAGGCAAATCTGCCCCCGGCTGGAGGGTGACAAAGAGCCGGATCAACTCGCCCAACAGCGGATCGGGCACCCCAATCGCTGCCGCCGCGACCACCTGCGGCAAGGCCATCGCACACGCCTCGATCTCATAACTACTCACCCGATGACCGAGCGACTTGATGAAATCCTTCTGACGATCAACGATGAAAATGAAGCCTTCTGCATCCACCGTGGCCATATCACCGGTGTGGAGCGCCCCATCAATAAAACTGAGCGCGGTCGCCTCCGGCTCATCTAGGTACCCCGCCGTGATGTTGGCCCCCCGCGCCACGATCTGCCCCACCTCACCCGGACGCACATCCTCGCCCGCCGCGTTCAGCACCCGTAATTCCACCCCTGGCAAGCCGCGCCCAATCGAGCCGAGTTTACTGTGCAACAGATCGGCGGGCAGACACGAGAGCCGTGCGGTAGCCTCGGTCTGTCCGTACATCACAAAGATGCGCGCCGCTGGGCGAAGGCTGGCCAATTCGGCGACCAGAACCGGCTGAAGTTTGCCGCCCGCTTGCTGAAAGGTGCGTAAACTCGCTAAGCTGCGCCGTGGAAAAGTAGAGTTGCGTAACAACATTTGGTAGATCGAAGGCACCCCCGCAAAGCTCGTACACTGATGGAATTCAATCTCATTCAGCACCACTTCGATCAAGATGGTGTTACTCGCTAACACAAGGCTCGCACCCATCCGCAAATGGGTATGCAAGAGCGACGTACCAAAGCAGTAGTGAAAGGGTAAGACCACCATTATGCGATCATCATAAACAATGTTTAATGATGCAATAATCGAATTTGTATTCGCTTGTATGTTACCGTGAGTGACACAAACCGCACGCGCTTGTGCGGTTGTCCCCGATGTCAACATGAGCGCCGCCAGATCGTGAGGAGCACAGGCGACACTCGCGGGCCAGGGTGGCCCCGCATGCACCGCAGCATCGATCAGAGTTGGGGTGAGCACCGGGAGATCCGCAAAGACCGCCCGTACCGGCGGGCTGAGGTGCGCCTCAAGGCCACATACCACCCGACACTGCACCCGTTGCTGCATCACCCGCAGTTGGGGCGGGCGCACCGCAGGCGAAAAAGGCACCGCAACTGCCCCCAGTTTGAGCGTTGCCAAATACGCAACCACCCAAAACCACGAGTTGGCCCCAAAAATTCCCACCCGATCTTGCACCCCTATTCCATGCATCTGTAACACATTTGCCATTACATCTACTAGTATATGTAGTTGAGCATAGGTATACGTCCGATCCCCATCAATCAGCGCGGTGCGCTGATCATCCCTATGCTCCAGCAGGTAGTCGGCAGTGTTCATCGGTGTTGGCTTTGTTGTGGTTAATAATGGTGAAAATATGAAATTTAATTCACTGAAGGTACACTATCATAGTACCAAGAAATATCATTGTCAATAGACAAAAATTGTTATCTGAGAATGAAAAATATCTCACCTAAAGATGTTTTTTTTCACAAGAAATACAAAACAAAAAAAGTGAAGGCTGCCCCTCACAGGCAGCCTTCACTTTTTTGGGTTCCTAGGCAGCTTCAATACGTCTCACAACCACATTGGCGGATGGCACCAGCGGCTCTGATGGATACCGTTTCTCTTGCGGTTGTCGCCCGACCATCATCCATCTGATAACTGAACCTTGTTGGGGGAAGGTACGTGCCGCATACTTAAGCTGTTTATGCGAAGCAAATGGGGCTTCATACGACCCACGCATAGGGTTCATCTCTGGGCTGCTATACCAGCGACGCGGTTTCATGCGACAACTCCACAACACAACGGTGGTACTCGATCAACACTTATATGGGGAAAACACTACGTATCACCGTCGTATTCTCTTATCAAGGCGACAATAGGCAGGGGGACTATTCCCCCTGCCTATTATAAAGGAGCACTATTATAGCTTTGCTATTAGTCAATGTCAATAGGGTTGAATAGCTTAATCAGGGCATGTGCAAAGTCACCTCCGGTGGGGAGACGAGTGTGGCACAGCCGCTCATTCACATGAACGTTAGGGCTACCGCCCTAAAAACGATGCTTCAGACCCTCTTTTTCTCTGATGTTGGCGGCTTCGCCGCCAACATCAGAGAAAAAAGTTCTTCGGGGGCAGCGAAACCTCCCCGAACCCCCACCGGAGGTGACCTAATTCCTACTTCCCCCGATTCCGATTGCGCAGGAAGGGCGGAATGTCCAGATCATCGCTGCTGCTGTAGTTGGACGCCGGACGCGCCGGAGGGGGCGTTGACTGCGCAGGTGGCTGCGGTGCCGCTGGCTGCGCCGGGCGCGTCGGCTGCGCGGTCAGCCCTGTCGCATGGCCCGTGCTCGTCGCCTGGGTCGGGTACGAGCGCATCCGCTTGATATTCACGTTATCACCGGGGCGCGAGATGTCGAACCCGGTGGCGATCAGTGTTACCTTCACCTCGCCGGGCGGGTAGGTCGGGTCAATCACCGCCCCCACGATGATGTTAGCATCCGGATCAACCTGCTTGGCCACAATATCGGCAGCCTCGTACACCTCCAAAATACCCAGATCCTCGCCGCCGGTGACATTGAAGAGGACGCCTCGCGCTCCGTCAATACTCACCTCCAGCAAGGGGCTGGCAATCGCCTGGTTCACCGCATCTACCATGCGGCTATCGCCGCTGCCCATACCAATCGCCATCAGCGCCGAGCCCTGCTGGGCCATAATCGTCTTTACGTCTGCAAAGTCTACATTGATCAGACCGCGCTGAGTGATCAGGTCGGAGATGCCCTGAATACCCTGGCGCAATACGTTATCAGCCATCTGGAAAGCTTGGGTAAAGGTTGTATTTTTGCTGGCTGTCTGGAGCAGGCGGTCGTTGGGAATGACGATCAGGGTGTCTACCACCGGACGCAACTGCTCAATGCCCTGCTCGGCCATCTTGCGGCGATGGTTGCCCTCAAAGGTGAAGGGCCGCGTCACCACACCCACCGTCAGTGCGCCCAGATCGTGCGCCACCCCGGCAATGATCGGCGAGGCACCCGTGCCCGTACCACCACCCATGCCCGCCGCCACGAAGACCATGTCCGCACCCTTGAGCTGCTCGTACACGTCCTCCTGGTTCTCCTCAGCCGCCTTCTGCCCGATCACCGGGTTGCCGCCACTCCCCAACCCACGTGTCAGTTTGTCACCAATGCGGATACGAACCGGGGCGAGCGAGTGCATCAGCGCCTGGACATCGGTGTTCACGGTGATGAACTCCACGCCCTGCACACCGTCAGCGATCATACGATCAACTGCGTTGCTCCCACCGCCCCCGACACCAACCACCTTGATCTGGGCGAAGTCCTCGTAGCTGAAATTATTGTTGCGCTCCACCATATCCGTCCTCCTGCGTGATGACAAACGATAAACGACGAACGACATACGACGTACCCGCGACCGTTGGTCGCCCGCCGTCAGTCAAGGTCAGGGTAAGAACTCCCGCATCCAGCCCTTGAACCGTTCATAGACATTCCCCCAACCTTGACGCTCTTCCGAGCGGTGAGTCGGGCCTAGCATCGAGAGGCCATGGCGCGCTCCCCAGCGCAACAACCCTACTCCCGTAGCATAGGATGGACTGTCGAGCGAATCGGCTAACCCCGTGAGGTCACTCGGTATACCGATCCGCACTGGCATCCCTAGCATCTCGCGCACCAATTCGTCAAAGCCGCTTAGTTGGGCTGCCCCGCCGGTAAGTACGATCCCCGCCGGTAACATCCCTTCGTAGCCGCTGCGCTTGATTTCATTATAGATTAACTCTACCACCTGCTCGGCCCGCGCTTGAATGATCTCGTTGAGCAGGTGCCGACTAATCTGCTGCTTCTCCCCCACCGTCAGGGTCTCGGCATCAATCAGGTCTGAGGTGTCATCAGGTGCGGGTGGTTCGCCCGCTATCGCTGAACCATACTTGAGTTTGAGGTATTCAGCCGTATTATGCGGTGTATGCAGCACATACACAATATCATTCGTAAAGTGGGTGCCCCCCACTGGTAGAACGCTGGTGTGCCAGACCCCACCCTGAACAAAGATCGCCATGTCGGTGGTGCCGCCACCCATATCCACTAGCATCACCCCACGATCCTTATCCTCAGCGGTTAGTACCGCTTCACCCGAAGCTAAGGGTTGCAACACCAGATCATCAATCTCGACTCCGGCTTTCTGCACGCTCTTGATCAGGTTCTGGATGGCCATCACCTCGCCGGTGACAATGTGTGTCTCGACCTCAAGCCGAAATCCACTCATCCCTATCGGATCGCGGATGCCCTCGTGCCCATCAACCACGTAGGCACGCGGAATGACATGAATGATCTCGCGCTGGGTAGGAATCGCCACCGCCTGCGCCGACTCAACCGCCCGCGCTACATCATTGCGGGTGATCTCGTGGTCGGGACGCTGTACCGCCACAACCCCTCGGCTGTTGAGCGAGGCAATATGCCGCCCGGCAACCCCCACAAACGCGGTGCCAATGCGGTAGCCACTCAGTCGCTCGGCCTTCTCAATACTGGTCGCAATCGCATTCACTGCATCATCAATATTGACCACCACGCCCTTATCGAGCCCTTTGCTGGGCGTTAGGCCAACTCCGAGAATGTTCATACTACCCGCGTCGGAGACCTGGGCGACAATCGTACAGACTTTGGTCGTCCCGACATCAATACCGACAATAGTACGCTGCATTGGCTTCTCTTCCAGTAAGGCGGCAGGTGGCAGGTCGCAGGTCTCTGCCTCCACATGCCTATACAGTGCTCCCAATCCTACTCTCGTCCTGATACCGCTGAGAAATGTTCCTGCATCCCTAGCTTCCGGCAAGCTTCAAGCTTCTTGAAAGCTCATACGGCAAGATCCTGCGCGTATGCTAATTCTGCGGGCTGTTCTGGTAGAACGGGTTGCCTGATCGCAGATCCAGATAGGTGAATGCGGTCTGATCCTTTAAGAGCGTGGCCAAAATAGCCAATTTGCGATCCAAGTTGCGGTTCTGTCCAAAGATAATCGTCTGCCCAATTTCCGAACGCACATAGACCCCTACGCCAAAATCCCAACCGATCTGCGCTGGTGTAAACCCAAGTTCGGCAGGTAGGCGCAATGCTAAGGCGCGGGTCAGGCTGAGCGCATCAGTATCAATCTGATCGCCCGGCTTCAAATCGGGTGTACTTCTATCAATAACCACAAGAACGTCATCTGTCGCGTCCTCTTGCGCAACCGCTAACACTTGCCCGCGTCCATCTACCAAATACTCCACCCCCCCCGCCTGCCAGCGAACCTCAGGTCGCCGCTCCACCACATGGATGCGCGCAAGATTGGGTAAGCCGATCTCTACCTGTACCGACTCAACGTATGGATTGGCGCGTAAACGCGCCTCGCTCTCACTCTGGCTGACAAACCAGATCCGTCGCCCCAACAACCCCGACTCAGCAACCACATCCTCGATATGTAGCGCGTTGTTCCCGATCACCTCAACCTGTAACACACTTAAACGTGGGCTACTAAGTAGATATGCTAACGCCCCTATACAACCCAGAAAGATCAGCAAACTGACTACCCGACCATTGCGCATGCCACTCAGCAGCGCCCGCCATACGTTGGGGCGCACCTGTGAGCCGCCTGGCCCCGCCAAACGACCCTGACGAGCCATCCGTCGTGCTGCGATCCGCTGACGTGTATTGGGTGAGTTATATTCCATATCTTCGTGGCTACCAAGTGGGCACCAGTAGGGGCAAAGCATCGCCCTCCATACCAGTTTGTATTCCCCAGAAACCATAGAGGGCGATACTTCGCCCCTACTTCCGTTCCAACGCCAGACCAATCAGCCGATCAAGCAGGGTTGCATAATCCAACCCACTCGCTGCCCACATCTTCGCATACATGCTGATAGGAGTAAAACCGGGCATGGTGTTGACTTCGTTGAGCCAGAGTTGTCCGTTCTCTTTGTCGAAGAGAAAATCAACCCGCGCTAAACCCGCACCGTCAAGCGCCTGAAAGGCCCGTAGTGCAAAAGTACGCACCTGCTCGGTCACTTCCGCATCAATCGGGGCGGGGATGTGAATCATTGACTGTCCACCAATATATTTTGCATGATAATCATACCACTCGCCAGATGGAACGACTTCTCCCGGAACACTCACTTCTGGCTCATCATTCCCTAAAACACTGATCTCGATCTCACGAGCGGCGATCCCCTGCTCCACCACGATCCGCCGATCATAACGGGCGGCTTCGGCCAATGCCGCCGCTAACCCGGCCCGATCTTTGGCTTTGCTGACACCAACACTGCTGCCCATATTGGCCGGTTTCACAAACACCGGGTAGGTGAGCGCGGCCTCAATCTGATCGTAGGTCGCTTCGGGATTCTGCTGCCACTCGTGGCGCCGCACCAGCAACCAGGGTAAGAGCGGTAGCCCCGCCGCTGCGAACGCGGCCTTCATCAGTGCTTTGTCCATCCCCACCGCGCTTGCCGCCACCCCACAGCCAACGTAGGGCACCCCCGCCAACTCCAATAAGCCTTGCACGGTGCCATCTTCGCCCTGCGGGCCGTGCAATACCGGAAAGACGACCTCCACCCCCGGCGGCAGGAGCCGCGCTACGCTCAACTGCCCCGCGCCGCCGGTGTGCGCCACCTCAACCTCGTCAGATTCGAGATCTTCCTGTGGGTAGTGCGCCCCCGCCGGGAGCCGGGTCGGATCTGCCGCCGCCACTAACGTCGCCATCGCTCCCGGCCCCGCCAGCCAGCGCCCATCCTTGCTGATTCCCACCGGCACCACCCGGTAGCGCGTCGGGTCGAGCGCGGCAAGTACCGCCTGCGCCGAAACCAGCGAGACCTCATGCTCTCCGCTCTGCCCACCAAAGAGGACGGCTACCGTGATGCTCATATCACCCTCACTTCAAGTTCTAGTTCGATCCCAAATTTGTTGCGCACCGCCTCGCGGGCGATCTCGATCAGACCTAACACATCACTACTTGTGGCCCCGCCTAGGTTGATGATGTAGTTGGCATGGCGCTGACTGATCTCGGCATCACCCAAGCGCGTTCCCTTCAAGCCTGCCCGATCTATCAACTGGCCCGCACTATAGCCTATCGGGTTCTTGAAGACACTACCACACGTGCGGCCAAAGGGAGCGTTGTTTTTGCGCTCGGCTGCAATCCGCGCCATGGTTGAAGCCAGCACCTTGGGATCACCGCGCCGCATCCGCAGGCTGGCCCCCACAATCAACGGCGGTGGCCCCGCGATCATGTGCGCACCATCTTTCAGTACACTACGCCGGTAGCCAAACTCCATCCGGCTCGCAGGCCACTCTTCTACCTGATCCCCAATCAGTACGCGCACCCCTAGCAGAATGGCTGAGATGTCGCTCCCATACGAGCCTGCATTGCCAAAGATTGCCCCACCTATCGTACCAGGAATGCCCTCTGCCCACTCCAATCCCGCCCAACCTAGGTTGCCCATGCGCCGCGCCAGACTAGCGACGATGGCTCCCGAATCGACCCGCAACACCCCTACATCATCCTGCTCTTCGATCTGCCACTCTTGCGCTACATAGCGCACAATGATGCCCGGAAAGCCTGCATCTTGTATGAGGATGTTGGTGCCACCGCCCATCCAGATCAGATCGAGATCCTGCGCTTTGGCCCAAGCCACAAGAGCCAACGCATCCTCAAGCCGGCTCACCTCGCCATAGTAGCGGACTGACCCGCCGATCCGCCATGAGGTGTGGCGCGCCATTGGTTCGTATTCACGTAATAAAATGGGTGGCTTGGAATGATTCATAGTTCGTTCGTTACTCTGCCTCGCGACCAACCTGCTGCACATGCGCCAAGACGTTCATCCCAACCCGATCCCCATCACCGGCTCCTAGAGTGATCACCAGATCACCCGCTTGAACCAATGCGATTAGCGCGGCACTACTCGCCGCGATATCCCCACTGTAACACGCTGCGACCCCAGCCGCCGCTATCTGTGCGGCCAAACGCTGCGCAACCCCCGCTGCGTCCCCCGTCTCGCGGGCCGCATAGACATCCCCCACCAAGACCAGATCGGCGGTGCGGCATGCCTCTGGCCACTGCGCAAGCAAGCTCTCTGTCCGGCTGAAGGTGTGCGGTTGCAGGTAGGCCACGATGCGCCGCTCTGGGTAGCGCATCCGCGCCGCCGCGAGGGTGGCACCCACCTCACTGGGATGGTGGCCATAGTCGTCTATCACCACCACGCCACCCGCCTCGCCCTTGACCTCAAAGCGCCGCGCACTGCCCCGAAACGTGCTCAAGGCAGCCACAGCACCGCGCAAATCCACCCCCAAGAGTGCCGCCACCGCCAGTGCCGCCAGCGCGTTACGCACGTTGTGAGCACCCGGCAGCGCCAATTCTAACAGCCCCATCCGCCGCTGCCCCATGCGCTGGCGATCAAACCGCCACAGGTCAAAACTCACTCCCCCGCCCGGCACACCCGTCACCCCACTCGCCGTCCAGTCGAACGGAGCCAAGCGGCACGAGATCGGATCGGTGGCGAGCCGCTCTTCGATCCCATACAGCACCGGCTCCAGATCGCCCAAACCCGTCAGGTGCGGGCCATCACTCCCCAACACCAACCGACGTGGGCCGCCCACACCACGCCCAAATGCGCTGAAGGCCGCTTCATACTCCTCGGCACTCGGATAGATGTCGGGGTGATCCCACTCCACATTGGTGATCACCGCCAATGCCGGGCTGAGACTCAAAAAGGCGCGATCATACTCATCGGCCTCGATCACCAGTGGGGCCGCTGGATCACCCCAGGTGGCGTTGCCACCCAGATCGGGAACCTCGGCACCGATCAGGAACCCCGGATTCAACCCCGCCCCACGGAGGGCCACCGCCACCATCGCACTGGTCGTCGTCTTACCGTGGCTGCCCGCCACCGCCACCACCTGGCGCTGCTGCGACCACTCGCGCCACAGGTCATCACGCTTGAGGATCGGCAACCCCAAACCACGCGCCGCCACCAGTTCGGGATGATCGGGCCGCACGGCGGCGGTCGCCAGCACCGCCTCAGCCCCCGCCACATGCGCAGGATCATGGCCGAGCGCAACCCGCGCTCCTCGCGCTACTAACCCCTCGGTCAGTCGGTTACACCCCAAATCCGAACCACTCACCGTGTGGCCCTGATCCAAAAGCAGATGCGCAATCGCGCTCATTCCCGCGCCTGCAATTCCGATAATGTGGTAGTGCATAGGCGATTAACTCTTCTTTGGTGGCTCAGGAACAGTCAGAATACGTGGCATATAGAAGACCAGGATCAACACCAACACCAAGATAAAGACTACAATCAGCGAAGGCACAAACTGGCTCAAATCGGGCAGCGACGAAAGCACCGTCCCCACCGGATACCCCAGCGGCCCCATAATACTCACATACTCATCATAGAAGAGCCCCGCCGCATTTGCCCACAAGAGGGCCGTCAAGGCTCCACTAAAGACACCCAAGACAGGAGCCAATGGTTCGTGTTTGGCCGGACTACCACCATACCACTTCGAGCGCTTGTTGAAAAACCAACTGATCGCCACTAAGGCGATGAAGAAGATAAAGCGGAAAAAGAGCGGCACTTGCAGATCGGTCGTCAACAGCGGATCAAACGCCGCAACCGCCCCTGGATCTTGGCCTGCCGCAAAGGCAACCAGCTTAGGGCTATTCTGCCAAAAACGGTTGATCACCTGCACTATCAGATCCCCGCCCTGCACACAGACCAGATAAGCGGCAATGGTGCCCAACGCCACCGTCAGGATGGCTCGCACCCCACGCATATGCCCAATATAGGCACCGAGCGCCATCAGAATCAGCAGGATGGTCGTACCACTAATGTCTAAGGTAAGCGTGGTCTGGGCCAGAGGTATCAACGTGAGCCATTCGTCGTTCATCTCCCAGCACTCCTTGTTGCCAGACTACGGAACACTGTTGCTAGGTCATTCGCGGCATGCGGACGAGCCAAAGCACGGCTTTGGGTGGCCATCTCTTGGCGCGCAACGGGATCTTCCAACAACCGCACCACCGCCTGGGCCAGTGGCCCCGCCTGCGGGTGCCCGTCACCGAGCATCGCGGCATCCGCCACCTTCACCGCTGCCCCGCGCCGCACCAGATAATCGGCATTCTCGTCCTGATGGACATAGGGGTAAGGCACCAACACCGCCGGGAGTCCTGCCGCTGGCAGTTCGGCGAGGGTCGAGGCTCCACTACGACAGATCGCCAGATCTGCCGCTCCAAGTGCGCTCGTCATCGCCGGAGTGCCCCCCCCAGCCTCCGCCGATCCCGCCTCCAAATAGGGGTACAAGTGATACCTCCCCCGTAATTCAGGACTCAACCCGACCGCCGTCTGCTCCAACCAACCTGCATCGCCCTCGCGCCCACAGACGTGGATGATCTGGCAGCGTTCCAACAGAACGGGTAACAGTTCCTTGATCGCCTGATTTAGGCTACGCGCTCCACGGCTGCCCCCATACACCAACACCACCGGAAGCCGATCATCCAACCCGAACGCCCGCCGACATGCCGCCCGATCCTGTACAAAGAGCTCCGCCCGTACCGGGTAACCCGTCACCACCACCCGCCGCCCACGTGGCATGGTAGGCTGGCCATAAAGATGGGGCAGCGAGTCCTCAACATTCACCGCCGTCAGGGTGGCAATCCGGCTCAAGAGACGTACCGCCAACCCTGGTACCACATCGGGAAGATAGATCATCGTCGGGACACCCAACAACCGCGCCGCCACAAAGAGCGGTACACACACATACCCACCCGTCCCCAAAATTGCCGCCGGTCGCACCTCGCGGATGAGCCGCCGCGCCACCAAACTACCCGTCACCATCGTGGACACGCCCCGTAGCATCTGCACTGGCCCACGCCCACGCAGCGCCGCCGCTGGAAGCCCCCGAAAGGAGAGCCGACTCTCACGCGCCACAATGCCCTCCTCCATACCTCCCACACTCCCCACATAGAGCAGTGGGCGCTCTTCACCAGCGGCGACGAGCGCGGCGGCTACCGCCAACGCTGGATAGACGTGCCCGCCAGTTCCTCCGCCAGAGAGCAAGAGTGTCGAGGAGGTTGGAGTTGGGACGACGACGGATGATCGGGCCATTCGGTGTCTCCTCGACCTGACGCGACGTGATGTGCCGCGAGATGTTCAACAGGATGCCAATACCAACCATGGAGGCCATCAACGAACTACTCCCATACGAAAGAAAGGGCAATGTTAAGCCGGTAAACGGAATGAGCGATGTCGTCACTGCAATATTGATCAACGCCTGAAAACAGATCCAGGTGGTGATCCCCACCGCAACCAACGCCGCAAAGGGGCTAGGTGCCCGCCCAGCGATCTTATAGCCACGATAGGCAATCAGGCCAAATGCCCCCAATACTGCTAAGGTTCCGAATAGCCCCAACTCCTCGCCCACTATCGCAAAGATCGTATCGGTGTAGGCTTGTGGCAACCACTGAAACTTCTGCCGCCCATGACCAAGCCCCATACCAAAGATACCACCACTTCCGAGTGCGTAAAGTGCATGAATCGGTTGAAATCCAAATGTATCGTAGTATTTCCAGGGATCTTTGAAGGCTTCAATCCGATAGTTACGAAAACCCGCCACATTGATCAACAACCAGAAGGCAATCCCACCCAGTCCCGCCGCCCCAATAACGTGCCAGACGTTCGCTCCGGCAGCAAAGTAGACCACCCCGGCGATGACGACCAATACCACTGTGGTGCCCAGATCTGGCTCTAACATCACCAGACCACACACCAACCCCAACATCACCGCAAATGGGATGAGACCATAGGTGACGTTGCCGAGTTTGTCACTGCGCCGCGAAAGCCAATCAGCAAAGTAGACGATGATCGCCAATTTGGTGAACTCGGTCGGCTGGATACTGATCAAACCGAAGACCCCGCCCTGACCAAATCTGATCCACGAGCGCGAGTTGTTCACTTCGGTCATCGAGGCGGGCAGGATCAATACCAGAAAGAGCAGCACCAACGCAATTGCCATTAGATGCACCGAATATCTGCGCCAAAAGCTGTAGTGGATGCGCTGCACCACCAACAATCCCACCATCCCCAACCCCGCCCCGACCATTTGGCGTAACAGGTAGTAGTACTGGTTGCCTTGCAAGGTGAAGGCTTCGACAAAACTGGCACTATAGACCATCACCAAGCCCACAGCCACTAACACCCCTACCGTTGCCAGTAAGACATAGTCGGGCTTATTGGCGCGTTCGGTCATCATCGTTCGGCCTCCTAACCTCGGTGGGGGTTCGGGGGCGGCTGTGCCGCCCCCGAAGATCTTTTTTGTTGGTGTTTGGCGGCACAGCCGCCAAACACCAACAAACATGAAGGTTTGGGGTGCAGCCCCAAGAATTTCCTCTATCTACGCATGCGGCAGCACCCCCACCAACACCAACATCACCAAGAGCAGTGCGACCGCCCACATCCACCCCTGGGCGAGGTAGGTGCGCCGAATCAGTGGCGGGTAGAGGCCCGGATCAACCTGAAAGCGCGGCGCAAGCGCCCAACCGGCCACAATGCCACCCAACAAGCCACCCAAATGGCCCCAATTGTCAATGATGCTCGGAGCCGAAAAGCCGATGAAGAGGTTAATGATGGCAATCGTGGCCATATTCTGCACCTGCGCCTTGCCGAAGTTGCCCAACACCCCCCGGTTCAGGTAGTAGAAGATTCCTAGCCCGCCGATCAGCCCAAAGATCGAGCCACTTGCCCCTACTGAAATGGCGGGTGAAAGCAGGTAGGAGGCGAGGCTGCCCCCTAACCCCGCCAGGAAGTAGAGCGCCAAAAAGCGCCGAGTTCCATAGATCCGCTCGCTCTCCGGGCCGAGTGCATAGAGCGCGTAGGCATTGAAGAAGATGTGAATGAGGCTGCCATGGAGAAAGGTAGCACTCAGCAGCCGCCAATAGGCACCAGCGGCGATCAGTTCATTAACCTTGGCTCCCAGAAACACCAGAATCTGTAAACTGGGTTGCATACCACCACTCAGTACGGCAGTCAGGAGGTAGATGATCCCGATAGCCCAGAGTAGCGACATGGCCGCCGGGGCGGGTGGAAGGCGCGGGGGCGTTGGGTTGGGTTCAGTCAAGTGGGTGGGTCTCCTCTCCATCGCTGGTGGGGGTTCGGGGGCGACTTCGCCGCCCCCGAAGATCTTTTTTCGTGGTGTTTGGCGGCTACGCCGCCAAACACCACGAAAAATTGAGATTCGGGATGGGGAGCGCCGCAATATTTTGTGGCACTGCTCATTCCAACGCCTGAACAATCCGCCGAAACTCTTCCCCCCGGTGGAATTCGTTCCGAAACATGCCAAAACTCGCACACCCCGGCGAGAGGAGCACAGTATCACCCACCTCGGCCAGCCCACGCGCCACCGCAATCGCCTGCTGAAAGTCGGCATAGGGGCCGTGTATGTCGTGCGGATTGAGCAGTGCCGCGTGCGCAATCGCCGCGTGCAATCGGGGGGTTGCGCTACCCTCTAGCAATACCAGCGCCTTCACCCGGCGCGCAATCGCCGCGCCCAAGTCGGCAAACGCCAACTCCTTGTCGGCCCCGCCCGCAATCAGGATGATCGGCGTGGTGATCGCCTCTAGCGCCGCTAAAGTCGCTGCGGGGTTGGTGGCGGTGGTGTCGTTCACGTAGATCACCCCATCCAACTCGCGTACCCGTTCCAGGCGGTGTTCGACCCCCATAAATCCACACAGCGCCCGCGCAATCTGCGCCGCCGAGACGCCAAAGCTGTAGGCTAATGCCGCTGCGGCCAGCGCATTCGAGCGGTTGTGCATCCCCGCAAGGTGAATATCATCACAGTGAGCCAGGGTGAGCGCGCCTAATCGCAGATTCCCCGCCGCATCAATATGCGCCTCGGTGGGCGCGCCGGGGTGCGCATCATAGACGATCATCCGCCCCGCGTAGCCCTCCGCCAATGGCCAGATCAGGCTCTCTGGCCCCACATCAGTAGCGGGTAAGACCACCACCCCATCGCTATGCTGATGCGCAAAGATCTGGCGCTTGGCCTGCGCGTAGGCTCCAAATGAGCCGTGCCAGTTGATATGATCGCCGGAGAGGTTGGTGATCAGGCTAAACCGTGGACTCAAGCCCACCGCCCCGATCCGTTCCAACTGAAAACTACTCAACTCCAACACCACCGGCGTCTCCGGTGTCAGGTTGGGCAGCGCCTCCAACGCCGAAACCCGCAAATTCCCCGCTGCCAACGTGTCCGGGTAGGCTTCGCGCAGCATCGCCGCCAGCATCAGTGACGTGGTCGTCTTGCCCTTGGTGCCCGTCACTCCCAAAATCGGGCCAGGGCAGGCCCGAAAGAAGAGCGTCATCTCGGTCTCAATCGGCACCCCTAGATCCTGGCATAGCTTGAGCCACGGCGAGGTGGGCCGTACCGCCGGGTTAACCACCACCATATCGCTGTTGATGAAGTCCTCAGCGTGGTGTTCACCCAAGGTGTAGTGAACCTCGGTGCCTAATTGGGCCGCAGCCGCATTCAGATGCGCCACGGGCACCGCCAAAGCCTCCGGCGTGGCCATGTCCGTCACCGTCACCCGTGCGCCTTGGGCCAGCAACCAACGGGCCACCCCTAGCCCACCGCCGTGAACCCCCAACCCCATGACTAAGACCGATTGACCAGTGAGATTGATCATGGTATTCCACATAGTAGGGGCGAAGCATCGCCCACCAGTCAAATCAGTATTCCCCATGCTCCATGGTAGGCGATGCTTCGCCCCTACTTCCCCATATTCCCCATACTCCATGGTAGGCGCTGCTTCGCCCCTACTCCCCCACCTGCTCCACCATCACCGTTGGCTGGTTGCCCGCCCGCTCCGAGCCGGGGCTTGGTCGGGCAAAGGTGATCGCCAGTGAAATCCCCACCATCGCCGCCACTGTGCCAATCAGTACGAAGCGTTGCGTCACCTGCACTTGGCTCCAACCCAGTAGCTCAAAGTGGTGGTGTAACGGAGCCATCTTGAAGATCCGTCGCCCCTCGCCATAGCGCCGCTTCGTCCATTTGAAGTAGCCGGTCTGAATCAATGTCGAGAAGGCTTCCACAATGAAGATAATCCCTACTACCGGCAATAATAACCATTGCTGTGACTGTAACGCCACTACGGCCAAGACCGCGCCCAGCGCCAACGAACCAAGATCACCCATAAAGACCTGCGCCGGATGCGCGTTGTACCAGAGGAAGGCCGCACACGCCCCCACCAAGGTGAAGCAGAGCGCCATCAGATTGGTCAGGCGCGGTTCAGCCAGGAAGGTCATCACCCCATACGCCCCGAAGGCCATGGTCAGATTCCAGCCCGCCAGACTGTCCAGCCCATCGGTGATATTCACCGCGTTCGAGATAAAGACGATGATCAGCGTGGCTATCGGAATGAACCAGACCCCAATGTTGCGCTCGCCCAGAAATGGAATCTGCACCAAGCCATCATGTTCCAACCCGAAGGGTTTGGGCAAGTAGAGCGCTAAACTGGCGATAAAGGCAATCACCAACATCAAAAAGAATTTATAGCGCACTGTAAAGCCGTAGGTCTTCGACTGCGACTTCGTAAGAGTCAACCAGTCATCCAAGCCGCCCAAAACGGCAAAACTGACCATCACCGCCAGCGGCAAGAGCATAGACCAACGATCCACCAGATTGAAGAACATCGTAAGCACCAACACAGTACTCACGATCATCACCCCGCCCATGGTCGGGGTGCCCATTTTGGTCAGGTGGCTTTGCGGGCCATCGAGCCGAATCTGCTTGCCGAGTTTATGCTGGCGCGCAAAGCGCACCCACCACGCCCCCACAAAGAGCGTCAATACAAAGGCTGCTGCGGCTAGTAACAGGGCTCGCGCCATATCCTGCACCAGCACCGCACGTAGAACGTCCAACTAAGCCTCCTGTTGGGGTTGCAGGGCCACGACGATCTCCTCCAGAGCCATACCGCGTGACGCCTTGAGTAGAATGTAGTCACCTGGCATAAGCCGTGGTCGGACGGATGCAATCGCCTCAGCATTGGTCATACAGACGACAATCTGCTCCGCAGCCATCCCGGCCTGCCGGGCCGCCTCAGCGATCCAGCCAGCGCGCTGCCCCACTGTCACCAGCAGGTCGGCCACTTCGGCCACCCGAAGCCCCACCTGGCGATGGCCCTCCTCTTCAGCACTGCCGAGTTCAAGCATATCCCCCAGGATCGCCACCCGACGGCCTTGGGTGTCGGCCAGTAGATCGAGCGCCGCCAAGGTTGAAATCGGAGCCGCATTGTAGGTATCATCTATCAGATGCGTACCACTCTGCCCCGCCACCACTCGTAAGCGCATCTGCGCCGCCGGATCAGACAACCCGGCAAGCATCGCGGGCCACTCCATCTCCATGATCAACCCCACACTCAACGCCGCCAGCGCCAGATAGACACTGTGCCGCCCGATCAGCGGCAAACGCAACGCGATCTGTTGATCCTGATAATGGACACGCATCGCAATCCCGTTTAGCCCGTAACTCTCGATTTGATCCGCCCACAACGTCGCCTGCGGCGATAGCCCATAGGTAAAAACGCGCGCATTGGTCATATCGCGCATCGCCAACACCAACGGATCATCCGCATTCAGTACCGCCCAGCCATCACGCGGCAGCCACTCGACCAACTCGGCCTTCGCGTACCAGATCGCCTCCTGGCTCTTCAGCCGCTCCAAGTGGGTTGGCCCCACATTGGTGACCAAACCGATCTGTGGCCGAGCAAGATCCGCCAAAAAGCGGATCTCACCCGGTGCCCACATGCCCATCTCCAGCACCGCCACCTCATGGGTGGGCGCAAGTTGAAGCAGTGTTGTGGGCACGGTGGCCTCGCTATTAAAACTGCGTTTACTTTTTAAGGTGCTGAAGCGCTGACGCAGCAGGGCCGCCACCGCTTCCTTGGTTGAGGTCTTCCCCACACTGCCGGTGATACCAACAACGGTCGGTGTGAACTGACGCCGATGGTAGGCCGACAAACGCTGAAGTGCCATCAGCGGGTCGTCTACGGCGATGAGAAGGCACGCCCCCGGCGTTGCTGCATCCAAGCCCGCCCCCGTAACCGGGTCCACCAGCGCCCAACGGCGTGCTGTACGAGCTAGTATAGTAGCACGCGCCTCGATTTCGGTGCGCGAGACAAGTGCGCCTAACGCACCGCGTGCAATCACATCGGGGAGAAAGATATGTCCATCGGTACGTTCACCAGCCAAAGCCACAAAGAGGGTTCCCGGCTCAACCTCGCGGGAGTCGATTACCGTCTCACCAAATACCAATTCCTGCCACTGGGGCGGAATATAGGGCATCTGACGCGACCATGCTGGCTGTACCCCGTATAGGATGCTTCCTAATCCGATCACTCCGCCCTCCTCACATCCCGCGCTGGGGTTGCTGGCCTCTTACCCAAGAGTGCCGAGGGCAATTATAGCATCTCCTTTCCCACCACCCGGCGGGCGTAGGGGCGAAGCATCGCCCACCAGTAGGGGCGAAGCATCGCCCACCAGTAGGGGCGAAGCATCGCCCACCAGTAGGGGCGAAGCATCGCCCACCAGCCATCCTGAAGCTCCCCAACCAACTTACGGGCGATGCTTCGCCCCTACTCGACCACCACCATACTTACGGGCGATGCTTCGCCCCTACTCGACCACCACCATACTTACGGGCGATGCTTCGCCCCTACTCGACCACCACCATACTTGCGGGCGATGCATCGCCCCTACTCGACCACCACCATACTTGCGGGCGATGCTTCGCCCCTACTCCGCCACCACCATACCCGGAATATACTCCCCAACCAACTTGCGGGCGATGCTTCGCCCCTACTCCGCCACCACCATACCCGGAATATACTGCCCAGGACTCACCAAGGTCGGGTCGGGTGGCACTTTGTCATAGCGCAATAGTTGATCCACAATGTTGTAGTAGACCGGGATGGCGGTGGTGACGCCCCAAATATCATCCTTGGGGCGATCAATCTTGACCAGAATGACATAGCGCGCATCCTCAGCGGGCGCAAACCCCAACACCGAACCAATCGTATAGCTCTGATCATAGCCACCAGTGGGCAACGGAATTGATGAGGTACCTGTCTTCGCCGCTACCTGGTAGCCCGGCACCAACCACTGATCGGCATAGCTCCCCGTGCGCGTGCCCCACACCACTGGGGCATAGTGATTGGCCGAATTGACCAACATGCGCCGGATCGTCCATGCCACCTCCTTGTCAATCGGCTGGCCCATCTGCATTGGTTCGGTGTCGGTACAACGCCCAGCCTGACAGCGCCGCTCAACAATGTAGGGGCGCATCCGAACACCATCATTCGCGATTGCCGCCGCCGCCTGAACCATTTGTAACGGGGTTACCGAAATGCTCTGGCCATAGGCGTTGGTCAGCAGGCCCAGATCGTTATATGCCGGGGTACCCCAACTATTGACAATCCCGACCTCCTCACCCGCCATATCCACCCCGGTTGGCTCGCCAAAGCCAAATGCCTTCACAACATGGTAGAAGTTCTCTGGCCCGGTGATCTCGTTCAGCAGGAGTGCGCCTACATTACTGGAGAAGTAGATCACATGAGCCGGATCGATCATGCCGTTGCCACTAGCATTCCAGTTCTTCAGCCAATAACCGTAACGGTAGATCGATCCAGTATCATTCACCTGCACATTGGCATCGAAACTACGGCTCTGCAAGCCCGCCGCCACCGTGATCATCTTGAAGGTACTCCCCGGCTCGTACAAGTTGCTGATCGCCGGGTTGCGCCCATACACCTCCGCCGGATAATCGCCGTAGCTATTGGGGTCGAAAGTAGGCCAACTCGCCATCCCGCGAATTGCACCCGTCTTCGGATCGAGCACAATGATCGTGCCGCCATCGGCATTGTGCTGCTGTACCGCCTGCTGCAACTCGCGCTCGATCACATACTGCACCAGCGGATCAATCGTCAGAGTCAGATCGGTTCCATCACGCGGCGGTAAGGTGCGCGAGGGCGCAATCGCAATCGGGTTCTGGTTGGGATCAAACTCCGCCTGCACACTGCCATCAACCCCTTGGAGAGCTTGGTTGTAGAAGCCCTCCACCCCGCTGATGCCGTCGCCATTAAAATTCGCCGCCCCCAAGATCTGCGCCGCGAAGGTGCCCTGTGGATAGACCCGCCGTGGTTCGTACTGCCAGTGCAACCCCGGCTCATCGAGCGCATCAATCTGGGCCGCAACTTCTGGCTCCAACCAACGCGCCACCGGCAACCAGTAGTAGTCGCGGTTGGTCAGCGTCGCCAGAATCGTCTCGGCATCTTTATTCAGAATAGTCGCTAAGGTCAGCGCCAATACGGGTGCATGCTCCGGATCGATCTGCGCCGGCACCACCCACAGACTCTCGCGATCCACATCCATGGCCAACACATTGCCCAAGCGATCGGTAATCAGCCCCCGTTGGGCCTGAATCGGCACTTGGCGATCAATTTCGGCCCGCGCCAACCCTGACAACGACTCATGCTGAACGATCTGCAACTCACCCAGACGCAACACCACCCGCCCGATCAGCAACATGCAGACCAGCAGAATAATATTGATCCGCCAACGCGGTAAACGCACCCGCACCGGCGGATTGACCACGCCGGGTTGGGTGCGTAGTGGCTTGGTAGTGCGTGATGCCATTTAGTGTCCGTCCGACGCAATTTCCAGGTAGCGCAGTTGCTCAGGCTGAAGCGGACGCAGCCCTATCGCCTCGGCGCGCTGCCGAATCAGCGTCAACGACTGCGCCCGTGCCTCGCGTACCTGCAACTGGGCACGTTCGCGCATCAGCACGGTCTTCTCGGACTGAAGATCCGAGATCGCATAACCTTGTGTCGCCACTGCCCCGGTCTGAAGCAGCACAACCAGACTCATCAATGCAAGAAAGAGCACCAATGCCAGTAGGTAACGGCTACCATCAAGGCGCAGATAGTGGGGAATATTCAAACGCCGTTCACGGGCGCGCAGGATGGAAGAGAGACGCTCAGTATTGACTGCCATAGGGGCCTCCCTATTGAGCTTCTGGGAAGTTGGAGCTTCCCGAAAGCTTCAGTATCATAGCTTCTCCGCCACCCGCAGCTTGGCGCTACGGGAGCGTGGATTATGCGCTAACTCCTCAGCATCGGCCTCCAGCGGCTTCTTGGTGATAATCCGCAAACGCGGCGGGCGCGGATTAGCATTGCCGCCATACCCCGACTCTGCCCGCAAGAAGTGTTTGACGATGCGATCTTCTAACGAATGAAAGCTAATCACCGCCAAACGTCCGCCACGGTGTAAGAGATCCACCGCTTGCGGCAGCGCCGACTCAAGCTGTTCCAATTCGGCATTGACCGCAATCCGCAACCCCTGAAAGGTGCGCGTTGCCGGATGGATGCGCTCACGCCCACCCCGCCCGACCGCCCGTGCCACCAGTGCGGCTAAATCTGCGGTACGCACGAACGGTGTCTGCTTGCGTCGCTCCACGATCAGGCGTGCTACCCGCCGCGAGGCACGCTCCTCACCATAACGAAAGATGATCTCGGCAATCTGGGCCTCATCAAGCGTATTGACCAGATCCGCTGCGGTGATCCCCTGGGTCGGATCAAGCCGCATGTCTAATGGGCCATCGTTACTAAAGCTGAAGCCGCGCTCGGCACGATCCAACTGCGGCGAGGAGACGCCCAGATCGAGCAGAATGCCATCGAAGGCAGCGACCCCGGCTTGCTGGGCGATCTGGGCCATCGCGCCAAAACGGGCATGAAAGAACTGGTAGTTCGTGGCAGGTATGTTGGCCGCCACCATACGTGCCTGGGCCGCCGCCAACGCCGCCGGATCAGCATCTATCCCTAGCAGGAACCCGCCCGGTTGCGCCGCCTGCAAGAGCGCCAACGCATGCCCGCCGCCGCCCAGCGTCCCATCCAGGTAGACCCCACCCGGTCGCGGGTTGAGTGCCGTCTGGACTGGCTCCGCTAAGACTGAGATGTGCTGGAAGGTGGGGGCGGAGGATTGTGTTGAAGTCGTGATCATCATCAAGTAAATATCGCTCCTAAATTCCCACCGCCGCCAACTGCGCCGCAATCCCGGCCCCACTCGTGTCGAGTTGCTCCATCACACTCCGCCAGCGATCCGTCGCCCAGATCTCAAAATAGGTATCCATCCCACTGATGACCACCTGCTCGGCCAATCCGGCATACTCGCGTAGGTTCTGCGGCACCAGAATGCGCCCCTGACGATCAATCTCCACCTCAGCCGCATTCGAGAAGAGCATGCGCCGCAGGGTGCGCGCCTCCGGGCTGCCTAGCGAGAGGCTACTCACCTTCTGCGCCAACTGTTGCCAGATTGAACGCGGAAAGGCTTGTAAACACGCATCGAAGCCCCGCGTCAGTACCATCCCTTCGCTGAGATCCTCACGGAACCGCGCCGGAATGGCCACTCGCCCCTTGTCATCAATGCTGTGTTCAAACTCGCCAAGAAACACGTGTGCGCCTCAGTGTTAAATTATATACTGACGAAAATTCGTTCTAATTCCCCACTTCACCCCACTTTTCCCCACAATTTCGCTCATTATATACCACCCGACATTCGATTTCAACCCTACACGGCGCTTTCTCACCATTTTGTGATGTTTGATCGGTGGTAGTACTTTTTACACTCGCAGGCAAATAACCACATTGTAGAGGCGAAACATCGCCCACCATCAGCAACCCTACCCAACCGATGAACCACAGGCAATGCTTCGCCCCTACGTCCCCCACCCTCACACCCCACCAACCATGCTATAATCGCCACCATGATTCTCCCCAACCTCACCACGATTACCATCGAGCGGCGGAGCTATGGTCGCCGCTATAGCGACCTGCCGGTGGATCATCTGGATATTGATGGTTTCATCATTGATTGCACCGGAGCCTATACCCGCCCCAACCACTATGATCTGCGCGTAGGCGATATTGTGCGCTGGCGCAGTGGTGAGCAGATCCTTGAGGCGATTATTGCCAGTGTGGAGCGCAGTAATGACCGCGTAGCCGTTTCGTTGCGTAATACAACCCCGCTCCCCGCCGATTTCTTCTTCTACTAAATGGCCACCTCAACCCTCAAAACTACCCCCAACCTCAGCCTGCTCCAGATCTTGGTGCTCTTACTCGGTCGGTTCACCTTTAATACCGGCTTCCGCGTGATCTACCCGCTGCTCCCACTGCTCGCCAATGGCTTGCAGGTGAGCCTCAGTATGGTCAGTCTCTTGGTGACGGTGCAGGTTGGGGCGACAATGCTCAGCCCGCTTGGTGGGATGTTGGCCGACCGCTTTGGGGAGCGGCGGAGTATGTTGATCGGGTTGGGGATCTTTATCTTCGGTGCGGCGATCTGTGCGCTGGCGAGCAGTTTTATGCCCTTTATGCTCGGCTATACCCTAATCGGCATCGCCACCGCGCTCTATATGTCGCCCGCGCAAGCCTACGCGAGTGCCCGCAGCGCCTATACCGAACGCGCCCGCATCCTGGGGTTGCTCGAACTCAGTTGGGCCGCCTCGGCCCTGCTAGGGGTCGCCGCACTTACCCAACTGATTGCGTGGCAAGCCAGTTGGACTCCCGCCTTTGTGGTGCTGGGGATTGCCGCGCTACTCACCTTTGGCCTAACGATCATCCTACTCAGCCCCGGTACGCTCCAGCCGCATACCCGCACCACCACCACCACCGGCGGGCTTACATTACTGCGCCGTAGCGACATCCTGGCCGCCCTTGGTATGATGTTCTTCCAACTCCTCGCCGCTGAGCTGATCTTTGTGATCTATGCCACCTGGCTCGAACGCGATTTTGCCGCCAGCACCGAACAGATCGGCCTGATCTTTGGCCTGCTCGGTATCGTTGAGTTGGGTGGCGCACTCACCGCAACGCTCTTTACCGACCGCATCGGTAAGCGCCGCGCCGTACTGATCGGTTTTGCCGGGGTGGCGATCTTCCAAGCGCTGCTCCCACTCAGTAGTGGCCATTGGCTGCTCTTCCTAGCCCTCTTCCTGCTCTTCGATCTCTGCTTCGAGTTCGCCATCGTCTCGGCCTTCCCGCTTATGAGTGGGCTGACCGAACATGGACGCGGAACCGTCCTGGCGCTCATGGTCGCCATGATGGGCCTAGGCCGTGTGGTTGGCTCGCTGGCTGGCCCGGCGCTCTTCCTGACAATTGGCATCTGGGGCAATGGGCTGTTGGCCGCCGCCGGGGCGATCATCGGGGTGCTGCTCTGCTTCTGGCTGGTGCCCGAAGGCCATGCGTGATGTAGGGGCGAAGCATCGCCCTCCATGGAGCATCGGGAACACGGTCTGGCGTGGCGGGCGATGCTTCGCCCCTACGGGATGATCGCGGAACCCGGCCACCCATGAACCCGGTCTGGGTATTCGGTACCTTTAGCCTATTGTTGCTCAAGCGCCCCAGGTTCTATAATCAAAGTACAGCAATCAGCAGCGGAGGTTCGCTATGTGGCGCAGAGCAAATGGACAATCAATCGTCGAGATGGCATTCGTATTACCGATTCTCTTGGTGGTGCTCTTTGGCATCATGGAGTTTGGGTACATCATCTTTGCCTACTCTACGGTATCCCAGGCCGCCCGCAATGCAGCCGAGGCCGCCGCACAGTTGCCGCCCCAGCAGAGTTGGTTGGCCTATCGGAATGATCCTAGCCCACCCGTCAACTATCCTGGTTTTCGTGGTGATGCCTGTGTGCGCGCTGTCTATCAGGCCGCCGAGAGTGATGACACGATCTTTCCGGGGATCTCCAATGGACTCATCATCAGTTACCCGATGGATGATCCAGATGGTGATGGTGAGATTGACCGCAATACCCGCAACCTGACCGACCGGGGGCCGGTTGAGGTCTCGATCACCTACCAAGTGCGCGGGATCACACCACTCTTCAACCTCTTCGATTTTGGCAATAATGGCACCATCACGCTGGCAGTAACGCAGCGTCGCTCAATCGAGAGCCTGGGCCGCGACCCAACCAAGACGAGTGGAATCGCTTGTGCCCGCGATGTGGCCGAGTGGCGCACAATCAACGAAGAAGATTAGATGTGATATGGTAAGGGGAACTGCTATGTTTCGCCGCAATTGTTCCAAGCGAAGTTCTGGCCAAGCGCTAGTCGAGTTTGCGCTGGCTGCCACCCTCATCTTTACCCTGCTCGCGGCAGCGGTTGATCTGGGCCTGATCTTCTTTACCATGCAATCACTACGCACCGCCGCCCAAGAGGGAGCCAACTTTGGTAGTTACCCACGAATTGTGACCAACAATGATGGCGCAATTACCGAGGTCAGACTCGACTATGATAACATCGTCAATCGCGTGCGTGCGTCTGCTGGCGATCCCTCGACGGGCTTTGTTGATATGTATGATCTGAATAATAATAATAACGATGATGAATCCGATTCCGGCGTTTTGAACTATAACAACTCAAATGCCTTCATTTATATCGAAAACCCACGCTTCGCCAATGGTAATCTGAGCAACACACCCACCGCATGCCCAACGACCACACCGCATCAGGGCATGCGCAACGCCGGTCAGTATTGCTATGTGCGGGTCACGGTGAGCTACAACTACCGCTTCTTCTTCCCGTTAGCGCCGGTCTTTAGCGATACCATCCGCTTGCGGGCAACCCATATGATGCAAATCCGTAGTACCTTTATTGGCTAGAGGAACCCAGAGACCAAACCTATGCAATCCAACTCTTCTCGCACAGATCAACCAACACAAACAGGGAGGACGGTCATGAACACACCTCGACGACAATTGCTGCGTCGGCTTGCCCGCCAACGCAAGCCCGGCCAGAGCATTCCGATCATCGCACTGATGATTCTCATTCTGGTGGCCATGGTCGGCCTCTCGGTTGACGTTGGCAACACCTTCTCCAAGGAGCGTCAAGCGGTCTCGGCATCTAACGCCGCCGCCTTGGCCGGGATGTCGGCCTATATGGAGCGCAGTTCGAGTACGCTCGATACCGCGATCTATCAGGCAATTGTAAAATCGCTCGAATCCAACGGTATCATTGTTGGTGATGGCAGCAACAATACGGTTGAAGTGACCGCCAACTACCTTGATGCCCAGGGCGAGTTGCTCGCCGGTCACCCGGTGGTTGGGTCGGGTGGTACGGCTCCCAACGGAGCCACCTACATCCACGTCCAACTCAATGGAACGGTCAATACCTCCTTCGCCCGTGTGGTCGGTCGCGAAGATCTACCGATCAATGCTGAGTCTCACGCTGGGCTCTGCCAGGTCAATTCGGGTGTCTATCCTATCGGCATTGAAAACGCCTATATCGGCAATGGCGTCTTCAATGATGTAGGCGTCACTGACCGTGCCACAGAGTACAAGGTGCTGAGCAATGGCTTGGTGCAGCGCCGCGTCTATGTGCGTGACGGTGACAACACCCCTGGCCAGTTCGGCTGGCTGCGCTGGCCAGAAGATAAAGGCGAGTTGGGCCAAAATGCTGGGAGCGCCGGTGAGTTGGCGCAGAGCATCAAAGGCGACGGCAACCTTGACTGGGGCTTCGATGAGGCTCCCTGGCCAAGCAATGAGACCGTTCCCGAAGGCTATCCCACTAATCCGCATTCGCTCAATGCCGGTGACTGGGTCTGGGGGAGTTCGGGGTGGAGCAATAGCAATGCGCTCGATACTGCCATCCAGCAGCACATTGATAACAGCACGATTATGATCCTGCCGATCTATGATCGTATGGTTGGCCAGGGTGACAATGCCAGCGTGCGTGTGGTCAACTTTGGTAGCTTCATCATCGTGGGTCGTGGGCGTGATAGAAACCGCCCCTACTTCGACATGATCTACCTGGGGCCGCCTTCGCGCCAGTACAATGTCTGCTCGCAGATGCCACCACCGCCGGAAGAGATCAACCTGCTCGACCTGGCCGGGAATGTCTCCTTCTATCCAGAGTATCAGATCATCCCCACCATGCAGAAGCCAATCCAGTATGTGGTGGTGCTCGATGCCTCCGGTTCGATGAGTGCCAACTTTGATGGCCAGTGCAACAATAGTGGCGGGGTCAAGCAGTGCGCCAACGGCCCGGCAGGCTTCCCTGCTGTGAATGTGAGCAATACTGGCTACGATTATTGGTGGACAACCGAGAGCCAGCGGCGCATCTATGTGGCCAAGAAGGCGCTGGAGCGCTTGGTGACGCTGACCAACATGCCGGGGAATCCGGGCTATACCAATACTCGCCCCTCCGACCAGATGGCGGTGGTTTGGTTCAACGAAGCTGTTTCTTCCAGCAATGTCCAAGCCTTCTCCAATAACCCGACCACGCTCAAGAACTTCATCAAGAAACTCAACAATGTAAATGGTAATTACCGCAGTGCTGGTGGTACCAACGGTGCCGGTGGCCTCTACCGCGCCAGTCTGCTCTACCAGAACGCACCCAAGACAGTCAGCTTCAACGGGAGTAACGTTGAGTACAAGCGTGTGGTGCTCTTCCTGACCGACGGTGTCTCCAACTACTTCCTCAATACGAGCGCGAGCGATCTGAAAGGCCCGTTGAGCTCGTATAACACCTTCAAGAAGAATAGCACCTGCTATAACCTGGGCAGTAAGGCAATCGAGAGTGCCTCCTGCCAGACCACCGAGGTGGGTGGTACCTACAAGAAGGACAGCAAGACCTATGATCGCCCAATCACCCAGATGATCCTGACCAGTCAGAATAATCTGCGCAACAGCACGATCAATGCCGAGGTCTTTGTCATCGCGCTCTCGAACATCCCAGCAACCGGGTTGAGTACTGGTATTCCTTCACAGTCGGACTACTTCTTCCCCGCACCCAGCCTCCAGGTGGCTGCGGATGGAACGACCAATGTTGATCAGATCATTGATACGATCAACACCAAGGTCGAGACTAACGAGTGTGTGGTTGGCGCAAGCGGAAGCACCAGTAGCATCATTACGGAATCTGAGTTTGGCAGCAATCCGAGTGGCTTCAGCTACCCGCAGGTGGGTCTGGTGACGATCTCGAACGAGACCAACAGCTACACGTCACCCATTCTGGCCGGTGATAATGGTGCGCTGCGCTACCACTTCACGGCCATCCCGCAGGGAACCTATCGCTTGCAGGCATTCATGTACTACCGCCACCCGCTCGATCCCGAAGGGGTCTCGGCACGTATGTATGGCAACCTCTTCAGCGGTGGCGCAAGTGCGCAGGATATGACGGTCTATGTCACGCCAGACGCAGTCACGACCTCGAACCGCATCGAGTTGCCACTAACGCTCAAACTGACCGGCAATGTCTGTCCGGCAAATTAGCTGTATTGGGTGGTGTTGGGCGGCTTCGCCGCCCAACACCACCCAAAAAAGATCTTCGGGGGCGGTGAAACCGCCCCCGCCCCCCTATCGCTCTGGTACAACCCCCATGATACACTGCCACTAACCAACCCGTTGGTATGAGGCATCTTGCAACACTCTTCTCGGCACGCGCTCGCTCCCCAATCCTCCCTGGACGTTTCGCCTATAGGAATGCGGCATGCGGGAACACCTCAATCGGCGTAGCGTGCGCTCATCCAACCCACACACAATAGTCTGGCAATCGCACTCTTTAGGAGGTGCCCCATGGTACCCAAGGTTTTGGATCGTCGTTTGATGCGCAATACGGGTCTGTTACTGATTGTTCTCACCCTGACAACGATCATGGCCGGGCGACCCAGCCTTGCCGCGAATGCCTCGAAATCGGTACCACTCGATAATACCCAGGGCAACTTCGCTACGGGTGTCTTCCAACGGACTGCACTTGGCCCGCAGGATCTAGCTGATCTCGTCAGTTTCGCCTACGGCCAAAATGAGATCAATGATGCCCCTGGTATGGTGCAACTCGCTCCCGCCGGGGTGCTCAAGCCATGGACAGAGTTTAACCCACCCTTGCCGTATGCACTGACCAATGCCGGTGTCACCGCCATGGGCAACTACATTTATGTCATCGGCGGTATCTATGCCGGTGAAGGCGGACGCAGCGATCAGGTCTATTGGGCCAAAGCAGATCCTACCAATGGGAATCTCGTCGGCGATTGGCAAGCAACGCCTATGCCAGCAACCCAGTTGATTATCGATTCATCACCTACCTTTAATGAGGTTATTAGTCTTGCAGAGTGTAGGGCCAGCACCGCCAATCTCGCCGCCCGTAGCGATGTGGGTGTAGCCAGTTTGGACAAAGATAGCACCACTGGTTATATCTATGTTATCGGCGGGGTCTTCAAAGGCGCTGATTGTAGTACCGAGTACTCAACCGCCGTCATCCAGCGCGCCACGGTCAATAAGACGACGGGTGCGTTAACATGGACAACCTTCAGCAGTTCGGTATCGCTGCCTAGCCCAGAATTTCCTGATAATGGAAGCAGCACAGCCTCACGCCTGCTAGGTGCCGACTCAATCTCCACCACGGTGGTGCCCTACCGCGATGGCAATACCATGCGCTACTTCCTCTATGTGGTGGGAGGCAAGAGTCGGTTTATTGAAGGTGAATATGCAGTACCCTATATAGTTTTACGGGGTGAACCCAAGGATCGCGCCCTGGCCAGCGTCTACTACACCGAGATTGATCTGGACACTGGCAACTTCAAGCACCCGGTGAGTGGCAGCACGAGCAGCGTTTGGGTGCGCGACAGCGACATCCAACTGCGTAATGCACCAACCCAGAACCAAGGACTCTGGGGCGCGGGGATCAGCGGTACCACGATTCTGGATGGCACCCTGATGAAGTCTATGATCTACTTGGCGGGGGGCCAGTTAAACATCGCGGCATCCCCCACCTTCAACAACTTCGTCTACCGCGCTGATCTGGGTACGAATGGTACCCTCAACTGGGGCGGTACAGATCGCACCCAGACGGTTGGCCCCGATGAGGTTGGTATGGTTGGGCGGCGAGGTATGGGACTAGTAGCCTCCAACGGCAAGCTCTACTTCATCGCCGGGAACACTACCAATCCCCCCTCAGGCATCGAAAACAGCGTCCCGACCGCCTTCTACGATGAAAATGGCGATCTGATCAAGGTGGATGACACTAACTTCATCATCGGTACCGATGACAAAGTGCTGGCGGTTGGCGATACCGATGGGCGCTACAATAGTGGCGTGGCGATGATCGAAGGGCTCTTGGATGGCACCAACGAGATTCCGGGTTGGATTTATGTGATTGGTGGCCAAGATAATCAAGGTGACGTAACAGGCACCATCTTCCGGGGCCAAGTGGGTGGCGACGACGCCCTTAATGATATCCGTGCCCGTGATGGCTGGTACTACTCACCCGTCTTCCAGACCTCCTACGTCTTTGGCGAGGGGCAGTGGATCAAGTACATCCAGGCACGGCTGCTCAAGTTCCACTGGGCCTCGTACTTTGAGCGCGGCAGCAACGAAAATGCCGACATCCAGATCTACTTCCGCGCCAAACAGACCGCCAGTGGTCAGTGTGGGACGGATACCTTCACCAGCAGTGATGCATGGCAAGGACCGCTCGATGGTTATGCAGGCAATGCGCTTTACTCACAACATCCAGTCAATCTCAAGGTATATAACGAATACAACCTCGAAGCCAACTTTACGGATGCCTACCTCGTCGGTAACTGCGTGCAGTACCGCGCCAAACTGATCCAGGGTAGTGGTAGTCGGAGTACCAGCCCCAAACTGTTGAGCGTCTATGTGACTCGCGAGATCGTCGGTGGGGTGAACCTGATCGTCCCAGAGAATGGCTTCGCGGTGACCACCAATGATAATCAGGTTGCCTCCATGGCGATCAAGATTCAGAATCTCGTCAACGGCCAAACCTCGGAAACCATCACCCTCAACCAAGCCCTGGAAGCGATCAGTGGGGTTGGCACCGGCTCCTTCTATGTCCACCTGTGTATTGCGCGTAACGATCTGGTCGAGGGCGATCCCGTCTACCCAACTCTCACTCTACCTAACCCGAATGAGGTCAGTTTTGATCCGCTGGTACCGGCGAACTTCAGAGATCTCTGTCCCTACTATGCCGACATCCAGACCGCAACCGCAATGGAAGCAGAGCCTCTCAATCTGATGTCCACCGATCCCTTCAGTGGGAAATCCTACTGGTACGCGAATGATGGCGTCAACTACCCAAATGTACCTGATCTCATCAAGAGCGCCTTCAAGGAAGATGGATACTACACAATAGGGCTACTGTTAGACACGAGCAACCTCATTCCAGAGGAGGATGCGAGCCAACCGGCGTTAGGCGAAAGTACCGACAACCAGAGCACCCGATTTACGCCCCTGATCCAATTCACCGTCAGGAACCTCAACAAGGTCTATTTACCGGTGGTGGTTCGGTAGAGACGGCCCGGTAGGGCATGGGCAAAGTCCTTGGGGCTGAAGCCCCAAACCCCAATTTTTGTTGTTTTTTGGCGGCTACACCGCCAAAAAACAACAAAAAAGATCTTCGGGGGCGGCGAAGCCGCCCCCGAACCCCCACCGGAGGTAACTTTACCCATGCCCTAGACGGCCCGGTGGGTCGTCTCCACTGCCCTAGCGGCGTATGCTATACTGTACTCTCAGAAACTCGTGGTACCTGTGCGCTGCCTGATAAGGAAGGAAGCCCCCTATGAGGCGTGGTGGTGTACTCATAATCTTGATCGTTCTCATCCTCGTCGTTGGTGGTGTCTTGGCTTTCTTCTTCCTCCAAGATCCCAGCAATCCGATCATTGGTAGCGGACCGGAAGCCGCGATCACCAGCGAACCAACGGCGATCCCATTGGTTGATGTCGTCCAGTCGAAGATTGACATCGAAGCCAACACCGTCATCAAAGATACCGATGTCGAACTGATCAAGGTGAAGCAGACCGACTTCAATCCCGACACCCAAAGTTCGAACCTAATGGATGTGGTGGGCAAACTCACCACGAGCAAGATCACCGCAGAGCAGCCGATCAACACCAAGAACTTGATCGAGCCGGGATTGTCGCAGCAGATTCCAACTGCCGAGGCAGAACGAGCATCGAACAAAGCCTACCCCTTGGTCGTCAACAACCTTTCGGGGGTCTCGGATCAGATCAAACCGGGCGATTTTGTGGATGTGGTGGTCACCTTCCAGATTCCACGGCGTCAATCTTACCCCACCGGGCTGACCTACCAGGAGGTTGGGGGACAGATGATACCGATGATCGAGCGCGAGCTGAAGGATGAGATCTACTACACAACCAAGACCATCGTGCAGCGTGCGCAGGTATTGAAGATCATGCGTCCGCAGGTGGCACTCCCCGATGAGACCCCAGTACCCGGATCGGATGCCCCCGTCAACTCAAGCAGCCTGCCGCAAGTGGATGCATCAGGCCAACCGATTACCCCGGAGAGCCCAGGCGATACAACCGGCTCGATCTCCCAGGGCGCATGGACGCTCATCCTGTCGGTGAATGCACAGGAGGTCGAACTGATCGAATTTGCACTCAGAACCAATTCACGCATCGTGCTGGTGCTGCGCGGAGCGGGCGACACCGAATTTGAGGAGACGATTGGCGTCACCTACGATCTGCTGACGGCGGAGTTTGGCGTACCCATGCCGCAACAACTACCGCCACATGTACTCGATCCTGACGATGTCTTCACCGCCGACCCGACCCGCACCCCGGCCACAACACGGATACCGTAACCAGATCTTGTAGGGGCGAAGCATCGCCTGCCATGTGGTATGGAGAATACCAACTGAATTGGCGAGCGATGCTTCGCCCCTACCCGCATCCCCCAAACCCCCAAGCGGCAGATTGGGTAAAATAGTGGTACGATAATGAAGAGAGCATCTACTTATAGTCAGTGTGTTGATATGCGACCAGCAGATCGCCCTGAGGAGCCGAGCCATGAGTGAAGGCGAAAAGATTCGCGTCATGATCGTGGACGACATTGTCGATACACGCGATCAGTTGGAAAAATTACTCTTCTTTGAGAAGGATATTGAGGTCATCGCCAAGGCCAGTAATGGCCGTGAGGCGGTTGTGATGGCCAAGGAGTATCATCCCGATGTCGTCCTGATGGACATCAACATGCCCGATATGGACGGTATCGCCGCGACTGAAGCGATCATGAGCCAGGATCCCACGATCCAGGTGATCATCATGAGCGTCCAGGGTGAGACGGACTACCTACGGCGGGCGATGTTGGCCGGAGCGCGCGAATTTCTCACCAAACCAATCAGTGCCGACGATCTCTACAAGTCAATCCGGCATGTCCATCGTCTGGCGGCCTCGCGCCCCAAGGTGACGATGCAGTCCAATGATACGAAGAGTGATACCAAGTCGAGTGGCACCCAAGGCCAGATCATCGCCGTCTTTAGCCCCAAAGGAGGTGTAGGCAGTTCTTCGATTGCCGCTAACCTCGCGGTGGCGCTACGCCAACTCACGAATAAAAAAGTGGCGCTGCTTGATGGCAATGTGATCTTTGGCGATCTGAGCGTCATCCTCAACCTGCGCTCAGACAAGACGATCATTGACATTGCCTCCCGAATTGATGACATAGATGGCGATTTGCTCAATGATGTCATGGCGACCCACACCTCGCAGGTGAAGGTACTGCTCGCACCCTCCGACCCACAGCGAGGCGAGTTGGTAACAGCCGATCACATTCGGGCGATTCTGGATCTAATGCGCCAAGAGTTCGATTTTATCGTCGTGGATACACCGGCATCATTCCAGGATCGCACATTAGCGATGCTCGACATGGCCAACCGTATCGTCACCCTGATGACATTGGAGATGCACTGCATCCGTAACATTCGGCTCTTCTTAGAGGTTGCGGATCTCTTAGAGTACCCCCACGAAAAAGTGATGCTGGTACTAAACAAAGCCTCGAACCGTACCGGAATCAAGGCTGAAGATGTAGAGAAGAACATCCAGCGTAAATTAGTCCATCAAATCGGGGATGCTGGAGCCGAGATTACCTACGCGATCAATCAGGGAGTGCCCTTGGTGATCGGCAAACCCACTCATCAGGTCGCACGCGACATCATCGCCTTGGCCAAGGATCTCGCGGGTGGCACCAAACCAGCCGAAGCGGGTTCCTCGGCAAGTACGGCCGCACCGCCTGAACAGAAGAGTGGCGGGCTCTTCTCACGACTGATCACAAAACGGTAGCCTCCAAGCAGCTTCCGGGAAGCTTGAAGCCACCCGGAAGCTCTATGAGGAAAGCCTCACCGGTTTTTAGCCGGTGCTACCTTTAGGGAGCGGAGGTAAAGATCTATGTCTCTGCTGAAACGAATTGGCGGAACGGCACCGGCTGAAATACCGAACAGCAGCAGTGCGAGCCGCCCTGATGCACCGATGCGATCAACAGCGGGCCGCGATGAAGAGACCTTTAATGAGATTAAGGCGCGGGTACAGAACCGCTTGATTGGCGAACTTGATCCAAAGGTTGACCTGCGCGATAAGGCCAAGGTGCGCAAACAGGTTGAGGAGGCGTTTAACTCCATCCTCGATAGTGAGAGCATCGTGATGTCGCGCGCTGAACGGGCCAAGCTCTTCGAGAGTATTGAGGCTGATATTATTGGCCTTGGGCCGCTCGAACAACTCCTGAGTGATGATGATATTAGTGAGATTATGGTCAATGGCCCCAAGCGCATCTATATCGAGCGAAAGGGCAAGTTGATCCGTACTGATATTACCTTTGTGAACGATGACCATGTCTTGCGCATCATTGACCGTATCGTTGCCCCGCTAGGGCGACGTATTGATGAGTCGTCGCCAATGGTGGATGCTCGTCTGCAAGATGGATCGCGTGTGAATGCGGTTATTCGGCCACTAGCCCTTAATGGGCCAACCCTGACCATTCGTAAGTTCCGCAAGAACCCGCTCTCGATTGATGACCTGGTTCGTTTCGGTTCGATGAGCCGCGAAATGGCCGACTTTCTCGAAGCGTGTGTGAAGGCCCGGTTGAATATTGTGGTGGCGGGAGGTACGGGTTCAGGCAAGACGACGCTGCTGAATGTGCTCTCGTCGTTTATTCCTGAAGATGAGCGCATCATCACGGTGGAGAATGCCGCCGAGTTGCAGCTCATTCAGGATCATGTGGTGACGCTCGAGTCGCGCCCGCCCAATGTGGAGGGCCGTGGTGAAGTAAGCATCCGCGATCTGGTGATCAACTGCCTGCGTATGCGCCCGGAGCGCATTGTGGTCGGTGAGTGTCGCGGCGGTGAGACTCTCGACATGCTCCAGGCCATGAATACCGGCCACGACGGATCAATGACCACCATCCACGCCAATACGCCGCGTGACGGCATCGGACGTATCGAGACGATGTGTCTGATGGCCGGTATGGATCTACCGGCACGCGCTATTCGTGAACAAGTCGTGTCGGCGGTGCAGATCTTTGTCCAGCAGTCGCGCCTCCAAGATGGTTCGCGCCGTGTGACCCAGATCACCGAGGTGAGCGGGATGGAGGGTGATGTAGTGGTGCTTCAGGACATCTTCGTCTTTGAACAGACAGGACTGGACGAGCGGGGCAAGATCGTCGGCCAGCTCCGGGCAACCGGGGTACGGCCAAAGTTTATCGAGAAGTTCGAGTCGTTGAATATCTTCCTGCCCTCGCACATCTTCGGGGCAGGTGGTGATCGCTTTGGGATGTAATCATCATCGCGGGCTGGGGCGGTGTGAACCGCCCCGGAAGGTCGCATGATAGCTGCGGGGGGCTATGGATAGGCTGCTCTCACCTGGTATGATGCCGATCACACTGGCCGGTTTGGGCCTGTTGCTCATTTTGCTCATTGCGGTGGTCTTCATCGTAATGCGCCAATCGGATGAGCCTGATGTCTCGAAGCGCCTTTCGGATCTCTCCAAACGACCCGATCAGATCAATGAAAATAGCGGCCCCGTCGCACGTCAAATGGTCGAGCAGATTGATAAGGTCGTCTCGAAGAGTAAACAAGGTGGTGATATTACCCGTGACCTCGCTCGTGCCGACCTGAAACTGACCGTGGCTGAGTTCATGGGGATCAAGCTGATTGCGGCATTTGTGGGGTTGCTCGTTGGGATGTATGTCGGACGTGCGAACCAGTCCGCGATGTTTGCCGCTGGTCTGGTCGGTGCAGTCATCCTTTCGTTTGCGCCCAACATCTACCTCAACATGCGGGCCAAGAAGCGCATCAAGTCATTCAATGACCAACTAGGCGATACGATTACGATGATGGCGAACGCACTCCGAGGTGGCTTTAGCTTCCTCCAAACATTGGACATGGTGGCGCGTGATGCACCAGCCCCCATGTCGGCTGAGTTCCGCCGCGTGGTGCAAGAGGTTGGTCTGGGCCGCACGACGGAAGAGGCATTGCAGAGCCTCTTGCGGCGCATGCCCTCCGAAGACCTAGATCTCTTGATTACCGCAGTGAATATCCAAATGGAGGTCGGTGGTAATCTGGCCCAGATCCTAGATACCATCGGGCATACCATCCGCGAACGGGTGCGCATTAAGGGTGAGATTCAGACATTAACGGCGCAGGGACGTATCTCTGGCTGGGTAATCACCGGCCTCCCGATTGGTTTGGCAATTCTGATCACGATGATCAATCCTGAGTATATGATGCCGATCTTCTCGTTCGGTATGCCACCTAAGCACTGGTGCTGTCTACCTCTCACCTCATTGGCAATGATCGCTATCGGCTACTTCGCAATTATGAAGATCATGGATATCGAGGTATGACCGTGGGCTTTCTACAGTACACGGGACGAATGGAATCGGAGGTCGTACTATGCCTACCATGTTAATCATGGGCATCGTCGGCATCTTCTTGATCGGTGTGTTGGTCTTTTTGGTGTTGCGCATGCGCAAGCCAGATGAGATCAGCGAGCGGCTCAACACGTTCACTGAACGTGAATTGACCCTGGAAGAACTGGAATTGCAGCAGCCGATCATGGATCGCATCTTCATTCCGGTTGCTAAAGACATTCTAGCCAAACTCGGTAAGTATGGGGCCAAACAGAGCGCCGAGCGCCTACGTACCAATCTGCAACAAGCGGGAAATCCGGGTGGTATTACCCCAGCGATGTTTGTTGGTCTGCGCGTGGGCTTAGCCCTGGTGCTTGGGGGACTGATCACGATCATCACCCTGCGCTCGATGGAGTTAGCTCAAGCTCTGATCTATAGTATGATCGGCTTTGTGTTGGGCTATATGCTGCCGGTTACTTGGCTTGGCCAACAGATCAAAAAGCGCAAGAAGTCCATTACAAAGGCTCTTCCGGATGCGCTCGATCTGCTGTGTATTAGTGTCGAAGCCGGGTTGGCCTTCGACCTCGCGCTGCAACGGGTGACCCAAAAATGGGACGATGAACTATCACGCGAGTTTAAGAAGGTGCTCTCGGACATTCGGCTTGGGCGAACGCGGCGTGAGGCACTCAAGGATCTTGCGGTACGTAGTGGGGTTGAAGATGTGCAGACCTTCACCGCAGCAGTGATTCAGGCCGACCAACTTGGTGTTTCGATGTCCAAGATTCTGCGCTTGCAGTCCGATCAGATGCGTCAACGACGGCGGCAACGGGCAGAAGAGTCGGCCCAACAAGCACCGATCAAGATGCTCTTTCCGATGGTCTTTTTGATCTTCCCGGCGCTCTTTGTGGTGATTCTGGGGCCAGCAGTGCCACGTATCATGGAGAGTTTTGGCGGCACATGACGAAGCTACGAATTACAAACCGCACGCGGCATACCACGCTGGCCGAGGAGTGTGAGCAGGCGCGCAACTTTGTGGCACGTGGGCGCGGGCTGATGGGGCGCACCGAGCTTGCACCGAGAGGTGGGATGTTGATCGAGCCGTGTTCCAGCATCCATACCTTCTTTATGCGCTTTCCGATTGATGTGGTCTTTATCAATCGGGCACGCCAAGTAGTGGGGTTGCACCATGCCATGCCGCCCGGTCGCCCGTATGCGGGGGCACGTGGCGCACGGGCAGTGATCGAACTACCCGCCGGGATCATTGCAGCCTCGCATACCGCCGTGGGCGATCAGTTAGAACTAGACGATGCGTAACTGTTCACACTTGGGGTAAACAGAAGCCTCATGTTGACGCCAAGGCACCAAGACGCAAAGGGTTTGATTGGGGGCTATCTTGAAGACTTTGCGCCTTGGCGTCTTGGCGTCAAAATCGGGATGCGAGGAGAAGTGTGAACAGTTACGCTGGCAAACGGCTGGAGCGCTGCTCTTGGTCTTCGGCGCTTGTCTCGGTCTCTACCTGCTGACGCTCACCGATGTCCACACCTACGATGCGATCTCCTATGTTCTCGATGTTGACCGCAAGCCTTGGGCCGAGCTCTTCCACCCGCACCACCTCGCCTATGGGCCGCTCGGTGCGAGTATACGCCGCCTCGCCCTCGCGTTGGGGTGGCAGGGCAGCGCGGCGTGGCTGATTCAGGCAGCGAATGCGCTTGCCGGGGCGGCTGGAGTTACACTCTTCTTTGCGCTAGTGCGCCAAACGAGTGGAAGCAACCGCCATGCGGCGCTCGCCGCCGTGTTGCTCGGTTCGAGCTACGCCTTCTGGTACTATGCGGTCGAGGTAGAGGTCTATACCATCGCGGCGCTGTTCCTGATTCTGGCGCTGTGGATCTTGTTGCGCCTGCTTGAGCAGCCCAGCATCGGCTTGGCGCTGGGGTTGGGGCTGGTGCAGGGGCTGGCGGTGCTCTTCCACCAGACCAACGTGTTGCTGAGTATTCCGGCACTGTGGGTGGTGTGGCGCAGTAGGGATGAGGCAGGCCAGCGTTGGCTGAGTGTGTCGAAGCCAACGCTGCTCCTCGCCTACACAATTCCATTGGGGCTGATCGTGGCCGGAGCCTACCTAGGGGTCGGCGTGGGGGTAAGTGGCTTCCGCAGTTGGACGCAACTCTACACCTGGATGACCGACTATGCGCACACGGGGTGGTGGGGCGGGGCGGTTGATAGCAACAAGTTGGTGGGCTTGGGGCGTGGCTTGAGTGCCACTCTCGCCGAGCCACCCAGCGGGGTATTGCTGGGGATCGGGCTGGGTGGGTTACTGCTGAGCAACCTGCGCGGGCTGCGCCAATCGCATGCGGGGCTGATAACGCTGGCACTGCTATGGCTCACCAGTTATGGAGCCTTCTTCCTCTGGTGGGAGCCAGAGAATATCGAGTTCTGGATCGCCAGCCTGCCGGTCTTCTACCTGTTGCTGGTGCTAAGCCTGAAGGATCGGGTGCGCCTGGGCATGGGCATAGCCCTGGCACTGACGATGTTGGGGCTGAACTGGGCCGCGATTGAAGCGCGGGGCGATTCGCGCAACGACTTGCAGCGGCAAATTACGACGGCGTTAGAGTCCCACACAGGGCCAGGCGACCTGTTGGTAGTGCCGGATGGGCTGCTGGAACTCTATCTGCCCTACTACGCCCAGCGCGAGAACCTGAGTGGGTTGACCCAGGCGATGAACCAGAGCGGTGGTGATTGGGCGTTGGCGTGCCAACAGATCCAGGCGCGGGTGGAATTGACGCTGGCGAGTGGCTATGCGGTGCTGCTGGCTGAAGAGGCAATCCAGCCGCGACCGGCACCACCCGGCGAGCCACCCAGTATGATGGAGCGCTTCGGGCTGACCTCAGATCAGGTGGATGCATGTTATGCGCCACTCCGGGCAATGCTGGCGGAGGTGGATCTGGGGGCGGGATTGCCGAGATACCAGCGCATCGCTGCCGTACAAGAACTAGCCGACGCGAACGGCTGGGACTTCCGGCAGGGTGGCTGGGGCTGGCGCTTCAGTCAGGGGGCGGGGCAGCATGTAGTGGGCCAGGGATGGCAACTCCACCCCGGCATAGATGCGGGGTTGCGCAGCCCCCCGATGCAGCTTGATCCGCAGCGGATCAGCATGATCGAAGTGCGAATGGCGGCCAGCACCGCCAACCGTGAGGCACAACTCTTCTTGCTCGATGCGCAGGGGCAGGCCAGCGAAGAGCGATCCATCCGCTGGCGCCTCGCCGACGATGAGGCACTCCACACCTACCGCCTGGAGGTCGGCAAACTGCCGGGTTGGTCGGGGATGATCGGCGGGCTACGGCTCGATCCGGTTGAGGTGGGGGACGGCGGCGTGATCTGGGTGGAGGGGGTGAGCATCACGCCCGATCCCCACGAGGTAGACCCCTAGCGCCACCCCTGAACCCAGCGCGACCAGCAACTTGAAGACGAGCGGCAAGAACGAGGGCGAGATAAACGCCTCGATCAGCCCGGCGATAATGAGGAGCGGCACACAACCAAGAATGAGGCGCAGCGCACGACGGGCGGCGAGCACCAGCGCAGCGCGGCGGGTGAAGAGGCCGGGACGAATGAGCGCCCAGCCCAACTGGAGCCCGGCACCACCGGCGATAAAGATCACACTCAGTTCGATCACACCGTGAGCCGCAATAAAGCCCCACAAGTTCGCGGCAAAATCGAAACGCTGAGCGGCCCCAGCCACCACACCGAGCATCAGTCCGTTACTGACCAGCACCATCAGGGTGTAGATCCCGAAGGTGACCCCACCGGCGAAGGCGCGGAAAGCCACCCCGATATTATTGGTCATAATCTCGGCAGAACTCAGGCTACGGCCATCGGTATTGATCGTCTGCCACCACTCAGTTCCGGCCTGGATCTGTGCGATCACATACTCAGCCCCCGGCATGAGCGCAGGGCCAATACTAGGATCGCGGAAAGTGAGCACAAAGGCCATCAGCGCGGGCAGAAAGAACATCAGGAACGAGGCAAGACTAAAGCGCCAAGTCTCACGAAATGTACGCGGGAAAGTATGGCTAAAGAAGGCCAAAAACGTAGATAAGCCACCCACATCCTCGCGGTAGATTGCGGCGTAACCACGTGCCACCAGCGTATTGAGGTAGGTACTCACCGGGTGGCGCGGGAAGTCGCGGCGGGCCAGCGCCAGATCGGAACTGGCCTGACGGTAGAGGCGACCAAGCTCGTGGATTTCATCAGCGGAGAGGGTGAAGAGGCCCGCAGCACTACGGGTGAGCAGGGCATCGAGCCGCTCCCATTGCGGGCGCTTATGCTGAATAAAATCCTCGGCGCGCATAGGTTTAAGAATCGAGCATCAGCGTACCAACATCCAAGGAAGCATCAGCAAAAGCAGCCGCCAGCACCCCCGGTTGGGGGCCAATCAGGCGCACCTGGAGACCGGGCACGGTTTGGATGAGCCGCCACATCAGATCGAGCTTACTGCGCATACCACCAGTAACATCAATCGCGTGCGAACCGGCGGCGCTATCGAGCACCTCCGCGATATTCGTGGCATCAATCCGAGGGATACGCTCAGCATTCAGATCGATACATGGATCAGCGGTATAGACCGCATCCTCACCGACCAAAATGATCCGTGAGGGGCGCAGATCACTGGCGGTAGCCAGATAGACCAAGAGTTGCTCAGTCGAAATGATCGCGCTCGCCTGGGTGGTATCGAAGGCCACATCGCCATGAATGACCGGGCAGAGACCATAGGAGAGCGCCAGTGCTAAGTTGCGGGTATCCCAGGCGGAGATCTGGCCAGCAGCACTCACGAGGGCAGCAGAGGGCTGGAGTTGGAGTGCAGGCAGCCCTGCCTCAAGCAAGGCATCCACCACGATGCGGTTGAGGCGCAGTGCAGCCCCGGCGGTGAGCGCAAAGCCCATCCAGTCATCGGTGGGAGTAAGGCCACGATGAACCCCATACTTCGCAGCGTAGTGGTGGCCGAAAGAGCCACTGCCATGGCTAATAATCAGACGCAGGGCGGGATTAGCGGCGCGGGCTTGGGCAATCTCGGTAGCCAGACGGGTAATCAGCGGCAGATCAGCCGCCTCGCGGCCCGTCTTATCGGTAATCACCGAGCCACCCAATTTGATAAAGGTATACATGACACCACCTACATATGACTAGTTGGGGAAGAGCAAGAGCACAGTCAGCACCGAAATCCCCCAGAGCAACACACTCCCCGCCAGAGGAATATCCTTGAGCAGCAACTCATCGGGCGAACCACCCTCGTTACGAATATAGATCAGATAAAGGTAGCGAAAGATCGCATAGATAACAAAGGGGATCGTCGCCATCAACATCGGATAGGGTTCCTGAGGTGCAGCCGGGGCCAGAAACGCCGTCACACTATAGGCCATAATGATGCTCGCGGTGACAATAGACATCATCTGGTCGAGCATAGGTAAGGAATACTCCTCAAGGATACGGCGATGTTCACCGGCATGAGCATCGAGCAGCATCAGTTCGTGGCGACGCTTGCCGATACCGAGGAAGAGGGCGAGGAGCAACATACAGAGCAGCAGCCAGGGAGTGATGAGAATATTCAGCACCGCTGCACCACCGATAGCGCGCAGGACAAACCCCGCCGCCAAGATCAGAATATCGAGCAGGACAACATGCTTCAACCAGTAACTATAGAGAAAGCCCTGGATGAAGATATAGAGACCGATAACGATCAGAAAATTGAAGGATCGGTCGAGCAGAAAGGCCATCGGCAGTGCAACGAGAAACAACACAACCGACGCGATCACCCCAACCATCGGGCTGAGGCGCCCGGAGGCGAAGGGGCGGTTACGCTTCTTAGGGTGGGCGCGATCCTTCTCGATATCAACTAGATCATTGACCAGATAGATACCACTGGCGGCCATACAGAAGATCACAAAGGCCCCAATCGTCTTGAGGAGAGGCCAAGGATCATTCCAGAACTGCCAGAGGCGCTCTTCGGAGAAGGCCAGCGCAGCAAAGACAAAGACATTCTTGACCCACTGGCGCGGGCGCATGGCGCGTAGGAGTTCAGCAAACATATTGGGTGGGTTGGCGGCCTGGGCCGCCGTGGTAGAAAAATGGCTCATGAGTCCTTGACCTGTTTGGAGATCGGCAGTGTCATACCGAGTGATTGTACCTGAGGCATCACGGCGATGCAAATTGCCTCTTGACAGGGCGGGCGGAGGGACGTAGATTCTAGCACTATGCATGAATTGCTAATTGCCACCCACAACCCCGGTAAACGGCGCGAATTTGCCGCGATCTTCGACGGACTCGGGATCACGCTGCGCACATTGGACGACCTGGGGATCAGTACGGAGATTGAGGAGACGGGGACGACCTTTGCCGAGAATGCACAGCTAAAGGCCGAGGGCTATCTGGCACTCAGTGGCCTACCGACCTTGGCCGATGATAGTGGGCTGGAGGTTGCGGCACTCCATGGAGCGCCGGGGGTCTATTCGGCGCGCTACGGTGGGGTACAGGGAGCGGCGCAACTAGCGTATCTGCTGGAGCAGATGCGCGATATTCCCTGGCACCAACGGTTAGCACGCTTCGTATGTGTGATCGCGTTAGCACGCCCTGGAGCGCCAACCGCGTTTGTCGAGGGCAGCCTAGCCGGGGTAATCGAGATGGAACCACGCGGAAGTGGCGGCTTCGGGTACGATCCGCTCTTCTACTTGCTTGATGACGACAAGACGCTGGCGGAGGTCACAGCCGAGCGCAAGAACCAGATCAGCCACCGCGCCGAAGCAGCGCGGGCGGCACGGACGATCCTCGAACAATGGTGGTAGCGATTGCACAGGAGCCAAACATCAATGCCGATTGCAAAAATGGATTACATCTGGTTTAATGGCGAACTAGTCGAATGGGACAAAGCAACGATCCATGTGATGTCGCATGTGGTTCACTATGGATCGAGCTTCTTTGAGGGATTACGCTGCTACGAGACCCCACAAGGGCCAGCGATCTTCCGGCTCACCCCGCATATGCAGCGGCTGATCGACTCGGCGCACATCTACCGCACCAAGATCCCCTATTCGCTTGAGGAGTTAATCAGCGCGGTGAAGGCGACGGTGAGCGCCAACCGGCTGCGGGCAGGCTACATTCGCCCGGTAGTCTACCGGGGCTACAGTGAAATTGGCGTCAACCCATTGGGCAACCCGGTTGAGGTGGCGATTGCCACGATTGAGTGGGGTAAGTACCTGGGGGCCGAGGCGATGGAGCAGGGGGTAGATGTCTGCGTCTCGTCGTGGAACCGCTTTGCCCCGAACACCATGCCGTCCATGTCGAAGGCGGGCGGCAACTACATGAACTCGCAGTTGATCAAAATGGAAGCGCTGGCCAACGGCTACTCCGAGGGAATTGCCCTGGACACCAACGGCCACGTGAGCGAGGGCAGTGGCGAGAACCTGTTTGTGGTACGCCATGGGATCGTCTACACCCCACCGGCTGGATCATCCATCCTGACCGGGATCACCCGTGAGAGCGTGATCACCTTGTTGAGAGATCTAGGCATCGAGGTGCGTGAGCAGGTCATCCCACGCGAAATGCTCTACATCGCCGACGAACTCTTCTTCACCGGCACGGCAGCCGAGATCACCCCGATCCGTTCGGTGGATCGCATTACGGTGGGCGCGGGGCGACGCGGCCCAATCACCGAGCAGGTACAATCCACCTTCTTCCGCATTGTCGGAGGCGAGCAGGCCGATACCCACGGCTGGCTTGAGTATGCCGAATGATGCTGCATGATATAATCCATACCGGGGAGGCTACAATCCTCCCCGATAGAGGCAGGTTATATGACAAAGCCAGCCTCCCTGAAAGGAGACTGGCTTCATCTAATGCGTGGGTTGCGGCAGAGACTAGCGGGCTTTGTACATCGTCCGCATACACTGGGTGCATACCCGGATCTGCTGCGACTTCCCCTCAGCATCCAACACCGTCGTCTTCTGCAAGTTTGGGCGCCACATACGGTTGGTGCGGCGCTTGGAGAAGCTGACGTTGTGGCCGAACGAGGGAGACTTGCCGCACATCTTACACTTGGCCATTTCGGTGGTACTCCAGATGGTATCGCAATAAACGCTGAATTTTTCGCGTATCTGCGAGAATATACCATACCGTATCAGCTTTGGCAAACGTTGGAAGTAGGGTAACTGTTCACACTTGGGATAAAGGAAGCTTCTGATTGACGCAAAGGCGCAAAGACGCAAAGGTTTTGTTGAAGGCTTTGCGCCTTGGCGTCTTTGCGTCAAAACCGGAATGCTAGGAGAACTGTGAACAGTTACGAAGTAGGACAAAGCAGCGTCCTCCATGGAGCAGGGGAACCCGAACGAGGTTGGCGGGCGATGCTCCGCCTCTACTTCGCCGCCCCCGCCCGCCCATCATAATATATACAATCATATATAGGTAGTAACACATGGCGAAGATCAAGATCGTAACCGATGGAACCGCTGACATTCCACCCGAGCTCGCCCGCGACCTCGGCATTGAGGTTGTACCGCTGCTCATCCACACCGAAGATAAGATCTATCGGGTTGGGGTAGATATCTCCGATGATCACCTCTACGATATGCTGATGTCGAACCATCCGCGCTTTAAGGTTGCCTCGCCCTCGATGGCGGTCTTTGAGCAACTCTACCGGCGCATGGTGGGCGAATATGATTATGTCTACTCAATCCATCTCAGCAACCACCTGGGCAACATCTACGGCAATGCGCTCCAGGCGCGCAGTAAGCTCCCGGCATCCAACACCCGCATCGAACTGGTTGATAGTAAGTCGGCCTCAGCCGGACTAGGCTCGGTCGTCTTGGCGGCGGCGCAGGCAACACATGATGGTGCATCCCCAGAGGAGGTAGGAAATCTGATCGGGGCGATGGTACGCCACACCCATGCCTGCTTCTTTGTGGATACGATGGAACATTTGGAGGCCGCTGGACGGTTAACTATTACCGGGTCAGTCTTGGGTTCGATGCAGCGCATCAAGCCGCTGATGATCCTCGACGAGGGTGAGATTGTGCCCTACGAGCGCACACGCACACGGGCCAAGGCAATTGAAGGGCTCTTTACCTTTATCGAGGACTTCCCACGGGTGCAGGAGGTGATCGTGCTCTTTGCGACCACCCCCGAAGATGTCGAGAAGTTGTTGGAGAAGGTCGAGCCAATCTTCCCGCGTGAGAAGGTACAGATCGCCCGTTTTGGCCCCAGCATCGCCGCACACCTCGGATCGGGGGCGATGGGGGTCGTGGTATTTGAGGGGTTTGACGAGTAGATAACGAGTCATGCAGCATCCTGAGCACATCATCGCATTGGGGAAGACCTTAGCCGCCGAGGAGAGGGCAGGTTGCGGGGATCGCAGCCTGCCTGAGGGGCTTGATGCCTACCTCACGCAATGGCAAGCCGGTGCAGGTGAAGATCTAGAACACCCGTTTGTCAAGATGAGCCTCGCACAGCTCAATGGCTACCGGGACATGCCGATTCCTAAGCGTAAGAAACGCATGGAGGAGGCGCTCAAGATGCTGCGGCGGTTATTTCGGCCTGAACCCGAAATAGAGACTCCACCAGAACCGAGTGCGCCGGTGGTGGAAGCGCAATACCAGATTAGCCCACACGAAAAACTCAGTGCTGTTCCGGGGATAGAGCGCAAAAACCTACTGGCCTTTAAGCGGCTGAAACTGCTTACGGTTGAGGATCTCCTCTACCACTTTCCGCACCGTTATGATGACTATAGCTCACAAAAATCTATCGCCGATCTCGTCGTCGGCGCGAACGAGACCGTGATGGGCATAGTCGAGGAGAGCCGCCTGGTAGAGCAACCACGGGTGCGGGTTGAGATTACTCTGGGTGACGAGAGCGGCATCATCAAGGCGGTCTTCTTTAACCAGCGCTGGTTGACCAAGAAGATCAGGGTAGGGGATCAGATCGTGTTGAGCGGTAAGGTGGGTATCTACGGCGGGGTACGCCAGATGAGTGGGCCATCCTGGGAGTATTACCGCCCCGATCATGATGCGCTCATCCACACCGGGCGCTTGGTGCCGGTACACTGGCTCACCAAGGGATTACCTGACCACAGTGTACGGAAGATCGTCAAATATCTGGTGGATGTGAGTGTACCTCATCTCCAGGATCATCTCCCCGCAGCGTTGCAGGAATCGGCCAAAGTGCTCCCATTGAATCAGGCGATTGCCCAGATCCACTTTCCAAATTCCATACAGGAGGTGGAGCAAGCCCGCATCCGGCTAGGGTTTGATGAGTTCCTCTTCATTCAGTTGGGGGTGATGCAGCGCAAGTTGCTCTGGCAGGGCGAACTGGGCTACCAGATGCAGCACTTCCCCGATGTGCATGCCGAGTTGCTCAGCCATCTTCCCTTTGCGCTCACCGGCGCACAAACACGGGCATTGAACGAAATCTTCGCCGACATGGCGCGTCCGGCCCCCATGGCGCGGCTCTTACAAGGCGATGTCGGTTCGGGCAAGACCGTAGTAGCGGCGGCCAGCCTGCTGCAAGTGATCGCCAACGGCTTCCAGGGTGCGCTGATGGCCCCAACCGAGATTCTGGCGGAACAGCACTACAAGGGGCTGAAGCGGCTCTTGAGCCAGGTACGGGTACCACGCCAAGCCCGTGCGGCGGTGGAGGGTGAGGACTGGCGCGCCCGCTTGAGCAGTGAAGAAGCGGCGCAACTGGCCGAGATCAAGGCGTTGTTGGGGATGAGCGTTGAGGACGATATGGATGGCGCGGGAGTGCGCGTGGCGCTGCTCACCGGGAGCCTGGGGGCCAAAGAGCGCCGCCGGGTCGTAGAGGGTATCGCCAAAGGTGAGATCGATCTGATCGTCGGCACCCACGCACTGATCACCGAACACGTACAGTACCATAGCCTCGGCCTCGCCGTGGTGGACGAGCAGCACCGCTTTGGGGTCGAGCAACGCCAACGCCTACGCGACAAGGGCTTCAACCCGCACTTGCTGGTGATGACCGCCACGCCCATCCCGCGCACTCTGACAATGACGATCTATGGTGATCTGGATGTATCGGTGCTGGATGAGTTGCCTCCGGGGCGCCAGACCATTCGGACGCGCCGGATCAGCAAGCACGACCGCCACAAAGCCTATCGCCACATCCGCAAAGAGATTGAGAAGGGGCGGCAGGCATTTGTAATCTGTCCACTAGTGGAGGAGAGCGATAAGATCAATCTGCCCTCGGCGGAGGAGATGCACGAACGCCTTCAGAGCGAGATCTTCCCCGACCTACGTGTGGGCTTATTGCATGGCAAAATGTTACCACGCGACAAGGATCAGGTGATGGTCGCCTTCCGCGACCGCGAGTTTGACATACTCGTCGCCACTGCGGTGATCGAGGTCGGCATTGACATCCCCAACGCCTCGACGATCCTGATCGAGGGTGCGGAGCGCTTCGGGTTGTCACAGCTCCACCAATTCCGTGGGCGGGTCGGGCGGGGTGAGCACCAGAGTTACTGCATTCTGATCCCGCACAAAGAGAACGAGACCAGTTGTGAACGGCTCGATGCACTTGCGAATACGAGTGATGGCTTCCGCTTAGCTGAGATAGATCTCGAACTACGTGGGCCGGGTGAATTCTTCGGCACCCGCCAGAGTGGCACCCCCGACCTGAAGATCGCCCAACTGACCGATGTGGGACTGTTGAAGACCGCCAGCAGCATCGCCAGTACCATCCTCACGGAAGATCCGCAACTGGCCTTACCGCAACACACACTACTCAAACAGAAGATCGAAGCCTTCTGGGTCGAAGCACGCAAAGCGGGGTGATAGTATAATTGCAGGCAGATAGATTGCAGTACGGCTGCGACTCTCTGGATAACGCTGGGAATTTCAGCTTTCGGAAAGTGCTAGACACCCAGAAGTTCAACCCATGTCCCAGCAGTATCTTCCCTGGATTCTATTTCCAGCTTGCGAGATCATGAAGAACTACAAGATTAGTGCGATTGCCACCACCAAGATACCGCCTGAGCGGATCTTTGCCGTCCTAGATGACTTTGCCAATTGGCCAACCTGGATGCCCTCATTTGACCGAGTCAAGGTTGATCTACCCGCCAATCCGGTTCCGCATCTCAACTACAAATTTCGGTTACGCGGTAGTGTCGTCTTTGCCGACATGCAAGTCATCGAATACACCCCGATCAGCCGAGCGACCAGTTTTCGCATCAATGTCCCCCCGCTGACAGGGATCAACCGTTGTAGTATTCGCCCACTGAGCCATGGGCGCTACCGAATTGACCGCATTGACACGATTGATCTGCCCAAGGTGGTGGTCGGCGTTCTGGACGCCACGCAGCGCGCCCGTTTTGCGCGGCTGGCACAAGAGTTCCTCACCGCGCTCCTGCGCACTGCCGAGACGCGGAGCTAATATGGAAGAAGCAGGCGAACCGCAACTTACGCAACTGGCCCATACCATAACCCAAGCTGGCTGGCGGCCCGCTGCGCTGCTCATGCTCGATCTCTTGGGGCCACTCGATGTGATCAGTAGCCAAGCGGTGCTCTTCGCTCGCCCGTTGTTGCATGGTACAAGCCTCGACCCGTATGCACAGATGCTGAGCGAACCCGCCAACTGGCATCGCTTACGCCAATTGCTGGCGTTGTAGGGGCGAAACATCGCCCCTCAATTTTTGGTGTTTATTGGCGGCTTCACCGCCAATAAACACCAAAAAAGATCTTCGGGGATGGCTTCGCCGCCACCAAACCCCCACCGGAGGGGAATCTGCCCATGCCCTAACGGATACCCTCATAGTGTTGACAAAGCCTATCCAATGCGTTACACTCGAAAAAGAAAAATAGTTCAGGTTGTAAAGAATTGTCTCATCATTCTTGCACTTGGAGTGCGCTATGAGCCTTAGTCCTCAGGTGCTCTTCATCCTGCTCTTCACCCTGATGATCATCGCGGTGACGTGGCTACACCACGCACGGGTACTCTCAGGCAAGTTACCTACCCGTCGCCCATTGCCAGCCCTTGATGTGCTGCGCAATGCGTTAGGACGCGGTGCAGAGACTGGGCGAGTACTGCATATTTCACCCGGAGCTGGGCAAATTGGTGGTGGTAATGGCACTCGTGGATCAAGTGCCGAGACGTTTGCTGGGCTGATGGTCGCCACCCGTATAAGCGAAGAGGCGGCCCTGAACGGGGCACCGATTCTGGTCAGTTCGGGGGATGCGATTGCCCATCTTGCCATGCGCGGAACCATCCGACAAGCCTATCAACAGGCGGGGCAAACCCAGGACTATGATGCAGCACGGGTACAGTTACTGGCGCATCAAGATGAATTTGCGTATGCCACCGGCGTAAAGACCTTATATGGGCGGCAGCCCATCGAAGCGAGTACGCTGATCGGAAGTTTTGGGCAGGAGTACTTGCTAATTGGCGAAGAGGGTGCCCAACATCAGATCCCCCAGGTGGTAGGAACAACGAATAGTACAGCGCTCCCAATGATGATGTTGACCACTCCGTCAACCCTGATCGGTGAGGAGATCTTTGCAGCCGAAGCCTATCTCAGTAGTGATCCGGCGGCGCAGGTGCGCCTGATGACGCAGGATACGCTGCGGACAGTGGTTATTGTGTTGATCATCGGTGCGTTTGTGTATGGTCTCCTTCAGCCCGCATTAGGCCTACCAGCCTTGGTAGGTTCGTAAGCCCACCCGGAATCTTCTCGGTTGTAGTGACCATCAGTGCTGAACGAGTGCCTGAAGGAATAGCTGCGACCACTGTTGCATGAGGGGCATGGATGTCCTTCCTCCGCGATCCGAAACGCTTTGTGGCCACTTTGATCGCCGGGGTCTCCGGTTTGATCGTGCTACTCGATTTTGCTGGCAGTGGAGGCTTGGTTGGGTTCATCGCCCAGACCTTGGTACGTTGGGCTGCCTTGATCACCGCGATTGCCCTGCTGATTGGCATCATGAGTGTGGCTTGGTCGCATCTGCAACGGGTACGCCAGCGCCATGCCGAGTGGGGCTACAGTCTGGTCTTGCTCGCCGGGATGGTGTTGGTGATCGTGGTTGGTATCTTTTTTCCACTCCCTGGTCGATCTGGAATTATTCTTCCACGGAGCCTTGCCGAACAACCCATCCACGTCCTCTTTGCGCTGATCTACCAACCGATTGCGAGTAGTCTGTTGGCACTATTGGCCTTCTTTAGCCTGAGTGCTATCCTACGCGCACTTGGACGGCGAAGTGTTGACGCACTAGTGATTGTCGGCATTGCGCTGGTTGTGCTGGTCGTTCAGTTACCCCCCGTGGCAATGGTACCGGGTGTCACGGCGGTAGTGCAGTGGATGTCCGATTATGTCGCGCTGGCTGGTGCCCGTGGCCTCTTGATTGGGGCTGCGATTGGGGCACTAGTGGCGAGTATCCGGGTATTGCTGGGATTTGATCTCCCGTATCTTGATCGCTGATGCTCGGCCCTCACCGGTCGACTCTGCCGCTACACCATGGAATATTTGCCAATCTGGCTCCGCAATGTACCGCTACCTGCTCGACCGGCAACTGGTGAGCCTGCCACCGACGCTGAAACGCCGGAGTGGTTGCGTGAGCCGGAGGGTGCTCCGTCGCCTGCGATTCCATCACCACCTGCTGATGATAACCTCGATTGGTTGCGTGAGCCAGAGGCGCTGCCGTCACCGGTCGTGCCTTCACACCAAGCAGATGACACCCCCGATTGGCTACGCGATCTTGAGAGTGAGGTTGGGGTCACGGCAACCGGTGACACCTTGTTGCCGCAGTCACTCCACCCTGATGACGACACCCCCGATTGGCTGCGTGAGGCAGTTGATGAGCGACCAGCAACGCCCGTGCGTCCGGCGGCTGAACCGTTCGGGGCAACAAGTTGGTTGCAGAGTCTTGCGGGGCCAGATACGGCTGAAGCTGAGCCTGATCCAACTCCAGAACCTACCACCACGACCACCTCACGGATTAAGATGCCTGTCGGTGCGACTGATTGGCTGCGCAGTATTGGCCAAGAGGAAGAACCCGAACCGGTTGAACCCAAGCCAACACCTTCAGAGCTAATTGATGTAAAGAGTGGGGTGCCGGATTGGTTACGTGATGTCAGTCCTTCTGAGATCTTGGAGACGATGGCTTCTGATGAGCCAACTCCAGCCCCAGAAGCACAAGCACATGCGCCAGTAGTCATGCCGGTGTTTGACCCGATGGCCTCGAATTGGCTGACTGAAGATAGTGGTGAGGTTGAGGCTGAACCACCTGTGGTTCAGCCGCCCCTACCGCCTCGTGCTGTACCTGACGAGCAGGATGGTATACCCTCATGGCTGCTGGAAGCGGTGCCCGATTCGTTCGATCTGCCTGATCTGCCCGATCAGGGGAATACCCCTGGTTGGCTGAAGGATGATGCAACGCCCGATCCACAGGCGGCGCTGCAAGATGCTGATGTCCCCGATTGGCTTCAGGGTGTCTCCAGTAGTGATGCGGGGGGGGCTTCCGATTTCCCTGCCGATGAGGTGCCCGATTGGTTGCGCGGGGCCGATGCGCCAACGATGGCGGTGCCTACGCCCGCCGATGAGGTGCCCGATTGGTTGCGCGGGGCCGATGCGCCAACGATGGCGGTGCCTACGCCCGCCGATGAGGTGCC
>NZ_RYFD01000093.1 GCF_004138135.1 Candidatus Oscillochloris fontis
GGCATACGTGCATCACCTATTCGTAGAAAAATACAACGATAGGCGATTTTTAAAGTTTATGTACTAGCACAACCCCCGATGTAGCTACACCTATCATAAAACCCATTGCTGCTAAAAGTAAAATATCAGGCCAGTTATTAAGTAAATCATTGTTGTTTACAATAGTCCCATTAACAATTCCTATAACAACTCCTATTATTATCCCAAAAAGAACAACTATTAGCGACTCTAGTGTAGTGAGTATTGTATTACTTTGTATTCCTAAACGACGAAATCTCAATCCGTTAGCAAAAGGAAACTTGTGTGTATATTTTATTCTAAGAAAAGAAACTAACACAATAATAATTGAGTCTATGATAATAATAAGGTAAGACGTCTCGATGGCGTGAATTTTAAATAAAGAAAGCAAAATCCAAGTAAACAGAAAGAACAAAATACCAACCATTAAGCTACTAATAACTAACCAACCCTTTGGTTGAATTTTTAACATAACAATATCTGTGCCAGAAATTGGTTCACATTGGTAGATGTGGGCCACCAAATCAAAGAGTTTACCGTTTTTAAGCTCTTTTTTACAGTAATCATGTATAATATCATCAAGAAAATCAGTATCTTCTTGTTCTTGAAGGATCGATTGAAGTCTTGGTTTATTTAAGACGATCTTAAAGTGAATATTAAATTGATTTGCAATGACATCATTATCTTCATCTAGAACGAAAATAACATTAAAGCTTTCTTTTTCTTGTAATTTCTTAATTCGCTCACAAATCTCATCACATCTTTCAGGTTTTATTTGACTACAGCCCTCAAATATAAAATATATTCGTTGTTTCAGTAAATTATCAACGATCTTGGAGTTAATATTCCCAATATCTAACAACCAATCATACGGCCAATTATCATACGAACCATATAATGTACTAAGGTTGCAGTAAATAGGGATTGCTTGATGGTTATTATAGAGATAACGACAGAGACGATGGGTAAACTCATAACTACAAACTGCATAATCTCCTATTACCAACAAATTACCGTTAATATTATTCATTATTTCTTCTATTTTTATCTCTTTTTTGCTTGAAAACTCAGCATCAAGCTTAATCCATTCGATATTTTTTTGAATATCAATATCGGAAATAATTGATTGTCGTAAATACAATTCTGGTGTATACCATTCATCATAATCTAATCCTACTAAATCTTCTTTATTAATTAAATTATCAATTAATATACTAACTGAATTATCAATATTAATTTTGGAATACTTTCGACTCCCTATCGGAGCATGAAAAATTTTTTTATAACGAGTATCCACAAAAACAACGCGATCAGACAGTTTTTCTTCTCCTGAAAGCAAAAATAACTGTGAATTTTCAATCAATATACCATTTTTTAATTTGGGAAATAGACCGTAGAAATTTTCGGGTAATTCACCCTTTTCTTTAAGTACTATATCTGTAATTTTCAGACCAATACTTTCATTTCCACCTAAACTATGTTCGATATCTTCTTTAATGTTTACTAATTCTACCATTTGATCACGAATAAAGAGCATAGGACGAGGGGTAATCCTGGATAGAGTATTAGTAATACTACCATTAAATAGTTTAATATTTTCTGTTTCTTCATGATCAAGGATTACCAAAGCAGGTAATTCTAACGAAATAAATTCCCTCCATATCTGATTAAGAACATATTGACGGTCTGATTCTTTGTCGTATTTTTGTAATTTCAACCAAAATAAACATAAATCTTTTTTCAGTGAAAGCTCTTTTATGACATCACTAATACAACTATATGTGTTTGATTCGTTTTTAAAATAAACTTCTAAGTTTGAGGATTTTATTCCCACTTCTAAAAATTGCATATCTTGTTTTTGTTGATTGAAATTAAGATTTTCATTGTAAAAGCGAAATTTGATACAACTTTTTCCGGTAATAACATCACGACTATTACGCACCAGAAGGCTTTTTTCATTAAATAGTTCCTCCCAACTCAACCAACGCAACCGATTAAGGCGTGGTTGATTAGTCATAAATTTCAAATAAATATTATTATTATTATTATTGAGGTTAATTTTAGCTCTAATATCCGCAATTAATCTACTATTTTCTTCAGAAAAGGGTATTTGAAAGATATTTTTATCAGTATCATTGTTATTCGTGTCAAAACGACATTCAATGATAAAGCTATCCTCAGTATGGATGGGAATTTCAACTGATAACTGAACAGAAGATAGCTCCATATCATGCCTCACTGTGGCTGTTTTTCGCACATTCCTACCTAGAGTATACCATACCTTGCATAGTGGCACATAGTCGCATTAGGACGGCATGCACCTAGCCGCCGAGGTCGCTCGGCGGAGCCTTCTGGCACATTTCCCGAAACTATACGTCACACCCCATATATAAGTTGAAGCATTGTCCTCAATTAGAGGGCAATGCTTCATTACGTAGTCGAGGCATGCTATCCCCCTCACTCCCCCCCAACCCGCACCACACTCCCCCCCCGTATATACCCCTCCAGATCACTGCGCTGCACCCGCCAGCCCTTGCCGATCTTGAAGGCCGGGAGCCGCTTCTGCACGCACCAGCGGCACACCGTGGCGCGGCTTACGCGTAGGTATTCGGCGACTTCGTCAACGGTGAGGACGTCGCGCATGGTTTGTAGCTCGGACATACGTCTCCCTGCCTTCCTTGGTATAATGGTTCCGTTTTTGGGGCGCATGTTCCCCTCTACTAGTAATGGTTTCCATGACCGGCATAAAGCGCTTGTCGCAATTCGTTCGGATTTTGTATCCAAAGTGACTCTTGTGCTGTAGCCGTCTTTTTGCTACACTTACGTGCAGTGATGACGAAATGACATATAGAGAAGTAGAGCAATCCAGTTGCGGATCGTAACGATTGATTTATTTCTCATACGAGCACTTTCCTCTCATTCGGCACAGCGGTTTTTGTATTATTTTACACACAGAATGTGTCTGTGCTGGTAATGGCATTGTCCTATCCTAACTCACAATACCGATGGTATCTTCTTACCCGGCTCGCTGCGGGGAACTGCATGGTGCAGTGATGGTCTAGGTTCAGAGGGGTTCTGATCCCCTGGATCGTCATTCGTTGTTGGCCGTCGCTTTGGTTGCGCTTGTTGCTTCGCTGCTTGCTTCGCTGCTTGCTTCGCAATAGGTGAGGAGTTGGTATGAATCAGGGCGAGGACTGTTCTACCTGTTGGCGTTCCTGGATCATGGCGCTGAGTGTGGAGTCGGAATGGGGCTTGTCACCACAGCACAGATGGTTGAGGCGTATCTGGCTGCGCTCCAGCAGGTTCTGGAACCAGAGGTGGGGTTCTCGGAGTTCCGTAAGGTCTGTGGCTATTACCATGCCAATCATGCTTTGGTTGAGGCGCTGCGCGATCATGGTCATCCCGCCCATGATGATCAGTGGCTATTCTGGACTCAGCGTGTGGTTGCGATTCTGTGTAAGTTGCGGATGAATTGGTCGAGTGATGCGGCGGTTGATGTTGATGATCTCAACCAGAAGGCGCAGTTTGCACTCTTTACCTCTTTGCCCTCGTTTAATTACCAGAGTAGTTTGGATACGTGGGTACGTTCGGTGGTCGTGAATACGATCAATCGCTATGTGCGTGATTCCTTAGCGCAAAAGCGTGCGCAGCGCCCCGAATCGCTTGATGGGTTGCCTGATGGGGATCTTTCTGATGAGGATACGAATGATGATCCCGCGCAGTCAATGCTTAATCAGATCTTGGTCGATCAGACCCGCGAGATTTTGTTTGAGTATGGTGGTCAGCGTTTGGTGTTGATGTTTTTTTGGCATACGATGAAGTTGCATACAACGACGGAGATTGCCCAGATGGTCAATCTCCATCCCTCGCGGGTGCGGGCGTTGCTCAAGGATGCACGTCAGATGCTGCGCGATCATCCGCTGATGCGGGCGTGGCGTTGAAAAAGTAGGGGCGAAGCATCGCCTGCGGATTTATCACTGGATTCGGTTATTTATAACCGGCGTGGTGTTGAAGAAGTAGGGGCGAAGCATCGCCTGCGGATTTATCACTGGATTCGGTTATTTATAACCGGCGATGCTTCGCCCCTACGCTATGGCCGACCCGATAGGGTCGGCTCTTTTGATTCTGTACCCAAGCGTTTACCTGTACGAATGGGTACTAACTATCTCACCTTACGCAGTACGTATGTACGGATAAAGACGGTCTTTCGTGCCAGATCATGCTCCTTGCGTCGCCCGTAGCG